>JAXLRD010000009.1:0-220454 GCA_046331285.1 Vicinamibacteria bacterium
GGCAGGTCGTGGCCGGAGGCGCGGACGTCGTTCCGGCGAAGCCACCGCTCGTAGGCCAGGCGCGTCTCGCGTTCGAGGCAGGCGAGGAGCCGGCCCCGGTCGGCCGATCCCGACGAGCCGGCGCCGGCGGCGGCGAGCGCGCCCAGGACGGCTCCGCGCACCACGTCGTCGGGATCGTCGGTCCGGGCGAGGAGGGCGGAGATCCCCCCCGGGCCGAGGCGCGAGAGGGCGTGGGCGACGTGGCAGCGCAGCTCGCGCGGCCGGGTGGGATCGGCGAGCTGCGCCGCGAGCGCCGTCAGGTCGCCGCCCGCGCACGCCACGATCGCCGCCGTGACCGCGGGGCGCAGCGGCGCCTCGGCGAGGGCGTCCACGAGCCGCGGCAGCAGCTCCGGGGACGCGACGCGCTCGGCGGCTCGGATCGCCGCGAGGCGCACGGAGCGGTCCTCGTCGGCCACGAGCTCGAGCAGCGGGTGGTAGAAGGAGGAGACGCCGAGCGCGCCGAGGACGCGCGCTCCCTCCCGCCGCTCCGCGGGATCCTCGCTGCCGAGCATCGTGTGCAGCGCGCCGCCCGCGTGGAGGAATCCCCCGAGGCCCCCGTCGCGCACGAGGGCGAGCACGGCGGCCCCGCGGACCTCGACGCTCGAGTCCGACAGGCGCTCGGCGAGGCCCGCGACCGCCTGGTGCCCGTGCAGGCGCGCGACGGCGTGGACCGCGGCCACGCGGACGCCGGGGGCCTCGTCGGCGAGGCAGGCCCGCACCGCCTCCCCGAGAGCCGGGCTCGGCGCCTCGGCGAGGTGCTCGAGGGCCGCCGCGCGCACGTCCGGGCTCGCGTGCGACAGCAGGCGGCCGACCTGCGGCCCGAAGTCGGACCCCGCGGCGCCGCGCAGCAGCGTGAGGGCATGGACCACCCGCTCGGGGCCGGGGTCCTCGAGGGCGGCCGCCAGCACGCGGCGCGAGGTCTCGTCCGCGATCGCCAGCGGCTCCCGCGCGGGGTCGATCCGGCGCAGCGCGATGCTCTCGGCGAGGGCGCGCACGTAGCGGCGCTCGGCCCGCAGGATGCCGGTGAGCCAGGCGGCGGTCAGGGCGAGAGCCGGGACCGACCAGTAGAGGAAGGGCACGCGCGCGAAGCGGTCGACGACGAGGAAGAGGAGGCCCAGGAGCGCGACGCTCGGCGGCTTGAGGACACCGTCGACGACGGCCTTCGCGCGCCCGCGCACGTCGGGCGAGAGCGGCAGGTAGAGCAGGTTGAAGGCCGAGTCGTTGACCGAGTACTTGAGGGCGACGTCGGCCGCGCGCGGCAGGGCGACCGCCCAGAGCGCTCCCCCGGTCGCGAGGATCGCGAGCGAGCCGAGACCGACCGTCGAGGGCAGCAGGACGAGCGCCGCGAGGACGCCGAGCTTCTCCATCAGCCAGCCCGCGGCGAACACCTGGACGAAGAGGCCGGCGAGGCCGGCCACGAGGCGAAGCTTCGCGAGGAATCCGATCATGCCCGCGCCGTTTCCGCCGAACGCGGACTTGAGGGCGAGGTCGAGCTGGTAGTCGGTGACGTTCGCGATGGCCGCGGTGAGCATGGCGAGGCCGGCGAGGGTGGCGACGAGCGGCGACGAGAGCGAGTCGCGCAGGCCGGCGAGGGGCCCGGGAGCGGGCGTCCGGACGGCGCGGGCGGCCCTCGGGGCGGCGGGCGCGGGCGGCCGGTGGACGTGGCGGCCCTCGAGGCGGGCCACGAGCGCGGCCGAGCCGAGGAGACTCGCCACGACCGGCCACAGCAGGTTCTCCGGGGACACGTGCGCGGCCAGCCGTCCGAGGAAGAGGCCGAAGGCCACGTTGGAGATGGCGCTCCCGCTGGAGATGAGCCCGAAGAGCCGCCGCGCCTCGCGGGCGTCGAAGACGCTGCCGGCGAGGGTCCAGAACTGGATCATCACCAGGCTGCCGGCGATCTCGAGAACCGAGAAGAGGACGAGGAGGAACGCGCGCTCGCCCCGCAGCGGCGTCGCGAGCAGGAGCCGGCAGGCGAGGACGACCGCGGCCAGGGCCAGGCAGGCGGCGACGCGGACGCCGGCCGCCTGCTCCCGGCCGAGCCGCCTCGAGTACTCGGCGGTCGCCGCGACGAGGAGGAGGGGCGGAACGATGAAGCGGAGCGGGATCGCGGAGGCCGGCAGGGCGCTCAGGAAGAGCGAGCGGGCCACGATCTGGCCCGTGATCACCACGCCTCCCACCGAGAGGAGCGAGAGAGCGAGCATCAGGACGACCCGCTCGTGCTCTCCGGGCTGCACGCGCAGCGCGGTGGACAGTCGCCGGCCCGGGGCGGTCACGGCCCACCGGAGCCACGGGGGTGGCCGTCAGGAACGAGTCTCATCTCAGGGTGAAGGCGCGTAAGACTACCACCACCGCCGACGGCGCGCTCGCGGGCCCGGCGGCGGCCGCTCCTCAGGACCTTTGGACACGCCTTCACGGCCTTTCACCATCCGCGAGAGGCTTTGTCCCGTCGACGCCCTCCCGGAGGCCGTACATCAGAGTGAGAAGAAGGCGGGCCGCCCTCACGAAGGCCCGCGGAGGAGGCGCCATGAGACGAGCCGGCTGGATCACCCTCGCCCTCGCGGCGGGCATCGGGACGACGATGGTTCCGCGCGCGGGCGCGGAGACGGAGACGTTCACGGCCACGCTCCTGCAGCAGTCGGACATGCGGCAGAGCCGCACCCGCAGCGTGCCCGTCACCTTCCGCATCGAGAGCTGGACGAGCCCGCAGGAGGCGGCGCGGCTCGACTCCGTGCTGCAGGAGGGCGGGCCGGCCGCGCTCCTGCGAGAGTTCCGCAAGGGGCGCGCCCGCGCGGGCTACATCCTCACGAGCGCGCCCATGGGCGAGCCGTCGTGGCGGGTGGCGATGGCGACCGTCCGGGACACGCCGCGCGGCCGGCTCGTCCGGCTGGTGACGGACCGCCCGATCGGCTTCGCCGAGAGCCGGACGGGCGCGCGCTCGCTGGAGTACCCGTTCTCGGTCTTCGAGTTCACGGTGGACGGCGAGGGCCGGGGCCAGGGCATCGCCATCCCCGCGGCGCGGCTGGCGGCGGGCGAGGGCGAGGGGGCCCTCGCCTTCGAGACGCTGCCGTACGTCACGGGGCCGGACCGGCTCCTCGGCGTGCGGCAGTGGTCGAACGACTAGCGCCGTCCCCTCAGCCGGCGACGACCCGGTTCCGGCCCCCCTGCTTCGCCGAGTAGAGGGCCTTGTCGGCGCGGGTCAGGAGCTCGTCGAGCTCGCCCGCGGCTCCCCCGGCCGTCACGGTGCCGATCGAGGCGGTGGCCGCCACCCGGGTCTCCCCGACGGCGACCGAGGTCGCGGCCACCGCCAGGCGCAGCCGCTCGGCCACCGCGACCGCGTCGCCCGCGCCGGCGCGCACGAGGACGACGGCGAACTCCTCGCCGCCCATGCGGGCGCAGATGTCGTTCGTGCGCAGCTCGCGGCGCAGCACCGCGCCGACGGCGGCGAGCAGGCGGTCCCCTGCGTCGTGCCCGTGGCGGTCGTTGACCTGCTTGAAGTGGTCGATGTCCAGCATGAGGACCGACACGAAGAAGGAGTACCGCCGGGCGCGGCTGAGCTCCGAGCGGGCTTCGTCGAAGAAGGCCCGCCGGTTGAGGAGCCCGGTCAGCGGATCCGTCACGGCGATCCGCCGCAGCTCCTCGTGGGACTCTTCGAGCTCGGCCGCGACGCGGCCCGCGTTCAGGAACGTGAAGGCGAAGCTCCAGAGCGTGACGAACACCGCGTTCACCGCGTAGTTGAAGGACGAGGCGGTCGAGGCGGCGAGCACGTCGTACCGCGGGCCGGTGCCGAGGAACAGCCAGGCCCGCCACAGCCGCGTCACGCCGAGGACGAGGAGGACGCCGGCGCAGAAGCGGGCGGGCACCGCGAGCCGCGCGGGCGCGAGGCGGACGAAGCGCCAGGCCGCCGCGACGACGAGGGCCCCGACCGTCGCCGCGGCCAGCGCCTGGCCCGCGCGATCGTGTCCCGCCGCCTCGACGAGGAGCGTGAGCGCGGCGCCCGCCGCGCCGGCCACGAGGAAAAGGCGGAGGCCGCGCGCGGCGCCGAAGAAGCGGTCCTGGCCGCCCGCGATGGCGAAGACCGTGGCGAGGCCGAAGCCGGGAGGACCGTAGCGGACGACCGCGGCCGGGACGCTCCCGCGGAGGGCCACGCTGCACAGGGCCGCCGCGAACGTGACGAGGGCGAGAACCCAGTGGTCGAACCCCGGATAGGTCCGCTGCACCCGGCCGAAGAGGAGCGTGAGGATCGCGAGGCCGAGCCCGATCGCCGCGGTGTAGAGCGCCAACGTCCTCGGATCGAGCTGCACGGTCCTCCCTTCTCACTCCACCACGGCCGCGCGGTCCTTCCCGCCGTGCTTCGCGGCGTACAGGGCGCGGTCTGCCCGGTGGAGCAGCTCCTCGGGACCGGCGTCGCCCTCGCGCAGGGCCGAGAGGCCGATGCTGAGCGTCACCGTGGGCTCGGCGCGGCGGCCGTCGGCGAGCCTCCACGGCCGCGCGACGACGCCGCTCGCCATGCGGTTCGCGACCCGGCCGGCGCCCTCGACGTCGGTCGCGAGGAGGACCGCCATGAACTCGTCGCCGCCGAGACGGCCGAGGCGGTCGGTCTCGCGCAGCGCGGCGCGCAGCTCGCGGGCCACCCACCGGAGGCAGTCGTCCCCGGCCGGGTGGCCGTGCGTGTCGTTCACCGCCTTGAAGCCGTCGAGGTCGACGAGAGCGACCGCGAGCGGCAGCCGCTGCCGGCGCGCGACCGCGATCGCCTGGCGCAGGTCCTCCATGACGCGTCGCCGGTTGGCGACGCCGGTGAGCTCGTCCGTGGCGGCGAGAGTGGTCAGCTGGTCGTTCGCCGCGTGCAGCGCCGCGGTGCGCTCTCCGACGAGGGCCTGCAGCCGGGCCTCGGCCCGGCGGTGCGCCCGCTCGCGCAGTCGGACGGCCGTCGCGAGCAGGAAGGCCCCGAGGCCGGCGAGGCCGGCCCGGAAGGGGGTCCGCTCCCACCAGCGCGGCTCGACCACCACGTCGAGCCGCGCCGGCCACGAGACGCGGCCGTCGCTCGCGGCCGCCGTGACCTCGAACTGGTAATCGCCCGCCGGGAGCGCCGCGTACGTCGTCTCGGCCTGGCCCGGGACGCCCTCCCGCCACCCTTCGCTCAGGCCGATGAGCCGGGTGCGGAAGCGCGTCGCCTGCTCGTCGACGAAGGACGGGCTCGCGAAGCGCAGGTGGAGAACGCCCTGGCCCGCGCGGACCCGCACCACGCCGGCCGCGGCGAGGGCGTCGCCGCCGGAGCCGGCCTCGACGTACACCGGCGGCGCGACGCCCGGCGGCGCGGGGCGGGCCTCGAAGACGGAGAGCGCCGAGGTGCCGACGAACAGCCGGCCGCGGGAGTCCACGAAGACGCTGGCCGGCGAGCACTCGTTGCGGGCCAGCCCGTCGCGGGTGGTGAACCGCTCGAGCCGGCCGGTCACCGATCGCCGCGCGACGCCGTGGTTCGTCCCGAGCCAGGTCGCGCCATCCGGCGTCTCGGCGATCCAGTGGACGAAGTTGCCGGGCAGGCCCGCCGCGCGGTCGAGCCGCAGCGTCGTCCCGTCCGGGCGGCGGGCCCACGCCCCCGACTCCGTCGCGACCCAGAGCGCGCCCCGCGAGTCCTCGAGGATCCCGTTCACCGAGTCGGACGGCAGCCCGTCGCGCGCCGTGAAGCGCGCGGCCACGCGGCCCCGGTCGAGGACGGCGACCCCGAAGCCGGCGCCGCCGCACGCCACGCGGCCGTCGCGAAGGAGGGCGAGGGCCTCGACGATCCGCCCGACCGGCGCCTCCACGAGGCGGGCGGCGCCGTCGCGCACGAGGTAGAGCCCCTCGTTCCACGTCGCGACGTAGAGCCCTTCCGGCGTGTCGAGGGCGGTGTTGAGGTCGGTCGGCACCGCGGCCGGAAGCGGCTCGGGCACGAAGCGCTCGCCCGCGAGGCGGAAGAGCCCGCGCCGCGTGCAGGCGAGCAGCCGGCCGCGGCGGTCGGTGAGGACGTGGGTGAGCAGCGTGTTCGGCAGTCCGGCCTCGAACGCGCGCGCCCGTCCGTCCGCGCCGATGCGCACGGCGCGGACGCCGGAAGCCGCGACCCACACCGCGCCGTCCGGCGTCTCGGCCATCCCGTACAGCCACTCGGACGCCGGGAAGCCGTCGGCGGCGTCGAACGTCCGGAACGCGGACGGCACGCGCTTGCCGAGGCCCTCGTCGGTGGCGAACCACAGGACCCCTTCGCGGTCGCGGAAGATGTCGAACACCATGCCCTCGGGGCCGAGGTCCTCGCCGAGGAGAGGCGTGCACGTCGCCCGGCAGCGGTAGGCGCCCGCCCCGCTCGTCCCGACGAGGAGCGCGTCGCCCTCGTCGAAGACCGAGAGCACGCGCCGCTGGGCCTCGTCGCCGAGCCGCCGGAAGGAGCCGGGCACGCCGACGAAGAGGCCGACGCGGTCGACCGCGACGGCGAGCGTCCCGTCGCGGCGCCGGACGACCACGTCCGGGCTCCCCGCCGGAAGGCCGCCCACCCAGTCGACCGGCGACGCGGGCGGCGGACCGACGTGGGCGAGCCCGCGTTCGCAGGCCACGAAGACGCCGCCGGCGCCGTCCGGGGCGAGGCCTTCGACGTCCGGCTGGCGGCCGTCCGGCCCGGCCAGGCCGACGGGCCGCAGTCCTTCGGCCCGCGACCACACGAAGAGACCCGTCCGCCGACCGACCCAGACCCGGCCGGCCGTCGAGGCTTCGAGCACCCGCACCATACGGTCGGCGCTCTCGCGCTCGGGGGCGAGCTCCTCGAAGCGCGTTCCGGCGAGGCGGCCGAAGCCCCCGGCCGTCGCGACGTAGACGGTGCCGTCGGGCGCGCGGGAGAGCCACCGCACGTCGTTCGAGGGCAGGCCGTCCGCCGTGTCGAGCACGAGCCACGAGCGGCCGTCGTAACGAGCGAGCCCCCCGCGCTGCGTCCCGATCCAGAGATAGCCCCTCGCGTCCTGGGAGACGGCCGTGATGCGCTGCTGAGGCAGGCCGTCGTGGGGAAGGTAGAGGCGTGTCGCCGGGTGGAGGGCGCGGGCGGGCGGAGCCGCGGCCGCGAGAGCGCCCGCGGTGATCGCGATCCGAAGCCACGGTGGATGTCGAGCCCGTCGCGCCATTGGAGGGTCCCGCGTCGCGGCTAGCCCAGTCCACGCGCAGGCGCGATTGTACGCCCGCCGCGCCCCGTGACCGCGCGGCTCCGCGGCGCGGGACCGGACCGGGCGGCGCATAATGCGGCCCGCGCACGTCTCCCCGGGAGGAGGCTCCATGGCACATCGTGCTCTCCGCGCGTCGTGGCTCCTGCCTTGGCTCGCGGCTCTCGCGCTCGCGGCGCCCGCCGCCGAGGCGGAGCGGCCTCCCCTCTCGCCCCGGGCGATCCGCCCCTCGCGCGCGCCCGCGCGGAACCTCGCCGCGACGCAGGCTTCGCCGCTGCTCGCGAGCCTCGACGAGGAGTCGGCCCTCTTCCGCCGGCTCGACTCGCAGACGGCGCTCGGCCGAGGCACCCTCGCCCAGGGCTTCGCGAGCCGTCGCGTCACGCTCGAGGACGGCCGCTCCGCGACGCTCGGCGAGCTCGTGCGGGCCGTCGCCGCCGGCCAGGACGCGCTCGCGGCCGAGGCCCGCCGCGCCGCCTCGATGCGGGGCGTCCTCGCCCGCCCCGTCTCCGTCGAAGACGAGGTCGTCGAGTTCGACGACGCCTACGCGATCGTCCAGGTCACCCGCCTGACCGTCTCCGACCCGGACCGCCTCTCCCGCGAGTCGCCGGCCTTCCGGGCGTACCGCGGCAAGGCCGCGGCGCCGCCGTCCCTGTCGCGCGCGAGCCTCCGGCCCGAGAGCCTCCCCGGCTTCGACGCGTTCCTGCGCGACGAGCTGCCGATGCTCCCGGCCGACGATCCCCTGCGGCAGGCGTACGCCGGGGGCGGCGAGGAGGCTCTCCTGCGCGCCGTCGCCGAGGGCAAGGGAACGCTCGAGGTGGCTGACACGCTGATGGTGCCGAAGGTCTTTCCCGCCGGCCTCGTCCGCCCCGAGGTCGAGAACGGCGTGGTGCGTTACGACCGGCTCCGGCCGATGACCGGCCGTCTCGGCGCGGCGACGGCCGAGGCCGCCGACCGCGAGGACGAGCGCGCCGAGGCGCCGCCGAAGCCGGCGACCGTGCCCGCCACCGTGGTCGTCCGCGGGTCGGCCCGCTTCGAGACGCACTTCCTCGCCGGCTTCACGAAGGGCAAGGCCTGGGAATGGGAGAGGCGATGGCGCTTCCCGAGCGGCTTCTTCCGGCTGACCCTGCGGGGGCACTACGGATTCGGCCTGCGAATCCCGATCGCGATCACGGGCGCTGTCAGCCCGACGCAGGTGCTCGTGAAGGATCGAGGCGATCAGGTCGTGCCGGCGCGGGCCAGCCTGACCGCGACCACGCTGGACGCGGACGCGGCCTTCTACGAGGAGGTCGGCCTGCGCGGGCAGTCGTTCGGCGGCAAGGAAGCGGTGTGCGAGGCGGGCTTCGGCTGGGGAATGAAGTTCCGCGCGCTGTGGATGGACATCGTGCACGTGCCGACCCGCGACGTCGCCGGGTTCGACCTCGGCCAGGACTTCAAGCCGCCCTTCGGCCGCGACCCGGACGCGTACTTCCGGCTGGAGATCCCGCCGTCGCTCACCGGCACGACGTTCGACTGGGGCGCCGTCTCGGGCTTCGCCCAGATCGGCCTCAAGTTCGACGGCCGGGGCACGGTGAAGCTCGACGCCCAGCCGTTCGTGGGCGGGCGGCCTCTCGGCCTCCAGCACCTGCGCTTCGCGGACGCCGCCGCGCGGCCGGTCGACTTCCTGCTGCCGGCGCTCGAGCCCGCGCGAGGTGCGGCGAGGGCGGACGAGCCGTTCGGGATCGTCCTCCGCCGGCCGGCGTACAGCGTCGACCTCTCGGTGACGCCGCAGGTCAAGGCGGAGGTCACGGTGGGCTACGACTGGGTCTCGCACACGTTCGACACCGGCTGGATGTCGCTCGACGTCTTCCGCATCCACCTCGGCGTCCTGTCTCTCTCGCGGCACGCGGGGACGCGCGAGGAGTTCCGCTGGGACGGCGGCACGAAGTCGTTCGAGCACGTCGCGAACGCGGAGCCGTCGGTCGAGCCTCCCTTCCGGGCGGCCCTCGTCTCCGCCGAGTCCAACCGCTACGTGCGGGCGGGCCTCGGGCCCCTCTCGATGCTGGCCGCGACCAGCGAGCGGGCCGGCGCGTGGGAGACGTTCGAGGTCGTCACCCTGGGCCGCGGCCTCGTCGCCCTCAGGAGCGCGCAGAGCGGAAAGTACGTGCGCATCGGCGTGCAGGACGGCGGCCGCCAGCGGATGGCCGCCGCGAGCCCGCGGGCGGACGTGCTGGAGACGTTCCGGCTCGTCGACCTCGGCTACGGGGGCCGCATCGCCCTCCAGGCGATCCACACGGGCAAGTACGTGCGAGCCGGCCTCGACGAGCAGAGCTACCTGGCCGCGGTGAGCGCCGAGATCGGGGCGTGGGAGAAGTTCGTGCTGAAGCGGCTCGATCCCGGTCGGACCACGGCACCGCCGCGCTGAGGCGGAGCCTCCGGTCGCCGACCGTGGCGCCCGCAATCCGGCGCCAATCTCATTGCTCATATTCTGTATTCACTATGGGTACCGAAGTGCTAGATTGCCGGACGGTAGAGAGCGGTGCCCAGCCTGCCCAATCCTCAGACCGCCGCGCTCCTGGTCGCTCTCCTCGCGGCCGTCGCGACCGCGCTCGCGCTCGCCCGCCGCGCCCACGGGGCACGCCTCGCCGCGGCGGCCGAGCGCGCGGCGCGGGCCTCGGCCGAGCGCGCCGCCCTCGAGAGCGCGCGCTTCCTCGAGGAGTCGCAGAAGGTCGCGAGGCTCGGCACCTACCACCTCGACATCTCGGCCGGCCGCTGGACGTCCTCGCAGGTGCTCGACCAGATCTTCGGGATCGACGGCGACTTCGGCCGCGACATCGAAGGATGGCAGTCGCTCGTCCACCCGGACGACCGCGACGAGATGGCGGCCTACTTCGCGAGGGAGGTGATCGGGCGCGGCGTGACCTTCGACCGGGAGTACCGGGTGGTGCGGCGGTGCGACGGCGAGGTCCGCTGGGTCCACGGCCGCGGCGAGCTGCGGTGGGATGACGGCGGGCGGATCGTCGCGATGTTCGGGACGATCCAGGACGTGACCCAGCACAAGACGGCCGAGGCGATGCTCTTCCTCTCGCAGCGCCTCGAGGGCATCGGCCGCCTCGCCGGCGGAGTGGCTCACGACTTCAACAACATCCTGGGCGTGATCCTCGGCCAGGGCCAGCTCGTCCGGGCCGGGCTCGGCCCGGATCACCCGCTCGGGCGGCGCGTCGACGAGGTCCTCGGCGCGGCCGAGCGGGCGGCCAAGCTGACGCGGCAGCTCCTCGCCTTCAGCCGGCGCCAGGTGCTGAAGCCCCGGGCGTTCAGCCTGAACGCGGAGCTCGCCGACATGCAGCAGATGCTGCTGCGGATCGTCGGGGAGGACGTCCGCATCGACGTCCACCTCGCGCCCGACCTCGGCCTGGTGCGCGCCGACCCGGTGCAGATCGAGCAGGTCGTGATGAACCTCGTCGTGAACGCCCGCGACGCGATGCCGAAGGGCGGCGTCCTCGTCCTCGAGACGGCGAACGCGACGTTCGACGACGGCTACGCCGCGATCCACCCGCCCGCGCAGGCGGGGCCCTTCGTGATGCTCGCCGTCTCCGACACGGGGATCGGCATGGACGCGGAGACCCAGCGCCGGATCTTCGAGCCCTTCTTCACGACCAAGCCGCACGGCCAGGGCACGGGCCTCGGCCTCGCGACCGTGTACGGGATCGTCAAGCAGAGCGGCGGCTACGTCTGGGTCTACAGCGAGCCGGGGCACGGGACGACGTTCCGCATCTACCTGCCCCGGGCGGACGAGCCGGCCGCGGAGGCCGCGAACGAGCCGGCCCGGGCCGCGCCGATCCGCGGCACCGAGACGATCCTGCTCGTGGAGGACACGGACGCCCTTCGCGAGTGACGAGGGAGATCCTCGAAGGCCTCGGCTACCGCGTCCTCGAGGTGGCCGACGGCGAGGACGCGCTCGTGGTGGCCCAGGCCTCCCGCGAGCGGATCGACCTCCTGCTGACCGACGTCGTGATGCCGCGCCTGTCGGGCGGCGAGCTCGCGCGCCGCCTCTGCGCCGAGCGCCCGTCGCTCAAGGTCCTCCTCGTCTCCGGCTACACGGACGAGTCGGTCCGGCATCACCTCGTCGCGGAGGACGCCCCGCCGATCCTCGAGAAGCCCTTCGACCGCGAGCGGCTCGGCCGGGCGGTGCGCGAGGCGCTCGACCGCCCGGCCCCGGCCGAGGGGCGGGCGGAGAGCTAGCCGCCGCTGAGCGCGGGCACGATCACCAGGGCGTCGCCCGCGCGCAGCGGATGCGACAGATCCAGGACGGCCTTCCCGTTCACGAAGAACCGGACGTGCGGGCGCAGGCGCTCCTGCTCGTCGACCACGCGGAAGCGCAGCCCCGGGTACTGCCGGTCGAGGTCCCGCAGCAGGGCGTCGAGTGTCGCGCCCTCCCCCTCCACCTCCCGGCGGCCGGTGTAGGAGCGCAGCGGGGTCGGGACGATGACCTTCAAGGGGGAGCCCGCCTCAGGCCCGGTCCGCCGTCTCGACGGCGTAGATCTCCGGCAGGTGGCGGGCGAGGCAGGTCCATCGGCGGCCCTCGTCCCGGCTCCCCCACAGCTCGCCGCTCGTCGTGCCGAAGTAGAGCCCGACCGGCGCGCCGCGGTCGGCGCTCATCGCCTGCCGCTTCACGGTCCACCACGCCTGGCTCCTCGGGAAGCCCGCGTCGAGCCGCTTCCACGTGCGGCCGCCGTCGCGGGTGACGTGGACGGACGGCTTCCCGCCCGGGCTCGTGCGCGGCCACACCGTCGTGCCGTCCATCGGCAGCACCCACGCGGTGTCCGCGTCGCGCGGGTGGACGACCATCGGGAAGCCGATGTCGCCCGTGCGCTTCGGCATGCTCCGGCCGACACGCACCCACTCGGTCGAGGGCCGGTCGAGGCGGTAGATCCCGCAGTGGTTCTGCTGGTAGAGCCGGTCGGGTCGGCTCGGGCACAGGCGCACGCAGTGCGGGTCGTGGAACGTCACGACGGCCGGGTCGAAGCCCTCCACCACCTCCATGCCCGACACGATCGGCGCGAACGAGCGGCCACGGTCGAGGGACTCGTGGACGCCGCCGCCCGACATGCCGAAGTAGAGGTGCGCCGGGTCGCGGGGGTCGACGAGGATCGAGTGGAGCTTCGGGCCGTCGGGCGTGCCGTCCTGGACGGTGCCCATCCACTCGCGGTAGCGCGGGTCCTCGTTGACGGAGGCGAGCGGCTCCCACGTCGCCCCCGCGTTTTCCGAGCGGAAGAGCCCCTGCGGGGACGTGCCCGCGTACCAGACACCGGGCTCGGAGGCGTGGCCGGGCGTCAGCCAGAACGTGTGGTCGACCGCGCGCCCGTCGCTGCGCGAGAAGGCGGGCGGCCGGGTCGCCTCCTTCCAGGTGCGCCCGAAGTCCGTCGAGCGGAAGACCGTGGGCCCGAGGTGCCCCGTCTTCGCCGCGGCCAGGAGCGTGCGCCGGTCGCGAGGGTCGAGGACGAGGTGGCTGACGACGTGGCCGAGGAAGTGCGGGCCGTCCACCGTCCACGACCGCCGGGCCGCGTCGCCCCGGAAGAGCCACGCGCCCTTCCGGGTCGCCACGAGCAGCATCGCGCGCGCCATGAGCTCTCCTTCCGCGCGCTCGCGCGCGCCGGGGCCGCCTGCCTCTCTGCTGTCGGTATGAGCGGGTCGGAGCATCAGACCACCGACCGCCGCGGCGATCAAGGCCGGGCGGTTGACAGGCGGCGCGCGGGCTGAGTTACTGGACGGCGATGCGGGACGACGGCGCTCTCGGCCCGGACGAAGTGACGCGCTACGCGCGGCACCTCTCTCTCCCGGAGGTCGGCGCCGAGGGCCAGCGGCGGCTCAAGGCCTCGAGCGCGCTCGTGGTCGGGGCGGGCGGCCTCGGGTCGCCGGCCGCGCTCTACCTCGCCGCGGCCGGCGTCGGCCGCGTGGGCCTCGTCGACTTCGACGTCGTGGACGAGAGCAACCTCCAGCGGCAGGTGCTCCACGACTCCGCCTGGGTGGGACGGCCCAAGCTGGAGAGCGCGCGGGCGCGCCTCGAGGCGCTCAATCCCCACGTGCGGGTGGAGGGCCACGCGGCGGCGCTCACCCGCGAGAACGCGCTCGAGCTCGTCGCCCGCTACGACGTCGTCCTCGACGGCACCGACAACTTCGAGACGCGCTACCTCGCGAACGACGCCTGCTACCTCCTCGGCAAGCCCAACGTCTACGGCTCGATCTTCCGCTTCGAGGGACAGGCGAGTGTCTTCTGGCGGGACCGCGGGCCCTGCTACCGCTGCCTCTTCCCGGAGCCGCCGCCGCCCGGTCTCGTCCCGAGCTGCGCGGAGGGCGGCGTCCTCGGCGTGCTGCCGGGCGTCGTCGGCAGCCTGCAGGCGACGGAGGCCCTCAAGATCCTGCTGGGGGTCGGCGAGCCCCTCTTCGGCCGGCTCCTCCTCTACGACGCGCTGGCGATGCGCTTCGAGGAGGTCGAGGTTCCCCGGCATCCGAGCTGCCCGCTGTGCTCGCCGGCCGCGACGATCACGGAGCTCCAGGACTACGCCGCGCTGTGCGGAGGGACGCGTGGCGTCGCCGCGTCCGGGGACGAGATCGGCCCGGCCGAGCTGCGTCGACGGCTGGACGCCGGCGAGCCGCTCACGGTCCTGGACGTCCGCGAGCCGCACGAGTGGGCCGCGGGCCGCCTCGGCGCCGCGCGCCTCGTGCCGCTCGGGTCGCTCGCCGCGACGCTCGGCGAGCTCGACCGCACCGCGACCTACGTCCTCCAGTGCCGCTCCGGCGTCCGCTCGGCGCGCGCCGCGGTCCTGATGCGCGAGGCCGGCTTCGCGCGCGTGGTCAACCTCCGCGGCGGCCTCCTCGCCTGGAAGCGGGACGTGGACCCCGAGATCCAGGTCCTCTGATCCGGAGCGCGCGAAGGGCGTTCGGCGGCCGCGCGTGGGGCGACGGGATTCCGGACACACGTCCGTCCGACGGCTGGATTCTTCGGGCGCTCGCGAGCTCGGGGTGACCCGGGCGAGCGGCCGGAAGCCCCTGAGCACCTTCGACCGGCGACCGCTGCCGGTCGGCGGGGAGACGGCGCCGCCGTCTGGCACGAGGCGTGTATACGGTGTGGATCCGGGAGGAGAGAGTCTCATTGGTGGCGAGCGACGCGTCCGACCCAGCGCCTCCGCGGCGCGTGCTGCTGGTCGAGGACGATGAGGACGTCCGGGCCGTCCTGGCCGACGCACTCTCGGACATGGGCTTCCGGGTGCTCGCGGCTTCGCGGCCGTCCGAGGCGATCGAGGTCTTCGAGGGCGAGTCTCCCCGGTCGATCGACCTCCTCCTGAGCGACATGGTGATGCCGGAGATGAACGGCGAGGATCTCCTCCGCCGGCTCCGCAGGAGCGAGCCCGATCTGCGGGTCCTCTTCGTGACGGGCCAGACCGCGGGCGACTCCTGTCCGCTCGCGGCCGGTGCGCGCCTCCTGGAGAAGCCGTTCACGTCCTCCCAGCTCGCGCGGGCCGTGCGGGACGCGCTGCCTGACCGGACGGCGACGGGCTTCCACGAGTAGGAGGCTCTCGGCGACGTCCGCCGGCCCCCTCGCACCACTCGGCTTCGGGCTGGCCTCCGGCCGCCCGGATCGGTTAGTATCCACAACAGAATCGATCCATGACCGAGAGGGATGGCCTGGGCGCGAGAGGGGCCGCCGACAGAAAGCCGGCCAGGCCGGAGAAGCGCGCCTCCGGCCGGGTCTCGCTCCTCCCGGGCGCGGCGGTCCTCGAGGCCGGCGGGCGAGCCGTGCCCGTTCTCGACCTGAGCGCGGACGGAGCGAGACTCCTCGTTCCGCCGGAGGGAATCGGGAGCCTGGGATCGACGGGCCGCCTGCGGTTCGCGGACCGGTCGACCCTCGCCGCCCGGTTCGAGATCGTTCGGCAGGCCCTGCGAGACGTCGAAGGCCTGGCGCTCGGAATAAGGCTCGAAGACCTCTCGCGCGAGGACGCCCGCCTCCTCGCGGACTTCCTGCGGCCCGAGTTCATCCGGCGGCAGCGCGGCCTCGGCCGGGTCTGGGACTCGCCCGGGCCGCTGCTGCGGATCCGCGATCCGGCCCGGATCCTCTCGCTGCTGAGACTGCGCGGGCTCCACGAGGGGCGCGCCCTCGGCGTCTACGACGGGATCCAGCCGTTGCCGGCCCGCCTCCGACTGATCTCGATCACCCGCGACGCGAGGCTCGAGTTCGTCGTCGACGAACCCTCGGCGCTGCCCGAGCGTTCCTCGCTGTCGTTTCTCCTTCCGGGGCCCGGCGCGGTCGCGCTCTTCTCGGCCGTCGTCCTCGCTCGCCGCGACCGGCGCGTGACCACCTCCTTTCCGGAGGAGCTCATCCAGGCCGGCTTCCGTGAGTCGCGACGCATCGCGGCGGGCGAAGGGGACGGCGCGGCGGTCCTCGTCCTCGACCGGCGCCTCGGCGGCCGTCCGCGGCCCCGCTCGATCGAGGACCTCTCCGACCGCGGCCTGTCGTTCCCGGTGAGCGAGCAGATCGACGCGTTCCTCCCCGGGGACCTTCTGGACGAGGCGCGCGTGGAGCTGCCCTCGGGTCCCGTCGTCGGGACGGCCGTCGTGCGCCGGGTGGCGCCCGGCGACGGCGACGGCCTCTTCTGCGGCATCGAGTTCCGCGACTTCCTGTCCCGGGAGGACCGCCTGCGATGGGAAAGCTACGTGCTGGCGAAGGCCTGCCCCCGCACGTCGGCCGAAGGCCCTCTCGCGCGAACCGCGTGGGACATGCTGGACTCCTCCGGGTACCTCGACCTGTGGACGCGCGAGGAGGATCGAGCGCGGCTCGAGCGCCGCTTCCTCGACCAGTGGTCGTGGCCGCGCGCGCTGCCGGGCCACCTGATCGTGCTCCGGGAAGGCGCGCGCGCCGCCGGCACGTTCGCCACGAGCCGCCTCTATCCGAGCACCTGGCTCCTCCACAGCCTGGGCGTCGACAAGGACGCCCGGCGGCGCCACGGCGCGGTGCTGGATCTCGCGCGCGAGCTGTACGCCGCGCTCCTCCGCCTCCTCGCCCGCGAGATCGACGGACGCTTCTTCGCCCTCTTCGTCCAGAAGGACAAGCGCTGGACGGACCTCCTCTACGGCGGCTTCGTGCGCTCGCTCCCGCCCGGCGCGCCGTCGGTCTACGACGAGTACGCCCTCTACAAGTGCCGGACCGCGGGCGACCCCGCCCCGCTCCCCGCCGGCGCGCGCCGCTTTCAGGTCTCGGACGCCACGGAGGCCGAGCTCCCGTGGATTGCCGAGCGCCTCGCCGAGCGGCTCCCGGCGCTGGAGGTCGAGGCCTACGCGTACGGCCCCGGCGAGATCGACCTCCGTTCGTTCTCCCCGGCCGACCCGGCCGGCCTCGTCCGGCGGCTTCTCGTGGCCCGCGACGAGAGCGGGATCGCCGGCGTCGCGGTGCAGGAGAGCGGGAGCGAGGGGGTGAACGTCTTCGGCCTCCTGAACAGCTGCCGCCTCTTCGTCCTGCGCCCGGGGCCCGCCCTCGCCGGGCCCGCCCTCGCCGGGCGCGGCCCGCTCTGCTCGGCGCTGCTCGCCGCCACGCGCGAGTCGTACCGCTCGCGCGGCGTTCAGGAGTTCATCGTCTTCGCCACCGACGAGGAGATGCGCGCGACGGCCGGGAGGGACGGCTGCCTCGTCTCCGAGGGCGTTCGATGGGTCGCCGCGCGCGAGCTGCTGCCGGCGTGGGCCGCCTACGTCGACGAGGTGCTCGAGGCCCGCACCCAGGAGGTCCGGGGCGAGCCGTCGGGAGAGGCCGACCCGGACCGGACGCGCACGGAGGGCTCTCACGATGGACACTGAGCCGCACGGCGGCGCCCTGCGCGCGCGCCTCGCCCGCGAGGCGGGAGGAGCGGCCGCCTGGACGCCCGGCCTCTACCGGGCGGGATCCGTCGAAGAGCGGCCGGCGCTCGCCGAGCTCCTCGCCCGCGAGGCCGACCTCGAGGTGCGCAGCACCATCCTCTCCCAGCTCGAGGAGCTCGAGGAGTGCCGCGACCCGCGGGTCAGGGCGGACGGGGAGGAGCGGCGGCGGCGGGTCCTGGCCCGCCTCGACGGCCGGGCGCCCGACGAGTACGGGTGCTGGGTCCACTTCCCTTGGCGGAGGCAGCTCGTCCAGGTGCTCCCCCCGACGGAGTACCGCGAGGTGCGGGCCAGCCGCAACCGCTACAAGATCACGGCCGAGGAGCAGGAGCGGCTGCGGACCCGCACGGTCGGAGTGGTCGGCCTGTCGGTGGGGCACGCCGCCGCGATGACGATGGCGCTCGAAGGCTGCGCCGGAGCCTACCGGCTGGCCGACTTCGACCGCCTCGCCCTCTCCAACCTGAACCGCCTGACCTGCGGGGTCGGCGACCTCGGGCTGAACAAGGCCGTCCTCTCCGCCCGGCACCTGTTCGAGGTCGATCCGTACCTCGACGTCCAGGTCTTCCCCGAAGGGTTGTCGGAGGACTCGATCGACGCCTTTCTCGCGGGCGGGCGGACGATCGACGTCCTCGTCGAGGAGTGCGACGACCTCTACATGAAAGTCCTCCTGCGGGAGCAGGCGCGAAGGCGCCGCATCCCCGTCGTCATGGAGACGAACGACCGCGGGATGCTCGACGTCGAGCGCTTCGACCTGGAGCCGGACCGGGAGGTGCTGCACGGCCTCGTCGGCCCGGTCCGGGCCGGGGCGCTGAAAGGCCTGCCGACGAAGGACAAGGTCCCCTTCGTCCTGCGGATCCTGGGAGACATGTCGCCGCGCCTCGCGGCGTCGCTGGTCGAGATCGACCAGACGATCTCGAGCTGGCCCCAGCTCGGCTCCGGCGCGATGCTCGGCGGCGCGGTCGCGGCCGACGCGGTCCGCCGCATGCTGCTCGGCGAGCTGCGGACCTCGGGGCGCTTCCACGTCGACGTCCACCAGCTCGTCCGGGACGCCGAAGGCCCGGCACGGCCCGACCGGCCGCGGCCGGGCCGGCCGTGAGCGGGCCGGTCGCGGTCGAGACGGCCGCCGCGCCGGCCCCACGGCCGGAGCCGGGGGCCGGTGCGATTCCGGCGGAGCTCGTGCGGAGCCTCGTCGCCGCCGCCGCCGCCGCGCCCTCGGGCGGCAACTGCCAGCCGTGGCGGTTCGTGTGGTCGGCCCCCGCGCGGCTGCAGTGCTTCCACGACCGCGCGCGATCGGCCTCCTTCCTCGACTTCGAGCACCGCGCGGCGTACCTCGCGCTCGGGGCCGCGGTCGAGAACGTCGTCCTGTGCGCGGGCGCCCTCGGGCTGTCCGCGCGCGTCCTCGCCTTCCCCGGCCCGGACGAGGACCACGTCTGCGACGTCCTCCTCGCGCCGGGCCCTCCCGCCGCGCCCGACCGCCTCTGGCTCGCCCCGTTCGTGCCGGTGCGGGCGACGAACCGCCGGGTCTCGCGGCGGCGGCCGCTCGCCGCCGGCGACGTGTCGACGCTCGAGTCGGTGGTCGACGACCCCGCGGTCCGTCTGCAGGTCCTCACCGGGGAGGGGGCCCTCGACGAGATCGGGGCGATCCTCGGCGCGGGCGACCGCTTCCGCTTCTTCGACGAGCGTCTCTACCGCGAAATGATGTCCGAGATGCGGTGGAGCCCCCGCGAGGCGGAGGAGACCCGCGACGGGGTCGACGTGGCGACGCTGGAGCTCGGGGAGGTCGACGAGGCGGGCGTCCGGCTGCTCTCGTCGTGGGCGGCCGTCCGCTTCCTCCGCACGATCGGCGCCGGCGGAGCCCTCGAGGACCTCTCGCGCAAGGCGGTCGCGGCCGCCTCCGCGGTGGCGCTCGCCACCTGCGAGGGGACCTCGCCTCGCGACTACTTCCGCGGCGGCCGGGCGGTCCAGCGGGTGTGGCTGGCCGCGACCGCTCTCGGGCTCGCCGTCCAGCCGATGAGCGCCCTGCCCTACGTCTTCGCGCGGCTCGAGGGCGGGGCGGGCTTCGAGCCGCCGCAGCGCGCCACGCTGCTGGCCCTGCGCGAGCGGTACGCGCGGCTCTTCGACGTCGGGCCGCGGCGGGGAGAGCTGCTGCTCTTCCGGCTGGCGCGGGCGGGAGCTCCGCGGACGCGGTCCCTGCGCCGCCCGCCGGAGGCGGTCCTGACCTTCGCCTGAGCGCCGGGAGAGGAGGAGGCGTTGAGTCTCGTCGGCCAGCTCCTGCTGCTCTACGCCGGCATCGTCCTGCTCGACGTCGCCCTTTCCGCGATGCTGTGGCTGCGGGTCCAGCGGGACAGCGCCCCGAACCGCCTCCTCTTCCTCGTCTGGGTCAGCGCCGCCGCGAGCTTCGTCGCCCAGGGACTGGCCCAGTCTGGCCCGCTCGTGATCACGCTCGGGTTCGCCACGGTCTTCTTCGTGGACCTCGCCCTCGCCGCGCTCCTCGCCGCGCTGGCCGAGCTCGCGGTGCCCTGGCGCTCCTACTTCGCCGGGCTCGGGGTCGGCCTCGCCGCCACGGTGGCCGCCGCCGCCGCGCAGGGGCCCTTCTGGGCGATCGGCCTGCCGACGGCGCTGGCGGTCGCCGCCCCGCTCTTCCACACCGCCTGGCGAGCCCTCGCGGCGCCGAAGCGAACCCTGACCCCGAGCGCCCGGACGCTCGCGGCGAGCTGCTTTCTCTTCTGCGCCCACAACCTCGACTTCCCCTTCCTTCGGATGCGGCAGGACTTCGCGGCCCTCGGCTTCACGATCGCCCTCTTCATCGTCCTCGCCCTGTCGATCACCGCGCCGATCGTGGTCCTGGAGCGGGTCACCGAGGAGCGGGTGAAGCTCGAGGCGGTGAGCCGCCTCCACCAGCAGTTCTTCGCCAACGTCTCGCACGAGATCCGCACCCCGCTCACCCTGATCCTCGCGCCCGTCGAGGAGCTCCTCGTCGCGGCGACCGGAGACGAGCGGCGCCTCCTCGAGGTCGTGCGGCGCAACGGGCTGCGCCTGCTGCGGCTCATCGACGAGATCCTCGACCTCTCGCGCCTCGACGCGGGCGGGCTGCGCCTGAACGTCGCGCCCCTCAACCTCGCCGCGCTGGCCGGCTCGATCCGGGACAAGGTGCGGCCGACCGCCGACGCCCGCGGCGTGCGGCTCTCGGTGGAGGCGGCCGCGCCTCCCGCCGACGTCCACGGCGACGCTCACCGCATCGAGAGCATCCTGACGAACCTCGTCGGGAACGCCCTCGACCACACGCCGGCCGGCGGGTCGATCCTCGTCCGCGTCGGGGACGAGGAGGAGCGGGCCGTCGTCGAGGTCGCCGCCGACGGCCCCGGGATCCCCCCCGAGCACCTGCCGAGGATCTTCGACCGCTTCTTCCAGGTTCCCGGCGCCGAGCGGCGGCGCGGGAAGGGCTCCGGGATCGGCCTCGCCCTCGCCCGCGAACTCGCCGAGCTGCACGGCGGCACTCTCGAGGTGGCCAGCACGATGGGGCAGGGCACGGTCTTCACCCTCGCGCTGCGCAAGGGGCAGGGGCACTTCGGGGCCGACGTGGTCGAGCGGCGGCGGAGCTTCGTGCCGGCGAACGGGCGCGGCCGGCGAAACGGGGACTCCCCCCCCGCCGCCGCGTCGGCGGAGGTCGCCGCCGCGGCGGTGGCCGCGCCGGCGGAGTCCAGCCCCGGCCGTCCTCCGGCCGACGTCCCGCGGTCGCGCATCCTGGTGGTCGAGGACGAGGATGACATGCGGGCGTTCCTCGTCGGCCTCTTCCGCTCCCACCACGAGGTGTTCGAGGCCGCGGACGGAACGAAGGCGCTCGGGATGCTCTCGGACCTGGCGCCCGACCTCGTCGTCTCGGACGTGATGATGCCGGGCGGCAGCGGGATCGACCTGTGCCGGGCCCTGCGGAGCGATCCGCGCTGGGGCGCGCTCCCGGTCGTCCTCCTCACCGCCCTCGCCGGGTCGGAGACGACGCTCGAGGCCTACGCCCTCGGCGCCGACGACTTCGTGACGAAGCCGTTCCACCCGCAGGTGCTCCTCGCGCGCGTCCGGGCCCAGCTCCGGCTGCGGTACCTCGGAGCGCAGCTCGTCGAGCGGGAGAAGATGGCCGCGGTCGGCCTCCTCGCGGCCGGCGTCGCCCACGAGGTCCGCAACCCGCTGAACGCCGTGGTGAACGCGGCGCGGGTGCTGCGGGCCGATGCCGGCCTGACGCCGGCCCGGGCCGGCCTCCTCGACGTCCTGCTCGACGCGGGACGACGCATCGAGGCGATCGTCGGCGTGCTCGACACCCACGTGCGTCCGGCCGAAGACGGCGGCACGCGACCCTACGACCCCCGCGAGAGCCTGGATGCGACGTTCGCGCTCCTCGACCACCGCCTGGGCGGGATCGAGGTGCAGCGACGCTACGACAGCCGCCGGCAGGTGGTCGGCCCGGCGGGCCCGCTCAACCAGGTCCTGGTGAACCTCGTCGACAACGCGATCCGCGCCGGCGCCCGGCGCATCGTCGCGAGCGTCGAGGACGCCGCGGCAGACCGCGTCTGCGTGCGGGTGGAGGACGACGGCCCCGGCGTGCCGCGGGAGGTCGCCGAGCGGATCTTCGACGCGTTCTTCACGACGCGGCCCGTGGGCGAAGGCACGGGCCTGGGACTCTACCTGTCGCGACAGCTCGCGAGGCGGAGCGGAGGCGATCTCCGGCTGGTGACGGAGGCGCCTCGCGGGGCGGCCTTCGAGCTCCTCCTGCCCGCGGCCGCGGCCGGTGACGAGGTGGGACATGACTAGCACGGTCCTCTACGTCGACGACGACGACGCCAACACCCGGGTGTTCGCGGCCGCGATGGAGGGGCGCTTCGAGGTGGTGACGGCCACGAGCGGGGCCGAGGCCCTCCGCGTCCTGGGAAGCCGCGACGTCGCCGTCCTCGTGGCCGACCAGCGCATGCCCGGCATGAGCGGGGTCGAGCTGCTGGAGACGGCCGCGCGCGACCACCCGGACGCCGCCCGCATCCTGGTGACCGCCTACTCGGACCTCGACGCCGCGATCGGAGCGATCAACCGCGGGCGGGTGTCGCGCTACGTCCGCAAGCCCTGGACCCCCCGGGAGCTCGGCGCCGTCATCGACGAGGCGCTCGAGCTGCGCGAGATGCGGGCGCGGGTCCGCTCGCTCGAGGTCCGGCTGCGGGAGACCGAGCGGGTCTACGCGGTCGGCGTGGTGGCCGCCGGCATCGCTCACGACCTCCGCAGCCCGCTCACCGTCATTCAGTCGACGCTGGAGATCGTGCGGCGGGCCCTCGGGAGCGCGTCGACGCCGGGCGCCGCCGCGCCGTCGCCGCCCGACCGGGCCCGACTGCTCGCCTCTCTCTCGCGCGCGGAGACGTCGCTCTCGAGGATGACCGACATCGTCGCCGGCATGAGCGCCAGCCAGCGGCGGACCACGGCCACCCGGACGGACGACCTGGCGGGAGTCGTCCGCCTCTCCATCGCCTGCATGGAGGGGGCGGTGCGGCAGCGCGGCGCCCTCGAGGTCGACCTCGAGCCGGTGCCCCCGGTCAACGGCTCGCCCACCGTCATGAGCCAGGTCGTCATGAACCTCCTCGTGAACGCGTTCGAAGCGCTGCCCCCGGCCGGCACGGGTCGGGCCACGGTCGCGGTACGGCTCCGGTCGGACGGGCACGACGCCGTGCTCGAGGTCCGGGACACCGGTTCCGGCATCCCGGAGGACGTCCTCGCGCGCATCTTCGACCCGTTCTTCACGACCAAGCAGGACGGCGGCACGGGCCTCGGGCTGGCCATCTCGAAGCGCATCGTGGACGAGGCCGGCGGCCGCATCGACGTCCGGAGCGAGGTGGGCGCGGGGACGTCGTTCACCGTGCGGCTGCCCCTCGCCTCGAGGACCTGACGGAGGGGCGCGCAGCGGCGAGCGGGGCGTATAGTGGCGGCCTCGCGAAGGGAGCCCTCCATGCGCCGCGCCTTCCCCGCCGCCGTCCCCGCCGCCGTCCTCGCCGCCTTCGCGTCCGCCTCGCCCGCCTCGACGGCGCCCCTCCCGACGAAGCCGCTCGCCGACTACGTGAACCCGCTCGGGGGCACGGACTCGGCGATGGTCTTCTCGCGCGGCAACCTCTATCCGGCGGTCTCGGTGCCGTTCGGGATGAACGCGTGGACGCCGCAGACGGGCGAGAACGTCGACGGCTGGACCTACCAGCACTCCGCCATCCGCATCCGCGGCCTGAAGCTCACGCACCAGCCGAGCCCCTGGATCAACGACTACGGCTCTCTGTCGCTCATGCCGGTGACCGGCGCGCTGAAGGTCCGGGAGAAGGAGCGCGCCTCGCTCTTCAGCCACGACCGCGAGGAGGCGCACCCGTACTCCTACAAGGTCAAGCTGATGGACTACGGCACGTGGGCCGAGGTCGCGCCGACCTCGCGCGGCGCCGTCCTCCGCTTCACGTTCCCGAAGACCGACGCCGCCTTCGTCGTCCTCGACGCCTTCCCGAAGGGCCGCGTGAAGGGCGCGCCCGACCCGCGCCTCCAGCCGGTGTCGGTGACGGTCGACGCCTCGCGGCGGCGCGTCACCGGTGTCTCGCGCTGGAACTCGGGCGGCGTGCCCGACAACTTCGGCCACCACTTCGTCGTCGAGTTCGACCGCGAGGTCGTGGACGCGGGGGTCTGGAGCGAGAGGGACGGGCCGGTGGACGGCCGCGAGCTGCGCGGCGACCACGCCGGCGCGTGGGTCCGCTTCCGCGCGGCGGCGGGCGCCGTCGTCCAGGCGCGGATCGCGACGTCGTTCGTCTCGCCCGAGCAGGCGCAGATGAACTTCGAGCGCGAGGTCGCGGACCGGAGCTTCGACGACGTGAAGAAGCAGGCCGCGCGGGAGTGGGAGGAGCTCCTCGGCCGCGTGGCCGTCGAGGGCGGGACCGAGGCGGCGAAGGAGGTCTTCTACTCCTGCCTCTACCGCGGCTCTCTCTTCCCGCGCGTCTTCCACGAGACGGATGCGCAGGGCCGGGTCGTCCACTACAGCCCCTACAACGGCAGGGTCGAGGCCGGCCCGCTCTACACGGACAACGGCTTCTGGGACACCTTCCGCGCCGCGTTTCCCCTGATGACGATCCTCCACCCGGAGCGGGACGCCGAGATCCTCCAGGGCATCGTGAACGCGTACCGCGAGAGCGGGTGGATCCCGGAGTGGCAGAGCCCCGGCCACCGCGACTGCATGATCGGGACGAACTCCTCCGCGATCCTCGCCGACGCGTGGACGAAGGGCATCCGCGGCTGGGACGCCGAGACCGCGTGGCAGGGCATCGTGAAGGGCGCGCACGCGGAGACGGTGCCGATGTCGTCGGTCGGCCGGCTCGGCGCCCCCTTCTACGACCGGCTCGGCTACGTGCCCTCGGACGTCGGCATCAACGAGAGCGCGGCGCGGACGCTCGAGTACGCGTACGACGACTTCTGCAACTGGCGCCTCGGCCGTGCGCTCGGAAAGCCCGCGAGCGAGACGGCGCCCTTCCTGGCGCGGGCGCGGAACTACGCGAAGCTGTTCGACGCCTCGACCGGCTTCATGCGCGGGCGGAAGCAGGACGGTTCGTGGATGGAGCCGTTCCGTCCCGACTCCTGGGGCGGCGTCTTCACCGAGGGCTCCGCGTGGCACTGGACGTGGAGCGTCTTCCACGACCCGGCCGGGCTCGCCGCTCTCTTCGGCGGCGAGGCGAAGATGGCGGAGAAGCTCGACGCCGTGTTCGCCGCGGCGCCGACGAACGAGTACTCCTACTACGGCACGATGATCCACGAGATCGCGGAGATGGTCGTGGCCGACATGGGCCAGTACGCGCACGGCAACCAGCCCATCCAGCACATGATCTACCTCTACGACTGGGTCGGGCAGCCGTGGAAGGCGCAGTACTGGGCGCGCCAGACGATGGACCGCATGTACCGGCCCGGCCCCGGGATGTACTGCGGCGACGAGGACAACGGCCAGACCTCGGCCTGGTTCGTGATGTCGGCGATGGGCTTCTACCCGGTCGCCCCCGGCACGAGCCAGCTCGCCCTCGGCTCTCCGCTCTTCGAGCGCGTCACGCTGAAGCTCGAGAACGGGAAGACGTTCACCGTCGAGGCGAAGGGCAACTCGCCGACGAGCGTCTACGTCCAGGCCGCGCGCCTGAACGGGAAGGACCTCCCGCGCAACTGGATCGAGTACGCCGAGGTGATGGCGGGCGGCACGCTGTCGTTCGACATGGGAGACCGCCCGAACGAGACGCGCGGGACGAGGCCCGAGGACCGGCCGTACTCCATGAGCCTCGACCCGGCCGCGCGCTGAGCGCTCAGCGGCCGGCCGGCCGCGGCGGCCGCAGCGGGTCGGCCTCGACGCTCGCGCGGATCTCCTTCAGCCGGCCGAGAAGACGGGCGACCTCGTCCGGGCGCGCGGCCGCGCGGTCCGCCACCTCGAAGCGGTCCGTCTCGAGGTCGTAGAGGCGGACCTTCGACAGGGCCGCGTCGGCGACGAGCTTCCAGCGTCCGTCGCGAAGGGCGAAGCGGAAGCCCTGGTCGTCGTCGAGCGCCCAGAAGATCGGCCCCGGACGCGCCAGGCGCCCGCCACGGAGGAGCGGCGAGAGGTCGACGCCGTCGATCGGGCGGTCGTCCGGCACCTTCACCCCGGCCAGCGCGGCCAGCGTCGGCAGGACGTCGTAGAAGACCGCGGGCGTGTCGCTCACCCCGCCCGCCGCGACGCGGCCCGGCCAGCGCACGATGGCCGGCACGCGCAGCCCGCCCTCGTAGAGGTCGGCCTTGCGTCCGCGGAAGCCACCTGTGCTGCCGTAGAGGTTCACCTCGTAGCCGTGCCTCCAGTCGGTCGTCACCGGCCCGTTGTCGCTCGTGAAGACCACGATCGTGCTCTCGCGCAGGCCGAGGCGGTCGAGCCCGGCCAGGAGCCGTCCCACCTGGAAGTCGAGGTGCGCGACGTTCGCGTAGTACTCGCCGGGGCCGCGGGCCGCGTCGTTGCCGGGAGGCTCCTCGCCCCGGTTCGGCTGCGGCGCGGCGCGGCCCGCCGTGAAGCGCGCGTACGCCGCGGTGAAGCGGTCCGGGCTCGCGATCGGCGCGTGGACCTCCGGGTAGGAGGCGAAGAGGAAGAACGGCTCGCCCGGCGAGAGGCTCCCGAGCCACGCCAGGGCCTCGTCCGTCACGATCTGCGCGGCGTAGCCCTTCATCGGGCCGACGGGGCGGCCGTCGCGGAAGAAGTTGGCGGGATCGCGGTGGCTCGGCACCGCCCAGCCGTGAAGGGCCAGCCAGTGCTCGAAGCCGTGGTCGCCCGGCTGCGTGTGCCGCGCGACGTCGAGACCGCCGTTGAGGTGCCACTTCCCGGCCATGCACGTGCGGTAGCCGGCGCTGCGGAGGAGCGAGGCGATCGTCCGCTCGCGCGGGCCGAGCTGCACGTCCGCGTCCGGCGGGATCCAGCTCTCGATGCCCGTGCGAAAGGCGATGCGCCCGGTGAGGAGCGACGCCCGCGAGGGCGAGCAGAGCGGCGAGCCGGAGTAGAAGGACGTGAACCGCAGGCCCTCGCGGGCCAGCCGGTCGAGGGCCGGGGTGCGGACGACGGGATGCCCGTAGCTCGACAGGTCCCCGTAGCCGAGGTCGTCGGCGAGGACGAGGACGACGTTGGGACGGGGATCGACGCGGGGCGCGCTCCAGGCTCCCGCCGCCGCCGCGAGGAGCGACGAGGCGAAGAGGGCGAGCCGAGACGCCGCGGGCGGGATCACGCCTCGAAGACGTCGCCCTTCCACAGCTTCTGGTCCCCGAGCGAGGTGTAGAAGCCCCAGGCGGCGAGGGCGGCCACCAGGCCGAAGACGAAGACGGCCGCATTCGCGTACCAGCTCGAGAGGCTCTCCGGCACCGGGACCGTCAGCAGCAGGTTCGCCGAGAGGAGCCCGGCGGCGAGGGTCAGGAGGCCGAACCGCGCCACGGCCACGAAGGCGATCGTGTACACCGCGACGAGGAAGGGCGTCTCGAGCCTCACGTACTGGCTGGCCAGGATCTGCTGGAGCGAGAACAGCAGCACGAACACCGTCCCCGCGAGCCAGGTGCGCCGGAGGAGAGCGCGCAGCAGGAACGCGGCGAAGAAGAAGATGAGGGTGCCGCTGATCGATCCGAGCAGGAGGACGATCGCCATGCCGACGCCGCGCCGGCCGCCGAGGAGGTAGCCGTGGTAGCCGAGCTGGGGCGAGGCCCCCTGGCCCTGGACGAGCAGGATGAAGACGTGCAGCAGCAGGGCCCACAGCAGCCCGAGCAGGACGCCGGAGAGCAGGTCGCGGCCGACGAGCGGATCGCGGACGCGCCCGCCGAGGAGGCGGGTCCACGAGATGAGCGCCTGCGGCCAGTGCTTGCGCACGTAGGGCTCGAGCGCGAGGTACAGCAGCCACGTGATCGCCGCCCCGAAGAGGGCGTGGCCGGTCGCGAGGAACAGCAGGCCGACCTCGTCGGTCGCCAGCGAGTGGTGGGCGCGGCAGACCCACACGGCGAGCTGCAGGCCGAACACGACGGCCCCGAGCCGGAGGGCGCCCCTCCGGTCCGCGCGGCCGCTCGCGTGGTTGCGCCGTGCGAGGAGGACCGCCGCCGCGACGACGAGGACGCCGACCGCGAGGCCGATCGCGCCCCCCACCTTCTCCCGCGCGGACCGGGTGTCGGGCTGCATGCGGTACGGGTTCGTCCACGGGCCGACGAGCTGGAAGTAGACGGCCTTCCCGCGGAACGCCGCCGCCTCGACGCGGAGCGGCAGCGCGCCGCCGGGCCAGGTGCCCGTCCAGGCCGCGCGCGTGTCGGCCGCGGCGAGGGAGTTCCACTGCGGCGTCGCGGGCTGGAAGAGGCGGCGGTCGAGCTCCGCGGCGGCGAAGAGCGCGTCCCAGTCGGGGGCGGGGGCCGGCGTCGCCTGCGGCTCCTCCCGCTCCGGCGGGAGCACCTGCAGGAAGTTCAGCCGCCCCCGCGCGTCGAGGCCCACGTTGACCATTCCCGACTCGACCGCGGGCGGCTCCCAGACGTCGACGATGCCGGGCGTGAGCGAGTCGTCGCTCGGGCTCGGGTTCGTGAGCCGGCGCGGGCTCGTGCGATACCAGAAGTAGACGACGGGCGGCCGGCCGGCGAGGAGGCGGTTCCAGTCCGGCCGCGAGCCGGACGCCCGCTCGAGGTGCCGGATGAGATCGCGCTCCTGGCCGAAGCCGAACGCGCTGTCGTACGGCGCGTCGGAGTAGCCGAGCCGGCCCAGGATCTCGACGGCCCGGGCCTGCAGGGCCTCGGGCGGCTGCACGCCGACGCGGTCGAGCCCGCCGACGCGGACCGCGATCGCGAGAATGGCGCCGAGGCTGAGGACGACGGCGGCGAGAGCGGCGAGGGCCACGCGCGGGCGCAGCCCCGTGGTCCGGCCGGCCTCCGCGACGACCTCCGGCGACGGCGTCTCCCCCGCCGCGAGAGCGGCCGCGAGCGGGTCCCCGCCGGGGAGGGCCGCCGCCACCGCGAGGGCGGACCGCGGCCTCTCGTCCGGCTCCGGCTCCAGGCACCACAGGATCGCCCGCTCCACCGCGGGATCGAGGTCGCGCACGACCGACGACGGGCTCTCCGGCTTCGTCCCGCTGCGCTCGGCCAGGGCGCCGGCGAGCCTCCGGGCGTCGAACGCGCGGCGACCGGTGAAGGTCTCGTAGAGGACGAGGCCGAGCGCGTAGAGGTCGCTCTTCACCGTGACCTCGGCCCCCGCGAGCTGCTCCGGCGCCATGTAGCTCGGCGTGCCGCTGCGCAGGTCTCTCTCCGGCACCTGGCCGGCGAAGACCGCGAGGCCGAAGTCGGTGAGGACGACCTCGCCCTGGCGGTCGAGCATCACGTTGGCCGGCTTGAGGTCGCGGTGGAGGACGCCCTTCTCGTGCGCCGCGGCGAGGCCGGCGCAGACGCGGCGCGCGACGTCGAGCGCCTTGTCCGGGGGCAGCCGCCCGATCCGCTTGAGCAGCGAGGAGAGGTCCTCCCCGTCGACGTACTCCATCGAGAGGAACGTCCGGCCCTCGGCCTCGCCGATGTCGTAGACGCGGCACACGTTGCGGTGCGATACCCGGCGGGCGATCCGCACCTCGTTCCGGAAGCGCGCGAGCATCTCCTCGCCGACCGCGGCCTCGGGGAGGAACTTGAGGGCGACGGGCTGCGACAGCGTGAGGTCGTCGGCCCGGTACACCTCGCCCATGCCCCCGCGCCCGAGGAGGGCCACGATCCGGTACCGCCCGGCGAGGATGGTGCCCGGCACGAAGCGGGGCTCCTCGGCGCCGCCCGGCCCGGAGGCGGAGGTCCGGTGCGAGGTCGGCGGGCGCGACTGTCCCGCGGGACGCGGCGAGCTGAGCGTGGGCAGATCGTCCGCGGCCGCGCTCCCGCAGGCCCCGCAGAAGCGCTGGGCCGGCGGCAGGGCCGCCCCGCAGGACGCGCACTCGTTCCGGCTGGTCTCGGGCATCTCCCCGCGCTCCGTCCTCGGCCTCGTGCGCCCCTTCGTCCGCTCGTCCGAAGGATCGATGTTACGTCGCCGCGTCCCGGCGCCGCTCCTGGTCGCGCGCGCTGAAATCTGATATATCAGTTGCCCATGGCGTCGCCCGCCGCGAGCCCGCTCGTCCTGAAGCCCCTGCGCGAGCAGGTGTACGAGCACCTGCGCGCGCTGATGGCCCGCGGCGAGCTGCGGCCGGGCGGCTACCTCGACCTCGACGCGCTCGAGGAGCGCCTCGGAGTCAGCCGGACCCCCCTCCGCGACGCCCTCCTGCAGCTCGAGTCCGAGGGCTTCGTCAGCATCCTGCCCCGCCGCGGCGTCCAGGTGCGGGCCCTCACGCGCGACGACGTGCGCCACGTCTACGAGATCGTCGGCGCCCTCGAGGGAGCGGCCCTCCTCGCCGCCTTCCCCCGGCTCGGGCCGCCGGAGGCGGCGACACTGCGGCGGCTCAATCGCGAGATGCGGGAGGCGGTGAAGGCCGGCGACTTCGACCGCTACTACGAGCGGAACCTCGCCTTCCACGACGTCTTCCTCGACCGCTGCGACAACGACCGCCTCGTCCGGCTGGTGCGCACGCTGAAGCAGCGGCTCTACGACTGGCCGCGGCGGCGGGGGTTCGTGAAGGCCTGGGAGACGGCCTCGGTCGGCGAGCACGCGGCCTTCGCGCGGCTCGTCGCGCAGGGCGACGCGCGCGGCGCGGCCGACCACCTGCGCGACGTGCACTGGTCGTACGCGGTCCAGGAGCGCTTCATCGAGCAGTACTACTTCGCGGAGGACGAAGGCGCCGCGGCGGGCGGCCGGCGATGACGGGCCGGTCGGAGGTCGCGGGCCGCGTCTTCGACGTCCAGCGCTACTCGCTCCACGACGGGCCCGGCATCCGCACGACCGTCTTCCTGAAGGGCTGCCCGCTCGCCTGTCTCTGGTGCCACAACCCCGAGAGCCAGTCGGTAGCACCCGAGGTGCTCGTCACCGCGGAGCGCTGCCTCTCCTGCGGATCCTGCGTCACGGCGTGCGAGCACGGCGCGCCGCTTCCGGGCGACGCCCGGTGCACCGCCTGCGGGGCCTGTGCCGAAGCGTGTCCGGCCGGGGCGCGGCGCCTCGCCGGGCGCGAGACGACCGTCGGCGAGGTGATGCGGGAGGTGCTGCGCGACCGCGTCTTCTACGACGACTCAGGCGGCGGGGTCACGTTCTCGGGCGGCGAGCCGCTCGCGCAGCCGGCGTTCCTCGCGGCGCTCCTCGACGCCTGCCGCGCGGCCGGGATCCATACCGCGGTCGACACGTGCGGCTTCGCCCCCCGCGACCGGCTGATGGACCTCGCCCCGCGCGTCGACCTCTTCCTCTTCGACGTCAAGCTCGTCGCCGACGCGCGCCACCGCGCGCTCACCGGCGTGCCCTCGGCGCCGATCCTCGCGAACCTGCGCGCGCTGGCCGCGGCCGGGGCCGCCGTCTGGGTCCGCGTGCCGGTCGTGCCCGGCCTGACGGACGCCGAGGCCGACCTCGCCGCCACCGCCGATCTCGTGGCGGCGCTGCCGCGCGCCCCGCGGGTCAGCCTCCTGCCGTACCACCGCACGGGTGTCGCCAAGGCCCGCCGCCTCGGCCGCGCCCTCCCGGAGCTGGACGTCGAGCCGCCGCCTCGCGCGCGGCTCGAGGAGCTCGCCGCGCTCTTCCGCGAGCGCGGCCTCGTCACGAACATCGGAGGCGCACCGTGAACTCCCGCACCCAGGCCCTTCGCCGGCGCAGCCTCGACACGCGGCCCTCCATCTCCGCCGAGCGCGCCCTTCTCCTCACGCGCTTCTACCGCGAGAACGACGGCCGGTGGTCGATCCCGGTGACCCGCGCCCGCGCGTTCCTCGACCTCTGCCGGAAGAAGACGATCTTCCTCGGCGAGGGCGAGACGATCGTCGGCGAGCGCGGCCCCGCGCCGAAGGCGGTGCCGACCTTCCCCGAGCTGACGTGCCACAGCCTCGAGGACCTGCGGATCCTCGACTCGCGGCTGAAGACGAGCTACGCCGTCGCCCCGGAGGTGATCGAGGCCTACGAGAGCGAGGTCGTCCCTTACTGGCGCGGCCGGTCCCTCCGCGACCGGCTCTTCGAGGCGCTGCCGCCCGAGTGGCACGCGCTCTACGAGGCCGGCCTCTTCACGGAGTTCATGGAGCAGCGGGCCCCCGGCCACACGGTGCTCGACGACAAGATCTACCGGCGCGGGCTCCTCGACTTCCGGAGAGACATCGCGGCCGCGCTCGCGGCCCTCGACTTCGCCGGCGACCCCGAGGCGTGGGCGAAGCGCGAGGAGCTCCTCGCGATGGACCTCTCCTGCGAGGCGGTGATCCTCTTTGCCGGGCGCCACGGCGAGGCGGCGCGCCGGCAGGCGGCGGCCGAGGCCGATCCCGCCCGGCGGGCGGAGCTGCTGAAGATCGCCGAGACCTGCGAGCACGTGCCGGCCCGCGCGCCGCGCGACTTCCAGGAGGCGCTCCAGTCCTACTGGTTCTGCCACCTCGCGGTCATCACCGAGCTGAACGGCTGGGACTCCTTCAACCCCGGCCACCTCGACCAGCACCTCGTCCCGTTCTACGAGCGCGGCCTCGCCGACGGCTCGCTCACGCGCGAGAGCGCCCGCGAGCTCCTCGAGTGCTTCTTCGTCAAGTTCAACAACCACCCGGCGCCGCCCAAGGTCGGGGTGACGGCGGCCGAGAGCGGGACGTACACCGACTTCGCGAACATCAACCTCGGCGGGCTGCTCGCCGACGGCGCGGACGGGTCGAACGAGCTGTCGCACCTCCTCCTCGAGGTGATCGACGACATGCACCTGCTGCAGCCGTCGTCGAACCTCCAGCTCTCGCGCAAGACGCCCGACGCGCTGCTGAAGCACACGCTCCGGGTCGTGCGGAACGGCTACGGCTTCCCGTCGCTCTTCAACGCCGACGCGGTCGTCGAGGAGCAGCTCCGCCAGGGCAAGTCGCTCGAGGACGCGCGGGCCGGCGGCTGCTCCGGCTGCGTCGAGACGGGGGCCTTCGGCAAGGAGGCGTACGTCCTCACCGGCTACTTCAACCTGCCGAAGGTGCTCGAGCTCGCCCTCCACGACGGCGTCGACCCGCGCACCGGGCGGCGGCTCGGGCTGTCGACCGGCGCGCCGGCGACCCTCTCCTCCATGGACGCGGTCTTCGCCGCGTTCCTCGCGCAGATGCGCCACGCCCTCGACGTGAAGATCGCGGGCAACGAGCTGATCGGCCAGATGTACGCGCGGCTCATGCCCGCGCCCTTCCTCTCGGTGCTCACCGACGACTGCGTCCGCCGGGGCCGCGACTACAACGCGGGCGGGGCGCGCTACAACAACACCTACGTCCAGGGCGTCGGCATCGCGAGCCTGACCGACGCCCTCGCGGCCGTGCGCGCGGTGGTGTTCGAGGAGCGGCGGCTCTCCCTGACGGAGCTCGTCGCCGTCCTCGACGCGGACTTCGCCGGGCAGGAGGAGCTGCGGGCGCGGCTCGTCCACCGGACGCCGAAGTACGGCAACGACGACGACCGCGCCGACGAGCTGATGCGGCGGGCGTTCGCCGCGTTCTTCGACGCGGTGGACGCCCGCCCGTGCGCGCGCGGCGGGGTCTACCGCATCCAGATGCTGCCGACGACCTGCCACGTCTACTTCGGCTCGGTGACCGGCGCCACCCCCGACGGCCGGCGCGCGGGGCTCCCGCTCTCCGAGGGGATCTCCCCCGTCCAGGGCGCCGACCGGCGCGGGCCGACGGCCGTCGTCCGCTCCGCGGCGAAGATGGACCACGTCCGGACGGGCGGCACGCTCCTCAACATGAAGTTCTCGCCCTCCCTCCTCGAGGGCGAGCTCGGCATCGACCGCCTCGCTCAGCTCGTCCGCGGCTACTTCAAGATGGACGGCCACCACGTGCAGTTCAACGTGGTGCGGGCCGCGACCCTGCGCGAGGCGCAGGCGCGGCCCGAGGCGCACCGCGACCTGATCGTCCGCGTCGCCGGTTACAGCGACTACTTCTGCGACCTCTCGGCCGCGCTGCAGGAGGAGATCATCGCCCGGACCGAGCACGAGGGCTTCGCGTGAGGGCGGCCGCCCTCCTCGCGGCGCTTCTCGCCACGCCGGGGACACCCGCCGTCTCCGTCGCGGCGGACCCGCCGGCGGGCCGGCGCCCCCTCGTGACCGACTACGCCTCCGCCGTGATCGGCCCCCCGCCGGCCGCCCTCGGCCTCGACCCGTTCTATCGCAGGCACGCGGACGCGCTCGGCATCCCCGTCGTGTCGTCCGCCAAGGCCCCCGACGCGGCTCTGCTCGTCGCCCGCGACGTCGTCGTCCACATGCTCGCGCGGCGGCCCGACGTGCGCGGGGCCCTCGTCGCGCGCGGCTGGCGCATCACGGTGATGGCGCAGAGCGAGCTCACGACGGACGTGCCCGAGCACCGCGACCTGAAGAAGCCTCCGCGCGAGGAGCTGACGGCGCAGGAGCAGGCGCGCTACGACCGGATCGAGCGCCTGACCGACCGGCAGTACTGGGACCGCCGCGCCCGCGGCCTCGGCGGCAACCCGACGAGCTGCGCCGAGGAGAACCTGCTCGGCTACCCCGGCACGCGCTACTACGGCGAGAACATCCTCGTCCACGAGTTCGCCCACGCGATGCACGCGGGGATCGCGGCCGCCGACCCCGGCCTCTTCGCGGAGATCGCCCGCGCCTACGCGGAGGCGATGCGGGCCGGCCTGTGGAAGGGCTCCTACGGCGCGACGAACGCGGAGGAGTACTGGGCCGAGGGCGTGCAGTTCTGGTTCCACTCGAACTTCGAGTACCGCGACGCCGACCGCCGCGTGCTGACGCCCGACGATCTCCTGCGCTACGACCCGCGGCTCTACGAGCTCGTCGGCCGCGTCTACCTCGACCACCGGATCCCGGCCGACGTCTACTGCGGCCGGGAGATCCCGAACACCAGCCGGACGGGCGTGCAGAACGTCCTGGAGTAGGCGTCAGACTCTCCCGGACGGGTTCCCGCAGAATGCCCGGAGTGACGCGGCTCACGGCGGGACGCCGTCCGCTCGCGCCACGCTCGGTTCCTCCCTCCGCACGAAGGTGGTGTCGCCATAGCACGACTCGGTGTCTCAGTCCTGATGGTCCTCACGGCCGCGATGGCGGCCTGCGGAGGCGGGAGCCCCACGGACGCGAGCGACGGCTCCCAGGCGGGGTCCGGCGGCAGCTCGACCGGCGCCGCGACGATGTACGTGGACAGCCGGATCGGTTCCTCGACGTGCGCGGACTACTCGGCGTCGTCCCGCAGCTGCGGCGGCGGCTCCGCCCGCGCCTTCCGCTCGCTCCAGGGCGCCGCCGAGGCGGCGGGGCCCGGCGACGTCGTCCACGTCCGGCAGGGCTCCTACACGGAGCGGCTCATCCCGGCCCGCTCGGGCACCGAGACGCAGCCCGTCACGTGGGCCGCGGCCCCCGGCGAGACGGTCACCCTCACCGGCGGCGACGAGCCGGCCATCTACCTCAAGGGCCGCTCGTACGTGGTGATCGACGGGTTCACCGTGACGAACGTCGTGGGCTGGGCCCGCCTCGAGGACTCGGACTACAACACGTTCTCCCACAACCGCTGCTCGAACGCGACGGCCAGCGGCACGACCGCGAGCGTCAAGCTCGTCCGCAGCCGCTACAACCGGATCCTCGACAACACCTTCGAAGAGGGCACCGACGACGTCGTGATCCAGGAGTCCGACCGCAACCTCGTCCGCGGCAACACGTTCAAGGGCGGCCGGCACTCCCTCCTCAGCCTGCGGTGCGGGAACTACAACGTCGTCCGCGGCAACACGTTCTCGAACCCGACCCAGAAGGCCCTCGAGATCTACGACTGCGAGGGCGTCTCGGACGCCCCGGTGAAGCTCGACGCCACGAAGCGCAACCTCGTCGAGGGCAACGTGATCGCCGACACCCACCCGTCGACGGCCGACTACCGGTACAACGGGATCCAGTACGGCGGCCAGCAGGGCATCGTCCGCCGCAACGTCTTCAAGAACGACCTCGGCGGCGGCGTCAACTTCCAGTACTACTCCGACGAGTCGCTCTACAACAACCGCAACCGGGTGTACTTCAACACGTTCTACAACAACCGCTGCTACGCGATCGTCGGCAACAGCGGCAGCCGGTCGCAGTACTTCGACAACCGCGTGCGGGGGAACCTCCTCTACCGGAACACCGACTGCAACGGCGGCGGCGCGCAGGTGTCGGTGGCGGACGCCGGCACGGTCGTCCTCGAGGAGAACGCCCTCGCGACCGGCAGCCCGGGCTTCGTCGACGAGAACGGCGGCGACTTCCGCCTCGCCGCGGGCAGCCCGATGATCGACCAGGGCCCGTGGGTGACGGCGACGACCGCGGCCGGGAGCGGCACCGACCTGCCGGTGGCCGACGCGAGCTGGTTCTACGACGGCTTCGGCATCCCGAGCGAGTCGGGCGACGAGATCCAGCTCGACGGCCAGCCGGAGGTCGCGCGCGTGACGTCGGTCGACCTCGCCGCGAACCGCCTGAAGCTCGACCGCTCGCTCACGTGGAAGTCGGGCCAGGGCGTGAGCCTCCGCTACGGCGGCGCCCGCCCGGACCCCGGCGCCTACGAGTCCGGCGTGCAATAGGACGGCGGCCTGACGCCCGCGGGGGCTCTCTGCCCCCGCGCGGCCTCAGCCGGTTCCCGTCGAAACCCCACGCAATACCCACGTGACGCGCGCGTGCGCCGCGCGCAGACTCGCCGCGTTCCTCGAGAGGAGGTCGCGCATGCGCACGCGGGTGCTGCTGATCGCAATCGTCGTGGTGACGCTGCTCGGGCCAGGGGCTCTCGCTCGCGCCGGAGATCACGGCCCGGCCTGCACTCCGGCCGGCACGTGGACGATGAAGACCGACTTCGACTTCATCCCCGACCCCGCGAAGCCGACGGAGACCCAGAAGTTCTACCTGCAGTACCTCCAGTTCTTCACCGCGGACGGCCGGACGACGGACCTCCTGCCGACCGGCGCCGGACATCCGAACGTCGGCGACACCCGCATCGGATGCGTCGGCGAGTGGCGGCCGCGGAGGAGCGCGCGCCCCTGCGAGTTCGAGGTCGTCCAGCGGTGCCTCTACAACCAGGCGTGGGACGGGATGTACGGCGAGATCGTCGGGACGATCCGCGTGTCCCGGGACGGGAAGAAGCTGCGGCTGAAGTTCTCCTACATCGACTACAACGGCGACGGCAGCGTCTTCTGGGACGAAGGAACGGGCGTGTCCTACGGCACCCGACTGGAGTTCCCGCCGTCGAAGTAGAGCTCGCTCGGAGAGACGGTGGCCGTCCAGCGGGCAGGGCCCCTGACGGCTACCGTCCCTCCCCGGGAGCCTGGGGCAGCAGCGCCGTCCAGTCGAGGATGACCGTGAGCGAAGCGCCCGACTGATCGTCGGCGACCGAGCTGACGAGGAAGCGCTGGCCGTCGAGGGAGGGCGCGTAGAACGTCGCAGTCAAGACGGCGGCGGGCCGGAAGGCGAAGAGAGGGACCGGGGGGCGAACGTCGAAGTCCGGCCCCGGCTGGACTTCGGCCGCCATCAGCGTCCCGTCGGGCGCCTGGAAGTAGATCTCCCGCCCGTCGTCGCGCCACAGGGGCGACATGCCGCCGCCGGCCGAGATCTGGCGGCGGCCCTCCCCCGACGGAAAGCCGCGGACGTACACCTCGAAGCGCCCGGACTCGTCGGAGGCGTAGGCCACTCGCGCTCCGTCCGGCGAGAAGGTGCCCGCGGTCTCGTTCGCCTCGGTGCGGACGAAAGCGACAGGCGGCCCTGCCGCGGCGCCGACGATCGGAAGGGCCCAGATGTCGAGGTTGTTGCGCTCGTTCATCTGCCGATAGAGAAGCGTGCGGCCGTCGCGCGACCAGTCGGTCGGGAACTTGTAGAGGTCGGAGTCGAGGAGGCGCACGTCGTCGCCCGACCCGCTCGAGGCCTTCGCGTAGATGTCGTAGCTGCCGTCCCGGTTGGACGTCCAGGCGAGGCGGCGCCCGTCGGGCGACCACACCGGCATGGCGTCGTTCGCGGGGTCGAAGGTGAAGCGCGCCGGGTTGGCGCCGGCCGCGTCGGAGACCCACAGGTCGCCGGTGCCCGAGTCGAGGTCGACGACGGACACCACGAAGCGCCGGCCGTCGGGGGACAGGCGCAGCATGCTCGGACGCTCGATCGGGATTGCGGGGCCGGCCGGCCGCCCCGCCCGGTCGACCCAGGCGAGCCGGCTCGACTGCCGGGTGAGCGACGGGTCGAGGACGAGCAGACCGTCCTGGGACGCGCTCACGAAACGGCGGCCCATCGCCGTCACGTCCTGGCCCATCGCGACCTGCGCGGCGACGGGCACCGGCTCGCCTCGGGTCTCCGCCCGCAGGGCGTCGAAGCCCTGGGCGACGAGGGCCTCCCCGCGCCCGAACAGGATGTAGCCCTCGCCCCTCGGCCCGGGCGCGTAGATCGCGTTCGTGTTGCCGTCGACGATCTTGCGGCGGAGGCCGCCGTCGATCGACCCGAGGTAGACCCCGCGCTGGTCGCGGCGGCCCGTGAACACCGAATAGAGGTAGTGCCGCCCGTCGGGGAGGAAGAACGGGTTCGCGTAGTCCGTCTCCTGGCGCTGCGGGTCGACGGGCAGGATGACCTTCGGTTCGCCGCCCGAGGCCGCCACCCGCGAGAGGCCGGAGCCGCCGAGGCGGGAGAACACGATCACGTTGTCGCGGTTCCAGGTGCCTCCGCTGCCGACACCGGTGTCGCAGATGGTCGAGACGACGCCGCCGGGCAGGTCGACGCGCCGGAGCTTCCCGCCGGCGAAGAAACCGATGGCCCGGCCGTCGGGCGACCAGAAGGGCAGGTGAGCGCCCTCGGTGCCGGCCAGCCTCGACGGCTCGGGGGCCTCGAGATCGCGGACCCACAGCGCGACGCGGCCCTCGGTGGTCGCGGAGAAGGCGAGGCGGCGGCCGTCGGGTGAGAGGGCGAACGTGCCGAAGCTCGATTTCGGCGGCGGCGCCATCGCGAGCAGGCGTGCGCGAACGGGCGGAGCCGACGGCCGGAGGAAACGACCCGCGAGCAGGCCGGCCGTCGCGAGGAGGAGCCCCAGGCCGAGCGCGACGACGAGAGCGGACACGCGCGAGCGCGACGGCGCCGGCGGCGCGGGGGGCTCGGCCGCCGTGCCGGCGCCCAGTACGACACGCGCCTCGCCCACGTCGCGCAGCCGCTGCCTCGAGTCGCGGTCGAGGCAGCGCTCGAGGAGGCGCCGCACGTGCGCGGGCGTCGACGCCGGAAGCGTCTCCCAGCGGATCGGCTCCCGGACGACCGCGGCGAGAACGTCCGTCACGGTCTCGCCCTGGAAGAGCCGCGGGCCGGTCAGCATCTCGAAGAGAAGCACGCCGAAGGACCAGATGTCGGTCCGCCGGTCGACCGCCTTGCCCCGGGACTGCTCCGGGGACATGTAGGCGGCCGTGCCGAGGATGACGCCGGCCGCGGTGCCGGTGTGAGCGAGCGTGGGCGACTGCGAGAGGACGGCGCTCGACCCTGCGCCCGCCCCATCGCCCGCCCAGGCCCTGGCGAGCCCGAAGTCGAGGACCTTCACCTTGCCGTCGGGCGTGACCTGGACGTTCGCGGGCTTGAGGTCGCGGTGGACGATTCCCTTCTCGTGCGCCTCTTCGAGAGCCTCGGCGACCTGCCGCGCGATCGCGACCGCCTCGTCCACGGGAATCGGCCCGCGCTTCAGGCGCTCGGCGAGGTCCTCGCCCTCGACGAGCTCCATCACGAGGAAGTGGCGTCCGTTCGGGGCGCTCGACGAAGGATCCGTCGGGACCACGCTCTCGAACCCGTAGAGGTGAGCGATGCCCGGGTGGTTGAGGGAGGCGAGGACCTTGGCCTCGCGCTCGAAGCGCGCGAGACGGTCGGGATCGGCGGCGAAGGCCTCGGGCAGGAGCTTGAGCGCGACCTCCCGCCCGAGCTTCGTGTCGGTCGCGCGGTACACCTCGCCCATCCCGCCCGCGCCGATCGCGGCGGTGATCCGGTAGTGCGCGAGCGTCTGGCCGTTCAGCGGCTTTCTCCTCCGGGCGAGGACGACGGCTCGGGCGGCGTGGGTCGGTGCGGGCGATTGTACCGTAGGCGACCCGAGTCACTCGGCCGCGGGCTCGCGCTCACCGGGCGAAGGAGCGCGATCGGCTGTCAGAGCCGGAAGGGCTCCGATCCGCCCGGGCCCTTGCGCCGGCGCAGCGCCTCGGTGGAGGCCGCGTGCGCCGCGAGCCACTCCAGGTAGGCCTCGGTCGTCATGGCCGGCAGCCGGCGCGCCCGGCGGAGCGCTTCGACGTCCTCCGGCGTCGTCACGATACGGCTGAGGTCGAGAGGCTCAGAGCCGTCGGCGGACTTCATCCCACTCCCCCCGCAAGCCCGCTCGCTCGAAGTAGCCGTGCGCCTCGTCCACGTCGACGCCCGGCAGGCGCAGGAGCGCGAGGACGTCGGCGAGATCCTGCAGTGCCCGCGCGGGGTCGTTCCGGATCGCCTGGACCTTCATTGCCACCAGGTGCTCCGGGCGTGGCACGAGCGCGCGCCGCGTGCCCAGTTGCAGGAGCGGCCGACACGTCGGGAACAACCGACGCGCCGTCTCCGGATCGACGTAGATGAAGTCGAATCGACCGCTCGACGGCTCGGGGTGAAGGTGGTTCGAGTAGAACGCCGACCGGTGCAGCGTCTCGTAGCCCTCGCCTTCGAGGAAGGCGACGAGCGCGTCCTGCGCCGCCGACTCGGTGACCACGTCCAGGTCCTGGGTGGCGCGAGTGATCCCGTAGGCGTGGAGGCCGAGGCCGCCGACCACCGCCAGGGACGCACCGCGCGCCTCGAGAAGGCCGGCCACGCGGTCGAAGGCGCGCGCGAAATCCACGGGATCCGGTCGGAGGATAGCACGCGTGCCTCGCGCCCCGGCGGGCCGGCGACCCGCCTTACGGCCCTCCCACGCGCCGGAAGTACGACCGCGCATCCCACGAGCGGGCTTTCAGCTCCAGCCCCGTCGCCGTGCCGTCTTTGCCGCGGCTGAACGTCACCCCGACGACGGCCTGCCCATCCACACCGAACGCGTCCCCCATGCCCAGGGGGATGAGCGGCGTGGCGCCGTGTCGGGCGTGGCGCAGCTCGAGGCCGCGCTCCCCCAGCGCCACCCGGTAGGCCGCGTCGAGCTCGTCGCTGTAGTACCAACCCACGTACGGCGCCGCGGTGGCGGCGTCGAAGCGAGGGACCTCCGCGGCCTCGCCGACCTCACGGCGAGGCTCGCCGTCGCGCGAGAGCGTCTCCACCACCACACGCCTCCCGCCCCCGCGCTCGTCGGTCTCGAACGTGTAACTCACCCGAAGGGGCATCATGACGAAGCGCCCGTCGGGCAACGGAAAGAGGGGTATGAACGGCGGGGCTCCCTCGTGAGCGTATTCGAGGCGGCCGTCCCTCGGTCGGAAGACCCGCACGGAGCCATCCTCGAAGCGGTATGCACCGCAGATCGAGCTGAGCCGCTCCGCGGGCACGCGCAGGCCACGCGCCTCCTCGGGCGGTGTCGAGATCATGCTGTCGGTGAGCAGCGTCATCCGGGGGCCGTCTGCCGGCATCTCCGGGGGATCCAGCCGGTCCGCCAGAAACAGATCCGCCGCCACCCGAGCCACGTGGGCGGGATCGACGATGCTCGGGGCCGCCGACGCCGCCGCCACCGCGAAGTCGAGGTCGGGAAAGACCTCGAAGAACGTCTCCGTGGCCACGCCGCTGCCGCCATGGAGGAGTCGGCGGGCGCCGCGGTAGGTGCCCTCGCCGATGCCCCAGCCGTACGGCACCTTCTCGCCCGACGCGAGTCGCCCGGGCGTCCGGATCCGCTTCACCGCCGCGGCGTCGAGTCGCGGCTGAAGGAGCTCACCGGCCCACCGCATCATGTCGTCCACGGTGGCGTAGAGGCCGCCGGGGCCGACGTACCCGTCCACCCGGCTGCGGACGTAGCCGGCCTGCGGGTCGCGCACGTATGGCTGCGCCGCCTTCGGGATGAGCGTGCCGCGGGTGCCCGGGAACCCCGACGACGACATGCCGAGGGGCCGGAAGATCGCCGAGTCGGCATAGGCCGCGAACGAGCCGCGGGTGACGCGCGCCACGATCTCGGCCAGGAGCGCGTAGCCTCCGTTCCCGTATCCCTCCTGCTCGCCGGGCACCCACCGCAGGTGCTGCTGGCGCGCGAGGATGCGAACGACGTCCTCGTCGTGGACCACGTCTCCTTCGCGCCAGCCCGCCAGGGCCAGGAGACCGTCCGAGTCCTCGAGGCCGGACGTGTGGTGGAGGAGCTGCTCCAGCGTGATGGTGGCCCCGGACAGATCGAGCTCCGGCACGTATCTCCGCGCCGGATCGTCGGGCGCCAGGCGGCCGGCCTCCACGAGGCGAGCCACGGCGAAGCCCGTGAACTGCTTCGACACCGACGCCCAGTCGAACCGGGTGTCGAGGGTCGCCCGAACACCGGACTCCAGGTTCGCGAAGCCGGCGGCCCGGTGATAGACGATCTTCCCGTGATGCAGGACCGCGATGGCCACCGCTGGCGTCGCGGCGCCTTCATCGACCGCGTCGTAGATGGAGTCCAGGGCACGGGTCGCGTCCTGGCCGACGACGGGCCCGGGGAACGCGAGGAACGCCGCGGCGACCCAGGTCGCGGGGCCTCTCATCGTCCGGCCGGCTTGGAGAAGCGGAGGGTCTGCTCCGCGCCGTCGCGGAGGATGGTGAGCGTCACCTCGTCACCCACGGCTACCCGTCCGTACAGCATCTCGAGCCCTGCCAGTGCGGAGAGGCCGCGTCCGTTCACCGATAGGACGACGTCCCCGACGCGCAGAGGGACCCTGGCCGCGGCCGGATCCGAGCCGCGGAGAACGACCTCGGGCATGCCCTGCTCGTTGTTCCGGATGCGGGCGCCGGCGATCACCACCTCCTGGGCCGTATGCGCGCCCGGGCGCGCCGACGTCCACGCGCCGGCCCCGCCGTCTCCGCCCATGACGACGTGCTTCTCGCCGGTCTCGTGCGGCGGCCGGGGGAAACGCACCTGGCGCTCCGTGCCGCCGCGCACGACACCCAGCACCACGTCGGCCCCCTCCTCCAGGGCGTCGTACGACTTCTGAAGCGCTGCCGGCGTGGTGGCCGGCTGGTCCTGGAGCGAGACGATGCGATCCCCCTCGAGAAGATCGACGGCCCGGGAGCCCCGGACGACGCCTCGGACCACCGGCGCCCCACCTTCGACCACCACGACCGCCACGCCGCCTCCGGGAAGGGAGAGGACCCCTCCGTCCCCCTTGATCATCTGCATCTGCTGGCCTGCCGCGCCCGTCGCGCCGGCCAGGAGGAGAGTCCCCAGCGCCGCGGCCATGGCGGCCACCACCCCACTCCCAGGCATCGCCGTGTCGAACCCACGCATCGTCATCCTCCCGAGTGGAGACCCTTGAGTGTGGAAAATTCCACAGTGTGGAAATTCACACAGTCCGGAGCTATAGTCAAGCACGATGAAGGACGACCCCCACGCAGGGCTGAGCGCGCGCGAGCGCGAAACCCTGGAGATCGTGATCCGCCTCGGGAGAGCCACCGCGACGCAGGTCGAGGGCGAGATGGCCGACGCTCCCTCCAACGCCACGGTGCGCTCCACGCTCCGGATCCTGGAGCGGAAGGGGTGGGTCACCCACCACCGCGACGGTGCGCGCTACGTGTACCGCGCGACCCACAACGGGGACGGCATGCGGAAGAAGGCGGCTCGGCACTTCGTACGGACGTTCTTCGGCGGCTCCGTGGCCGACGCCATGGCGGCCTTGCTGGACGGACGCTCGCGCTCGCTCAGCGAGCGTGACCAGAGGAAACTCGAGGAGATCCTGCGGCGCATGGACGAGGGGGGCGAATGAGCCGGTTCCTGGTGTGGTGCGCCGTGGTTTCGGCCGCGACGCTCCTCGTCGTGTCCCTCGTCGACATCCTCGGTCGCCATCGCTCGGCGGCCTTCCGCCACGCATCGTGGCTGGCCGGCCTGGTTCCCCTGCTGGCGGCTCCCGCCATCCTGGCCAGGGTCCTCCTCGCCGGCGCCGACCCGATCCCCCCCACCATGATGGATGGCCCTTCGTGGGCCGTGGCCGCGCCTCCATCAGCGACCCGCCTCTCGCCCCTGGTCCTCGTCTGGCTCGCGCCCGCCCTCGTGCTGGCCCTCAGGTCCCTGGTGGGGTGGTTCCTCGCGGCGCGCCTGGCGGCGAGGGCCCGGCCGCTCCGGTCGGCGGCCTGGGGGCCCGACGCCGAGGCGTCGGCCCGCACGCTGCGCCTCCGCAGCGTTCCTCGCCTCGCCGTGAGCGACGAGGTTGCGGGCCCCGCCGTGGTGGGCGCGCTGCGTCCGGTGGTGCTCCTTCCCCCCGACGTCCTCGGCGCGCCGCCGCCAGTCCGGCGCGCCATCCTCGACCACGAGCTGGCGCACGTCGCGCGGCGGGACATCCTTGTCACTCGAGCGTGGGCGATCGCCCGGGCCCTCCACTGGTACAACCCGCTGGCGTGGTGGGGCGCCCGCCGCCTCTTCCTCGCCGCCGAATGCGCGTGCGACGACGTCGTGATCCGCCGCGGCATGCCCCCGCGGGAGTACGCCGCCATCCTCGTCGCCACCCTGCGCGGCGGGCGTCCGGCCGAGGGCCTGGGCGCCGGATTCGGCAGCGCGCCGGTGGTGGAGCGCGTCAGGGCCCTGGCGTCGCGTCGCAATCGCGACGGCCTCGCCGGCCGCGAGCGGCGGATGCTGGCCGTAGCCTTCACGACCACGATGGTTCCCGCGGCCGTCGCGGTGGCCCTCGCCCCGCGGGCCCTGCCTCGCGCGGAGGTCATCTACCTGGATGCCGAGACGCGCTTCACCGTGAAGTCGAAGGGCGATGTAGTGACGGTGGAGGGGCGGCGGACGGAGCGGTGACACCGTACGAACGCGCCGCCCGCTCCTTGAGCCCGGCCGGCGTGCGCGCACGCGGCCCCGGCTGACGCGCGCCTACTCGAAGAGCTCGTCGACGGCGAAGGTCCAGCCCGGCAGTGCCGCCCGTCGCCCTACCGGCCCGCGGCCTCCCGCAGCCAGCGGTCGACGCTCTCGGCCGCCGCGCGGCCCTCGGCGATCGCCCAGACCACGAGCGACTGGCCGCGGCGCATGTCGCCGGCGGCGAATATGCCCGGCACGCTCGTCTGCTTGTCCGGAGAGGCCTCGACGTTGCCGCGGGCGTCGAGCTTCACGCCGAGCTGCTCGAGCATGCCGCCCTTCTCGGGGCCGAGGAAGCCGAGGGCGAGGAGGACGAGCGTCGCCGGCCACGTCTTCTGCGTCCCCGGGACCTCGCGCGGGGCGAAGCGACCGTTCTCGCTCACCCACTCGATCCCGACCGTCTCGATCTCCTTCACGCGGCCGTGGCCGTCGCCGACGAAGCGCTTCGTCTGGATGCAGAAGTGGCGCGGGTCGGCGCCGAAGCGGGCGGCCGCCTCCTCCTGCCCGTAGTCGACGCGGTAGATCTTCGGCCACTGCGGCCACGGGTTGTCGGGCGCGCGGTCCTGCGGCGGCCGCGGCAGGATCTCGAACTGGACGAGGCTGCGGCAGCCGTGGCGGAGCGACGTGCCGACGCAGTCCGTGCCGGTGTCGCCGCCGCCGATGACCACCACGTCCTGGTCCTTCGCCGAGAGGTGGCTTCCGTCCTGCAGGTTCGAGTCGAGGAGGCTCTTCGTGTTCCGGTGCAGGAACTCCATCGCGAGGTGGATCCCCGCGAGCTCGCGGCCCTCGACCTGGAGGTCCCGCGCCGCGGTCGCCCCGCCGCACAGCACGATCGCGTCGAACTCGGCCTTGAGCTTCTCGGCCGGGAGGTCGCGGCCGACGGCGGTGCCGGTCACGAACGCGATGCCCTCGGCGGCCAGCAGCGAGACGCGGCGCTCGACGACGCCCTTGTCGAGCTTCATGTTCGGGATGCCGTAGACGAGGAGGCCCCCGACGCGGTCCGCGCGCTCGAACACCGTCACCAGGTGGCCGGCGCGGTTCAGGAGGTCGGCGCAGGCGAGGCCGGCCGGGCCCGACCCGACGACCGCGACGCGCCGGCCGGTGCGCACCGCCGGCGGCCGCGGCACGACCCAGCCCTCGTCGAAGCCCTTGTCGACGATCGCGCACTCGATCGACTTGATCGTGACCGGCGGCTCGTTGATCCCGAGGACGCACGAGCCCTCGCACGGCGCCGGGCACACGCGGCCGGTGAACTCCGGGAAGTTGTTCGTGAGGTGGAGCCGGTCGAGCGCTTCCTTCCAGCGGCCCTTGAAGACGAGGTCGTTCCACTCGGGGATGAGGTTGTGGATCGGGCAGCCGGCGGCCATGCCGGCGATGAGGGTGCCGGTGTGGCAGAAGGGCGTGCCGCAGTCCATGCAGCGGGCGCCCTGCTCGCGCAGCTTCCTGACCGGGAAGTGCTCGTGGAACTCGTTCCAGTCGTTGACGCGGTCGAGCGGGCCGCGGTCCGCGGGCAGCTCGCGCGGGTACTCCAGGAAGCCGGTCGGCTTGCCCATGCTACTTGCCTCCGACGCGGGCCGCGTCCTGCGCGTTCTGCTCGAAGGCCGCCATCTCGGCCTCCTCCGGCGACAGGCCGGCCTCGCGCATCTTCCTCTGCGCGTCGAGCACTCTCTTGTAGTCGTTCGGCACGACGCTCACGAAGCGCGGGACGACGACGTCCCAGTCCACGAGCACCTTCTGCGCCCGGGGGCTGCCGGTGAGCCGCGCGTGGCGGAAGACGAGGTCCTTGACGAGCTCGACCTCCTCGGGCTCCTCGAGGATCCGCAGCGACACCATCTCCTTGTTGCAGCGCTTGGCGAAGTCGCGGTCGTCGTCGAGCACGTAGGCGATTCCGCCGGTCATGCCGGCCGCGAAGTTGCGGCCGGTCCGGCCGAGGACGACGACCCGGCCGCCGGTCATGTACTCGCAGCCGTGGTCGCCCACCGCCTCGACGACGGCGTGGGCGCCGCTGTTGCGGACCGCGAAGCGCTCTCCCGCCGCGCCGTTGAAGAACGCCTCGCCGCCCGTCGCGCCGTAGAGCGCGACGTTGCCGACGATCATGTTCTGCTCGGGCACGAACGTGGAGCCCCGCGGCGGGTAGACGACGATCCGTCCGCCGGAGAGCCCCTTGCCGACGTAGTCGTTCGCGTCGCCCTCCAGCGTCAGCGTGACGCCCTTCGGGACGAACGCGCCGAAGCTCTGGCCGGCCGAGCCCTGGAACGTGAGCGAGATCGTGTCGTCGGGCAGCCCGGCCGCGCCGTGGCGCCGCGTGACCTCGCTGCCGAGGATCGTGCCGACGACGCGGTTGCGGTTCCGGATCGGAACGGTGGCCGCGACCTTCTCCCCGCGCTCGAGGGCGGGGCGGCACAGCTCGAGGAGCGTCGTCTTGTCGAGCGACGCCTCGAGGCCGTGCTCCTGGGCGATCTGGCAGTAGCGCCCGACCTCCGGCCCGACGTCCGGGCGGTGGAAGATCGGCGTGAGGTCGAGCCCGCGCGCCTTCCAGTGGGCGACCGCCTGCTCCGTCTCGAGGCAGTCGGTGCGGCCGACCATCTCCTCGATCCGGCGGAAGCCGAGGGCGGCCATGTGCTCGCGCACCTCGGCCGCCACGAACCTCATGAAGTTCACCACGTGGGCGGGGTCGCCCGCGAACTTCGCGCGCAGGCGCGGGTCCTGGGTCGCGACGCCGACCGAGCAGGTGTTGAGGTGGCAGGCCCGCAGCATGATGCAGCCGAGCACCACGAGCGGCGCGGTGGCGAAGCCGAACTCCTCGGCCCCGAGGAGCGCGGCCACGACGACGTCGCGGCCGGTCTTGAGCTGGCCGTCGGTCTCGACCGCGATACGGCTGCGCAGGTTGTTGAGGAGCAGCACCTGGTGGGTCTCGGCGAGGCCGAGCTCCCACGGCACGCCGGCGTGCTTGATGCTGCTGAGGGGCGAGGCGCCGGTGCCGCCGTCGTGGCCGCTGATGAGCACCACGTCGGCGTGGGCCTTCGCGACCCCCGCCGCGATCGTCCCGACCCCGACCTCCGAGACGAGCTTCACGCTGATGCGCGCGTGCTCGTTCGCGTTCTTGAGGTCGTGGATGAGCTCGGCGAGGTCCTCGATCGAGTAGATGTCGTGGTGCGGGGGCGGGGAGATGAGGCCGACGCCCGGGGTCGAGTGGCGGACCTTCGCGATCCAGGGGTAGACCTTGCGGCCGGGGAGCTGTCCGCCCTCACCGGGCTTCGCCCCCTGGGCCATCTTGATCTGCAGCTCCTTCGCGTTCACGAGGTACTGGCTCGTCACGCCGAAGCGGGCGGAGGCGACCTGCTTGATGGCGCTGTTCTTCGAGTCGCCGTTCGGCTCCGGCACGTAGCGGGCCGGGTCCTCGCCGCCCTCGCCGGTGTTGCTCTTCCCGCCGACGCGGTTCATCGCGACGGCGAGCGCCTCGTGCGCCTCCTTGCTGATGGAGCCGTACGACATCGCTCCCGTCTTGAAGCGCTTCACGATCGACTCGACGGGCTCGACCTCCTCGAGCGGCACCGGCGCTCCGGCCGGCTTGAGCTTCATCAGGCCGCGCAGGGTGTAGCGGTCGCGGCTCTGCTCGTCGACGAGCCGCGTGTACTCGCGGAAGCGGCCGAAGTCGCCGGTGCGGCACGCGTACTGGAGGCGGTGGATCGTCTCGGGGTTGAACAGGTGCCGCTCGCCGTCGTGGCGCCACTTGTACTGCCCGCCGCCGTCGAGGTCGGGGAGCGGGGCGCTCGGGGCGAACGCCTGGGCGTGGCGCCGGCGCGCCTCCTCGGCGATCACGTCGACGCCGATGCCGCCGATGCGCGAGGGCGTCCCCGCGAAGTAGCGGTCGACGACCGGGCGGTCGAGGCCGATCGCCTCGAAGATCTGCGCTCCGCAGTAGCTCTGGATGGTGGAGATCCCCATCTTGGAGATCACCTTCACGACGCCCTTGTTGAGGGCCTTGATGTAGTTCTTGACCGCGTGCTCCTCGTCGACGTTCGGCAGCAGGCCCTGCCGGCCGAGGTCGTGGAGCGTCTCGAAGGCGAGGTACGGGTTCACGGCGCCCGCCCCGTAGCCGATGAGAAGCGCCAGGTGGTGCACCTCGCGCGGCTCGCCGCTCTCGAGCACGAGGCCCACGCGGGTGCGGGTGCCCTCGCGGATCAGGTGGTGGTGGACGCCGGCCACCGCGAGCAGCGCGGGCACCGGGGCGAGCTCCGCGCTCACCCCCCGGTCGGAGAGGACGACGACGTTGATGCCGTCGCGGATCGCCTGCGACGCCTGGCGGCACGCCTCCTCGAGCGCGCGCTCGAGGCCGGGGCCGTCCTCGGCCGCGCGGTAGAGGATCGGGATCGTGCGCGAGCGGAAGGCCCACGCCCCCGAGCGCCCCTTGGGCGTGTCGAGCCGGCGCAGCTTCTCGAGCTCGTCGTTCGTGAGGACGGGGGTCGGCAGCTTGATCTGGTGGGCGCTCCGCGGGGTCGGCTCGAGGAGGTTCCCCTCCGGGCCGATCGTGGTGTCGACCGCCATCACGATCTCCTCGCGGATGGCGTCGACCGGCGGGTTCGTCACCTGGGCGAACAGCTGCTTGAAGTAGTTGTAGAGGAGCTGCGGCTTGTCCGACAGCACCGCGAGCGGCGTGTCGTTGCCCATCGCGCCGACCGGCTCGACCCCGTCGCGGGCCATGGGCAGGAGCACCTGCTCGAGGTCCTCGCGGGTGTAGCCGAAGGCGAGCTGCCGCTGCTTCACCGTCTCGTGGTCGACCCCGTGGACCTCGGGCGACTCGGGGACGTCCTGGAGGCTCACGAGGTTGTCGCGCAGCCACAGGGAGTACGGCTTCTCGTTCGCGGTGCGGAGCTTGATCTCCTCGTCCGCGACGATGCGGCCCTCCTCGGTGTCGACGAGGAACATGCGGCCGGGCTGGAGGCGCCCCTTGTGCTCGATCCGGTCGGCCGGGATGTCGAGGACGCCGACCTCGGAGGCGACCACGACGAGCCCGTCCTTCGTGACCCAGTAGCGCGACGGGCGCAGGCCGTTGCGGTCGAGGGTCGCCCCGATGCGGACGCCGTCGGTGAAGCCGATCGAGGCCGGGCCGTCCCACGGCTCCATCAGGCACGAGTGGTACTCGTAGAAGGCCCGCTTCTTCTCGTTCATCGACTCGTGCCCGGCCCACGGCTCCGGGATCATCATCATCATCGCGTGCGTCAGCGGCCGGCCCGCGAGGACGAGGAGCTCGAGCACGTTGTCGAACATCGCCGAGTCGCTGCCCTCGGTGTCGACGACCGGCAGGATCTTCCGGAGGTCGTCGCCGAAGAGCTTCGACGCGAAGAGGCTCTCGCGCGCGTGCATCCAGTTGACGTTGCCGCGCAGCGTGTTGATCTCGCCGTTGTGCGAGATGTAGCGGTACGGGTGGGCCCGGGCCCAGTTCGGGAACGTGTTCGTCGAGAAGCGCGAGTGAACCATGGCGAGGGCCGACTCGACGCGGGGGTCGACGATGTCCGGGAAGTAGAGCGGGAGCTGGGGCGCGATCAGCATCCCCTTGTAGACGAGCGTCCGGTGGGACAGGCTCGGCACGTAGAAGATGCCCTTCGACGGGATCTCCGACGCGCGCACCGCGTTCTCGATGCGGCGGCGCAGCACGTAGAGCTTCCGCTCGTAGTCGAGCTCGTCCTCGCACGACTCGGGCCGGCCGAAGAAGCCCTGGCGCATGAACGGCTCGGCCGCGCGGGCGGTGGCCCCGAGCGGGCCGTTGTCGGTCGGCACCGTGCGCCAGCCGAGGAAGAGGACGCCCTCCTCGGCGGCGGTCTTCAGGACGATCTCCTCGCACGCGCGGCGGTCGGCCGCGTCCGTCGGCAGGAAGAAGAGGCCGCCGCCGTAGCTCCCCGCCTCGGGCAGCCGGAAGCCGGCCTCGCCGCAGGCCTCGGCGAGGAAGCCGTGCGGCATCTGCATGAGGATGCCCGCCCCGTCGCCGGTGTTCTTCTCGCAGCCGCAGGCCCCGCGGTGCTCCAGGTTCAGGAGGACCCGCACCGCCTGGTCGACGATCGAGTGCGACCTGCGCCCGTGCGCGTCGACCACGAAGCCGATGCCGCAGGCGTCGTGCTCGAAGCGAGGGTCGTACAGGCCCTGCGCGCGAGGACTGGACACGTGTGCCATCTGCGAGCGTCCCTCCCGGCCCGGAACTGGCGGGGCGCGCCCGCTCCCGGGGGCGCCGCACCGATGTGGAAAACGAGGATGGTACTCCGTCCCGCCCCGGCGTGGGGGCGGAACGGCGGATGACCGCGAGCGATCGGCCCGAGTCCCGGGCCTAATGGATGCTAGCCGCGCGGCTCCGTGAAGAAGGCCTTGTGCAGCGCGTGCACCGCGCGCTCGGCGTCCTGCTCCTCGACCACCACCGAGATGTTCACGTCGGAGGCGGCGAAGGAGATGAGCACGACGTTCACGTCGCTGAGCGCGTCGAAGATGCGGCTCGCGAGGCCCGCGTAGCGGAAGAAGCCGCGGCCGACGAGGGCCACGATCGCCATGTCGCGCAGGATGCGCACCTCGCCCATCTTCGCGAGCTCGGCCTTGATCTCCGACAGGTGCTCGGAGTCGTCGATCGTCACCGAGACCGAGATCTCCGACGTGGCGACGAGGTCGACGGGCGTGTCGTGCCGCTCGAAGACGTCGAACACCCGGGCCATGAAGCCGGCCGCCATGAGCATGCGCGGCTGCGTGACGGTGAGGACGGTGATGCCGCCTCGGTGGACGACGGCGGCCGGGCCCGACGGGCCGAGGTTCTCCTGCGGGCTCACGAGGGTGCCGGTCGCCTCGGGCTCGTTCGTGTTGAGGACGCGCACCGGGATGCCGCGCTCGACCGCGGGCTGGATCATCACCGGGTGGAGGATCTTGGTGCCGAAGTAGGCGAGCTCGGCCGCCTCCTCGGGCGAGACCTGGGGGATGACCTTCGAGCCCGGCGCGAGCTTCGGGTCGACGGTCGTCATCCCCGCCGTCTCGGTCCAGATCTGGATCTCCTCGGCCCCGAGCGTCGCGCCGAGGATCGCGGCGGTGCCGGCGGCCCCGCCGCGGCCGAGCGTCGTCGTCACGCCCTGCAGCGTCGAGCCCATGAAGCCGCCGAGCACCGGCACGACGCCGGTGTCGAGCATCGGCTTGAGGTGCATGCGGGCGCGGCGCTCGGTCTCGTCCATGAGCGCGGCGGCCGAGCAGAAGGTCTCGTCCGTGATCCTCGCCGATGAGCCGCCGCAGCATCCGCAGCGTGTCCGAGACGACGTCGTTGAGGTCGACCCGCACGAGCCGCAGCGGCTGGCGGCGCGAGAACGCGAGGAGCTGGCGCGTGAGGGCGGCCGCCCGCTCGGCGGCGGCGAGCATCTGGGCGATGCGGTCCTGCACCGCCGGCTGATCCGCGGCGAGCGACTGCGCCATCTCGCCGTGGCCGTGGATCACGGCCAGCAGGTTGTTGAAGTCGTGGGCGACGCCGCCCGCCAGGCGGCCGACGGCCTCCATCTTCTGCGCCTGGGCGAGCTGCGCCTGCAGGCTCCTCTCCTTCGTCACGTCGACGAAGGACACGAGCACCCGATCGAGCGTCTCCTCGCAGCCGGGGACGACGGAGAGGCTCAGGCTCACGATCCGCCGCGCGCCGTGCGCGTCGCGGATCGGCAGCTCGAGGTCGATGCGCGTCGCGCCCTCCGCGAGGGCCACCATCTCCTCGCGGAAGACCGGGTAGGACGCCTCGTCGAAGTAGCGCTCCAGGCTGCCGAGGAGGTCGGCCTTCCGCTCCACGCCGAACACGCGCAGGCTCGTCTCGTTCACGTCGAGGACGCGCACGCGGCACGCGAGGTCGAGCAGGTCCTCCGGGTGGGCGTCGAGGTGCGCCGCCCAGTCGGTCACGCCGGCCGCGCGAAGATCCTCCAGGCGCTCGCGCACGGCCGAGAAGTCCTCCTCCCAGATCGACACGGGAGACTGCTCGAAGAGCGTGCGGTAGCGCTCGCTGCTCTGCCGCAGCAGGGCCTCGCTGCGGCGCACGGCGTCGCCTGCGCGACGCTTCTCCTGGCGGGTCCGGGCGAGGTCGAGGGCGGCCACGACGGCCCTCGGGAGGCGCGCCGGCCGGTCCTTCACCACGTAGTCCCACGCCCCCGCCTTCATGCACTCGACGGCCGTCTCCTCGTTCGTGGAGCCGGTGCAGACGAGGAACGGGATCTCGGGCGCCTCCGAGCAGCACACCGCGAGGGCGGCCATGCCCCCGAAGCCGGGGATCGAGTAGTCGGAGAGGACGACGTCGGGCGCGAAATCGACGAGAGCCGCGCGCAGGTCGCGCTCGGTCTCCACCCGGCGCCACTCCACCGGCACCCCGCCCCGCCGCATCTCGGCGACGGCCAGCACGGCGTCGTGCTCCGAGTCCTCGACGACGAGGAGCCGGAGCGGCGTCTCGGCCGCCGCCGCGGCGATCACGAGAGGAGCCCGGCGTTCGCCGGCAGGCGGAAGGAGAAGGAGGCGCCGCGCCCGGGCTCGGACTCGGCCCAGGTGCGGCCGCCGTGGCGGGCGACGATCCGCTGGACGAGGGCGAGCCCGACGCCCGTGCCCTCGAATTCGTCCTGCCGGTGGAGCCTCTGGAAGGCTCCGAACAACCGGCCGGCGCATCTCGGGTCGAAGCCGACCCCGTCGTCGGACACGCGGTACACGCGATCCTCCCCTTCTTCCCAGCCGTCCACCCGCACGTGGGCGGGATCGCGGCCCCTGGTGAACTTCACGGCGTTCGACAGGAGGTTCGTCCACACCTGCCGAAGGAGCGACGGATCGATCTCCGCCGGCGGCAGAGGTCCGACCGAGAGCTCGACCGTCCGGCCGGCATCGGCCGTCTCGACGCGCAGCGGCTCGAACGCGGCGCGCGCGAGCGCCGCCATGTCGGTGGGCACGGGGTGCAGCGCGCTCCGGCTCGCCCGCGACAGGCGGAGGAGGTCCTCGATGAGCCGGCCCATGCGGCTCGCCTCGCCGCGGAGCCCCGCGAGGAGCCGGCCGACCTCCGAGCCGTTCTCGCCCGGCAGGAGCTCCTGGAGCATCCGCGAGTAGCCGTCCACCACGCGCAGCGGCGCGCGCAGGTCGTGGGACACGGAGTACGAGAACGCCTCGAGCTCGGCGTTCGCCTCCTGCAGCGCCGCGGTGCGCGAGCGGACGCGGTCCTCGAGCTGCGCGTTGAGCGCGCGCAGCGCGTCCTGCGCGCGCTTCCGCTCGATCAGGTCGACGACGTTCGAGAGCAGCTCGTCGATGACGCCGACGTCGGCGGCGGTGTAGTCCCGGGGCTTGTTGCCGACGCCCATGATCGCGACGACCGCGCCGTCGCGGACGACGGGGACGGTCGCCTCGCGGGTCACGACGGCGTGGCCGGCCGGCAGCCCGTGGCGGCCCTCGAGGGAGGCGTAGTCGTTGTGGACGACGGGCATGCCCCGTCGCACGCAGTCGGCCCAGACCCCGGCCTCCGCGATCGGATAGTGCGACCCCTTCCCCTCGGCCGTGCACATCCCGGCGAGGGTGCGCGTCGACCAGGTCTGCAGGGTCAGCGCCTGCTGGTCCTCGTCCACGAGGTGGAAGAAGCCGATCGAGCTGTCGGTGAGCCGCTCCGCCGCGTCGAGAGCGATCTGGATGAGGTCGTCGAGCGTGGCGGTGCCGGCGAGGTCCGCGATCCGCAGCCGCGTCCGCAGGAGGTCCTCGGTCTTCAGCCGCTCGCTGATGTCCGTGACGATGTTGGCCAGGCACTCCGGCCGGCCGTCGGCGCCGGCGATCGTGAAGAGCTCGTGCTGGGCGGGACGCCGGTGCCCGCGCAGGCCGACGAGGGCGGCCTCGGCGTGCACGCGGCCCTCGCGCAGGAGCTCCGGGATCACCGCGCTCTCGAACTGCCGTCCGCTCTCGGGCTCGAGGAAGCGCGCCACCGGCTCGCCCACGACCTCGCTCGGGCGGGCCGCCTCGATCATGGCGCACAGGGCGGGGTTGGCGTAGATGAGCCGCCCGGACAGGTCGGCGATGCCGAGGCCGTTGGCGGCGGTGTCGGCGAAACGGAGGAGGAGCTCGCGCGAAACCGGCCGATCGAGCGTGGGCGGAGCGAACGACGACGTTGGACCGCCCGGCGGGGGAAGGTCAGAGTCGGCCGCTTGATCCTCGTCGCGCGCGTCCATGACGCCGCCGGAGGTGACTGTCCGGCGGCTCGACACACGGTGTCCATGATGCATCCGCACTAGCCGGTCCGGCCGGGAGGCCGGCGGCCACGCGGAGGCGTCTGAGCCGTTCGGCGGCGGGTCTTAAGCGCTCGGCTCGGTGAAGAACGCCTTGTGCAGGGCGTGCACCGCGCGCTCGGCGTCCTGCTCCTCGACCACCACCGAGATGTTCACGTCGGAGGCGGCGAACGAGATGAGGACGACGTTCACGTCGCTGAGCGCGTCGAAGATCCGGCTCGCGAGCCCGGCGTAGCGGAAGAAGCCGCGGCCGACGAGGGCCACGATCGCCATGTCGCGCAGGATGCGGACCTCGCCGAGCTTCGCGAGCTCGGCCTTGATCTCCGACAGGTGCTCGGAGTCGTCGATCGTGACCGAAACCGAGATCTCCGACGTGGCGACGAGGTCGACGGGGGTCGAGTGGCGCTCGAACACGTCGAACACCCGCGACATGAAGCCGGCCGCCATGAGCATGCGCGGCTGGGTGACCGTGAGGACGGTGATGCCGGCGCGGTGGACGACGGCGGCCGGGCCCGACGGGCCCAGGTTCTCCTGCGGGCTCACGAGCGTGCCGGACGCCTCGGGCTCGTTCGTGTTCAGCACGCGCACGGGAATGCCGCGCTCGACGGCGGGCTGGATCATCACCGGGTGGAGGATCTTCGTGCCGAAGTACGCGAGCTCGGCGGCCTCCTCGGGCGAGACCCGGGGGATGACCTTCGACCCCGGCGCGAGCTTCGGGTCGACCGTCGTCATGCCCTCGGTCTCGGTCCAGATCTGGATCTCCTCGGCCCCGAGCGAGGCGCCGAGGATGGCGGCGGTGCCGTCGGCGCCGCCGCGGCCGAGCGTCGTCGTCACGCCCTGCAGCGTCGAGCCCATGAAGCCGCCGAGCACCGGCACGACGCCGGTGTCGAGCATCGGCCTGAGGTGCATGCGGGCGCGGCGCTCGGTCTCGTCCATGAGCGCGGCGGCGGAGCAGAAGGTCTCGTCGGTGATGATCACCGTGCGCGCGTCGACGGCCTGGGCGCGCAGGCCCGCGTGCGCGAGGGCGGCGGTGACGAGCTCGCACGAGAGCCGCTCGCCGATCGCGGCCACCGCGTCGAGGGTGCGGGGCGTCAGCTCCTCGAGCGAGTAGACGGCGGTGTAGTAGGTCCGAAGCTCGTCGATGAGCGCGCCGATGCGGCCGAGGACGCGCTTGAGCACCGGGCCCTCGGGCAGGAGCGCCTTCGCGACCTTCTCGTGCTCCTGCCGGATCTCCTCGAGCCGGTCCTCGGACTCGCCCTTCCGCTGCACCGCGTCGTGGGCGCTGTCGAGGAGCATGTCGGTGACCTTCGGCAGCGCCGAGGTCACCACGACCGGCTTGCGGGCGAGGGCCTGCTGCACGAGGCGCGCGACCCCGCGGAGGCGGTCGTCAGCGCCGACCGAACCGGCGTCGAACTTCATCACGATCATGGCTACCGCCCGTTATAGAGAGGGGCCGTGGCGGCCCGAGCGCCCGATTCTCGCAAGGCGAACGGGGCAAGTCCAACCGGCGGCCGGTCGTCCCACCCGGACCAGGCTCTAGGCGAAACCCTCGGGCATCGGCGGCCGGTCGGAAGCTTGTCCGCCGAGCTCCTCCGTCCCCATCTCGCGCCAGTAGAGGACGCAGGCGCCCTGGCAGAAGGCCGCGTGCGGGCAGCCGGCGCAGGACGTCGGCATCATCTCCTTCGCGCGGGAAGAAGCGGCAAGCGGCGCGCGACTGCCACACCTCCTCGAACGGCTGGCGCAGCAGGTTGCCGAGGCTCGGCGTGGCCGAAGCTCGAGCACGGAGCACGTCGCCGGCCGGGCCGACGTGCAGCAGGCCGTCGGCCGCGGCGCAACCGCGGTTGCCGAGGCCCTCGGCCACGGTGTTGAAGAGGCACAGCGGCAGGGGCGAGTACCAGATGAGCTCGACGCCGCGCGCCTCGGCCCGGGCGCGGGCCTTCTGCACGAGCGCCCCCGCCTCCGAGTAGCGCACCGGCAGCGACGCGTCGGTGCCGGCCGCGCCGCACGGGATGACGAGGTTCATCGTCAGCCGCTCGCCGCCGCGGTCGGCCACGAGGTCGACGATCAGCTCCGGCGAGGGGCGCGTTCTTCCGGCTGAGGGTCGTGTTCGTGCGGGACGCGCGCACGCCGTGCGCGCGGAGGTGCTCGACGCCCCGCCAGAGCTGGTCGAAGGCGCCCGGCTTCCCACGAGCGCGTCGTGCACCCTCCGCCGTCGGCCCTCGAGCGAGAGCTGCGCGGAGTCGAGGCCGGCGTCGGCCAACTCGGCGACGCGCGCCGCGTCGAGGCGCTGGCCGTTCGAGATGAGGTTGACGCGCAGGCCCAGCGACTTCGCGTGGCGCACGAAGCGCGGGAGCGCGGGCCGCAGCGTCGGCTCGCCGCCAGTGAAGCTGACGCTCGGGCAGCGGGCGTCGTGGCGGATCACGTCGAGGACGCGGCAGACCTCGTCGTCGGTCATGACGCGGCTCTCGCTCCAGCCCTCGGGCAGGCCGGCGGTGCCGCAGCCGGCGTAGCAGAAGCCGCACGTGAGGTTGCAGCGGTAGGTGAGCGCGACCTCGGCCAGCACCGGGTAGCGGCAGAACGCGGCCGTGAAGGGCTCCTGCACGACCGCGCGCCGGCCGTGGCCCTCGCCGAGCCGGCCCTCGAGCCACGCCTTCAGGTCGGTGAAGAAGGCGTGCATCTCCGCGCGCTTCTCCGGCGTGTCGCCCTCGCGCGCGAGGACGTCGGCGATCCCCGCGCCGCGGTGGACCATCGGCTCGAGCATCCGCACCGCGGTGCGGTTGAGCTTGAGCGGCGTGTTGGGGACGAGGATCAGGAGGTCGTCCTCAGGCCGGACCATGAGGTGCGGCCGCGCGCTCGACATGAGCGTGTCGACCCAGCGCAGGTCGATCGGGTGCGGCTGCTCCTCGGAGAGCGACACCCACAGCGGCCCGTCGGCCGGACGCGGCGGGAGGATCGGGTCGGGGGCCCACGACACGGGACGGCGGAGCGCGCGGCGGAGGATCTGGATCACGAGGGCAGCTTCCGCGCCGCCTCGCGCCAGGCCGACCGGCCGAGCTCGATCGCCACCGTCACGAGCCCCTTGATGTGCACGTCCTCCGTGTGCCAGCCGCCCGAGGTGTCGGCGTGCTGCCGCACCACGAGGTACTTCGCTCCCTTCCCTGCCCCGCGCTCGAAGACCATGTCGACGCCATTCCTCGTCTGCCGCTTCTCGGTCGACGGGAGCTGGAAGCCGTCCTTCCCGAGCACGACGCAGTAGAGGTACGGGTAGTCGGTCCCGCGCACGTTGTTGAGCGACACCTGCACCTGCACGCCGAGGAACCCGCTCTCGTCCTCGGTGGTCGGCCGCAGCATGAGCCGCGCGTCGACGGGGTACTTGCCGCGCCTGCCCTCGCGCAGCGCGAGCATCGGCACGAAGTCGAAGTCCGTGCCCGCCGCCTTGCCGGCGACCTCGCGCGCGACGGCGAGGGCCTGGCCCTTCTTGCGCAGCTCGCTCGGGTTCCACGTGGTGCGCATGCCGTTGAACCACAGCGGCACGAACAGGAGGAAGGCCGCGAAGGTGAGCCGGATCCCGGTGCCGGGGCCGAGCGCGGCGCCGAAGACGAAGAGGCCCGCGCCGATCGCGCCGAGCAGGGCGACGAGCGTCAGGCAGCCCCTCCCGTTCGAGATGTCCCACGGGGTGACGTCCCAGCGCGCGCCCTTCTCTTCGAGCGCCTCGACGCGGGCGAGCCACTCGTCCTCGACCGGGGCCCACACGTCCTCGTGGGCCGGCGTCGCGCCGCCGGGCGAGGTCGTCTGCGAGCGGACCCAGAGGACGAGGTGGCCGACGAGGAAGACGAAGATGCCGAGGAACGGCGCGACGATGCCGGACGCGCCGACCACGAGAAGGAGGCCGACGAGGAAGAGCGCGCCGGCCGCGACGAGGCGCGTGCCCGCGCCGCCGACCGGGAGCAGGAAGCGGAGAGAGGCCGTGTCACCGGCCGTCGGAGCGAGCGCAGCTCAATGGGAACCTCTCCGAGACGCACGCGCTGTGGCAGGCGCTGTGACAGGCCGAGTGGCACGCCGAGTGGCAGGCGCTGTGGCAGGCCGAGTGACAGGCGGAGTGGCAGGCGCTGTGGCACGCGCTGTGGCAGGCCGCGTGCTCGTAGGAGGCGACGAGGTCCTCCGGGCCGTAGGCGAGCATCGACGCGCGCGGCGGCTCGGGGCCGAGGGCGGCGAGCGGCGCCGCGGTCCAGGCCGCGGTCGCGCCGCCGCCGCCGAAGCTCCCGCCGCCGCCCGAGAAGGGCGTCGGCGTCTGGCTGCGCCAGACGGACGGCCCCGACGTGTGGTGCTGGCTCACCCAGCCCGGGTAGTACCGGGTGTCCTCCGACTTGTTGTCGATGCGCATCCCCTCGACCGAGGCGACGTCCGGGAACATCTCGGCGAAGAGCTTGCGGTAGTGCTCGCGCGTCGCGTCGAGGTCCGAGTCCCACGCCTTCCGCTGCACGGTGCCGACGAGGAGCTCGCCGAGCTTCCCCGCGAGGTCCGCCGGCGCCGCGGCGAGATCGGCGGGCAGCTCCTTCCACACGAACGCCGGGTACGGGTCGGTGCCCGGCGGCTCCTCGCCCGCGCGTGCGAGCCAGAGCGCCTCGCCGCGCGTCTCGCGCTTCAACTGCTTCCGGCCGGCGAGGCGGTCGAGCACCATCGCGAGCACCACCTGGAACGGCAGCCCGAGGAGCACGAGCGCCTCGAGCGGCAGCAGTTCCGCGACCTTGCCCGGCTTGCGGAAGGTCGACACGCGGATGCGCGGCGGATCCCAGTCGTCGCGCTCCCACAGCACGTCGGGCGCGGTGGCCGTCGCGCGGGCGAGGCCCTTCATCTTCCGGCTCGCGAGCACGAGGCCGCAGGCGCCGAGCAGGAGGCCGATCGGCAGCCCGTAGGTCATCCGCCGGCGCGCGTTCTCCGCCTCCTCCTGCCGCTGCCGCTCGGCCTCGGCCGCCGCCGCCGCCAGCCGCCGCTCGGTGGCCTGCGCGACGCCGGCGAACGTCTCGGCCGGCAGGTAGAGCTGCACGCGGTGGTCCGTCTGCGCGCCGATCGCGTCCTGGTGGAACCGCGCCCAGAGGTGCGGCGGATCGCCGACCCCGCGGTAGCTGATCTTGTAGCGCTCGTTCACCCACGGCTCGGTGCGCAGGCCCACGGCCGTCGCGTCCTCGAGCGTCAGGTCCCCGGCCCGCGGCGCGGGCACGGAGGAGAAGAGAACCTCGAGCGTCTCGTGCGACAGCGACTCGTCCCACTTCACGGGCGACCAGTTGAAGACCACGAGGTTCGCGCCGCTCAGCGACCGCGTGATCGCCACCATCCCCGCCGCCGCGAGGTCGGCCTCATAAGAGAAGGTGTACGTCGCCTCCCCCGGCCCCCACGCCCGCCCGCCCCCGAGCACGATGTCCCACTTGTCGCCCTCGACCTGCGTCATCGAGAGCGGCGCCTGCTCCCCTCCCGGCAGCTCGGCCGTGCCGCTTCTCCACTCGATCCGAGCCTGCTCCCCCTGGAAGTAGAACCCGTGCATCGTCCCCGACGTCTGCCATCGGGCCTGATAGGTGACGACGGCCCGCCCATCCCCATCCAGCTCCACCTTGACCTCAACCCACTGGAGCTGTCCCTGGGCCTGGGCAGATGGGGCGAGCCCGGCCGACAGCAGGATGGCGAGAACGAAGGCGAAGAGCGCGGGCGCGAAGGCGCGCAACCGGCGGAAACGAGGACGCCCGTCCATGCGGTTCCCCCCCTGAGGAGACGACGACGGGGGGATTCTAGACACCGCCCTCAAGCGACCGAACGGATCATTTGCATCAGGGGGAGTGACTCACCTGGGCCTCGGGGAGTCGGCGCGAGCGCATCACCAGGGCCCTGCCGATGAGGCGTTCGGATGATGGGAGTCTGCAGATGGGGCGCTCTTGATCCTTCCCAAGATCGGCACGTTCTCGTGGCGACGCGCAAACCGCGCGTCCCCTTGGTGCCCTCGCTCCCCGCTCGCGTGCGCTCCCGCTCAGTTGTACGCCATTACCACGGTGACGATTCGCCCCGTCACAAAGCCGCCCAGCGGAACTGTCGCGTATGTGACGCGCAACGTCGTACCGTTTCTCTTCCAGGAGGTGGTCTCGGTCTTGCTCCCGTCGGGGCCCGCGGTTTCCTCTTTGTTCGTCGGCTCTCCGAACAATCCCACGAGGGCCACCGTCACTTCGGCGAACGTCTGCTTCTTGACTTTGTTCGAGAACAACGCGATCGACTGTAGGTGTTTCTCGGCATCGAAGTAGACGCTCACCTCGTACTCGATCCCATCTACTCGGATTCGCTTCTTCAGCTGTGTCTGCCACCCAGACGCGCCGTCACTGTACTTGACCTTCTTCGTCGTACTCTCTTCGCCCGCAAGAGCGCGCGTCACTTCATCCACCGTCATGCTCGGCGTGACAGCACGCCAGCCGTTCTCAGACGGCGCCTGTGCCTTCCAGTCGGTGGTAGTCCCAGCCTGCATCATCACGACGACGACGGCGCCGAGAGCAGCGATCATGTCCTCTCTCCCTTTCTCCCTTACGCTACACTTTCCCGCCAGACACCGCTCACTGCGTTCTTCGTGTGGAGGGGTCCTCAGGACACTCACCAGCCCGAGCGGGGCTCACGCGCGCAGGGTCTCGCCTGAGACTCCGGCCGCTCCTCCGACTCGCGCAACCTGGGTGTGGCGCGGCTGCGGATCCTTCAGCGCACCTCGGCGGCGCGCTTGACGCTAGCGGTGCAGCGCACCCGTTGCGATCAGCTCTCTCGCGGTGCGTCTAGCGGCCTTCGTGCAGATCGCCCTGTATTCCTGGGTCTGCGTGAGCCCGGATAGCATCCCAGAATCGCCATTGATGGCGGCCGCCCAAATTGCCGCTGAAGGCACTCCTCTCGGATCCCACAACGAAGCCACGTAACTGCCCTTCTGTTCATATACTCCACCGGGTCCGACGCCGTCGCCGATGCGCGCTATCTTTCTCGCGTCCCACGCGCGAGCCTCGATAAGGACGACCGCGCTCAGGCCGCGGTCTATGGCCGCTTTGGTGATTTCCTCCTCCCGTGGGTACGCTTTGAATATCTGATGTGCCGCCTCCACCTTGGCTACGCGCCCGCGCAGTTCGTCAAGAAACGCGACCTCCATGTCTCTGCTGAACTTCGGGTCTGCACTCGCCACCACTAGAACCGAATCGAAGCTCCTCTGTTGGGCCATCGGTGTCATCACCGTCAGCTTCGCCGAGGCAACACAACCGACCTGAACCGCTCCGAGAGCGATCGCGAAGGCGACCGGCCTCCATGGACTCACTCCTCTTGGATCTCGCACTTCTCGCTCTCCCTTCCTGTGCCGACTCATCTCGGCGGCCCAACGAAGGCCGACCGAGACGCTACTGCCGGCGAACCCGCAGTCGCCCGGCCCGGTGAGGCCGATGCGCTACTCCGGTGTCCACCGCCCCAGTGGTGCCTCATGGCCATCGCGTGTGGGTTACTTGACCTTCTCGAGGCGCATGGGGATCTCCGTAGCGAAGAGGCTCGTGCTGTCTGACCCATCGAGTGTCGCCAAGAGGCCCCACGAGCTCGCTGAATGCCAGCCGGCCGAGTCCTTGTACTTCAGGACAAGCTCACCGCTTGTGGTCGTTCCGTTAGGGGCGGTGACAGATGCGATCGTCGGCCGGCCACCTGTCGGAAGAGGTATCGCGATCGCCGAGAAGCTCGTCAGCGGAGCCTCGATCTCCTCGCCGCCGACTTTCAACCAGAATGACTTACCATCCGTCTCTTCCCGGTTGCTGCCGCCCATGATGTAACCGGAGGACGAGTAGTAGCGGAAGGCAAACGTTGGATTGCGCACAACGAACGAAACGGCGAGACCCGCTCCGACCGAAAGACGCCAGCGTTCAGCCGTGGACTTCGCGCGCGCCCGATCGGCATAGCTGGTAACGTAGCCGACGTAGTCCTTCGTGACCTCAACAACGGCTAGTGCCGAGATCCCGGCTGCGCCAAACGACTCCCCTTCCTTGCAGCGAACGGATCCCGTCCCTCGGCCTTCGAGACTGGCGCCGTTCTTCAGCGTGACCTTGAGCGCGCCGCCCGACAGGGCTGCATTCTGAAGCTCCCAAACCGGAACGCCCGCATAGAGCCCCTTCTGGAGCAAGAGGGGCAGCTTGGCGCCATTTCCGGCCACCGCGGCGTCAGCAAGCGCGTCGTCGAGCTTGCTGCTATCGGCATCGCATTCCTTCTCCACTCCGAGGCGACTCGTGATGCGAATCCTGGCGTGCGGTTGACTCTGGGCCGCCGCAAGGCCGGACGGAACCCCGACAAGGTAAAACGCTGCAAGTAGTGGCCGGCCCATTCTCTCGACACTCAGAACCATCGCACCCCCCAAGGGACACGGCGCGCCTTACGGCATCATCCTCAGATCCAGCCACCTTCCGAGTCGTCGACTCAGCCCGCACATTGGACTCGTGCGCGTTCGCCAGCCTGCGCACGTACCCGCCACGGCCGCGTGACCCGCGTCTGCGCAGATCACCTTTATCTACTCGCCCGGCGACGGACCCAGAGCAGCCCAGGAAGAAACAGGCCAGCGAACATCCCAACCATGGACCACGTGACAGCCGCCGCACCAAGCTTGGCGGCCAGGCCGGCAGCAAGTCCGGCTTGGCCGCCGAAGGCGGCGCACAGCATACCGAGCAGGATGATCTTCCAGTATCCGACCCTGGCGAAGTCACTCCGACGTAGGCCCAGCTTCCAGCATGCCGCGACGAAGGCGGCAGTTGCTGTCGTACCGACGACCACGCCGGTTACCCTGAACAATGCCTGGAGTTCCCCTCCACGCGCCAGACTGCGTGCCTGGCCATCACCGAAGATCCAACCAAGAAGCGCGCCGGCTGCAGCGGTTGGGAGGACCGCCTTCCAAGACATGCGTCCAGGTGGCGGTTGTGCGCTCGACTCGGGGTGTCTTGCCTTCGTAGTCAGTTGCGCGCTCGCAGTGGCGATGCGTTCGTTCATAGCCTCGATGCCGCCTCGCGAGGCGATCTCGTGCCGAACGATGTCCATTGCGGCTTCTGTGTATTGCCCGGTCGCGCTCTGCGACCGACTCAGAAGTTCCTCGTCAGATAGTCGGCGGATCGTTTCCTTCACGTCGTCAATGTTCAACGTTTGCCCCCTCCGCCAACCCCAATGCAGCGGTTCGGCTGCCACGGCGCACGGGGTCGCGCGCCCGCCGCCGTGCGTTCAGTGCGACACTAGACAGCGTCTAGCGTTCGACTCTGATCACTGTATAGCTTCGGCATCCTGCAGGAGTACCATGTACGCGAAGGCATCGCCCAGGGGGTTGGCGCCCGCTACGCCTTTGATCGTTGCACGGAACTTTACGGGCGTGCCTGGCTTCAACGTTCTCCAGACGTCAACGGACGTCGCGTTCGGGTAGATGTGCTTCCAGGCGATAAGGGACTGGCCCATGTCGAGGTCCAGTTTGAATGGTTGCCCATCCATTACGTTCTTATCGTCGAGTCCCTTCAACGTTCCTTGAAAGGTGACTTGACCCTTGAATGTCTTCATCACCGCCCAGGTGTCCGGCACAGGTTGCCCCTTGAGGAGACTCTGGAAGGTCGCCTGCGGGAACTCGTTCGCCGTCTTTCTGAAGTCGTCAATTGCCTGGCTGAACGCCTGCCACGATGTCCGCCACGCCGGAGCTGCGGCGGATGCAGGGGCGTGACCCGCTGCGCCACGGGCGCCGGCCTGTGCATGTGCGGGGCGGCTGGCGGCGCCGAGGGCGGCAATAGCCAGAACCATGAGCGCTGCTCGAAACGCTGGTGTCGAGTTCACGGCGAACCTCCTGTCTCCTACCAGAGCATCGGCCTGATCCTCTCGGTTGGCGGGCGCGAGGACGTGGTGTCAGACGTTGGCGCCAACGCGAGTTGGACGGGCGGCTCACGCATCTCGCGACCCTGCTAGCCGGTGCATCGCGCGGGAGCATAGCTTGCCGCCGCTAGGTCGCTGCCTTGAAAGGTTCTTGCTTTATTGTGACGAGTGAGCTAGTTCGGTATCTTTCCGACCATTCCGCACACGGCCCGTGAGGCGGTCGCCGCGGTCGTGCGGACGATCTTCGCGCAGCCCGACATGGGCGAGCGCGATGGGTCAGCTGCACAAGGTGGTCGATGGGCTGCGGGGGCGTTTCGACCAGTTCAAGCGCCGCTCGTCGGTCGTCGGGATCTTCCCGAACCCAGCGGCGCTGCTTCGTCTGGTCGGGGCGGTGCTCTCAGAGCAAGACGACGAGTGGGGCGTGGCAGAGCGTCGGCACCTCAGCGCCGAGTCGATGAGGATGCTGAAGCAGCCGCCGGTGCTGCCCGGTCAGGAGGAACTACTGGCAGCGGTGAGCTAAGAGGAGGTCGCGGTCGGGGACATCACGATCCCCCCCTGCCCCCCCCAACTCCACCACTTGACGGGACGCTACCGTCGCTCCGGGCTATCCCTGTCGCGACCGTAGGTCCGATGCGCTTCTCAGCGGCGACGCTGCTCAATCGATGTAGCAGAATGATTGCGGTGGGCGGCTGAGGCCTAAGTGCTCTCTCAAGCATAGCGGCCACCGATAGCGCCGCGCCTGCTTGACCTCTAGCGCATGCGCGGTGTCGCGGCCCTCGAAATAGCGATCGAAGTACTCCCGGTCGATGCCGCCACCATGCTGCGTGGCACGCCACAATTCGTCGGGCGACAGGGACAGCACCCGGTCGATCGTGAACTGGCCCACCACCTTGCAGGTGGGGCTCGATGCGTAGAGCACCACCGTCTTGACGTCTCGGCGTCGGAAGAGCGCACGGCGGAACTCGAACGTCTTCGCGCCCCGGAAAATCGCCTCGGCGAATCTCGGCTTAACGGACAACAAAACTCGTGTCGGCATGGGAAATCTCTAGCAGCTTCTCGAAGGATTCGTCGCTCACGCGAGCGAACCCGCGCGGCACATTGTCCGCCCTAACGAACTTGATACCGTCTAGCTTCTCAAGCGTAGGCCTCTTCGGCAGCGAGTAGACGAATAGAAAGTTCACCACGAAAGGGCGACTGCTCCCGAACTCCCAGTACTTCCTCAACTCGGCATCGGTGAACACGCTACGCTTCCGGCATGCCGCGAGGAACGCCGGCAGGTCCTTGATCCCCTCGATGACCTCCTGCACGACACCAATGGTCGTCGCTACGGAGGTATACCACCCTGGACCGCCGTCAGCCGTCCGGTAGAACACGACGATGTCTCCGGGGCTGAGTCGACGCTCGTAGGACCGTGAAATGTACACCTTGCTCAGCGCGTTGCGGTTAGGCCTGCTGTCCTCGAAGTCGTCTGGGTCCTCGGTCCGGAGGATCGAGTCCGGTAGCAGCTCCGTGTGGTAAGCCGGCCAGATCGGCACGACCCACTTTCGGGCTTTCGCGGACACGTAGGGAAACGTCAGCCGCGGATCACGCGGGTCAACGCGTGGTGTGAAGTCGCGCACGTAGACGAGTTCCTCGCCGCCCTTCGTTCCGTGGCAGACGAACCCCCAGTCCTCCAAGAGGCGAATCAATCGATACTGGTCGATGGTCCGCCGAAAGATCGTCACGTAGATAGCGCTCACGCGATAGCGAAGCGCGTTATCGAATACGATCTTTAGGAAGCGCTCGCCAAGCTTGAACCCGTTCGACATGACTTTCAGGGTCCCTATCTTGAGTCGCTGCCCGCCCACGAACGGCGGCACGACGTCGCGATAGTCCTCGTCAGGGCCCTCTCGCTTCAAGTAGAGGAACGCTACGATCTCGCCGCCATCAGATCGGCACACATAGGCAGTCTCGTCAGCTTTCCGATTGAACCAGGCTTCGAAACCCGGGTAATCAGCACGGAACGAGTCAAAGAACTCGTCTTTGACACGAATGTTCCCGAACAGCTCCTTCTTAACGGAGAGGACTTTGTAGTCGGCGAGGGCCGGGTTCTCCGCGGTCACCTTCTCAAGGAACGCGTCGATCGTGAACACCCGACCACCGAGGCCGACTCGCGCTGCCTTGCGGTGTATTCCGCGATCCTCCGTGATCAGTACATCGACCCGGTCGGCGGCCACCTCCGCGAGCATAGATGTATCGATACGGTCGTTCTCCGTCTTGTCGTCGGCTCTGACCCTGGCAACGTCTGGAGTGTCGGGTGCCCTAGTCTTCAGGATCTTGTAGCTTGCAAGCTTACGCTCAAGAGTCTGCACGACCTCGGCGTCTTCATGCTTGCGGACCTCGGCCACGGAGTCCGGATGAATCAGCCGCTCGTACTTCAACTCCTCCAGCCAACGGAACAACGTGCCGATGTCGTCGCGCACCACCTTCCGAGCCTCGCGATGGATGAGTACGTTCGTGTCAAGGAGCGCACGAGGACTCACGCGACACCCCCTAGGAGCACTCGCACGCTGGGAGCGACTGAAGCTGCTGCTTCATGTGGTGAGGCATCGCCACATGCGGCCCAGAGAGAAATGCCGAGGTGTGCGCAGACTCGCTCAGCATTTGATCGCTCGCCCTTCGCTAGCTCGGCCAACGTGACCTCCGGCGGCGCGGTGCCATCTCGCTTGAGCAATCGAGCGTGTACTGTCGCGAGCTTAGCTTCGATGAGGATGACTCCTGCCGGAGCGATCGCTTCGTACACGGCTACTGGAATCTCCAAGATGCCTCCCGTTGGGCCGAGCAGGGCAAAATGTCCATCCAGAAGAATCGGGCCTGCAACTCGCGCTCGATACAACTCCAGGCCGCGGAGCAGCAGTCTCTGATTCGCATCTACGCTGGGTACGGCCTTGCCACCAATGGTGAGCCGATCCATGCCGGTGGCGTTCTCGCGAATCAACTCTCCCGCCGTCACGTGAGAGGCGCCAATGAGCGTGCAAAGCTCCCGACTGAAGGTCGACTTCCCTACGCCGTGAATGCCGCCAACGAACAGCGTGAGACTCATGCTGGGCATGATGACTGGATGGCGGCACTGATGCCGCCAACTCAGGCCGCTAAGATAGCACGCACTGGACGGAGTATAGGCTCGTCACCGCACTGCATCGTGATGCGCACGTGGCCGACTGCCCTTGGTGCATACGATCGGCAATCTCGCCGCTCGTCCCGAGAGTGCAGGTGCGCGATGGTCCTATTCGGCTCGCAACACGGGCATGGGTTCAGCCCGCGAAGCCTGAACGGCGAGAGCGGTGACGGCCGCGATGCTTGCCACCGCGATTCCAAAACCTGCCAGGGAAAGCACCCACGGGCTGAAGGCGTTGACGTCGAAAAGCGCGGACCTGAGGACGGGGCTGCTGGCCAGGGCGAGGGCGTAGCCGCCGAGGACGCCTAGGAGGACTGCGCGGGAGGCCTGGGTGACCAGCATGCGGACGATGGAGGTTGGGGCGGCACCGACGGCCAGGCGGACGGCGACTTCCGTGCGGCGGCGGACGATGTCGTAGGCCGAGGCGGTGACGACGCCCATCAGGGCGAGGGCGACTGCGGCCAGGCCGGCGGCGGTCGTGACGGCTGAGGCGAGGCGCAGGGGCAGGGTCTGGCGGCTCGTGAGGTCGCTGAGGGCGTCCGTTTCCGCGACCGCCATCGCGAGGGCACTGCGCCGCACTTCGCGGCGAACGTCGGTGAGGGCCGCCTCGACACTTCCCCGGGGCCGGACGACGAGGTTCGCCAGAGAGTCCCACGCGTGCTGGCTCGCGGCGACGAAGTAGAACGGCCGCGGCGGCTCGGCGATCGAGCGGTACTTCCCGGTGGCGACCAGCCCCACGACCTCGTACTGCTGCGGCGCCCGGTCCCGGCCCGGAGCGACGAACCGCAGGCCGACGGGATCCTCGGACCGCAGGACCTGCCTCCCAAACGCCTCGTTCACCACCGCGGCCAGGGGACGGCCGACTCGATCCTCCTCCTCGATCGGGCGGCCCTTGAGGAGCGGGATCCCCATGACGCGGAAGTAGTCCGCGGACACGAGGCTGTACTCGACGGATCGCGGCTCGCCACCCTCCGCCTGCACGGGCCTCATGAGCCGACGGCTGCCGAGCGGCATCGTGGCCGCTATCGTCGCCGACTCGACGCTCGGCAGGCGCCGGAGGCGTTCCAGCAGGTCGGCGACGGCCACCTCGACGGCTGTCCCCGCGCCGGAGTCGCCCGGAGGCTGCAGCCGGATCCGCACGACCACCTGGTTGCGGACGTCGTACCCCGGCTTCACCGCTAGGGCTCTGTGAGAGCTCAGGAGCAGGAGGCCCGCGTCGATCGAGAGGCCCAGCGCCAGGGCGATCTGCAACGCCAGCAGGACCTCGCGGCTGCGGGCCCACTCCCTCGTCGACGCCGGATCGCCGGCGACTCGGGCGGATCCGAGCAGCAGAGCGCCGCCAAGGCGAGGCAGCCGCGCGCACGCCGGCAGGGCGACGGCGACGCCGTAGACCAGCGCGACGAGAGCCATCAGCGAGGCAGCCGGGATATCGAGGCGCGGCTCGATCCGCATCGACGGATCGACGGCGGGCGTCACCCGGGCGAGCCAACGGGACAGGAAGAGCCCGCACGGCAGGGCGACCGCGGCGCCGGCGGCGGTCACCATGAGGCCCTCGAGGATCAGGCGACGCGCCAGGCTCCATCGCGTGGCGCCGAGCGCGAGATGCGTGGCGTACTCACGCCGCCTGTCCAGGAAGCGCACGAGCAGGGTACCGCTGCTGTTGGCGCAGGCGATGACCAGCAGAAGCGCGTTGGCGCCCGCGAGGATCAGGAGGAAGCCCTCGATCTTCCTCCGGTCCTGCGGAAGCACCTGCGCTTCCGCCAGCGGCAGCACCTCGATCTCGCCACGCGAGGCGCTGGGGCCGCGCTCCTCATCCAGCGGCGCGCGCACGCGGCGGAGGTCGGCCTGGGCCTGCGCCACGGAGACGCTCGGCTTGAGCCTCCCCATCACGGCGAACGACTCGTTCGACCGCTGCGTGAAGAGCGCGTCGTTTGCCGCGGCGCTCAGTTCCTTCACCGCGGCGAACGCCTCGATCGGCGCCCACACCTGCGCCGGGTCGTCGAGCTCGGTCCCCCGGAAGACGGCTGGTATGACACCCACGATCGTCGCCGGCTGCCGGTTGACGCGAAGGGCGTGGCCCAGGCGCGCCGCGCCGGCCTCGAGCCAGCCGGCGCCGAAGTTCTCGCTCACGACCAGCGGGATGCCGCCCTCGCCCGTCTGGGGCTCCAGTGCCGCGCGGCCCGCGCGCGGCGCGACGCCCAGCAGCGCGAAGTAGTCTCGAGACACGAAGTGGCAGACGACTGATCGCGCCTCGTCTCCATCGGCCAGGACGACCTCGGCCGACGTGGCGGCGGCCATGCCGTCGAGGGTCGCATTCGCTTCCGAGTAGGCCACGAAGTCCACGAACGCCTGCGTGCGAACCAACCCCGCGCGGTCCGAGTGAAGGACCGCGACGAGCCGGCCCGGGTCGCGTACGGAGAGTTGCGGCCACAGCAGCGCGCGTCCGAGAAGCAGGCTCGCGCACGTGGCTGTCGCGGCGAGCGCGAAGGCAACGGCCGCCACGATGGCGAAAGCCGGCCTGGTGCGGATCGAGCGGAGGGCCTTCCCGGCGTCTCGCGCGATCGATGCCGTCATCGGCCTTTCCTTATCAGCGCCTGCCGGATCCACCGGCTCTCGCAGGGATTGATGGCCTCACTGGAAGAGCGCCAGACACTCTCGCGCGTGCACGTTTCGTATCGATGCGCGCCACCGTCTCCGGTTCCGCTGATGCTGGTTGATCGAGGCGGGGCAGATAGATCTTGAACGCCGCGCCGTGCGCCGGCCGCCTTCACCGGAGCATGACGGTGCACGTACTTCCATCAAGGTCCACCTTCGCGGTCTCGACGGTGAGAGTGCCACCACCCGGCATGGCGTACGAGCGTTCACCGCGAGGTTCATGAGCACCCGATCCATCTGCGACGGGTCGGCCATGACTACTCGCAGCGCAGGGCTGCGATCGGGTCGACCTGCGCTGCCCGGTGTGCGGGAAGCCAAGCGGCGAGCGCCGTCATCGCGAAGAGCACAGCGGCCGCGCCGGCGACCGCGATCGGATCCGTCGTGCCGACGCCGTAGAGGCCTGCGCGGATGAGGCGGATCGCCGCCGTCGCACCGACGCCCCCAACCACCAGGCCCATCAGAGCCAGCCGGCCGGCCTCGCGCAGCACGGGCCAGGCGACCGCCTGTCGCGTGGCACCGAGTGCTAGGCGGACGCCGATGTCGCGTCGCTTCTGCGCCACGAGGTACGCCAGCAGCCCGTAGAGTCCCACGGCGGCCAGCACCAGGGCCATCAACGCCGCTACCGACAGGCACGCTGCCTGAGCCTCCTCGGAGACGGTGGTGTTCGCCATCACGGCGTTCATCGTGCGGGGGCCGGCCAAGGGGACGTCAGGGTCCAGCCGCATCAGCAGAGCGCGCAGCGGTCCGACGGTGGAGGCCGGGTCTCCCGTGGTCCGAACGGCCAGGCGCATCGTGGCAAGGGGCTGCTGCCCGTGGGGCCTATAGAAGGTTCCGCGATCCGTCTCGTCCTCGCGCAGGTCGGACTGCACGACGTCGCCCACGATCCCGACCACCCGCCACCTCGCTCCGGCCTGCCGGTCGATGACGACGTCGTGTCCCAGCGGGTTCCGGTCCGGGAAGAGCCGCTTTGCGAGCCGTCGGCTGAGCACCACCACGCGCTGCGAGTCAGCGGTGTCGGTCGGCTGGATGTCCCGCCCTGCCAGCAGGGGAATGCGCATCGTCCCGAAGTAGCCCGGCAGGACGACCCGCTGGTAGCCGTCGCCGCTGTCTCTGGGTTCCGCCGGCGGCGCGTCGGCGGGATCGATGCTCACGTTGTTGTAGGGGTTGCGCAGCGGCAACTGGCTGATGGCGCCCGCCGCGACCACCCCTGGCAGGGCGCGGACCTCGTCGAGAAGCGAGGTGAAGAACGCAGCGCGCCGAGCCTCGGGGTAGTCGCTCTGGGGGAGCGGCACCTCTGCGGTCAGCAGGCTTTGCGGGTCGAAGCCGGGATCCCTCCGATGGATCGAGGTGAGGCTACGGATCAGGAGCGCCGCCACCACCAGCAGGACGAAACAAGCGGCTACCTGTCCCACCACCAGCATGCTGCGCAGGCTGACGTCATGCCGCGATGCGCCACGCCCGCCAACACGCAGGTCCTCGGCCAGGGCGCTCGGCTGCCCGCGCCAGGCTGGCAGTGAGCCGCATCCAATGGTCGTCAGGACGCTGGCGGCCAGGACGAACAGCAGCACAGGGACGGACACCCGGACCTCGGGGGCGAGAAGCGGCTCGATCGGCAGCAGGAGCAGCAGCGCCTTCTGGGCCCAGGACGCGAGGAGCGTGCCGAGCGCACCGCCCGCGAGGGAGAGGACCAGCGCTTCGGTCAGGAGCAGCCACATCAGCCTCAGGCGTGACGCGCCCACCTGCGCCCGCACCGCCAGCTCGCGGCGGCGGCCCGCGCCTCGGGCGAGGAGAAGGGCTGCGACGTTCGCCCAGGCGATGAACAGGATCGCCGCCGCACCGCCACTCAGGCGGCCGAGGTCGCCGCCGCGCGGCTCGGCAAGGGCGTTCTGGAAGGGCGTCAATCGCAGTCCGCGACGGGCGTTCGTGTCCGGATAAGCCCGCTCGAGCTGCGCTGCGATCACGTCGACGTCGCTCTGTGCCTGCGCCAAGGACACCCCGTCGCGAAGCCGCCCGACCAGCAGCCAGTTGAGGTATCGACGCGGCCCGAGCGCCTGCGGCCTGACTGGCAGCCACATGTCCGCTTCCTGCGCGAACTGGAAGCCAGCCGGCAGGACGCCCACAATCGCTGTGGACACGCCGTCGATGGTGAGGGCGGCGCTGCCGATTCGATTCCTCTCGCCACCCAGGCGCCGCTGCCAGTATGCGTGGGTCACGATGGCTACGGGCGGCCCACCGTCCCGCCCTTCGTCCGCCGTGAAGCTCCGGCCGACAGGCATCGTCACGCCGAGCGCGGGGAGCAAGCCGCCCGTGGCCAGGGTCGCACGCGCCCGCTCCGGCTTCCCACCACCGCCGGCGACTGTCACCTCGACCTCAAACGGCAGGAAGGCTTCTAGCGCAGCGAACGAGCGGCTTTTGTCTTGGAAGTCCACATAGTCCGGGCCCGACACCCACGGGTTGATGTTCCCGCCGACCGTGCAGCGGCCCAGCACCAGCCGATCAGGCCTGGGATAGGGGAGGGGCCGGATCATCACGGCATACAACATCCCGAACATCGCCGTCACGCCGCCAATCCCCAAGGCCAGCACCAGAATCACCGTGGCCGTGAACCCCGGGCTCCTGGCGAGCATCCTGCAGGCGAGGCGCAAGTCATCGAGCATGGCGGCATTTCTCCGCGGCGTGCCAAAGTCGCCGGTCCGGGGACACGCAACATCCGTGCCCCGCGCGCGCCGCCGCTCTCGGGCTCAGAAAAGGCCGAAATCCCCGGGCCGCGGGGCTTCCATCCCCCGACACTCTCGCGCGCGCCACGAGGCCGGCTCGTCTCGGAGCTGGGACGCAGTGGCCCATCTCCGAACAGCGGCACCAGCGACTCGAGCGCGCGCGCCAAAATAGTCGCTTCGCCCGATTTGGCCGCCAAGAGCGCAGCGGCGCTCGTCCTCGCCTCCAGCTTCGTGAGCGGGCCGGCTTGGCACCGCAGCCGGCTGGTATCGCCTCCCCTCGTGAACCGGAGGGGGAGGCCGGAGGCGCAGGGTAGCCCTAGAGTGGGTCTGGCGCGACCACGCAGCCACCGACGAGCGTCGCACGCTGAGGAGGGCGTCTTGTCCGCGGCTGACTTCGGAGTGCGCGGGGCCCTTCGGGAGCGGCGCCCCGCCTGACGCCGCTGCCGCGTTCGCCCGCAGCCCCCAAGACAAACCGAAGGCCCAGACCGGCAAGGACCGTCGCCGAGCCGGGCGAGGCCGCCGCCGCGGCCCGCTGCCGGTAGGCGGCCCACGCTCGCTTGCCGCCACCGGCGTGGCGGCATCCTCGACGCTGCGCGGAGAGTTGAAGAACCACCGACGAGAGCTTCATGGCCCGCAACGGTCGCGTGCTCGATCAGGCGACCGCTCCGACCTGACCGAGCACGACGGTCCTCGCGACTGCCTCAGCGTCGCAGTGCGATCACGGTGGCGGCCGCGTTCTCGAAGACGACAGGGAAGCGCTCGGCGTGGGTCCGGTCGACGTCGCTCGCCACGGGCCGCCGGACCAGGTAGGCCTCGGGCCCGCACGCGGCGACGTCGGCGACGTCGGCCGCGACGTACTCCCGACCCGACAACAGTCGTGCGGCGACCTCACCTCGCTGGTCGACCAGTGCGGCAGGAGCCCCGTCTACGTCCTTCAGGAAGATCCGCGGATCCAGAGTGTAGCCGTCTCCCGGCGTGGGAACGCCCGCCTGCTCCTCGATCGTCACCAGATGCTCCTGCTTCGGCATGGCCACGTAGAGAGACCGCTGGCCATAGACCGGCACCCCGAGGTCGGTGTCGACGAAGACGGCTCGAGGGTGCGTCGCCGTGCGCATCCAGCGGTCGAGCTCGCGCCGGGCCGGGTCCTCGTGCTCGAGCGCCATCCCCGCCTCGCGGTACGTCCGCGGGGCGACGCTCCAGTCCCGCGCCTTGTGCACGCAGTCCAGGCCGAAGGGCAGCAGGAAGAGAGACAGCACCGCGAGGGCGACGGGCCAGGAACGCGCGTAAAGGGCGCGGAGGGCGACGCCTCCCACGATTCCGAGGGCGAACTCACCCAGCAGGAGGAACTTGTACTGCGACCACAGCGGCGCGAGGAGAAAGGCGAACAGCAGGAGGTTCACCGTGGCGCTTGCCAGGAGCAGCGAGGCCGCCGGGCTCCCGGCGCGGAGGCGCTCGCGGATGGCGCGCCTCGCCCCGACGAGCAGGATCGACATCGGGAGGAACGTCACCAGGATGACCGCGACCTGCCGAATGAGGGCCTGAGCCGGTACGAGCTGCAGCACGGCGTTCGTCCGCCCCAGCCGAAGCTGCAGGTAGTACGGGAGGACGATCATCCCGACGAGGGCGAGAGAGCCTGCGAGGAGGAAGGCGAGCGGCCTCACGCCTCCGCGCCAGCTCCGGAACGCGGCGATGCCACAGAGCAGTGCCATCGGCGGCATGAAGTAGGGATACACGAACGCGAGTGCCAGCAGAGTCGCGGCGAACGCGGCCGCCGAGCGCCATCGGGGAGAGCCTTCCGTCGCCAGCCGCAGCAGGAGCAGCAGCGTCAGCGCGTACAGAGCGAGGCCCAGGGGGAAGGACGTGCACCCGTTGAACTTCTCGAGGATCGGCGCGCCGCGTGGCTCCACGAACGGAAGGGGCAGCAGACGGGCGAGGCCGCTCTTCAGCGCGCTGTCCGGGACGGACTGCGTGAACGTGAATGCGTAGAGTGATGCCGCGGTGCCGAAGAGCGACGCCTCCGGGTCGGCCGTGACGAGCAGGCCGATCCGGTAGGTGAGGACGAGCAGAACCGCCAGCGATGCGATGGCCACGAGCGCCGCGGACCAGAACGGAGAGACACCGAGGAGCCGCGAGACTCCGGCCAGGACCAGCGCGCCGGCCCACGGATACGTGCCGGGCTGTCCCGCGAGGAGCGGGCTGCCGGGCGGCACGCCTCCGTGAAGAAGGCGATAGACGATTCCCGCCTGCACGAACCCGTGGTAGCCGTACACCCGCAGGTTGGTGGACGCCAGCAGCAGCCCGGCCGGCGGGAGCACCCCGAGGACGAGAAACGCCCAGCGGGGGGCCCTCCGGCGGAGCATCACGAAGAAGGCAGATGCCAGGGTGACGCTCGCGATGGCCGCAGGCAGGAGCACGGCGCCGAGAGTATAGCTCGCCGCGCCATCCGCTCGAGCGGCCAGGCTACGTCAGGAACGGGTTCTCGATCCGGACCCCGGAGATGAGCTGGCCTGCGTTCATGTCCTCGGTGAGGACCCGCGAGGCCCCGCCCTTGCGAGCCGTCGCCACGACCAGCGCGTCCCAGAAGCTCAGCTGATGCCGCTCCTCGAGCTCCGACGCAGCCTCGATCTCCGCGGTGCCGACGAGCTCGGTCTGCCACGACGCGTAGGTCCTGATGATCTCCCGCGCCGTTGCGCGCGGCAGTGGCGACGGGATCTTCCGAGTGGCGTTCACGTAGAACTCCTGGAGGACCTGCGTGCTGTTCACCGCTGTACGCGTCTCCCACAGCTCAGACCACGAGCCGCGCGGCGATGTCGTGACGTCGGCCGGCGTGCAGGTCGTGGGCCTACACGCGGACTCGGCCCTATGGGTCAAGGAGAGAAGGGATTCACGGCAGCGGCACGGCACGGCTGTCGGCCGCGGAGAGCACCGCGTTCGCGAGCACCGAGAGGGCGTGCGAGGAGCCTCGATCCGATTCGTTCGCGAGGATGACGAGGGCGAGCCGCAGTTCCGGCTGGACGATGCAGTAGCTGGTGTAGCTCTGGCACCCTCCATCCGCTCGAGCACGCGGCCGAGGAGCTGGGCCGCGGCGTTGGAGTAGTGAAACTCGCGTCCGGGTGGAAGAGCCTGACCGGCTGGCCCTGGAACTGCAGACCGGGGAAATCGCCGTCGAGGTACTTCCGGACGTCGTCGTCGGGTTTCAGCCGGCCGGCCACCGCAGCCTGCGCGAGGAGCGTGCCGGTGAAGGTCTTGGTGATGGAGGCGATCGCGTAGATCGTCCTCGACGTCGGGAGGCGCGACCGCCCGCGCTCGAGGGTTGGAGCGGGCCCGACCGGTCCAGCGGTCGCGGCCGTGCAGAGGGGTCGAGAGCTCCTGCGACAACTTGTCGCGCCTCGTCCGAGAGGGCGGCCGCAGATAATCGCGACGGGATCGCGACGGAGCGGAGGGCCGCCCCCGCCGATCCCGGAGTCACGCCATGCGCCGCGCTCTCCCCTCTCGACCCAGCGACCGAGCCGCCGTGTGGCTCGTGGTGGTCGCCGCGTGCGTCGCCGCGACCTGGGCCGACGGCGAGCGCCTGCGGCGGGAGCGCTCGGCCGGGGCCGATCGAAACCGTCGCCTCGCGGGCAGCCTGCGCCTGACCGACCTGTGCCTCTTCGGGGAGGCCCCGACCACCCGCCACCTCTCCCAGGCAGACCCCTACGGCGCACTGCAGGATCACCCGGGCGCCTTCGACCACTCGCGGGGCGGCTCGCTCGCCGCGCCGCCGGACCTCACGAACCCCGCCGATGCGAACCTGGCTGAACCGACAGCGCTTCCTCGCTGACTACGCTCTTTCGTCGCTCGCCCGCCGGAGGGCCCGCGCCGCCCTTCTCGTCTTCGTCTATGCCGCGGTGGTCGCGCTGGTGGCGTCGGTCATGCTCTACGCCGACTCCGTGCGTCGCGAAGCCTCGCTCGTGCTCCGCGACTCGCCGGCCGTCCTCGTCCAGCGGACGCAGGCGGGCCGGTTCGCGCCGGTCCCCGCCGCCTACGTGGACGCGCTCGCCGGCCTGCGCGGCGTGCAGGCGGTCGAGGGGCGGCTGTGGGGGTACTACTACGACCCCGTCATCCGGGCGACGCTCACGGTGATGGTGCCGCCCGCCCGCAGCGGGCGTGCGGTCGAGCGCGGCCGGGTGCGGGTCGGCGCGGCCGTCGCCCGCGCCCGGCGGCTCCGCGCGGGCGATCGCCTGGCCCTCGTGACGACGGGGGGAGTCGAAGGGCCCGCCTCCGACGGCAAGTCGACCTTCTCCGGGGTGGCGCGCGTGATGCTCTTCGGCGTCTCGGAGGTCCTGCCCGAGGAGTCGGAGGGCCTGACGGCCGACGTCCTCCTGCTGAGCGCGGAGGACTTCCGCTCGCTCGTCCACCACCCGGAGGGCTTCTTCACCGACATCGCCCTCGACGTGGCCAACCCCGCCGAGCACCGGACCGTGGCGCGAAAGGCCTCCGCGCGGCTCGGGGACGTGCGGACGATCCTGCGGGAGGACGTCGCGCGGACCTACGCGTCGGTGTTCGGCTGGCGGGAGGGCCTCGTCCTCGTCGTGCTCGCGGGCGTCGTCGGCGCGTTCGCCCTCTTCGCGTTCGACCGGGCCTCGGGCCTGTCGGCCGAGGAGGCCCGCGAGATCGCGATCCTGAAGGCGGTCGGCTGGGACGCCGGCGACGTGATGCGCATGAAGGCGTGGGAGGGCGCCGTCCTGTCGGCCGCGGCGTTCGGCCTCGGCTACCTCGCCGCGTACCTCTTCGTCTTCCACGTGCCGGCCGACCCTCTCGGCGCGGCCCTGCGCGGCTGGACCGCCCTGCGGCCGCGCGTCGCGCCGACGCCGGCGCCCGACGCGTTCCGCGTGGCCACCTTGTTCGTCCTCACCGTGCTGCCCTACACGGCGGCCGTGCTCGTGCCGGTGTGGCGCGCCGCGGTGGCCGAGCCGGACTCGGTGATCCGCGGGTGAGGTCGATCGAGCTCGCCGGCGTCCGCAAGGCCTTCAACCGCGGCCAGCCGGCGGAGGTGCGGGCCCTCGACGGGATCGACCTCGCGATCCCGCCCAACCAGCTCACGGTCTTCAGCGGGCCGAGCGGGTCCGGAAAGACGACGCTGCTCTCGGTCATCGGCGGCATGACCCGACCGACCGAAGGACGCGTGCGCCTCGACGGCGAGGACGTGTCCGCGTATCCCGAGCGCTTCCTCACCGCCCTGCGCCGCGTCACCTTCGGCTTCGTGTTCCAGGATCTCCACCTCGTCCGCGGGCTCTCGGCCCTCGAGAACGTGATGGTCCCGGCCTATCCGCTCGGCGGCGACTGGCCGGCGCTGCGGGAGCGGGCCTTCGAGCTCCTGGAAGCGCTGCGGGTGGGACACCGCGCGTCCGAGCGGGTCGAGCGGCTGTCGGGCGGCGAGCAGCAGCGCGTCGCGATCGCCCGCGCGCTCGTGAACCGGCCCAAGGTGCTGCTCGCCGACGAGCCGACCGCGAACCTCGACTCCGCCCTGACGAAGGAGTTCCTCGCCATCCTCGAGTCGCTGGCCGCCGAGGGGAAGTCGATCCTCCTGAGCAGCCACGATCCGGCCATCACGGGCTCGGCCGTCGTCCAGCGGAGGATCGAGCTGCGCGACGGGCGGATCGTCGCGGACCGGTGATGCTGCTGCAGCCGCCGGTGCTCGCGCTGCTCTTCGCCTCGACCCTGCAGGCCCTCGCCGTCCTCGCGGCGGTCCCCTTCAGCCAGTCGATCGCCCGGCGGTGGGACCTGCGCGTGGCCGGCGAGCGGCAGCTCGAGCTCGAGAGGCGGACGCACCTCGTCTCGACGCTGATCGCGCTCGTGATGGGGCTCCAGCTCTTCACGCTCCCCGTCTTCGTCTTCACCGCCGATCGTCTCGCCGTCCAGCTCTCGGGCGCGATGTGCGCCGTGGGGACGCTGAACGCGGATCCGCACGGGTTTCCCGCCCTCGCTCTCCGCATCGCGAGCTTCTTCGCCGCGGTCGGCTGGCTGGCCCTCGACGACCTCGACGGCCGGGCGCCGAGCTACCCGCTCGCGCGGCTGAAGTACGCCCTCGTGCTCGGCCTCGCGCCTCTCTTCCTCGCCGCCGCGGTCCTCGACTGGCAGTACTTCGCCGGCCTCGTGCCGGACGAGCTCACGTCGTGCTGCGCGCGCGTCTTCGCGCCCGCGGAGCGGTCGCTGTCGGGAGATCTCGCGGCGCTGGCCCCGCGCCCGGCCGCGGCTCTCTTCTTCGGCGCCCTCGGCCTCGCCGCGGGCGCCTCCGCCTTCGCCGCGGCGCGGCCCCGCAGCGCGCGGGTGTCCGCGGTGGCCGGTCTGGCCGGGGTGGGGGCGTTCCCGGCGGTCGTCGCCGGAGTGGTCTCGTTCGTCGCGCCTGCGGCCTACGACGAGGCGCTTCACCACTGCCCGTTCTGCATCCTGAAGTCGGAGTACGGCCACCTCGGCTACGCGCTCTACGGTCCGCTGTTCGTGGCGGCGTCCGCGAGCGTGTGGCTCCTCGGCGCGGCGCTCGCCTCGCGCGTCGAGAGCCTGCGGCCGCTGCTGCCGCCGCCGCGCCGGCGCCGGGCCGCTCTCGCCGCCGCCGGCTATGCCGTGATCGCCGTCGTCGCGGGCCTCACCCTGGCCCGCTCGCACCTGGCCCTTTTCCCTTGACGGCGCCTCTCGCCGGGCCGCACCACGCGGGCCGCTCGCGGGCGCCGAGGAGGTCCACGCCATGAAGAGACGTCACGTCGTCGGTACGCTGAGCCTCGTCCTCGGAAGTCCGCTCGCGGCCGGGCCGCTCGGGGCGCAGTCGGTCGGCGCCGCGGCCCCCGTGCCCGAGGCTCCGGCGCTGGCCGGGCCCGATCCCGCGCCCGAGGTGAACGACATCGCGAAGTACCCGTCGTGCCACTACTGCGGCATGGACCGGCGCCGCTTCCACCACACGCGGATGCTCGTCCACTACGGCGACGGCACCGTCGATCCCCTCTGCTCGCTCCGCTGCGCCGTCACCAGCCTGACGCTGCACCTCGGCAAGGTGCCGAGGGCCATCTGGGTCGGCGACAACGCGGCGGGAGGAGACCCGATGCCGCTGACCGACGCCGAGAAGGCCACGTACCTGATCGACAGCTCCATCCGCGGCGTGATGACCCGCCGCAGCAAGGTGGCCTACTCGACACCCGAGGCGGCGGCGCGGGCCAGGGCCGAGCACGGCGGGGAGACGGCGGCTTTCGACGCGACGCTCCTCGCGGCGTACACGGACGTGGCGGAGTCAGTGTCGCGGTACCTGGCGACGAACGCCGAGAGGCTGAAGAAGCGGGCCGAGCGGGACGCGGCGAAGTGAAACCGGCCCTCGTCCTGTGCGCGGCCCTCGCCGGGGCGGCCGCCTCCGGGGCCGCTTCCGGGGCCGCTTCCGAGCCGGTCGCTCCGTCCGTCTCGGCGCCCGCGCCGCGCCCGGCGGACAAGTGCCCGGTGTGCGGGATGTTCGTGGCGAAGTACCCGCAGTGGGTCGCGACCGTCGTCTGGCAGGGCGGCGCGGCCGTCCACTTCGACGGTGCGAAGGACCTCTTCACGTACATGCTCGACCTCCCGAAGCACGCGCCGGGGCGGTCGCCGCGGGACGTGGCCACCGTGGCCGTGACGGAGTTCTACGACGTGCGGACGATCGACGCCCGGCAGGCCTTCTACGTGGTCGGCTCGGACGTCCTGGGGCCGATGGGCCGCGAGCTCGTCCCGTTCGCGAGCCGCGCCGCGGCCGACGAGTTCTCCCGCGACCACGGGGGCCGACGCGTGCTGAGGTTCGGCGACGTCACGCTCCGGCTCGTGCAGCGGGTCGACGCCGGCGCCGATGGCTCTCTCGGCGCAGCCGGGGAGGACTTCGGCTTCGGTCGCGCGGGAGAGGAGGTTGTAGGGGAGCTCGTTCGTGGCCACCGCGGGGCAGGAGCAGCGGGCCTCGTCGAGGCGGGCGAGGGAGTGGTTGCTGACGCCGGCGTGGCGGATCTTGCCCTCGTCGCGGAGGCGCTCCAGGGTCTCGAAGGCGGCGTCGATCGGCGGGGCCTCGATCCGGACCCCGGAGATGAGCTGGCCTGCGTTCATGTCCTCGGTGAGGACCCGCGACGTTGGTGTCGACGAAGACCTTATCGCTCGTGCAGCCCGTCGCGATTCACGCCGCGCCCGCGCAGGTGGAAGCCTCGACGGAGCCACTCGAGCGCGGTCCGTCGGGCGGCCTCGTAGGCCTCTTCGGCCTCGACCGACTCCTGGATCAGGGCGGCGACCATCGCGCTGACCGATGTGCCACGCCTGGCGGCCAGGACCCGCGCCTTGCGAATGGTCACGCCGTCGAGCTGAATCGTAAGGTTCTTCTTGTTCATTTGGGACGGCGGCCTGTCGGATACGTGTACCACGCAACAACGTGAGCCCAACAGGCCATTTCCCTCCGGGAGGGCGGCGCTGACCGCGCGTCGTGAGCCTTGCCAACCCGGCGGCCGTGCCATACTCGCCTCGTGCTCGTCACGCCACACCTCTCCATCGGAGGAGCGCCGCGCATGGCACCCAGGCAGCCCGACGTTTCTCTGCTCGTAGACACGGTGGCCCCGCGCATCCTCGACGCGATGCGCGCGGCATCGGCGCGGCTCACCGAGCTGGGCGTGCGGCATGTCCTCGTCGGTGGCCTCGCCGTGGGGGCCTGGGGGCACGCACGCGCCACGAAGGACGTCGACTTCCTCGTCGGTGAAGAGGCTTTCGAGCACCACCCGGGCGGGCTCGTGACCATGAAGTACGGCGTCCCGATCCAGGTCGGCGGCGTTGCCGTCGACCTGCTCTCCGCGAGCGCCAACGGCTGCGAGGACGCGCTCGTCGCGACACCCCCGTCCAGCGGCGTCCCCGTGGCGCCTCTGCCCGTGCTGATCCAGCTCAAGCTCCGGTCGCCCCGGCCGAGGGACCTGAACGACGTGACGGAGCTCATCCGCCTCGGGATCGAGCGCGACGCGATCCGAGCCGACCTGCGGACGCACGCTCCCGAGCTCGTCGAGAAGTGGGATCGCGCCGTCGCCGAAGCGTGGCGCGGCGACGAGTAGGCCCCGGCGCGCACCCGCGCTGACCGGGTGCCTCAGAGCGTGCGGTCGTTCTCCGGGGCCTCGTAATAGTCGAAGCCGTCGCCCATCTGCTCACGAAGCGGCTGGGTGATCGCGTTCAGTCGGGCCACGACCTCGGCCTGCAGCGGCTTCTCGACGGCGCGCAGGTTCGCGTCCAACTGCCCCACCGTCCGGCAGCCGACCAGGCTGCAGGTGACCTCAGGGCGGGCCAGGGTCCAGGCCAGGGCGACTTCGGACATTGGGCGGCCGAGCTCGCCGCAGAGGTCGCGGATCGCGGCGAGGGCCTTTCGCATCTCGTCTTCGAAGCCGGGGCCGCCGTGTCTGGCGGCGGGGGCTTTCGAGGCGTCGAAGTGGCGGGTACGGCGTTGCCAGGGGCGGATGTTCGCGAGCTCGGCGCGGGAGTCGGTGAGGACGCCCTGGAGGAGGGCCATGTAGCCGACGACGCCGAGGGCTCTCTCGGCGCAGCCGGGGAGGACTTCGGATTCGATCGCGCGGGAGAGGAGGTTGTAGGGGAGCTCGTTCGCCGCGATCGCGGGGCAGGAGCGGCGGGCCTCGTCGAGGCGGGCGAGAGAGTGGTTGCTGACGCCGGCGTGGCGGATCTTGCCCTCGTCGCGGAGGCGCTCCAGGGTCTCGAAGGCGGCGTCGACCGGCGGGGCCTCGGTGGCGTGCGGGTCGAAGTGGCGGATGCCGGGGAGGGTGATCGGCCAGTGGACCATGTAGAGGTCGATCACGTCGGTGCCGAGGCGGGCGAGGCTCGACTCGCAGGCGCGGCGGAGGTCGGCGGGGCGCGCGTGGGAGGGGCTGACCTTCGTGCCGATCGCGACGCGGTCGCGGGGGAGGCCGCGGAGGGCGCGGCCGAGGGATTCCTCGCTGCGGCCGTCGTTGTAGGCCTCGGCGGTGTCGAAGTAGGTGAGGCCGGAGTCGACGGCGCGGCGGACGACCTCGTCGACGTCCGACTGGTCCTGCGGGCCCCAGTAGTCGCCGCCGCCGAAGCTCCAGCAGCCGAGGCCGAGGACCGAGAGCCTCAGGCCCGAGGCGCCGCACGCTCGCGTCTCCATTTCCCCTCCGGCGGCACGGATCGTAGCCCGGTTGCGGAGAGCCTTGCGCGTTCACCCGCCTTCGTTGAAGCGTCGCTCGAACTCCCTCACCACCCTCGGTCGACCACGAGGTCGATGTCCTCGGAGAAGCGGTCGATCAGCTTCCACGCCTTGGACAACGACGTTCCGCCCTTGAACGTGAGGTGCTCGCCGAGGCCAGCCAGGCCGCCCAGCTCGCGCAGCGTCCAGCAGACCCAGAAGTCCTTCTCGATGCTCGCGGCCGGGAGGCCAATGCGTTCTTCGGCCTGGACGCAGACGAGCCGTCTCTCAGCGGCGGACATCTTCACCACGCCGTCCATCAGCGAGGTGCTCCGGCCAGAGGCCGCAGGAGGTCGGCAATCCAGGCCGGTGCGTATCGGAGGTCCTTGAGGATCTGCGCGCGGTCGCTGTCGCTCAGTTGGCGGTCCACGATGGAGATCATCCTGCCGTCCACGTGTCGCCGGCCGACGTGCCGGAGCGCCTGGATGACGGTGCCGCTCTTGCGGCCCGCGGTGGCCATGTTGCGCGGGGTCGTGCGCATGAGGACGATCTCGCGCCGCCCGAGCTTCACGCGACGTGCAGGGCCATCCGTGAGGAAGACGATCTTCGTGGGCACCTGCTCGGAGAGGCCCAGGACGTTGGCCGCGTAGGCGCCGGCGGGCTGCAGGCGGACGGCATCGCGCCGGGCGATGGCACGCGCCACGGCGTCCGCCGCCGGAGCGACCAGGCCCATCTTCGGGTGCTCGATCGGGTAGTCGTAGAGCCCTCGCGCGAGTTGCCGAATGGTTCCCGTTCGCTTGTGTCGCGCCAGAGCCGAGTCGACGGCCATCCGGCTCCCAAGATCCATGAAGGCCGTCGGAGTGAATACCCAACCCCTACCGTGCCCGTAGATCCTGCTTAGTACTTTTTTATCAATAGAATGCGGGCGCATTCTCATATCGCCTTTGACGGAAATCGTACCTTGTTTTTCCGCCGACGGTCAATCCTTCTCTGGCCACCTGAGGCGGGCGACGCCACGGCGAGATTCATGAATCGGCTAGCCCGGTTGACTCACGCCTTGCGCGGCGTGGGCGGCGCCACGGACACGGACACGGCCCTATCGGTCAACGAGACGGGAACTAGTTCTGGCGTCGGCCAGGGCGGGCGAGACCCGCAGGTGCGGGACGCGCCTGAAGTGCTTCACGTTCCCGGTCACTAGCTCGAGGTCGTGGAGGAGCGCGGTCGCGGCGATCTGCAGGTCGGCATCGGCAGCGGCCGGCCCGCCGACTCGAGCTGAGCGCGGATCTGGCCGTAGACGCGTGCCGCGGGCGCGTCGTAGGGAAGGACGGTCACCGCCGGCAGGACGCGCTTCTCGATGTTCTCGAGGTGGCGCGCCACGGCGGACGAACGAAAGGCCCCCTGGTACAGCTCACCCATCACCACGGCGCTGGTGAACTGCTCCTCGCGCGGAAGACGGGCCAGCCAACGCACGTACCCGCCGGCCGGCCGCGGCTTGAGCACCTCCGAGATCGCGTCCGTGTCGAACAGGTAGGCCATCGCCTCAGCGGCCGAGGCGAGGGACGCGGCGCGCCTTCGACCGCCGCGGCTCTTCGACGAGTTGCACCAGCTCCTCCGAGCCGCGCCACCCGCCCGCGAGGCCGGCCAGGCCGGCCTCCGCACCGGCCGAACGAAGCCGCTCGAGCTGCTGCAGCCGATCCGCACGGACCAGGGCCACGACGGCCTTGCCGTGGCGAGTGATCACGACCGATTCGCCCGCCTCCGCCTTCCGCACGTACTCGGCGAACTCCGCCTTGGCCTTCGCCGCCGACACCGTCGTCGCCATCCCGTTCCTCCGATATGGTCATATTGACTCTACTGACCATTGCCGACGCCTGTCAACGAGCGGAACGAGCCACCGGACACGGACTCGGCCTCGTGGGTCGAGGGAAAGAAGAAACGGAAGCCGGGGTCACCCGTTGCGGGGCGCCTCGCGCGGCGGGACACTCCGGGAGCCGCCGGAAGTGAGAGGAGTGGAAGAGGGATGACCGACACGCGCCTTCTCGCCGGTCTCGCGCTCGTCGCGCTCGCGTTCGCCGTCGTGGCCCTCGCGCTGCTCGGGGCGGCGGTGACGCGGTCCGGCGCGCGGCGCCCCGGGCTCGTCGCGTTCGGAGTGCCGCTCGCCCTGGTGCCCGCGGTCGTCGCGACCGTCTACGGGGCGTGGGCGCTCGTGGGCCTCTTTGCCGGCCTGGCGACGGCGGAGGACTCGACCGGCTCCTCGCAGCGGATGCTCGAAGCCTTCACCGCGCTGTGGGGCGTCGCGCGCGCGGCGTGGGCGGCCGTGGCCGCGTGCGCGCTCGTCGGCCTCGCCACGGCGCTGTGGCCCGGGGGAAAGACGGACGACGCACCCGCGTGCTCGGCGCGCCGCACCGTCGTCCTGCTCCTCCTGCCGGCGCTGGCCGCGGCCACCACGCTCGCCGTCTCCCGACCGCTCTTCCAGGCGCTGCGCGTGGCGACGGCCGTCGTGTCGAGCGAGCGCACTCCCGCCAGCGAGGCGCGCACCGAGGCCGTCCTCCACGCCGCCGGCCTTCCCGCCCGCGGCTCGGGATGGCTCGGGGCGACGTCGAGCTTCATCTCGCGCGCGGCGATGATCGGCTCGCTCGGGGGCGCGACGGCCGTCTTCGTGCTCGTCGGCCTCGCGCTGCCAGGCCTCCTTCTCGCCGCGCCCGTGCGCTTCGGCGCCGGCTTTGCGCTCGCCGCCGCCGCCGCTTGGGCGCTGCTGCTGCTCGTGGCCGTGTCGATGGCCGCCGGCCTCGCGCACCCGCTGCGCCTGCCCTGAGCGCGGGCCGCCCGCTCGGCCCGCCCGCCTTCAGCCGAGCTTGAAGTTCAGCGTGACGGTCATGATGACCGGCACCGGCACGCCGTTCAGCAGGGTGGGCGTGTACTCCCACTGCTTCACGGCGGCGATCGCAGCGTCGTCGAGCATCGGCACGCTGCGGATCGTGCGCACCTCGACCACCTTCCCCTGCGGGCTGATCGTGCACTCGAGGACGACCGTGCCCTCGATGCGCGCGGCGATCGCGTCGCGCGGGTAGGCGGGCGGGACGTTCTTCGTCTTCTTCGGCTCCCGGATCCCGGCGCCGACGCGCAGCGGGACGACCGCCTCGGCCGGATTCCCGGCCGTGGGCGCCGACGGCGCGACGGCGGGCGGGAGCGAGGTCGGTGGCGGCGGCGGGGGCGGGGGCGGGACGTCCGGCTCGCGGAAGATTCCCTCGTACGGCTGCGGTGCCGGCGAGGGCAGCGCGTCGTCGTCGGGGCCCTGGAACGCGTACGGCGACTCGCGGTAGGCGAGCACCGCGACCGTGACGGGCAGGACCGTGAGGAGCGCGAGGACGTTCGCGGCCACCGCGGCCCACGCGAGCTCCCGGCCCGCGCTCGGGCGCCCGGCGAGGACGAAACCGGCGAGCGCGAGCCCGGCGAGCGAGCCGAGCACGAGCCCGCCGGCCGTGAACAGGCCCACGATCCCGAGGGCCAGGGCGGCGATCGCCAGGTTCTTCCGGTCGGCCATGGCACCAAGGTTACGTCATGCGCGAGCGGCGCCCGCGCCTCGCGCTCCCCCTCCCGGTCGCCCGGCCAGGGGCTTTCGCGGTTGCGGCCGGCCGCGCGCGGCGGGAGACTCTCGCGCATGGGCCTTCAGGCTTTGCTTCGTTCTCTTGCCGTCGTGGCTTTCATCGGCACGGCGGGCTGGGTCAACGCAACGGAAACGGACAACGGATCGGCCCTATGGGTCGACGGAGCGAAGGAAACGGAAGCGAGCGGGGCCGCCTCAACCGGCCGCCCCGCTCGGATCGCGACCTTCAGCTTCAAGAGTGCAAGCCTCGAGCGGGTCAGCGCTCTCATCGACGAGGAGGGGCGCCGCGGGGTCGATCTCGTCGTGCTGCCCGAGACGTGGCGCGGGACGAACCTCGTCGAGGAGATGACGGGCGAGACGATCACGGCCCTGTCGCGGCTCGCGAAGGAGCACCACACCTACATCGTGAGCCCGATCTACCGCACGGCCGGGGACAAGCGGCTCAACACGGCCGTCGTGATCGACCGCTCGGGGAAGGTCGTGGCGACCTACGACAAGATCTTCCCGTACTGGAACGAGTTCGACATGCAGCCGAAGACGAAGCCCGGCGTCGAGGACGCGACGGTCTTCGACGCGGACTTCGGGCGCATCGGGCTCGCGACCTGCTACGACGCGAAGTTCCCCGAAGTGTTCCAGAGGCTGCGCGACCGCGGGGCCGAGCTCGTCGTGTGGACAAGCGCCTACTCGGGCTACACGGAGCTGCAGGCCTTCTCGCTCCTCCACCACTACGCGATCGTCACCGCGACGCTCACCGGCGACGCGCTCGCCTACGACATCACCGGCCGGCTCCTCTTCGACCGGAAGGACCCGGGCGACGTGACGGTCTCGCGCGTCACCCTCGACCTCGACCGCACGATCTACCACTACAACTTCAACCTCGAGAAGCGCGACAGGCTGCTGAAGGAGCACGCGGCCGACGTGGCGCTCGACGTCGACATGCCGCGCGAGGAGTGGTTCGTGCTGAAGGCGACGCGGCCCGGCGTGTCGGCCCGGGCCCTCGGCCGCGAGTACGGGCTCGAGGAGCTGCGGACGTACAAGGACCGCAGCCGCGTCGGGATCGACGCGATCCGCGGCTTCTCGTGGAGCGGCAAGTACGGCGGCTACCCGGGCCAGGCGAAGGCCGCGGGGAGCGAGAAGCCATGAGCGCGCGGCCACGGCGGCTTCTCCCGGTAGCACTCCCTGTCGCGGCGGCGCTGGCCGTCGTCGCCGGGATCGGGCGCGCGGCCGACGACGCGGTGCGCCTGCCGTCGACCGACGCGCACTACGGGCCGGTGAAGGACTACGTCGAGGCCGAGCCCCAGGCCGACTACCGCCACGCGCCGGCCGCGGCGGTCGAGGCCTTCCGCGACATGAAGTACGGCGTCCGCATCCACTGGGGCCTCTACTCCGCGCAGTTCCCCGGCGGCGAGTCGTGGCCGTTCCTCGACCTGCCGTACGAGAAGAAGCAGGAGTACCAGCAGGCCTACAAGACCTGGAACCCGGCCGGCTTCGACGCCGACGAGTGGACGCGGCTCTTCGCCGACAACGGCCTCCGGATGTTCGCCTTCACCTCGAAGCACCACGACGGCTTCTCGATGTTCGACACGAAGACGCGCGTCGTGCGGCGGGTGAACTGGACGGCGCCGGGCGGCCCTCGGATCGAGCCGTGCGACCTCGCGTACAGCATCGCGGAGACGCCGTTCCGGCGCGACGTCGTGGGCGAGCTGACCGCGGCCGCGCACCGCCGCGGCCTGAAGGTCGACCTCTACTTCTCTCACCCCGACTGGTACGACGCCGACTTCCGGCCGTACGGCTTCTCGCCGGTGACGACGGCCGGCGCGACCGAGCGCCCGGAGCTCTACGGGCGGGCGTCGGTCACCGCGCGCGCGAAGCAGTTCTTCTTCGTGGCGCCCGAGCCCACGGACGAGGAGCAGGACCGCATGATGGCCCGCCACCGCGCGCAGCTCACGGAGCTGCTGACGCGGTACGGGAAGATCGACATGCTCTGCCTCGACATGTGGCTCGGCTCGCGCACCTGGCCGCAGCTGCGCGAGACGGTGAAGACGCTGCGCCGCCTGCAGCCCGACGTGATGCTCCGCGCCCGCGGCATCGGCAACTACGGCGACTACTACACGCCCGAGGGCTTCGTGCCGGGCCGGCCCGAGAACACGGCCATGCCGTGGTTCGTGATCTACCCGCTCGGCCGGTCGTTCTCGTACGAGCCCGACCCCGCGCGGCACAAGGGCGGGGCGTGGATCGTCCGCAACCTGATCGACGCGGTCGCAAAGGGCGGCGGCTTCATGGTCGGCATCGGCCCCGACGCGAACGGCCGCTTCCACCCGACCGCGATCGAGAACCTGAAGGAGGCCGGGGCCTGGCTGCGCGTGAACGGCGAGGCGATCTACGCCACGCGCGAGCGGGCGGGCGATCTCTGGCACGAGGGCGAGCACGTCCGCTTCACGCGCAGCAAGGACGGGAAGCTCGTCTACGCGATCGCGCTCGAGTGGCCCGGCGAGGCGCTGAAGCTCGCGAGCGTGCGGCCCGCGCCGGGAGCCGCGGTCACGCTGCTGGGCTCTTCGGCGCCGCTCGCGTGGACGGCCGAGGGCGAGGGCGTGTCGATCGCCCTGCCGGCGGCTCTCGCCGACGCGGCCCGTCGTCCCGGCTCGATCGCCTGGGTGTTCCGCATCCCGGTCGCCCCTTGAGCGAGCCCGCCGCGACAGCAAGCGCGCCGCCTTCGCCGCGGCGCTGGGGGATGATCGCGTTCGCCTTCGCGGCCACGACCCTCAACTACGTCCAGCGGCTCTCGTTCACGTACCTCTCGGCGCACCCCGATCTCCGCGCGCTCTTCAGCGACGCCGCGTTCGGCGCCCTCGGCACCGCGTTCTTCGTCGCCTACACGATCTCGAACGGTCTCTCCGGCTTCGCCATCGACCGGCTCGGCACGCGGCTCGGCTACGCGCTGTGCATGGCCTTCTGGACGACGGCCGCCGCCCTCCACGCCTTCGCCCGCACGCCGCTGCAGTTCGGCGCGCTGCGCTTCCTCCTCGGCATCGGCGAGGCCGGCAACTGGCCGGCGGCGGTGCGGCTCACCGCCGAGTGGTTCCCCCCGCACGAGCGCTCGACGGCCTCCGGCATCTTCAACAGCGGCGGGGCGCTCGGCTCCGTGATCGCGCCGCCACTCCTCGCGTGGCTCGGCACGAGCTACGGCTGGCGCTCGGCGTTCCTCGCGGTGGGCGCCCTCGGCTATCTCTGGCTCGCGGCCTTCTGGTTCCTGTACGGCACGCCGCCCGCGGCCGCCGCGGCCCAGGCGCTTCCGCCCGTGCCGGCGCGGCGGCTCCTGCGCCACCGCTTCGTCCTGTGGTTCACCGCGTCGAAGTTCTTCATGGACGCGATCTGGTACTTCATCACCTTCTGGATCGGCCGCTATCTCGCCGACGTGTACGCCTGGGACCTCGCGAAGATCGGCCTCTACGCGATGATCCCTTTCGTCGTCGCCGACGTCGGCAACGTGACGGGCGGCCTCTTCACGCAGCTCGTCATCCGCCGCGGCGTGCCCGTGCCCCGGGCGCGGAAGCTCGCGGCGGCTTTGTTCGCGCTCACCCTCGCGCTGGCGCTCCTGTCGGGCCCGCTCGTCATCCACGGGCCGCGGTCGGCCCTGGCCGTTCTCGCCGTCGCCGGCTTCGGCTGGGCCGCCTACACCGCGAACACGCTCGCCTTCCCCGCCGACGTCGTCCCCGCCCGCGCCACGGCCACCGTCTGGGGGCTCGCGAGCGTCGGCGCCGGGCTCGGCGGGGCGTTCTTCCAGCAGGCCTCGGGCCTCGCGATCGCGCGGCTGCGCGAGACGATCGGCGTCGCCGGCGCGTACCACGCCGTGTTCGTGGCCTACGGCCTCGTGGCGCTGGCGGGTGTGTCGATCGTGCTCTTCGCGATGGGCCCGCTCGAGAGGGACGAAGCGCTGGCCTGAGTCGGGCGCGGCGCCGGCGCGTCGTCAGCGGCGAGTCGAACGGCGCCTCTTGCCGGCGCGCGCCGATCAGAAGACGACGCGGAGCTCGGCCTGCCCGCGGCGGCCGTCGTTCCGCAGGTCCGCGCCCGAGAACGCGGCGGCCGGCCGCTCGGAGCGCAGATCGACGTACTCGACGCCCAGGCGGAGCCAGCGGCGCGGGGAGACTAGAGCCGCGACCGTGAACGCGTGCCCGGACTCGCCGTCGGGCTCGTCGTGCCCGTCGCGATCCGTGTTGCGGAACGCGTCGTACCGAGCGCTCAGTCGAACGCGACCCGCGCCGTCGGCGATCGTCGCGAGCGCGTAGACGGCCCGGAAGCGCACGTCGACGCCGGCGTCGCGCGGTCCCATGCCGGTGTCGCCCACGACGCCTTCGCCGACGAAGCGGAAGCGCCACACGGCGAGCTCGGCCCCCGCTGTGGCCCAGCGCGTGGCCCAGGCGTACTGGCCGCGGTGCAGCTCGCGGTCGCCGCGGTTGTCGGTCCACGCGGCCTGGAGCCGCAGGCGCCCCGGCCGCGTCCACCGCGCGCGCGCGTGCCAGCCGGCCCGGCCGTCGAGCTCCTCGATCGGCCGCGTGCCGTCGTCGCGCTGGCGCTCGAACGGGCCGCCCGGCCCGAGAGTCGGCAGTGGGGGCAGCGGGAGCACCTCGCCGACGACCGCGAGCCGCGGGCCGAAGGCCCAGCCGCGCCACGCGAGGAGCGCGCCGGCCGCGTCGTTCCCGCCGAACACGGACGCGGCGAGCTCGAGCCGCCCCCGGCCGGCCGAGCCCCGGACGATCGCCGCGTCGAGGCCGCCGAAGCGCACCTCCTCGCCGATCCACGAGTTCACGGCCGACAGCGTGAGCGTGTACGGCGACTGCCAGAGAGGGTCCGCGTTCTCGAGCGACGTGGGCGGGAAGAAGAGGCCCGCGCGCAGCTTCAGCGCGAGGTCCGGCCGCAGCTCGGGTCGGTACTGGACGAAGCCTTCCACGAGCCCGACGCGCGAGCCGCCGGCCGCCCCCGGCTCCGAGCGGGCGGTGCCGTGGAGGGAGACGAGGAGCGTCGCCGCGGGCGACCACTCGAGGCCGAGGTGCGCCTCGGCGCGAGCGGCGTTCTCGAAAGTCGAGGCGTCGCCGCCCTCGCCGAGCCGGCCGAAGCCGCCCTCGATCCACGGCACGGGCGCCTCGACGCGCAGGCCCCGCGCGGCGCCGACCGCGTGCACGACGAGATCGTCGGCCGCGGCGGCGGACACGACGGACAGCGCGATCCCGGCGATCGCGAACGGGGAGGGGCGCACGAGGGATTCTAACCGGCGCGCCGGCGGCGACCGGATGATAGGCTCGGGTCGGCATGACCCCGCGCCCGACGAGCGACCTCGCCCCGCTTGCCCTGCTCCACGAGGATCGCGACGTCGTGGCGGTCGACAAGCCGGCCGGTCTCCCGGTGATTCCCGCCCGGGGCGAGGACGCCGCGGCCTGCCTCCAGCACCGCCTCGAGCGACAGGTCGGCCGGCGCCTGTGGGTCGTCCACCGCATCGACCGCGACGCGTCCGGGGTCGTGCTCTTCGCGCGGAACGCCGAGGCCCACCGCGCGCTGAGCCTGGCCTTCGAGCACCGCGACGTCCACAAGAGCTACGTCGCGATCGTGGCCGGCCGGCTGACGCCGCCCGCGGGCCGCATCGACGTCGCCCTCCACGCCGCCCGCAAGGGCAAGACGCGGCCCGCGCAGCCGGGCGAGCCCGGCGCCCAGGAGGCGAGGACGGAATACGCGACCGAGGGGACGTGGCGCGTCGCCGGCGCGGACGTGTCCCGCGTGTCCGCGAGCCCGCTGACCGGCCGGCACCACCAGATCCGCGTCCATCTGCGCTCGGCGGGCGCGCCGATCCTCTTCGACCCTCTCTACGGCCGCGGCTTCGGCCCCGCCGCTCTCACCGACGCGCCGGCCTCCCGCCTCGCCCTCCACGCCGCCCGGGTCGACGCGCCCTCGCCCTCCGGCGACGGCCGCCTCGTCGTCGCGTGCCCGCTCGCGGCCGACCTCGCCGACCTCGTCGCGTGGCTCGACGCCCGCGACGAGGCGACGGGCGCGTGAGCTACCGCGGCGTCGTCCTCCCTCCCGCCGCCGCCGACTTCCTCGCGCGCGGCGGCCGCGACCTGCCGCTCGCGACGGCGCGGGTCGCCGAGCCGCTCGAGCCCGCGCGCCCGGTGCGGCTCGTCTCCGCCTCGGGCCAGTTCCTCGGCATCGCCCTCGCCGACCCGGAGAACGAGCGGCTGCGCGTGCTCGTGCGCGGCGGCGAAGCCGAGGAGGCGATCGCGCCCGCGTTCTTCGCGCGTCGCGTCGCCCGCGCGCTCGAGCTGCGCCGCGGGCTCGGCCTCACCGGCGAGCGCGCGGCGTACCGCGCGATCCACGGCGCGGGCGACGGACTGCCCGGCTTCACCGCCGACGTGCTGGCACCGTGGGCCGTCCTCCACGTCTACGGCCGTGCGTTCGTGGCTCACGGTCAGGAGATCGCGCGAGCCCTCGTCGAGCAGGCCGGCCTCCGCGGCTGCGTCGTCAAGGTCCGCAGCCGGGGCGCGGCGAGCCAGAACCGCGTCCGGCAGGAGACGGTCGGCGAGGCGCCGCCCGACGCGCTCGTCGTCGAGGAGCGCGGGGTGCCGTTCGAGGTCCACCTCGACCGCGGGCTCAACACGGGCCTCTTCACCGACATGCGCGAGCACCGCCACGGCCTCGGCCGCTTCGCCGCCGGCCGCCGCGTCCTGAACGGCTTCTCGTACACCGGCTCGATGTCGGTCGTCTGCGCGCGGGCCGGAGCGGCGGAGGTCACGAGCGTCGACCTCTCGGCCGGGGTCCTCGGCTGGGCCCGCGACAACTTCCGCCTGAGCGGCCTCGATCCGGCGGCGGCCGGGTACCGCTTCGAGGCGAACGACGTCGCCCGCTTCCTCGACGAGGCGGCCCGCGAGCGGCGCGCGTTCGACCTCGTCATCCTCGACCCGCCGGCCTTCTCCGCCGCGCGGGGCGCGGAGTTCGCCCTCGACCGTGACTTCCCGCCGATCGTCGCCCGCGCGGCCCGGCTCGTGCCCGACGGGGGGATCCTCTGGCTCGCCTGCAACGCGCGCACGAGCATCCTCACCGCCCTCGCCGAGGCGGGGCTCGCGAGCGCCCGCCGCGGCGCCGCCCTCCTCGAGACGGGCAGCCTCCCGCCCGACCATCCCACGCTCCCCGCCCAGCCCGAGGACCGCTATCTGCAGGTGGCCGTCTACCGCCTCGGGTGACGGGCGGCGCCCTCGCGTAGACTGTCGTGATGAACGCCCGACCCGAGGCCGCCCGCACGGCCGGCGCCGGCGAAAAGGACGCGCTCCAGCGCTTCGTCTTCGAGCGCGCGCGCGTGCGCGGGGAGCTCGTGCGCCTCGACGAGACGTGGCGCGAGGTGCGGCGCCGCCGCGAGTACCCGCCGGCGGTGCTGTCGGTCCTCGGCGAGCTGACCGCGGCGAGCGTGCTGCTCGCGGCCACCGTGAAGTTCGAGGGCGGCGCCCTCGTCCTCCAGATCCAGGGCGGCCGGCCGGTGAGCCTGCTCGTCGTCGAGTGCCAGCCCGACCTGACCCTGCGGGCGATGGCCCGCTGGAACGGCGGCCTCGCCGGGATCGCGGACCACGCGACGGTCCACGACCTCGCCGCCGGCGGCCGCTGCGCCATCACGATCGACCCCGGCGCGGGCAAGGCCGCGTACCAGGGCGTCGTCCCCCTCGAGGGCCGGACGACCGCCCACGTGCTCGAGCGCTACATGGCGCGGTCGGAGCAGATCGGCACGCTCTTCGCGCTGGCCGCGAGCGAGGACCGCGCCGCGGGACTGCTGCTGCAGCAGCTCCCGGACGCGGGCGGCAAGCCGCAGCCCGACGCCGACCCCGACCTGTGGAACCGGGTGGGCCACCTCGCGGCGACGCTCACGCGCGGGGAGCTCCTCGACCTGCCCGGCCGCGAGATCCTGCGCCGCCTCTTCCACGACGAGGACCTGCGGCTCTTCGAGAGCATGCCCGTGCGCTTCGCCTGCCGCTGCTCGCGCGAGCGCGTGGCCGGCGTCCTGCGGATGGTCGGCCCGTCGGAGGTCGAGCTGGCGCTCGCCGAGCGCGGGTCGCTCGAGGTCACCTGCGAGTTCTGCGGCCAGGCGTACGCCTTCACGCGCGACGAGGCCGAACGCGCCCTCGCCGACGCGAAGGGCAGGACGCCGCCGCGCGCCGGATAAGGAGCGGAGGACGAGAGACATGACGACCGCGCTTCCCACCCGTCGCCTCGGCACGGGCGGCCCCGAGATCACGACCGTCGGCTTCGGCGCCTGGGCGGTCGGCGGCGGCGGATGGGCGTTCGCCTGGGGCCCGCAGGACGACGAGCAGTCGATCGCGGCGATCCGCCACGCCGTCTCGCGCGGCATCAACTGGATCGACACGGCGGCCGTCTACGGCTACGGACACTCCGAGGAGGTCGTCGGCCGCGCGATCGCCGGCATCCCGCGGGCGGAGCGGCCGCTCGTGTTCACGAAGTGCGGCCTGCGGTGGAACGACGCCGACCGGATGGAGTCGCCCGTGCGCGACTCCTCGCCGGCGCGCGTGCGAAAGGAGTGCGAGGACTCGCTCGTCCGCCTCGGCGTCGAGGCGATCGACCTCTACCAGTTCCACTGGCCGGACCAGAGCGGCACGCCGGTCGAGGAATCCTGGGGCGAGATGCTGAAGCTCGTCACGGAGGGGAAGGTCCGCTGGGCCGGCGTCTCGAACTACGACGCCGCGCTCCTCGAGAAGGCCGAGCGGCTCGGCCACGTGCAGTCGCTTCAGCCGCCGTTCTCGATGATCCGCCGCGGCGTGGGCGCGAGCGAGATCCCGTGGTGCGCCGCCCACGGCACCGGCGTCATCGTCTACAGCCCGATGCAGTCGGGGCTCCTCACCGACTCGTTCACCGCCGACCGGGTGTCGGCGTTCCCCGCCGACGACTGGCGGCGGCGCGCGCCGGAGTTCCAGCCGGACCGCCTGCCGCGGAACCTCGCTCTCCGCGACGCGCTGCGCCCGGTCGCGGCGAAGCACGGCGTGTCGGTCGCGGCCGTGGCCGTCGCGTGGACGCTCGCGTGGCCGATCACGGCCGCCATCGTCGGCGCGCGGTCGCCGGAGCAGGTCGACGGCTGGATCGCCGCGGCCGGCGTGCGGCTCGACGACGACGACCTCGCGGCGATCACCCGGGCCATCGAGGCGACCGGCGCGGGCCAGGGGCCGGCCGCGCCGACGGCGCGCTAGCGTCGCTCCTTCCGAGAAAGGAAAAGGCCCGGAGGCGCAGAGGCCATCCGGGCCGGGTTTGGGCCGAAGCCCGACGCGCCCTGGGGGCGCGCCTTTCAGTCGATCAGGCCGGGGACCCGAAGGTCCCTTCGAGGGCAGGTGGCGTGTTGCCGGAATCCATCGGCTCCCTCCCTGCGGCGTGCGCCGCGCTTCAGCCCTGATCGACGGCGCCTCGGCCTCTTTCCCTGCGGCGACTGCCGCGAGGCCCGCGCCGGTGCCTGAAAGATGGAACCGCCGGCGCCGCCTGTCAAGGGAAACTTGAGACACGCTTCGCGGGTACGGTGCGCTCCGTCACGCCCGGCCGCGGGCGCCCCTATACTGCGGTCGGACCACGTCCGCCCGCGTGCACACACCCGACCCCTTCCCGGCGTTCTTCGACGCGCTCGAGGCGCGGCAGCGCGCCTCGCTCACGTTCCCCGAGATCCGCCGCGCGCTGGTCGCCCTCTCGTCCCTGTACGTCGAGCGGCGCGAGCGCATGGCCGGCGGCAACGCGCTCGAGGGCGCCGGCAAGCGCGCGGCCTTCGCCCTCTACTACGGTCCGCTGCACTTCCTCCTCGTGCGTGAGGTCGTCCGGGGCCTCGGGCCGTTCCTCGCGACGCCGCGGCACGTCCTCGACCTCGGCTGCGGGACCGGGACCTCGGGCGCGGCGTGGGCCCTCGCGGGCGAGGCGCCGGCGCGACTCGACGGCGTCGACGCGAGCGGCTGGGCGGTCGCCGAGGCGCGCTGGACGCTGCGGCAGCTCGGCCTGCGCGGGGACGTGACGCGCGGCGACGCGGCCGCCGCGCCTCTCCCGCGCGCTCCCGCCGGCGTCATCGCCGCCTTCACGGTCAACGAGCTCGCCGACGCCGCGCGCGCGCGCCTGCTCCCCCGCCTGCTCGAGGCCGCCGCCCACGGCTCGCCCGTGCTGATCGTCGAGCCCATCTCGCGGCGGGTCAGCCCGTGGTGGCCCGAGTGGTCGAAGGCCTTCGCCGCGGCCGGCGGGCGTGAGGACGACTGGCGCTTTCGCCCGGCGCTGCCGCCGACCCTCGCCCTCCTCGGCAAGGCCGCGGGCCTCGACGCGCGCGAGGTCACCGGCCGCTCGCTCGCGCTGCCCGGCCGTCGCTGAGCGCGCCCGTTGGCGAAGGTCGCGGCAGTCGTCCGGCGCCGCGGCGGTAGAATCGCGCCCTCCCCGGAGGTGCTCATGCATCGGTCGCGGCCGTGCCCGTTCCTCCGCGGCGTCCTGCCGCTGGCTCTCGCCGCCGTGGCCGTCGCGTCGCTCGCCGCCCCGACGCGCGCCGGCGACACTCCTCCGCCGCACTCGCTCGCCGCGTGGGACGCGCTCGCCTATGGCCACCACCGGGCCGTCGTCCACGTCGACGGGCCCGCGGACGCGGTCGTCGCCGAGATCGCGTGGCGCCGCCCGGACGCGAAGCCCGAGGAGAAGGACGTGATCGTCGTCGACGCGGCGACCGGCCTGCGCGTCGCCGAGGTCGCGCGGCTCGAGATCACGCGGGAGCGCGGCGTCCTCGCGTTCCGCCCGGCCACGGCTCCCGGCGACTACTACCTCTACTACCGGCCGTTCCAGATGACCGGCCGCAGCAACTACCCGAAGGTCGAGTACCCGAGGCCCGTCGACTGGGCCGACGCCGCGTGGCACGCGCGGCAGACGGCGCTCGCGAAGGACGAGGCCTGGCGGCGCCTGCCCGCGGCGCGCGTCGTCGCGCTGCAGTCGAGCGACGCGCTCTCGGCCTTCACCGACATGGAGGAGATCGCGAGCGCGGAGGAGATGAAGGCGCTTCTCGCGCGGCACCCGGGCGCACCGCTCCTCCTGTTCGCCGAGGACCGCTCGCACGCGATCCGATGACGTCGGACCTCCCGCGCCGCTGGGCGGTGCGCGACGAGGGCGCGCCGCTCGCGGCCGAGGCCCGGCCGGGCGAATTCGTGTCGGTGCAGGTCGGCCTCTACGCGGTTGACCGCGACCTGCAGGACGTCACCGTGGCGACGGGGGACGCGCGCGCGGCCGACGGCCGCGTCCTGGCCCCCGCCTCGTCCATCCACTCCTTCACGACGCGCGGCGTCGACTGGCGCGGGCGCGACTTCGCGCGTCCGCTCGCCGTAGCGAAAGGCGCCGTGCAGGCGCTGTGGCTCGGCGTCGCGGTGCCGGAGGCCGCGGCGGCGGGTGACTACGCGCTCGAGATCCGCGTCTCGGCCCGCGGCCTCGAGGCCCGCGCGGTCCGGCTCGTCCTCCGCGTCGGCGGCACCCCGATCGCGGCGCACGGTGACGACGAGCCCGAGCGGCTCTCGCGCCTGCGCTGGCTCGACTCGCGCCTCGCGCAGGAGGACACGGTGGTGAAGCCGTACACGCCGGTCGCCGTCGCGGGCCGCTCGGTGTCGGTCCTCGGCCGCACGGTGGAGCTCGCCGACTCCGGCCTCCCCCGGTCCATCCGCAGCCGCTTCACCGACGACGTGACGTCGGCCACCGGCCCGCCGCGCGAGCTGCTGGCCGGCCCCGTGTCCCTCACCGCCGTGGCCGCCGACGGACGCCCGCTCGCGTGGACGCACGCAGCGACGGCGCCGGTGCGTGTCGCCGAGGGCGCGGCGACGTGGTCGACGACGAGCGCCGCCGGGGCGCTGCGGGCCGAGACGAAGGCGAAGCTCGAGTTCGACGGCACGGTCGAGTACGAGGTCGCCCTTCACGCCGACGCGGCCGTCGACCTCGCCGACGTGCGCCTCGAGCTGCCGCTGAGGGACGACGTCGCGCGCTACGCGATGGGCCTCGGCGGGAAGGGCGGCGCGCGGCCGGCGACGCTCGACTGGACCTGGGACGTCGCGAAGAAGAACCAGGACGCGCTCTGGGTCGGCGACACCGCGGGAGGCGTGCAGATCACGCTGAAGGACGACCGCTACGAGAGGCCCCTCAACACGAACTTCTACCTGCAGAAGCCGCTCGTCCTGCCGGCGTCGTGGGGCAACGGCGGGAAGGGCGGCTGCCGCGCCGCGAGCGAGAGCGGCGCGTACGTCGTCCGCTGCTTCAGCGGCCCGCGGCGGATGGAGAAGGGCGAGACCGAGCGCTACGACTTCCGCCTCGTCGTGACGCCCTTCAAGCCGATCGACACCGACGCGCAGTGGCGCACGCGCTTCTACCACCGCTACGCGCCGCTCGACGAGATCGCGGCGGCGGGGGCGAACGTCGTCAACGTGCACCACGCGACGCCGGTCAACCCGTACATCAACTACCCGTTCCTGCGGCCCGCCGAGATGAAGGCCTACGTCGACGCGGCCCACGCGCGCGGCATGCGCGTGAAGATCTACTACACGGTCCGCGAGATCACGAACCGCGCGCCCGAGATCTGGGCCCTGCGCTCCCTCGGCCACGAGGTCTTCTCGGCCGGGCCGGGCGGCGGCTGGTCGTGGCTGCAGGAGCACCTCGGGGGCGACTACATCGGCGGCTGGTTCGTGCCGGAGCTGCAGGACGCGGCCGTCGTCACGTCCGGCATCTCGCGCTGGCACAACTTCTACGTCGAGGGCCTCGACTGGCTCGCCCGCAACGTCGGCATCGACGGCCTGTACCTCGACGACGTCGCGTTCGACCGGACGACCATGAAGCGCGTCCGGCGCGTGCTCGACGCGCGGAGGCCGGGCGCTCTCGTCGACCTGCACTCGGCGAACCAGTACAACCCGCGCGACGGCTTCGCCTCGAGCGCGAACCTGTACCTCGAGCACCTGCCCTACGTCGACCGCCTCTGGTTCGGCGAGTACTTCGACTACGACTCGCCTCCCGACTACTGGCTCGTCGAGGTTTCCGGCCTGCCGTTCGGCCTCATGGGCGAGATGCTCGAGAAGGGCGGCAACCCGTGGCGCGGGATGCTCTTCGGGATGACGAGCCGGCTGCCGTGGGCCGGCGACCCGCGGCCGCTGTGGAAGGCGTGGGACGCCTTCGGCCTCGCCGGCTCGCGCATGAAGGGCTGGTGGACGAAGGACGCGCCGGTGCGCACGGACAGGGCGGGCGTCCTCGCGACGACCTACGCGAAGCCCGGCCGGGCGCTCGTGGCCATCGCGAGCTGGGAGAAGGAGCCGACCGACGTGACGCTCGCGATCGACTGGAAGGCGCTCGGGATCCTTCCGTCTCGCGCCCGCCTCGTGGCTCCGGCGATCGAGGGCTTCCAGCCGGCGGCCGAGCTCGCGCCGGGCGAGAAGCTTCGCGTCGACCCGGGCCGGGGATGGCTGCTGGTCGTCGACTCGAAGGGCGCGCGATGAGCGGCCTGCGGACGTACCAACACGCCGTCGCCCTCGTGACGGGCGCGGGCTCCGGCATCGGCGCGGCCCTCGCGCGCGAGCTCGCCGCGCGGGGCGCCCGCGTCGTCCTCACCGACCGAGACGAGGACCGCGCCTGCGCCGAGGCGGCGCGGCTGCCCCGCGAGCGGACCGAGTGGCGGGCGCTCGACGTGCGCGACGCCGGCGCCGTCGAGGCCGCGGTGTCGGAGACCTTCGCGGCGCACGGCCGGCTCGACTACCTGTTCAACAACGCCGGCATCGCCGTGGGCGGCGAGGCCACGGCCTACGCCGTCGACGACTGGCACCAGGCGGTGGCCGTCAACTTCCTCGGCCCCGTGCACGGGATCGCCGCCGCGTACCCGCGGATGGTTCGCCAGGGCTTCGGGCACATCGTCAACACGGCCTCCATGGCCGCGTTCATCGCGACGCCGCTCGCGGCGCCCTACGGCGCGACGAAGGCCGGGGTCGTGGCGCTCTCACGCGCGCTGCGGCTCGAGGGCCGCGCCCACGGGGTCCGGGTGAGCGCCCTCTGCCCCGGGGTCATCCGGACACCCATCCTCGACGGCGGCGGCCGCCACGGCATCCTCCGCGACTTCCTGCCGCCCGAGGAGCAGCGCGTCCTCTGGCAGCACCTGCGCCCGATGGACGTGGACCTCCTCGCGCGGAAGGCGCTCGACGCGGTGGCGCGGAACCGCGGCACGATCGTCATCCCCGCCTGGTGGCGCGCGATCCGGTTCCTGAACGGCGTGTCTCCGCGCCTCGCGGACGCGGTCACGATGCCGCAGCTCCGCGGCGTCCGCGAGCGCATCGAGCGGACCCGCTCGCGGTCCTAGCTACCAGACGTCGCAGCGCTTCGCGTCCGGCCGCACCATCGGCGCGTCGGCCGGGCACGAGAAGGCCGCCCGGAACTCCGGCAGGTTCGACAGCGGTCCGATCACCCGGTACTTGCCGATCGGGTGCGGGTCGCCCTGCACCATCAGCCGCTGCGTCTCCGGGCGGATCGCGTCGCCGCGGAACTGTCCCCAGGCGATGAAGAACTGCTGGTCCGGCGTGAAGCCGTCGAGCGTCGGCGCGGGCCGCGTCTTCTGCGCGATCTGGAAGGCCCGGTACGCGATCCGCGCGCCGGCGAGGTCGCCGATCGACTCGCCGAGCACGAGCCGGCCGTTGTGGTGGATGCCGGGCTCGACGAAGTAGCCCTCGAACTGGTCCACCACGCACTGGCCGCGAGCCTGGAACTTCTTCAGGTCCTCGGGCGTCCACCAGTTCACGAGGCGGCCCTTCGCGTCGAACTGCGCGCCCTCGTCGTCGAAGCCGTGGCTGATCTCGTGGCCGATCACGACGCCGATGGCCCCGTAGTTCACGGCGTCGACCGCCCGCACGTCGAAGGCCGGGGGCTGGAGGATCCCGGCCGGAAAGACGATCTCGTTCTGGAGCGGGTTGTAGTACGCGTTCGAGGTCGGCGGGGTCATGCCCCACCGGCCGCGGTCGACGGGACGGCCGATCTGCGCGCGCTCGTCCTGCACGTTCCACCGCCGGCCCTCGACGACGTCCGTCCAGAAGGACTCGCGCGAGATCTTCACCTTCGAGTAGTCCTTCCACCGGTCGGGGTAGCCGACCTTCGGGTCGAAGGTGGAGAGCTTCTCGAGGGCCTTCGCCTTCGTCGCCGCGCTCATCCAGTCGAGGCCGCGGACCGTGTCGCCCATCGCGAGGAGCAGGTTCTTCACGAGCTCCTGCATGCGCGCCTTGGCCTCCGGCGGGAAGTGGCGCTCGACGTACTTGCGGCCGAGCGCTTCGCCGAGGAGCTCGTCGGTCGACTCCGCGCAGCGCTTCCAGCGCGGCTTCATCTCGGTCGCGCCGCCGAGGTACTTCTCGTAGAAGCCGAAGCTCTCGTCCACGAACGGCTTCGAGAGCCACGGCGCCGCCGACCGCAGGAGGTGCCAGCGGAGGTAGGCCTTCCAGTCCTCGAGCGTCCCCTGCGAGAGCAGGCGGTCGACGGCCTTCATGAACTCCGGCTGCTGCACGTTGAGCGCGTCCTTCGGCAGCTTCGCCTCCGCGAAGTACGCGGGCCAGTCGAACATCGGCGCGAGGTTCGTGAGGGCGACGAAGGTCGTCCGGTGGTCGATCCTCTTCGGGTCGCGGAGGGCCACGTTGTCGAGCGACGCCTCCGCGAGCTGCCGCTCGAAGGCGAACACCGCGTCGGCTTCCCGGCGCGACGCCGCGCGGGTGGCGCCGGCGAGCTCGAGGACATGGGCGACGTGGAGCTTGTACTTCTCGCGCGCCTCCTGGAAGCGGGGCTCCGGCTTCAGGTAGTAGTCGCGGTCGGGCAGGCCGAGGCCGGAGGCCGAGACGTTCGCGATCACCCGCGAGGGCTCGTGCGGGTCGGGCGAGGAGCCGAAGGCGAAGGGCACCGCGATCGCCATCTCGTGGAAGCGGCGCATGACCTTCTGGAGGGCGTCGAGGCTCGGCGCGGCGTCGATCTCGTCGAGCAGCGCCTTCACGGGCTGTACGCCGAGCTCGTCCGCCTTCTTCTCGTCGAGACACGCCGCGTAGTGGTCGCCGATCAGCTGCTCCACGCTGCCCTTCGGCCAGTCCGCCTTCGCCGCCGCCGCGTCGAGGATCTCCTTCAGCTGGTCCTTGGCCGTCTCGCCGGCGGCCAGCGCCGGCTCCAGCGGACCATCGACGGCGGGATCGGGTTCGCCGCGCGCCAGCTGCCGTTCGCGAACTCGAAGAAGTCGTCGCACGGGGCGACCGTGCGGTTGAGGTCGCCCGTCTCGATGCCCTTCTGCGCCGCGGGCGCGGCGGCGGCGAGCGGGGCGAAGAGGGCGAGCCGGCGGCGAGGAGGAGGGCGCGGAGCTTCATGGGTGTCCTTTCTCGTGAGGGGCGGGCAGGATCGCGTCCACGACGTCGAGGGCGATCTTCTTCGTGTCGAGGTCGCCGCGGTTGGCGAGGACGACCACCGTCAGGTCCTCGTCGGGAAACCGCTCGATGGCGGCCCGGAACCCGGAGGTCTCGCCGTGGTGCCACGTCCGGCGGCGGCCCCGCCACGGGTCGAGGAACCAGCCGAAGCCGTAGGCCACGGGCTCGCCCGGCGCGAGGTTGTCGCCGCCGGCCGCGCCGGCCGGCCACCGCGGCCGCGTGCCGTCCGCCAGCGTCACGGGCTCGAAGGCGGGCTTCGCCGCGCCCGGGGAGAGGAGGGCCGACGTGCGCAGGCCCTCGTCCCACTTCGCGAGGTCCTCGAGGCTCGAGTAGACGCCGCCGTCGCCGAGAGTGGCTGACGTCGCGCTCTGGTCGCGCTCGCGCAGGGCGCCACCCTCCCGCTCGTGGCCGTAGGCGCGGGCGGGGACCTCGTTTCTCCCGGCCTCGCAGGCGAGCGTGCGGCCCATCCCGAGCGGCCGGAAGACGCTGCTCTCGAGGAACTCGCCGAAGGGCCGGCCCGAGACCCGCGCGACGACGAGGCCGAGGAGGACGTAGCCGGAGTTGCTGTAGGCCCACGAGGCGCCCGGGGCGAAGCGCCCGGCCCTCGCTCCCCGCAGGAGGCCGAGCACCTCCTCGTCGCGGATCTGACGCTCCTTCGTCCAGGGCGGTGCGCCGGCCTTCTCGGCCTCGGCCATGAGCTCCTCGTAGTCGGGCAGGCCGGACGTGTGGGTCAGGAGGTGCCGGATCGTGATCCCGCGGCCGTAAGCCGGGAAGGACGGGAAGACCTCGGTGAGCGGCGTGTCGTAGCGGAGCCGGCCGTCGCGCACGAGCAGCATCACGGCCGTCGCCGTGAAGGCCTTGGTCACCGACGCGAGGCGGAAGTCCGTCCTCGCGTCGATCGCCGCGCGCGACCGCAGGTCGCGGAGCCCCCGGCCGCGAGCGAGCACCGTCCGTCCTCCCCGCCGCACGAGGAGGGCGAGGCCCGGCTCGTCCGGCCTGACGAGATCCTCGATCACGGCCTCCGCCCGGCGCGCGTCGTCGCGCCGGGCCTCGGCGTCGCTCGCCGGGCCGGACGCGAGCGCGAGGGACGCGACCAGCGCGAGAAGGGCGAGCGGTGCGGGCGAGCGCAGCATCGGCGTGAGGCCATCCTACCGCCGGCGGCGGCCTACTCCTCCGGCCGTCGGCCCTCGTCCCGGGAGAGAGGCGCCCAGGCGAGGCCGTCGACGAACGGCCCGGCGTCGATCAGCCGGCCGACCGCCCACGCCGCGAGGTCGATCGCGGCGACCTTCCCGCTCGCGTCGCACGAGACGTAGGCGACGCGGCCGTCGGGCCGCACGACCACCTCCTGCGGGGCCTTCGGCACGTCGATCGCGCGGATCACCTTCCACTCCGCGAGGTCCACCACCGCGACCTGGCTCGTCGTGGTGACCGTGACGAGCAGGAAGCGCCCGTCCGGCGTGGGCGCGGTGCCGTAGCCGACGCCGGGGAGATCGACCCAGCGCTCGACGGCGTTCTTCGCCGCGTCCACGACGGCGAGCCGCGGCGCGCCCTGGTCGGCGGTGAACAGGTGGCGCTCGTCGACCGAGAGGGCGATGCGCTGGGCCTTCTTCGCGACGGGGATGACCGCGACGACCTTCTTCGCCGCGAGGTCGATCGCGCTCACCGTCCCCGGCCCCACGTTCGACGTCCACGCCCGCCGGCCGTCGCGCGAGAGGACGAGCATGTGCGACTCGGCCTGCCCGGTCGGGATGCGGTCGACGACCGTGTTCGTGCGGGGGTCGATCACCGTGATGGTGTTCGTGAGCTCCGTCGTGACGTAGAGCCGGCCGTCGCGCCCGAAGTGCGCCGCGTGCGGGCGCTCGGGACGGCCGAGGTCGATCGTGGCGACCCGGCGGTGGGCGCCGAGGTCGAAGACGTCGATCGTGCTCCCGTCGCTCCCCGGACGGCCCACGCCCGAGTCCCCGTAGATCGGCAGGTACGCGAAGCGGCCGTCGGGCGAGGCGGCCACCTCGTGGGCGGTGATCCCGCTCTCGGCGAGCGCGGCGACCTGCCGGCCCGCGCCGGGCTCGACGAGCCCGAGGGTGTGATCGCCCTTGTTCGCGACGAGCAGGCGGCCGCCCGGGGAGGCGGGCGCCCCCGCGAGGGGAGTCGACAGAGCCGCGACGGCGGCGAGGACGAGGGCCTGCTTCATGGGACCTCCGCGGAGCGCCCCAAACGTAGCACGCGCGTGCGCCGTCTCCCCCCGCCGCAGTACGATCCGGCCCCATGAGCGAGAACCCGGCTCCCGGACGCCTCCTGTCCCTCGACGCCTTCCGCGGCGCCACGATCGCCGGCATGATCCTCGTCAACAGCTCGGGCGACGAGAAGGCGACGTACTGGCCGCTCCTCCACCAGCCCTGGCACGGCTGGACGCCGACCGACCTCATCTTCCCGTTCTTCCTGTGGATGGCCGGCCTGTCGCTCGTCTTCTCGCGCCGCATCGGCTTTCGCGCCGCGGCCTGGCGCGCGGCGAAGCTCGTCCTGCTCGGCCTGCTCGTGAACTTCACGACCGGCGGCTTCGCGCTGCCCCTGCGCTGGGCCGGCGTCCTCCAGCGGATCGGCCTGTGCTACCTCGCGGCGTGGGCCGCGCGGCACTGGCTGAGGCCGCGGGCGCAGGCCGCCCTCGCCGTCGCGCTGCTGGTCGGCTACTGGGCGCTGATGACGAAGGTCACGGGGCCGGAGGGCTTCGCGCCGGGCCTCGAGCCGAAGACCAACCTCTCGGCCCAGGTCGACCGCATCGTGCTCGCCGGGCACCTGTACCGGTGGACCAAGGTCTGGGACCCCGAGGGCGTCCTCTCCACCCTGCCGGCGGTCGCGACCGCGCTTCTCGGCCTCCTCGCCGGCACCTGGCTGCGCTCGGCCCGCGAGCCCCGGCCGAAGGCCGCCGGGTTCGTGCTCGGCGGGCTCGCGGCGTTCGCGCTCGGCGTCCTCTGGGGCGAGGCCGCCCCGCCGTGGCTCCTCTTCCCGATCAACAAGAACCTGTGGAGCCCGTCCTTCGTCCTGCTGACGGCGGGCCTCGCATCGACGCTCTTCGGCCTCACGTGGTGGATCGTCGACGTGCGCGGGGTCCGCGCGTGGACCGGGCCCCTCGTGACCTACGGGAAGAACGCGATCGCCGTTTACGTCGCCTCGGAGGTCTTCTCCGGCGCCGTCAACACGATCCGCTGGGCCGCGGCGGACGGGAAGGCCCGCAGCCTCGCGGAGCGGCTGCACCAGGCCCTCTTCGCGAGCTGGCTCCCGCCGTCGCCCGCCGCTCTCGCCTACGCCCTCGCCAACGTGGCGCTCTTCTGGGCCCTCGCGTGGTGGATGGAACGCGAGGGCCTCTACCTGAAGGTCTAGCGGAGCCGCATCGTCGGATCGCCGAACAGCATCCAGGTCCGGCGGACGTCGAGATCGAACGCGGACGCCTTGGCCGCGGCCATCGCGTCGCCGAGCCGGACCGGGCCGCCTCGGAACAGCCGCCGGAAGAGCTCCTCGTTCATCGGGGACTGTGCCGTCGGCTCGGTGAGGCCGGACGAGGCCCAGACCGCGGCGGCGCCGCCCGTCGGCGACTTGAGGAGCGACTCCGCGAGGCTCTCCGTCCAGAGGTCGTCGAAGAGGCCGTTGAGGCACGTCATCGCGACGACGAGCGGGGCGCCGCTCCGCAGGGCGTCCGCGTCGGCCCCGCCGAACACGAGGCCGCCGTCGGCGCGCTCCATCCAGACGCCGGTCGAGCCGTGGCCCGCGAAGTTGACGACGAGCTGCCCCGCGTCGAAGCCGGAGACGATCGCGGCGCGGGCGGCCGTCGGGCCGAGCTCGCCGATCCGGACCTCGGCCGTGGACATCCCGGGCGCCACGAGCGCGCCGAGCCGCGCCGTCGCGGCCGGGAAGTCGTAGTCGTCGGCCTCGCCGGTCACGAGCAGCACGCGCTTCGCCCACTCCGGCGCCCCCGCGCGGCTGCCCGCGTCGGCGGCCACGATCTTCGTGACCATCGTCCGCGCCTCGTCCGCCGTGCGCGCCGGCAGCCGGCCGATCGCGAGCTCGGGCAGCCCGTCGCCGTCGCGGTCGACGTACCAGTCGTCGGAGTCGGTCTTCATGTAGGCCGTGCGGACGAGCTTCGCCGGCACGAGGTCGAGGGCGCCCTCGCCGAGGTAGTCGCGCGGGTCGAACGAGGCGTCGCCCGCGAGGAGCACGTAGCGGGGCGCCCGCCGCCAGCCCGTCGCCGCGCGGGCGAGGAAGTCGCGGATCGCGTAGGGCGTCTTCTGGCCGTACGCGAACTCGTCGTAGACGTCGGTCACGTCGACGAGGCTCGTCGCGAGCCCCGAGGCCGTGCGGAAGCGCTGCAGCGGCTCGAGGGCGGACAGGAGCGACGGGTGGGCCAGGATCACGAAGTCGGCCGCGTTGTCGCGCCGGGCGAGCGTCGACGGCGCGTTCGCGAAGATCGCCTGCGGCGCGAGCACGCGCCCGGCGGTGAAGGCGAAGAGCGTGGCCTCGGCCCCCGGCGGCGTGACGAAGCTCGCCCGGTAGAGGCTCCCCGCGGCCGCGAAGCGCACCGCGAGCTCGCGCGGGCGCTCGGGCCGGGTGAGGTCGACCACCCGCAGCGAGCGGTCGGCGAGCCCGTCGAGCGTGACGCGCGAGAGGCCCGGGGCCGTCATGCGCACCGCGCCGTCGTCGAGCGCGTAGAGGTGCGGGTAGGTGATCCGGACGAAGTCGACGAGGCTCACGTCGTCGTCGCCGCCGCGGGCGACGAGGGTGACCTCGTTGACGCCCTCGCGCAGCGCGGACGCGGGCACCTCGATCGACCTCTCGGCGCGCGTGCGGCCCGTGAACTCGACCGTGCCCACGTCGCTGCCGTTCACCTGCACGTCGACGCGGTGGAGGGCCTCGATCCCGCCCTGCAGGGCGAGCTCGATCGTGGCGGCGGCGTCGGGCCGTCGGTCGACGTTCGCGAGCGCGAGCGCCTGGACGACCGGGTCGGCGGTGACGATGGCGCCGAAGAAGTTCTCCTCCTCGCCGGTGTCCGGGAGCTCGAATATCTGCACCGTGCGCTCGCGCAGCTCGACCGTGAAGGGGAAGCTCGGCGGCGCGGGCGGGAAGGACGCGCCGCCGAGGCGCTCCGTCCCGACGCGCGGGCCGGGCCCGCCGGCGACGAGCCAGTAGACGTGGGCGCCGTCCCACGGGCTGTCGAAGCCGACGCCGTAGAACTCGACCGCGTCCGCGGCGTCGAAGCTGCCGTCGTCGCCGTCGTCGACCCGGATCGCCTGCTCGACGCCGTCGGCCAGCAGCCGCAGCCGCGACGGGCTCGCGCCGGGATCGAAGCCTCCGGCCACGAGCTCGGCCTTCGTGACCCGGTACCAGCCCTCGCGGGCGACGAGGAGCTTGGCCGCCCGGCGGGCGGGCGCCGTCCAGGCGTCGCCGCCGGAGAGGCCGCGGCCGCGCGGCCGGTGCCTCCGCTCGACGCCGATCCCCCGGCCTCCCTGCCACCGCTCCGCGCGCGAACGGTCGCGGTCGCGGTCCCGGCCGAGGCTCGCGAGCGAGCGCGACGGCGTCACGGGGTCCGGGCCCCACCCGCCCTCGCCGGGGCCGTCCTCGACCGTCACCGGCCCGGTCCACTGCCGCGAGCCGTCGAGGTCGATGTCCTCGAGCCAGTAGGTCGCGCCCTCGACCGGCTCGCGGTCCACCCAGGCGTAGCCGCGGCCCGTCGCCAGGGGCCGGTCGCGGCCGACGGAGAAGGCCGACCCGGCCAGGATCCGCGGGGTGACGAGCGAGCGCTCGCCGCCCACCTCGCGGTGGACGCGGAAGCCGACGTTGTTGAGCTCGTAGCTCGTGCGCCACCGCAGGACGACGTTCCCTCCGCGGCGCAGCGCCTCGAAGACCTTGAGGTGCGCGAGGGTCGGCGCCCGCACGCCGATCGCGTCGGCGGCGTCGTTGTTCAACGCGTTGACGTCTCCCCCGCCGCTGACGGTCGCCGAGTTCGCGAGGGTCGTCGGGCCGACGACCGAGGTCGCGACCGCTGCCGAGATCTCGATCGCGGGATAGCTCGCCTGGGGCGAGAGCGCGGTCGAGCGGGTGCACGTGACGACCTGGCCCGCGACGGAGCACGACCAGCCGGGCGCCGAAGCGACCGCGATCGAGGTGAGGCCCGCGTCGAGCGTGATCGCGGCGGTGACGACGCCGTACGTCGCGCTGCCCACGGTCGAGGTCACCGGGCTCACGTTCGTGACGGTCGCGTAGATCGTGACCGGACCGCCGATCGAGACGGTCGTCTCGGTGTGGCTGAGGCTGATCGTGGGATCGGGATCGGGGGTCGGGCACTGGGCGCCGGACCCCGCGCCGGGGATCTGGGCCGGTGTCGCGGTGAGGGTCTGGCCGGTGCCGCCGGCGAGGGCGCCGAACGTGTCGTTCGCCGTCGTGGTGATGCCCGGCTGGCCGCCGGTCACCTGCAGCGTGGGCGCGGCCGTCGTCACCGTGTACGCGATGACGCCGCCGCCGCCGCCGCCGCCCGGGCCGTGGCGGTTCCCGAGCGTCGCTCCGCCCGAGGCCTGGTTGCGCCACGAGTCTCCGCCGCGCCCGCCGTTCGCGCGCAGCGTGAGCCCCGCCATGCTCGTCGTCGCGTCCGTGACCGTGAGGACGATGCTGCCGCCCGCCCCGCCGCCGCCGCCGCCGTCGTTCAGCGTGTCGTTGTAGGCCGCGGAGCCGTTCGCGCTCAGGATCGCGCCGGCCGTGATGGACAGCGAACCGGCCCGCAGCGCGATCAGGCCGCCGCCCGCCGCGCCGCTCGCGGCCTGGCCCTCGTGGGCGGCCGTCGCGCCGTTGTTGCCGCACTCGTCGTTGTTACGCGTCCCGGCGCCGCCGCCGCCGCCGAGCACGAGCTGGGAGATCGCCGGAACGACGGCCGCGCCGAGGCCGCCGAGGTTCTGGCCGGTGCTCCACGAGAAGCCGCCCCGGCCGCCCGCCCCGCCATTGCTCCCGCCGCCGCCGCCCGAGTTCTGGTCGTTGGCCGCGGGATTGTTGTCCGTCGAGCCGCCGCCCGCATTTCCGGGGGCGCCGCGGGCCATGGAGCCGTTCGGATAGCCGTCGTTCGGCTGGGCGGTGTCGACGTAGTAGTCGCCGGCGGATCCCGGCAACTGGCCGCACGTGTGCGAGCCCGCCGCGTCGAACACCCAGCGCGGCGTCCCCGCGTTGCCCTCGCCCTTGCCGCCGTGGGTGGTGTTCGTCGAGAGGGCGCGATAGTCCGTGTTCGTGCCCGTTCCGCTTCCGGTCAGACGGCGTCCGGCCGCGCCGCGGAAGCCCTGGCCGTCGACGTTGACCGCCCCGCCCGCGACGTTGTTGATCGTGAGCACGCCCGAGACGTCCACGGCGACGATGCCGCCCCACCCGAGCCCGTTCGTCGCCCCGCCGGAGTTGTCGGTCTGCCAGGGGATCGCGGTGACGCCGTTGAGCGTCGCCGTCGTGTACTGGGGCACCCGCACGACCTGGTACCGCGCCTGGCCCTGCGTCGTCGTGGCGTTGGAGTTGGCGTAGGCGTTCTGGAGGCCGTTGTTCGTTCCCGTGCCGGTGATCGGGATCTCGCCGGCCGCGCAGCCGCCGCCGCCGATCACGTCGCGCGCGACCACGTACTCGTAGCGTCCGGCGCTCACGGTCAGGGCGCCCGCGCCGGTCCCCACGTTGCCCCCGTAGTTGTTCGTGTTCGTGGAGTTGATCGTGGCGCCCTGCATCTGGACGACCAGCAGGAGGTCGCCGCTCGTGAGGGTCGCCGAAGCGCCGCGCGCCGTCCCGACCGGGATGCAGGTGTCCGCCACGCCGGCGGAGACGCTCGCCGTCGCCGGGTAGTAGGTGTTGATGACCCCGCTCAGCGTGCCGCCGGGGCCCGGGCCGCCCGGCGTGCCGCAGACGGGCGCGCCGGCCACGGTCGTGAGCCACGTGGCGACGTTGTTCGTCGTGTTCGGGTCGTAGTCGCTGCCGTTCTGGTTGTCGACCGTCGCGGTGTTGCTCTTCGTCCCGAGCGTGTCGACGGTTGCGACGATCGTGACCGTGGCGGAAGCGCCGCTCGCGAGAGCGCCGAAGGAGCAGCTCACCGTCGCGGTGCCGGTGCAGGTGCCCACCGTCGTCGCGGTCGACACCCACGTCGTGCCGGCCGGGAGCGGATCGCTCAGGGTGACGTTCTGCGCGGCCGCCGGCCCGTTGTTCGTGACGACGATCGTCCACGTCGCGTTCGCGCCGACGGCGAGCGGTCCGGCCGATCCGGTCTTCGTCACCGCCACGTCGGCGACCTGCGTCTGGGCGACGACCACGGTCGTGACGCTCGCGCTGTCGTTGCCGCTCGTCGGGTCGGTGGTCCCGGAAGGAACGGCGATCGTCGCCGTGTTGACGACGTCGCCGACGAACGTGGCGCTGATCGTGGCGTTCGCGGTGTAGGTGAGGCTCGACCCGCTCGGCAGGTCGACCGACGCGCCGATGTTGCCGCTCCCGTTCGCCGCCGGGCAGGCCGCGCCGCCGGCCGCCGCGCAGGTCCAGGTCACGCCGAGGAGCGTCGCGGGGAAGCTGTCGGCGATCGGGGCTCCGGTGACGGCCGAGGGGCCGGCGTTCGCGAACACGATCGTGTAGCTCGCCGGGTCGCCGCTGAACGCCGACGCGGGGCCCGTCTTCGTGACGGAGAGATCGGCGGTCGCGGGCCGCAGCGAAGCGACCGCGATCGCCGACCGGTTCTGCGTGGTGCCGCCGAAGGTCGCCGGGGTCGCCGCACCGAAGCTGCCGTCGGCCGCCAGGCCGGCCGCCTCCGCCGCGAAGCTCGTGTGCCCGCTGCCCGAGAAGGTGAGCGCGGCGCTGAAGCCGGCCGGCGCCGTCATCGTGGCGGCGCCCCCGCCGTTGCCCGCGGCGTAGGCCACGAGGCCGTCGGCGAGGTAGTCGACCTGGGTGCCGAAGGTGACGTTTGCGGCCCCCGAGTTGTTCGCCGAGAAGTCGACGATCGGGCTCGACTGATCGACGCCCGTGTACGACCTCCAGTCCATGTGCAGGCCGGTCACCGTCGTCGCCCCTCCGTTCACGTTGTAGTTGACCGCGAACGTCTGGGCGCCGGACGGAATCTGGCCGTCCGCCAGGTAGAAGAGGGCGGCCTGCTCCTGGCGACTCACGCCGCCACTCGACGCGATGAGCGTCATCGGGACGCCGCCGAAGGTGGCGGAGATGCTCGTCAGCGTGTTCGCGCCGCTCAGCTCCATGACCACGCCGAGCAGCAAGAGGCGGTTCGTGCCGCCGGCCACCGTCGCCGTCGACGTCGACGTCACGATCGTCGAGTTCCCGCTGGCGGCCGAGTAGACGTTCGTCCAGCCGGATCCGACAGCCTGCACCTGGGCCGAGGCCGGCGACGCGACGCCGACAGACACGAGCGCCGCGAGGGCGAGCCAGCGGACGGACCACCGAGTCATCGTTCGATCTCCAGTGAACGGGTCGCCTGGCCGCGCCCTAGCCACTCGTCGGCTCGCGCACACGTCCGGATCCGACGATTGCAAGGATAGGGCCAATGGGGGGCCGCGCCAAACCACTGACTCTCAACGCTTCCGTGGGCTCGGCGGTCGCGCCGGAGACCGGACGGACCGGCCGAACGTCCGAGTCTCGGACAGCCGGCGCCTGAGGCGGTGCGACAGGACCGCCAGGCGTCGGAAGAAGGCGCCCTGGAGACGAACACCCCGCCCGTTTCGATCGATCCGCTCGATACGCCCAAGGACGTCGCTCTCCGCCACCCGCTCCACTTCCCAGCCGGGGGCGTCGGCCCGCACGAGCAGGACGCCGTCCGCCCCCTCTGCGCGCCCGATCACCCGGTGCGCGAGCAGTCGTCCGTCCGCGCGATAGAGGAGGACGTCGCCGACGCGCGCGGCGCCCCTCTGCACCGGCGAGACCGTGATCGCGTCGCCGTCGCGGATCGAGGGCTCCATGCTGAGCCCCGCCGCGCGGAAGCGGACCGCCTGGCCCTCCCGGAGGAGAGCGAGGGCGACATCATCGAACAGCGGCGGGGGCGCCGGCACCGGCGGGAAGCCACTCGAGGATCGACCGCACCGCGCCGGGACCCGGGACGAAGTCGAAGCGCGCGCACGGCATGGACGCGACGACAGACTCGAGGGTCGCGAGCGTGCGCGACATCGCCGCGCCGTCGTGGAACGGCGGGAAGCTCCGGGCGACGAGGAGCGAGAGCGCCTCGGCGCGACCCAGCGGGCGGATCTCGTCGCGCTCCCCGCGGCCGAGGACGAGGACGGCCGCCAGGGGGGCGCGGGCGCTGCGGGCGATCCCGGCGTCGCCGTGCCACGGCGTGCCGTAGGCCCAGAGCCCGTCCGCCTCGCGGCGGACGACGACCCGGTCGTCGCTCAGGACCGAGGCGCCGTCGACCGTCGACCAGAGTCGCGCGGTCGTCGACTTGCCGTCGCCGGACTGGCCGGAGAACACCACGCCCCGGCCCGAGGGCGTGACGAGCGCGCACGCGTGCAGCTCGACCGCGTCGCGCTCGCTAAGGAGCCGCAGGAAGAGGAGCTCGTCGAGCGGAAACTGGAGGGGATCGAGCGGCTCCTCCGTGTCGTGGTACCGGGGATCGAGCCAGATCCGCCCCGAGCGACCGCCGGGGTCGAGCTCCAGCTCCTTGTAGGGCAAGGGCCCGATCGTGCCGTCGAAGAAGCGGTAGAGATCGAGGCCGTCGCGACGGTAGAGCCGCCACGAGCCGTGCGAGTCGAACACGAGGTCGCCCGGCGGCTCCGGGTCGAGCTCACGCCAGGCGGCGGCGAGGCTCGAGTCGGCGACCCCCGCGTTCACGACGAAGCGACGTGCAGAGGGCGCGGGAGAGAGACGGAGGCGGGGCGAGGACGGCGCCACGCCGACCTGGACGCCGCCGATGCGCAGCGCGTAGCCCTCCGGCGCCTCGGCGGTCATCGGCGGAGAGGAGTGGTCAGGAGCCCTGCGCGGAGCACGGGTTGCCGATCGCGGTCCGGCAACGGTTCGGGTTGCGCGAACCGGCGTGTGTCGGGCCCTTGCAGCCCCCGAGCACGGCCTCCTCGGGGCGCAGTGCGAACTTCTCGAGCGCGGGCGCCGAGTACGCCTTCCGCGACCCGACCTCCGCGGCCTCCACCCGTTCGCTTCCCATCACCACCTCGCTTCGTCCCGCGTCCCGCACGAGCCGCAGCCGCTCCCGCAGCCGGCGCCCGACGGCGCGGCGAGGACCGGCAGGGCCACCCGGACCGGCCGCCGCGCGCCGGCCCGGATCGCGGCCACCCGCTCGCCGAGCCGGGCCGCCGCGCCCGCCATCGCGGCGTGGCGCGGACCGCCCGGACAATACTCGCACGTTCCGTGCTCCGGCACGCGCCACCCCAGGGCGAGCGCCCGCAGGTGGGCCACCTCGCAGAGGAAGTCGACCGGCGTCTCGGCGTCGCCCGTCTCCAGCTCGGCGTTGGCCGGGCACATCCCGCACAGGCTCTTGAGCTGGCAGGCGGTGCACTTCGTCACGCGCGTGATCTGGCGCGCCCTCACGTCGCGGAGGAAACGGCCCCAGCCCTCCGCCACCGTGCCCCGCTTGAGGTCGTAGACGTCGCGCATCGAGAAGTTGCAGATCGTCATGCCCCCGTAGGGGTCGATCGACAGCCCGTTGTTGCCGCCGCCGCAGTGGTAGACGTCGTTCTCGTGGCCGGGGAGGTGCTGGGGCCGGATGAACGTCGCCGCCTGCTCGGCCCACTCGCGCACCCGGTCCTCGTCGAGGAGGTCGAGCTCGACGATCTCCTCCGGACGGAGGCGGACCTCGAGCGGGCTCTTCCCGCAGTCGAGCCGCGGCGTCATCATCGCGTCGAACTTGAACTCGAGGCCGAGCTCGTCGCGCGCGAAGCGCTTCATGTCCTCGACCTCGTGACGGTTGAGCGTCACCGCCACGGTCTTGAGGGACACGGAGAGCCCGCGGTCGACGAGCCGCCGCACCCCGGCGAGGCACCGGTCGTAGGAGCCGGGGATTCCGGTCAGCCTCTCGTAGGTCTCGCGGGTGCGGCCGTAGAGCGTGACCTCGACGCTGAAGGGCCGCCACTCGGCAAGGACGTCGGCGATCCTCTCGGTCACGAGCGTCCCGTTCGTGAAGAGGGTGACGATGAGGCCCTTCGTCTTCGCGTGGCGGTAGATGTCGAGGAAGTCCGCCCGGGCGAAGATCTCGCCGCCCGTGTAGAGCAGCCACATCGTGCCCGCGTCGGCGAGCTCGTCGAGGATCCGGACGTGCTCCGCGAGCGTCAGCTCCTCGCGCCGCGCCACCGGGTCCGCCATGGGCAGGTTGTTGTAGCAGTGCGCGCACTCGAGGGGGCAGCGGCGGGTGACCTCGATCGAGACGTCGATCGGGACGCGCCTCCGCCCCAGCCGGTCGTGCAGGCGGCTCGTGAACTCCGTGTAGCTGCGCGGGGCGAGGCTCACGAGACCGCCTCGATCATCCCCTCCTCGAGGAGCGCCTCGAGGAAGCGCGACACGTCAGCGCGGGCGACCTCGAGGGTCACCTCGAAGTCGCCGGCCACGCGCCCGGCGAGCGCCTCCGCCGTCCGCGGCTCTTCGAGCTCGGACCAGATCGCGGCCCCCACGGGGTTGAGCGTGTAGACCGAGTCGAGCTCGGCGGCGCGGGAGCGGATCGGCACGACCACGGTCTCCCCGGAGAGGGTCCGGGTCGCGTAGTCGCCCCGGCGCCGGAACGCCGCGTCGGGTGTCGATTCGGGACGCAAGATCCTCCGAGAGTAGCAAACTGCCCGATCAACCCTCAAGGCCGCGTTGACAGGCTGCGACGAAAGGGGCCCGGGACGACCGCGGCGCCGGCAGGCGGCTCAGTAGGTCGCCCGGCCGCCCGACAGGTCGAAGGCGAACCCGGTCGTGAAGCTGCACGCCGGCGAAACCGCGAACTCGACGACCGCCACGAGCTCTTCGAGCGTCCCGCAGCGCTGCATCGGGATCTTGTCGGTCATGTAGCGGACCTGGGCCTCGGGCAGCGCTTCGACCATCGCGGTTCGTATGACCGCCGGGGCGAGCGCGTTCACCGTGACGCCCGTGCCGGCGAGCTCCTTGCCCTGGACCTTGGCCATGCCGATGACGGCGGCCTTCGAGGCGGAGTAGGCCAGCATCCCGGCGTTGCCCTCCTTGCCGGCGATCGACGCGATGTGGAGGACGCGGCCGTAGCCGCGGGCCACCATTCCGGGCAGCGCGGCCCGCGACGTGTGGTACGAGCCGTGGAAGTTCACGGCGAAGACGGCGGCCACGTCGGCGGGGTCGGTCTCGAAGCTGCGGACCGCCGTCTTCCCCGTGATCCCCGCGCTGTTCACGAGCACGTCCGGCGCGGGGAGAGCGGCGAACGCACGCTCGACCTCGGGCCAGCTCGCGACGTCGCACACCGACGTGACGACGGCCGGGCCGAGCTCGGCGCGCAGCTCGGCGAGCCGCTCCTCGCGCACGTCGAGGGCGACGACCCGCGAGCCGAGCGCGGCGAAGCGCCGGCAGACCGCGCGGCCGAGGCCGGAGCCGCCGCCGGTGACGACCACCGTCTGCGTGTCCCAGCCTCGGCCCATGGCGCCCTCCTACCGGATTCCCATCTCCTTCACGAGGTGGGAGGCGCCGTCGACCTCCGTCATGACCCAGAGCATGTAGCGCGCGTCGGCGTGGATCGAGCGGGTGTTGACGGTGTCGTAGAGGAAGTCGGAGGCGATCGTGTCGTACGTGCCGTCGAAGAGCAGGCCCACGAACTCGCCCTTGCCGTTGAGCGTCGGCGAGCCGGAGTTGCCGCCCGTGGTGTCGACCGTCGAGAGGAAGTCGACCGGCACGTCGCCCAGGAACTCGGGCGCGAAGGGCGTCGTCTTCCCGCCGCGGAGCGCCTTGATCGCCGCGAGCTGGGCGTCCGGCGCGTCGAACTCGCCCTCGCCCGTGTGCTTCTGCTCGATGCCCTTGAGCGTCGTGAACGCCGTCCACATCGTGCCGTCCGCGGTCGGCTTGCTCTTCACCGTGCCGAACGTCACGCGCAGCGTGGAGTTCGCGTCGGGGGCGACGAGGCCGCCCGCCTTCGCGAGGAGCGCCTGCATGTAGCGGGGACGAACGCGCGACATCGCGCCGCTGCGGCGCTTCGCCGCCTCGCGGTTCTGCTGGTAGAGCGGGTCGAGGGCGAGCGCGAGGTCGACGAACGGGTCCTTCGTCGCCGCGATCTCGGCCGTCTTCTTGTCGAGGAGCGACAGGCGGAAGTCCCTGTCGGCCATCTTCGTGCCGGCCACGAGCTTGTCGAGGTACTGGCCGATCGCCCTGTCCGAGTCGGCCTTGCTCATGCCGGGCGTGAGCCCGACCAGCTTGTCGATCCCGGCGATGCGCTGCTCGGCCGGCAGGGCCGCCGCCTGCGGCAGCGCCCACGCGAGCAGCGCCTTGTCGAGCCGCGCGTCGATCGTGCGCTGCGCGCGCTCCTGGCCCTCGCGGATGCGCGTCCAGTTGCGCTCCTGGTACTCGGGCTCGCGGTCCATGTCGCTCTTCTTCGCCTTCTCGATCGACAGCAGGTGCGCCGAGTGGGCGGCGTTGAGCATCGAGGAGGACATGAAGACCGACGCGAAGACGGCGTCACGCTCGCGCGTCCTCTCGGACTCGGCCTGCAGCGCGGCGAGCGCCGGCAGCACGTCGCCGTACTCCTTCTGCCGCGCGGCGTCGCCGGCGATCCAGGCCGCGAGCTCCTTCTCGTTCCTCTCCTTCTGCGCCAGGATGCCGCCCTTCACCAGTCCCTCGAGCTGCCCGCGCCGGTTCGTGAGCGAGTTGTTGAGCCCGCGCACGCGGCCGGCGGCCTTGATCTTGAGCTCGGGGTCGCTCTTCCCGAGCACCTCGAGGAGCGCGATCTGCTCTTCGGCGGCCTTGACGAAGCGGGGGAAGCTCCACTCCGTCGTCTCCTTCACCTCGGCGTAGGTCTGGTGGCGCTGCGTGCGGCCGGGATAGCCGACCACGAACACGAGGTCGCCTTCCTTCACCCCCGCCGGCTGCACCGGGAGCCAGTGGGCGGGCCGGTAGGGCACGTTGTCCTTCGAGAACGAGGCCGGCTTGCCGTCCTTGCCGACGTACGCGCGGTAGAAGGACCAGTCGCCCGTGTGCCGCGGCCAGCGCCAGTTGTCCGTCTCGCCGCCGAAGTTGCCGATGCCGGCGGCCGGGGCATAGACGAGGCGCACGTCCTGGATCTCGAGCTGCGCGATCTCGAAGAACCTCAGACCGCCGAAGAAGGCGTTCACGGCGCAACGGAAGCCACCGGCTTCGCACGCGGCGACGCGCTCCTTCGTGCGCCGCTCGACGAGGTCGAAGCGCCGGCGGTCGTCGAGCTTCGGGTCGATCTTGCCGGTGATCGCGTCGGTGACGTCCTTGACGGACACCGTCACGAAGACACGGGAGCCGGGGCCGTTCGACAGCTCCTCCTCGCGGGTCTTCGCGAGGTAGCCGTCGACGAGGAGGTTCTTCTGCGGGGTCGAGTTGAACTGCAGCGATCCCTGCACGCAGTGGTGGTTCGTGGCGATGAGGCCCTCGGGCGACACGAACGAGGCCGTGCAGCCGCCGAGCGAGACGATCGCGCCCATGGGCTGGCCCGTGAGGTCGGCGAACGCGGCCGGGTCGCCCTGGAAGCCCATCGCGCGGAGCTTCGCGGCGAGGTCGGGGATCTGCTGGGGCATCCACATGCCCTCGTCGGCGACGGCCGGCGGCGCGGCGAGAGCAGCGGCGGCGGCGAGAGCGGCGAGCAATCTGCGGGGGATCTTCACGCGGGTTCTCCTGGGCGCTCCGGCCCGGTGCGGGCCGGTCGCCCAAGGATATCTGAGGGCGGGCGCGCGGATCTGCGGGGCGGGCTGGATCGGACGCACTAGGCGCTGGAGCGACCGCCTCCCCGGGCCCCCGGCGCCTCGGGGGAAGCGGAGCGGCCCCGCCCCGGCGTGCTAGCATCCGGCCGCCGGCAGCGGGAGCCTGGAATGCCGAACATCGAGCCGTCACGGCCGCGCGTCGTCGCGGCCGCCACCCTGCGGGTCGCGGGCACGGGCCTCGTCGTCCTCGCGCTTCTCCTCGGCTACACGAACCGCGTGGTGTACGACCCCGACGCGTTCGCCGAGCGCTCGGCGCTCGCCCTGGCCGACCCGCGGGTGTCGGGCTTCGTGGCCGAGCGCATCGCCGACCAGGTGATCGCCCGCAAGCCCGACCTCGTCGCCGTCCGGCCGGTGGTCGCGGGCGCCGCGCGCACGGTGGTGGCCTCCGACGCGTTCCGCGCCCTCTTCCGCGTCGCGTGCCGGCGGGCGCACGAGCTGGCGTTCTCGAGGGGCGCGGAGTCCGTGGTGCTCTCGCTGCCGGACTTCGCGGTGCTTCTGAACGGGGCCCTGGCGCGCATCGACCCGCAGGTCGCCCGGCGGCTCGACTCCTCGCTCGGCGTCCAGCTCGGCGACGACGTCAACGAGGCCCTCGGCGCCGGCGCCCTCCGCTTCCTGCGGGCCGCGAGCCGGCTGCGGCGCTTCGTGCTCCTGGCGCTCGCGCTCGGCATCGCGGCCCTCGCCGCCTCCGTAGCGGCGCTCGGCGACCGGCGGCGGGCCATCGTCCTCGCCGGCGTCGCCCTCGCCGCGGCCGCGATCGTGCTGTTCGCGGTGCCGGCGCTCGTCGGCGCCGCGGTGTCGGCCCGCATCGAGGACGAGCCGCTGCGCCAGGCCGCGCGCGGCGTGTGGGACGCCTTCGCGGGCCGCCTCGAGGTCTGGGCGCTCGTCCTCGCCGCGATGGGCACCGTGCTCGCCGCCGCCGCCTCGTCCTACACGAGCCACGTCGAGGTCGAGGCGGCTGCCCGCGGCGCGTGGCGGTGGCTCGTGACGCCCTCGCCGAGGCCTCGCCGCGAGCTCCAGCGCGGCCTGGCCCTCGTGGCCTTCGGGCTGAACGCCGTGCTGCGGCCGTGGGAGGCGGTGCGGCTGGTCGCGGTGCTCCTCGGCGCCGGGCTCGCCTTCGAGGGCCTCCGCAGCCTCTTCGGCCTGATCGCCCCGCGGCTGGACGAGGCGAGGGACCGGGCCCAGGACGCGCTCCAGGAGGCGCGGACCCGGGCGCCGTGGCTGCGGTACGCGGCCACGGCCCTCGTCGTCGTCGGATCGACCGCCGCGGGAGTGTCGTGGCTCGGGAGCCCCTCGGCGGTGCCGACGCTCGCCGCGGCCTTCGCGGACCGCTGCAACGGCTCTCCGGCACTGTGCGACCGGCCGCTCGACCAGGTGGTCCTCCCCGGCGCGCACAACGCGATGTCCGCCGCCGACTGGCCGGGCTGGATGTTCCCGAACCAGGAGGTCGGCATGGCGGGCCAGCTCGGCCACGGCATCCGCGCCCTCCTCTTCGACGTCCACAACGGCCTCCCGGTCGCCGGGCGCGTGAAGACGGTGCTCGAGGACGAGCCCGGCTCCCGGGCCAAGTTCGACAAGGCCCTCGGCCCGGAGGCCGTGGCCGCGGCGATGCGCATCCGCGACCGGCTCGTCGGCCCGCCCGAGGGCCCGAAGGGGCCCTACCTCTGCCACGGGTTCTGCGAGCTCGGGGCGCGGCCGCTCGCCGACGCGCTGCGCGAGATCCGCGACTTCCTCGTCGCGAACCCGGGCGAGGTCGTCTTCCTCGTGATCGAGGACTACGCGCCTCCCGCGGAGATCGCGCGGGCGTTCGGCGAGAGCGGGCTCCTCGACCTCGTCTACAAGGGGCCGGCGGGACCGCCCTGGCCGACGCTGCGACAGCTCGTCCGCGCGAACGAGCGCGTGCTCGTCGCGGCCGAGAACGAGACGGGGGGCATCCCCTGGTACCACGCGGCGTACGAGTTCACCCAGGAGACGCCCTACCATTTCGAGTCGCCCTCGGAGTTCTCCTGCCGCGCGAACCGCGGCGGCGACGGCAAGAGCTTCTTCCTCCTGAACCACTGGATCGACACGACGCCGATGCCGAAGCCGTCGAACGCGGCGATCGTCAACCAGCGCGACTACGTGCTCGCGCGCGCCCGCCAGTGCGAGTCGGAGCGCGGCAAGCGGCCCACGATCCTCGCCGTCGACTTCGCGCTCACCGGCGACGTGGTCGGAGCGGCGGCCGTGATGAACGGCACCGCCGGGCCGCCCCCGGCCGGGCCGACCGAAAGGACCCGATGAGCCTCTCTTCCCTCCCGGCCGCCGCCCTCGTCGTGGCCCTCGCCGCCGTCCCCGCCTCCGCGGCCGACGAGGCGGGCTGGACCTCTCTCTTCGACGGCCGGAGCCTCGCGGGCTGGAAGGCGGCCGCTGAGTCGCCGGGCTCGTTCCGCGTCGTGGACGGCGCGATCGCCTGCGACGGCCCCCGCTCGCACCTGTTCTACGTGGGCCGCGACGGCGACGCGTCGTGGGAGGACTTCGAGCTCTCGGCGGAGGTGAAGACGAGGCCCGGCGCCAACTCCGGCGTCTTCTTCCACACCGGCTACCAGGCGAAGGACTGGCCGTCGCGGGGGTTCGAGGTCCAGGTCAACAACTCGCAGGCGATGCACGACGGCTACCTCGAGATGAAGATGACCGGGAGCCTCTACGGGATCCGGAACCTCTACGAGGCCGTCGTGAAGGACGACGAGTGGTTCACGATGGACGTGCTCGTCCAGAAGCCGCGGGTCCAGGTGCGCGTGAACGGAGTCCTCGTGGTGGACTGGATCGAGCCGGCGGGGGCGCTTCCCGAGGGCGCGCCGAAGCTGAACCGCCTCGACCGCGGCACCTTCGCCCTGCAGTGCCACGACCCCGGCAGCCGGGTCTTCTACCGGAACCTGAAGGCGCGGCCGCTGCCGCCCGGTCCGTCGACGGCCGGCGCGCCCGCCGTCGACGAGCGCTACGTGCAGATGCTCCAGCTCGGTAAGGACAACTTCCCGCTCGTCGACCTGCACGCCCACCTCAAGGGCGGGCTGACCGTCGACCAGGTGCTCGCCCTCTCGCGCGAAACCGGGATGTTCCTCGGCCTCGCCGCCAACTGCGGCAAGGGCTTCCCGATCCAGACGGACGCGGACGCGGCGGCGTACGTCGACTCGCTGAAGGGCCAGCCGGTCTTCGTCGCGATGCAGGCCGAGGGCCGCGAGTGGGTGACGATGTTCTCGAAGGAGACGCGCGCCCGCTTCGACTACGTCTTCACCGACGGCATGACCTGGACGAACCCCGCCGGCCGGCGCATGCGGCTGTGGATCCCCGAGGAGACCGAGGTCGGCCCCGACGAGCAGGCGTTCATGGACCTGCTCGTGTCGAAGATCGTCGGCATCCTCGAGAGCGAGCCGATCGACGTCTACGTCAACCCGACGTTCCTGCCCCCGGCGATCGCCCCGCGCTACGACGCGCTGTGGACCGAGGAGCGGATGAGGAAGGTGATCGACGCCGCGGTGAAGAACGGCGTGGCGATCGAGATCAACGGCCGCTACCGCATCCCGAGCGAGCGGTTCCTGCGCCTCGCGAAGGCGAAGGGCGCGAAGTTCACCTTCGGCACGAACAACGCAGGCGCGTCCGACCTCGGCGACTGGTCGTACCCTCTCGCGATGCAGAAGGCGCTCGGCCTGACGTGGAAGGACATGTTCGTGCCCGGCCACGGGCCGAGCCGGGCGCGACGGGAGTGACGATGCGGCCCACCCGCGCGGGCCTCGCGGCCGCGCTCCTCCTCGCGGCCACGGCGGTCGCGCCGGGGACGGCGCCGGCCGCGCCGCCGTCCCGCCCGTCGCTGCGCATGGGCGTCGTCGCGGAGGAGCCGAACGAGCCCGACCGCCTCCTGCGCGTCTACGGCGACATGCTCGCCCGGCTGCGCGAGAGGCTCGCGCCGGCCGGCTTCGGGGTCGACCAGCTCGTCGTCGCCCGCGACGTCGAGGACCTCGCCCAGCGCATCGAGCGGGGCGAGGTCGACGTCGTGATCGAGACCGTCTTCCCCACCCTCATGCTCCAGGCGCGGTCGCGGACCCTCGTGCCCACCCTCGCCGTCGTGCGCCGGGGCCAGCGCTCCTACCGCAGCGTGTTCTTCACGCGGGCCGAGTCGCCGATCCGCGCGCTCGCCGACCTCCGCGGGCGGACGCTCGTCCTGCAGGCCCTTCGCTCCACCTCCGCGTTCGCCCTGCCCGTGGCCGAGCTGCGGGCCGCGGGAATCGCGGTGCGCCCGGCCGACGAGTCGGTCCTGGGCCGGGCGGACGTGCGGTACCTGCTCGCCCTCGCCGAGATCAACCAGGCCGTCTGGGTTCTTCACGGCCGCGGCGACGCGGGTGCGTTCAGCGACTCGGACTGGGCGGCCCTGCCCGTGCGCATCCGCTCCGGCCTCCGCGTGTTCCACGAGTCGCGGCCGCTGCTGCGGGGAGTGCTCTCCTTCCGCAGCGAGCTCGACCCCGGCCTGCGCCGGGCGGCCGAGCAGGTCCTCCTCGGCCTCGCCGGAGACCCCGCCGGCCGCGCCGCCCTGACCGCCGCGAGCGGCATCACCGCCATCGCGCCCCTCACCGAGGACGAGGTCCGCGAGGTGCGCTCCCTCGCCGCGGTGCTGCGGCCGGGCCCGGCCCGCTGATGCGCCCCCCGGGCATCGGCGCGCGCTACGCCGCCTGGATCTCGGCGCTCTCGCTCGGCCTCGTCGCCACCGCGCTGGCCGCCGCCGCCGTCATCGCCTTCCGCGAGTCGCGCCTCGTCCAGCGCGAGATCCACGAGGCGGTCGCGAGCGCCCGGGCCGCCGACGAGGAGGCGTCCCTGCGGGGCATGGCGCGCTTCCTCGGCGCGCGCCTCTTCAACGCGCTCCACCAGCTCGACGTCGAGCGGCTGAACGAGGAGATCGAGCAGGTCCGCCAGTGGCTGCCCGTGGAGTCGTTCCTCGTGCTGGACGACGACCGCCAGGTGCTCACCGACGGGACGCCGACCAACGATCGCTACGGCGACGCGATCCCGGGCGACCTGCCCGCCGACCTCGCCGCGCCCGCGCTGACGCGCGAGGGCAGCGCCACGGAGCTTCGCTTCGTCATCGCCTCGGGCGGGGTCGTCGCGGGATGGGGCGTCGTCCGCCTCGCCGAGGCCCCGTGGCAGGCGTCGCTCCGCCGCCTCGAGGCGCGCACCACGACCCTCTGGGAGAACCGTCGCGCGTCGCTGCTCTCGGTGAGCGCCCTCGCGCTCGTCGCGACCGTGGGCCTCGGCGTGCTGACGGCCGTCCTCCTCTCGCGCAGCCTCGCCCGGCCGCTCACCGAGATGAGCCAGGCCGCGGCCCAGATCGCCGCGGGCCGGCTCGACCACCGCCTGGCCCTCGACTCACCGGACGAGCTCGGCGAGCTCGCCCGCTCGTTCAACCGGATGGCGGACGACCTGCGCGCCCACGAGGAGGCCCTGCGCGCGGAGCGGGCCGACCTCGCGGCGAAGAACGCGGAGCTCGAGCGCTTCACCTACACCGTCTCGCACGACCTGCGGAGCCCCCTCGTGACGATCCGCGGCTTCGCCGGCCTCGCCACGGAGGACCTCGGCAAGGGGCAGACGGACCGCGTGCGCCACGACCTCGGCCGCATCCTCAGCGCGTCCGAGAAGATGGAGCGGCTCCTCTCGGACCTGCTCGAGCTCTCGCGAATCGGACGCATCGTGAGCCCGGAGGAGGACGTGGCGCTCGGCGCGCTCGCCCAGGAGGCCGTCGACCTCGTGCGCGGGGCGATCGACCGCGACGGAGTCGACGTCCGCGTGGCGCCCGACCTGCCGACGGTGCGCGCCGACCGCCGGCGGCTGCTCCAGGTCCTCCAGAACCTCGTCGACAACGCGGTGAAGGCGGTGGCCGGCCGGCCCGAGCCGCGGGTCGAGGTGGGCGCCCGCCTCGACGGCCCGGAGCCCGTCTTCTTCGTCCGCGACAACGGCCGCGGCATCGAGGCGCGGTTCCTGGAGAAGGTCTTCGAGCTCTTCGAGAAGCTCGAGCCCGGGTCGGAGGGCACCGGCGTCGGCCTCGCCCTCGTGCGCCGCATCGTCGAGGCCCACGGGGGGCGGGCGTGGGCGGAGTCCGCGGGCGCCGGCCGAGGCTCGACGTTCTGCTTCACGCTGCCCCGCCCGCAGGCCGACTGAGGCCGGCCGGTCAGGAACGGCGGATGCGCCCGAGGGTCGCGAGGACCGCGTCGCGGGCGGCCGCCGCGGCCGGGCCCGGCGCGGCTCCGCCCGGAGCCGGCAGCGACAGCAGCACGTAGAGGCTCGCGAGGACGTCGCGGGCGTTCTGCGCGGCGTCGAGCGCCGCGGGCCGCGGAGGGCTCTGCTCCCACACGGCCTTCTCGAGCGCGGGGAACCGCTCGAGCCAGCGGCCGAGGACCGCGGCGTCGAGGTCGTCGCGCCGCAGGACCGACGCGACGGCGGCGGCGAGGCGCTCGTGCTCCGCGTGGGTGAACACCGGCGCGCCGGGCGCGGTGGCCTTCGCCCACACGGCGTCGAGGACCCGCGCCTGATCGCCGGGCGCGAGGCGCCGGTCGCGGGCGAGGAACTTCAGGAGGTCCGCGGTGTGCGCGGTCGCGTGGATCCAGCTCGTCTCCGGCTCGAACCCGCGCAGGTCCCGCTCGTCGCGCAGGTACCCTAGCGCCGCGTCGAGGAGGGCGCGGTAGCCGGCGTCGTCGAGGGCCGGCTCGCGGCCTGACCGCGCGGCGAGGATCGACAGGTCGAGAGCCGAGAACGAGCGGCGCAGCACCGAGGGCGTCCCCGCCTCGCCGATCCCCTCGCGGAGGGCGGGCAGGAGCGACGCGACGAGCGCGCGCCGCTCCGCGCCGGACAGGCGGCCCTTCTCGTAGACGCACGAGGCGAGGACGCCGTAGCCGACGTCGTCGCGCCACCGCGGGTCGGGCGAGCCGGCGAACGCGACGGCCTCGGCGACGAGCCCCGCCGCCGTCTCGCCGGCCGGCACCTCGCAGCTCTTCGCGAGGGCCGTCCAGAACGCGAGCCCGCGGGCCTCGCCGCGCGCGCCGGCGGCGCCGCGCGGCGCGGGCGCCACCGCGGCCCACGCCATGAGCGCCGTGAGGGCGAAGCCGAGGCTCACCGACGCACCCCCGCGCTCAGCGACGCCTCGCCTTCAGCCCGGCGCGCCCGAGGGCGCCGAGCTCGCCGAAGAGGTGCACGGCCGAGCGCATGGATTTCTTCCAGTCGCCGAGGTGCAGGCTCTCGTCCGCGGAGTGCGCGGCGCAGCCCGGGTCCTCGACGCCGGTGAGCAGGCACGGGACGCCGCGCAGCGCGTCGGCGAAGGGCCTCACGAAGCCGATCGAGGCTCCCGACCCCACGAGCGCCGGCTTTCTCCCGTAGCCCTTCTCGAGCGAGCGGATCGCGGCCTCGAAGGCCGGCCCGACCGGATCCGTCGTCCACCACGGGGTCGTGCGGACGACCCGCGCGCTGACGTGCGCGCCCGCCGGCGGATTCCTCGTGAGGCGCTTCACGAGAAGCGCGCCCGCGCGAGCCGCGTCCATGTTCGGCACGGTGCGCATCGAGAGGCGCGCGCGGGCCGAGTCGACGACCTGGTTGACCGAGCCCTCGAAGGCGGGCGCGTCCACCGCGATCACCGTCAGCGACGGCCGCGTCCACAGCTGCTCGTACGGGGTGAAGCCGCGCTCGCCGTCGAGGCGGGCGCCCTTCACGAGGCCCGCCCCGCGCCGGAACGCCGCGGCCGAGAACGGCAGCGACCGCAGCCGCCGGCGCACGGCGGGCGACGCCCTGGCGACCTGCCGGTAGAGGCCGGGCACGTCGATCGACCCGTCCTCGGCGCGCAGCCCGTCGAGGAGCCGCGCGAGGATCAGCAGCGGGTCGGGCACCGCGCCGCCGAAGTCGCCGCTGTGCACCGGGCGGTCGAGGCAGGCGACCTCGACGTCGACCTGGACGAGGCCGCGCAGCTGCCACGTGATCGCCGGATGGCCGGTCGCGAAGTTCGCGGTGTCGGACAGGACGACGACGTCCGCGGCGAGCCGCTCGCGGTGGCGCGCGAGGAAGGCGGGCAGGTGCGTCGAGCCCACCTCCTCCTCGCCCTCGATCAGCACGCGCAGGTTCACCGGGCAGCCGCCGGCGTCCTGCCACGCGGCGAAGGCGGCGAGCCAGGCCATGAAGCCGCCCTTGTCGTCGGCGGTGCCGCGGCCGTAGAGGCGTCCCCGGCGGACGACGGGCTCGAACGGAGGCGTCGTCCACTCGCCGGGCGGGCCGGGCGGCACGACGTCGTGGTGGCCGTAGACGAGCACCGTCGGCGCGGCCGCGCCGGCCCGGAGCCAGTCGCCGTAGACGTACGGCGGCGCGCCCTCCGCCTCGAGGATCGCGACGTCCGGGACGCCGAAGCGCCGCAGGACGTCGGCCGTCGCCTCGGCCGAGCGCCGCAGGTCGTCGGCCGGGAAGCCCGCGGCGGAGACGCCGGGCACGCGCACGAGCTCGCACAGCGCGGCCTCGACCTCGCGGTAGCGGCGGTCGAGGGCGCGCAGCGCGGGAGCGACGGGCGACGTTCGCGCGGTCTTCATGGCGGAGGGGGCGCGCGGCGCGGGCCGGGCGCCCGTCGTTCCTTCCGCCTACATCACCGCCGTGGGGGGCGCGGGCTCGTCCGGAGCGCCGGCCTTGCCGAGCGGGCGGTAGGCGAGGTACAGCAGCAGGCCGATCATCACGACGATCGCGAGCCAGGGCGCGACCCCGGCCATCGCCTTCACGGTCGGGAAAGCCACCTCGACGCTCGGGTCGCTCGCGGCCTGGTAGGCCTTGAAGGCCACGATGCCGGCCGCGGCGAGGCCCATGAGCGCCTCGCCCGCGATCAGGCCGGAGGCCGTGAGGACACCCGCGTTCTCGACCCGCGCCTTCTGCGCCGCGTTGTAGCCGCGGTTCGCCGCCTGCTTGTCCACGAAGCCGCGCACGAGGCCGCCGATGAAGATCGCGAACGTCGTCTCGAGCGGCAGGTACATGCCGACCGAGAACAGCATCGGGCTCTTCACGCGGACGAGGATCAGCGACAGGCCCATCGCGATCCCGACGATCACGAGCGGCCACGCCATCTCGCCGCCGACGATGCCCTGCGAGAGGGCGGCCATCAGGCCGGCCTGCGGGGCCGAGAGCTGCGGGCCCCCGAAGCCGCCGTTCGCCGGGTGCGCCGCGAGGTCGGAGGTGTGCAGCAGGTAGAGCGGGAAGTAGAGGACGAGGCCGGCGACGACGACCCCGATCAGGTCGCCGATCTGCATCTTCCACGGCGTGCCGCCGAGGATGTGGCCGACCTTGAGGTCCTGCAGCATCTCGCCGGCCACCGCCGAGGAGACGCAGACGACCGCGGCGACACCGAGCACCGCCGCCACGCCCTGCGCGCCCTTGACCCCGACGATGACCATCGTGAGGGCCGCGACGATCGTGGTCGCGAGCGTGAGGCCGGAGATCGGGTTGTTCGAGGAGCCGATCATGCCGACGAGGTTGCCGGACACGGCCGCGAAGAAGAAGCCCGTCACCAGCATCACCAGCGCCGCGAAGATGGCGCCCGGCAGCACCTGCGTGAAGTAGAAGTAGAGGGCGACCATCAGCACGACCACCGACGCGATCCCGAGCAGCACGACCTTGAACGAGAGGTCGCGCTCGGTGCGCACCGTCGTCGCGGTGGCCGCCGCGGACTTCTGCACGTCGGCGATTCCGCGCTTCACACCCGTGATCAGGTTCTTGCGCATGCGGAAGAGGGTGTAGCTCGCGCCGACGAGCATCCCGCCGACCGCGATCGGCCGCACGATGAAGCGCCAGACGTGCCCGGCCATGCCGGCCCAGTCCGTGACGCCGTCGGCGCCCGTGTAGCCCGGCGCGAGCTGCGGGCCGAGGAAGAAGAGGATGAGCGGCACGAACAGGCCCCAGGCGAGGAGACCGCCGGCGAAGTTCAGGGCGCCGAGCTCCGGGCCGATGATGTAGCCGACGCCGAGGTAGGCCGGGCTGACGGCCGGGGCCTGGAAGGTGGTGGCCGCGCCGGCCGCCACCTTCGTGGACTCCGGCTTCAGCCCGAAGCGCACGAAGCTCTGCCCGAGCTTGCCGACGCCGATCAGGAAGTCGTTCGAGGCGCGGAAGACCCCGGCGTTCGCGAGCAGCTGGACGACCGCGCCGACGCCCATCGCCGAGAAGAGCTGCATCGCCGCCTCGGCCCCGCGCTGGCCGGCCTTGTGGATCTCGCTGGCCGCGACCGACTCCGGGTACGGCAGCGAGCGGTCCTCGACCATCACGCGCCGGAGGATCGTGACGAAGAGGACGCCCAGGATGCCCCCGACGATCATCAGCGAGCTCGCCGTCAGGTACTCCGACAGCACGAACTTGTCGAAGCTCCACATGTGGAGGATCACGAAGGCGGGGATCGTGAAGATGGCGCCGGCCGCCACCGACTCGCCGATCGAGCCGACGGTCCGCGCGAAGTTCTCCTCGAGGAGCGAGCCCTTGAAGGCGCGCAGCACCGCCATGCCGATCACGGCGGCCGGATAGGTGGCCGCGATCGTCATGCCGGCGCGCAGGCCCAGGTAGGCGTTCGCCGCGCCGAGGACCACGGACATCACGAGGCCGAGCAGCAGGGCCCGCACCGTGAACTCGGGCATGTCCGTGCTCGCGGGAACGTAGGGCCGGAATTCCTTGTCGTCGCTCATGGGGCCTCCCTTCGCGGCCCCGCGGGGAGAGGCCGGAGGAGCGTTCGGGGGTTGCCGGACGTCGCGGCATTCTAGCAGCGAAGCCGGGGGCATCTGTTCTAGACTCGCCGATCGGAGGCGGCATGGCCGGGACGGCGGTCGGGGCGGCGATCGGGCGCGTCGAGGCGGACGCCCCCCGCGCGCGGCGGTGGCTCGCCGACCTCGTCCGGATCCCGAGCGTCTCGGCCGAGGGCTTCCCCGCGGCCGAGGTCCGCCGCTCGGCCGCGGCGACCGCCGCCCTTCTCCGCGAGGCCGGGCTCGAGAACGTGCGCCTCCTCGAGATGCCCGGCCAGCACCCCTACGTCTACGGTGACTGGCTCCACGCCGAAGGCGCGCCGACGCTGCTCGTCTACGGCCACCACGACGTGCAGCCGCCGGGCCGGGCCGAGAAGTGGGAGAGCCCGGCCTTCGAGGCGACGGAGCGCGGAGGCCGCCTCTACGGGCGCGGGACGGTCGACGACAAGGGCACCTTCGTCACGCACGTGGCCGCGGTCGCGGCGTGGCTCGGGACGAGCGGCCGCCTGCCGCTCAACCTCAAGTTCCTGATCGAGGGCGAGGAAGAGGTGGGCTCGCCCGGCCTCGACGCGTTCCTCGCCCGCCACGCGAAGGACCTCTCGGCCGACGTGGCCGTCCTCGCCGACACCGGCAACTTCGACGTGGGCCACCCCGCGCTCACGTACCAGCTCCGCGGCATCTGCCAGGTCGACCTCGAGGTGCGCTGCCTCGAGCGGCCGATCCACAGCGGCTTCTGGGGCGGCCCCGTGCCCGACGCCACGCGGATCCTGCTGCGGCTCGTCGCCTCCCTGCAGAAGGAGGACGGCCGGCTCGACGTTCCCGGCCTCTACCGGACCGTCGCGACGACCGGGCCGAAGCAGATGCGGAGAATCCGCGCGCTGCCGTTCGACGAGAAGAAGTTCCGCGCCGCGGCGGCGATGAAGCCGGGCACGAAGCTCGTCGGGGAGAAGGCGCACTCGGTGTGGGAGAGGCTCTGGACGCGGCCGTCCCTCACCGTGATCGCGCTCGAGGCGCACCCGCTCCAGGGCTCGTCGAACCAGATCCTCGACGCGGCCCGCGCGCGCCTCTCGATGCGTACGGTGCCCGACATGGACGCCGGGGAAGCGGGGCGGCTCCTCGTGAGGAGGCTGACGAAGAACCCGCCGGCGGGCGCGAGGGTGACGGCCACGGTCACGGGCACCTCGCAGTGGTGGACGACGGACCCCGAGGGCCCGGCCTTCGAGGCCGCTCGGCGCGCGCTCGCCGGCGCCTACGGTCGCGAGGCGGCGATGATCGGGGCCGGCGGCTCGATCGGCTTCGTCCAGCCCTTCTCCGACGCGCTCGGCGGCGTCCCCTGCCTGCTCATGGGAGTCGAGGACCCCGCCTCGGCCATCCACTCGGAGAACGAGAGCCTGCACCTCGGCGACTTCGTGAACGGGATGAAGGCCGCGGTGCTCCTCTACGACGAGTTGTCGCGCGCGCCGCTGCGTCGCGGGTCCGGCGCGGGCCCGCCGCCGAAGGGCGCGCGTCGACGCGCCTGACGCGCGGGAGCGCGCGTGTTCCAGACCGAGATCAACCTCGCGCTGCAGTCGATCGGTTCGGCGCCCGTGACCTGGCTGCTCACCGGCGTGACGCTGCTCGGCTACCTCCCGGCCTACGTCGTCGCGCTCCTCGCGCTCGTCTTCGGCGTGAGGCTGCGCCCGGGGATGGCGCTCGTCGGCGCCCTGCTCCTCACCGGGCTCGCGACCGAGACGGCCAAGAACGCCGTCGCCTACCCGCGCCCGGACGAGGTCGACCCGCGCGTGGCGAGGACGGCGGCGGCTCTCCCCCTGCCGCTCGAGGGCCCGGGCGGCGGACGGAGCTTCTGGGAGCCGCCCCGGCCGGAGGCGATCGCGGCGGTGCGGGCGCGAGCGAGCGGGAACTACGGCTTCCCCTCCGGCCACGTCGCGGCCGCGACCGCCTTCCTCCTCACCGCGGCGTGGCTCTTCCGCTCGCGCCGGCTGGTCGCGTTCGCCGTGGCGTGGGTGCCGCTCATGGCCGTCTCCCGCCTCTACCTCGGCCGCCACTTCCTCGCCGACGTGTGCGGGGGCCTCGCGATCGGCCTCGTCGCGACCGGGGCGTCGATCGTCCTCTTCCGGCCTCTCGCGGGCGACCGCCCGGGCTGGCCCGGTGCTCGCGCGCTGCGCCCCCTCCGCGCCGTCGCCTTCGCGCTCGTCGCCGCGGTCCCGTTCGCACCCGTGCTGAACCCGCGCTACGTCGGCGGCCTCGTCGGCCTCTCGCTCGCCCTCGCCGCCATCGGCCGCGCCGGCCCGCCGCCGGAGGGCGGCACGCGCGAGCAGAAGGCCGGGCGGGTCCTCCTCGGCATCGTGCTGTGCGCGGCGGCGTTCTTCGGGACCGAAGGGCTCTTCCTGTCGGTGGGAGCGTCGGCGGCCTCCGCCGCCGTCGTCTCCGGGGCGGCGACGACCCTGGCCGCCCTGGCCGGCACCGTCTCGGCGGCCCGCCGCCTCGGCCTGTACGCGCCGCGGCCGTGAGCCCGCACCGCGTCGTCGCCCTCGGCGCGAGCAACCTCACCCGCGGCTTCCGCACGGTGGTGGCCGCGGCCCGCGAGGCGTGGGGGCCGGACGTCGAGGTCCTCGCCGCCCTCGGCCACGGCCGCTCGTACGGTGGCGAGAGCCGCTTCCTCGGCCGCGTGCGGCCCGGCATCCTCCAGTCGGGGCTGTGGAGCGAGCTCGCGCGGCGGCCGGCCGCGCCGACGCGCGCGATCCTGACCGACGTCGGCAACGACGTCGCGTACGGCCACGGCGCGGAGCGGACCCTCGCGTGGGTCGAGGAGTGCCTCGACCGCCTCGCGCCGCACACCCGCGACGTGACGCTGACCGACCTGCCGATGGCCTCGCTGCGCCGCCTCTCGCCGGCGAAGTACCTCGCCTTCCGCACGGTGCTCGTGCCGTCGTGCCGCCTGCCCCTCGCCCGTGTGCTCGACGAGGCCCAGCGCGTGTCGGACGGCCTCGTGGCGCTCGCGGCGCGGCGGTCGCTTCGGCTCGTGCGGGTGCGGCCGGAGTGGTACGGCTTCGACCCGATCCACGTGAAGCGCCGGCTCTGGCGGGCCGCGTGGCGGGAGATCCTGCTCGGCGACCACGCGCCCGCGCCCTCTTCCGCGCCCGCGCGAACGAGCCGGGCGGCGGCCGCCGCCGAGGCGCTGCGCCTCTACCGCCTTCGGCCCGAGCGGTCGCGCGTCCTCGGCCGCGAGCGGCTCGTCCCGCAGGCCGGCCTCGCGCTCCCCGCCGGCGGGCGGATCTGGTCGTACTGATCCGTGCCGCGCTTTCTGCGCTAGGCTTCGGGTTTTCCGGGAACGACCACGAGAAGGAGACGAGCCGATGCCTGCTTCGGTCCTCGAGACGTCCGACCGCGAGGCGCTCCTGCGCCGCGTCGCCGCCCTCCCCCGGGAGGCCCCGGCGCGCTGGGGGCGCTTCACCGCGCCGTCGATGGTGTGCCACCTGATCGAGTCGGCCCGCATGGCTCTCGGGGAGATCGTCCCGCGGCCCCGGGGGAAGCGCGCGTTCCGGTCGTTCCCGCTGAAGCAGCTCCTCATCTACGTGCTGCCCTGGCCGAAGGGCGCGCCGACCGCGCCGGAGCTCCTCGCCGGCACGCCGGGCGACTTCGAGAGGGACCGCGAGACGCTCGGCGCGCTCGTGACGCGGGTCGGGACCGGCCCGCGCGAGGGCGACGGCCCGGACCACCCTCTCTTCGGCCGGATGACGCGCCGCGACTGGGGAGTCCTCATGCACCGGCACGTCGACCACCACCTGAAGCAGTTCGGAGCGTGAGATGAGCGTGCCCCGGTCGATCGGCGCGGACTACCTGGCGGACGCGCGGCGGCGGTTCGAGGAGGCCCGCGCGCAGGCGGACCGCGCGCTCGCGCAGATCCCGTTCGAGCGCTGGAAGGAGCGCCTCGATCCCGGCTCGAACAGCCTCGAGACGCTGATGCGGCACGTCGCGGGCAACCAGATCTCGCGCTGGACGGACTTCCTGACGACCGACGGCGAGAAGGCGGACCGCGACCGCGACGCCGAGTTCGAGGACGTGGAGCTCTCCCGCGAGGCGCTCGTCGCGCGGTGGGAGCGCGGCTGGACGACGCTCTTCGCGGCGATCGACGCGCTCGGCGAGGAGGACCTCGGCCGCACGGTGGTGATCCGCGGCGAGGAGCACACGGTCGTGCAGGCGATCAACCGTCAGATCGCCCACTACGCGCTGCACGTCGGGCAGATGCTCTTTCTCGCGAAGCACCTCGCCGGCCCCGCCTGGACGCACCAGAGCCTGCCCCGCCGCGGCCCCGCCGCCCGCTGAAGCGCGCGACGACGGGCTTCAGCGCGGGGCGGCCGCTCCCGGCCTTCGGGCGACCGAGGTGACGAGAGCCGCCGCGTACAGGACGATCGCGAGCCAGTAGAGCGAGCGGAAGCCCAGCCACATCGAGTTGTACTCGAGCAGCCCGCCGACCATGGCCCCGAGCAGGTTCAGGGCCAGCGCGGAGGCGACGTTCCCCGCACGGGCGACGAGGGTCGAGAACACGATGCCCGAGAAGAAGAGCGGGCACGTGAGCACGAGGACGGTGGCGGCCTTTCCCGCGGCGGTCGGCGCGAACCCGCCGGCCGCGGCCACCGCGAGGCCCAGGCCGAGGCTGGCGAGGAGCAGCAGGTACGGCACCAGCGGGCGGCGGATCGCGAGGGCCGAGACCACCCCGTTCGCCAGGTAGGCCATCACGAGGACGCCGGCGACCACGACGCCGATCACCTGCCACGTGTTGCCGAGAGCGAGGCCCGTCTCGGTGATGCCCTTCGTCTCGACCAGCATGAAGCCCGCCCCGAGCAGGAAGAAGGCGGCCTCGCTCGTGCGCGGGCGCTCGCGGAGGAAGGCCGCGAAGAACGCCACCGAGAGCGCGAGCACGAGGCCGAGCATCGCCACGTACGAGCGCGGGAAGACGCGGCGCGGCATGTAGAAGAACGGCCAGTCGTCGGTCGAGACGTCCGCGCGCAGCGTCTCGTCGGCGAAGCGGGCGGTCACGTCGGCGAAGCCGCTCCGGGCGAGGAGGAGGGGCGGCAGGGCGAGGTCGCCCTCCTTCGACTGGAGGAACAGGATCGAGCCGTCGTAGCGCGCGTGGACGCAGGTCGGCGGGCGGCCGTCGAAGGCCTCCCGCATCATCAGGTAGATCTTCCGGCCGATCTCGTCCGACATCACCGAGAAGGCGAGCGACACGACGCCCCCGGGGCGCAGGCGCGCCCGCGCCTCGCGCAGCCCCTCCACGGTGTACACGAAGGAATCGAGGCGCACGCTCGAGGCGTGGCTCAGGAGCGTGTGCGAGTCGAGGAGGCCGTACACGATGAGGTCGTAGGCCGCGGGCGTCGTGCGGAGGAACGCCCGGGCGTCGTCGTTGACGAAGCGCACGCGCGGGTCGGCGTAGGGCCGCTCCGGGTGGTAGAGCTCGCCGAGCCGGTGGATGGCCGGGTCGATCTCGACCGCGTCGACCGCCGCCGCGCCCGAGCGCAGGGCCGCCGCCACGTCGTTCCCGGAGCCGGCGCCGACGATCGCGACCCGCTCCGGCGGCCGCTCGCGCACGTGGTAGGGCAGCTCGTAGTAGCGGCCGACCGCGGCGATGCGCGGGTCGATCGCCTGCGCCGCGGGCGAGAGGTCGAGGACGCGCTGGTAGTACTGGCCGGCCGCGCGGATCAGCATCATCCCGCGCTCCCCCGGGCCGCGCTCGAGGAGCTGGTACGGCGAGTACACGCGCTCCCAGCCCGGCGACACGGGCCACGCCAGCACGACGAGCGCCGCGAGCCCCCCGAGCGCGGCGGCGGCGAGCGCGCCGCGGCGGAAGCCCTGGAACGCGGCGAGGCCGGCGAGGCCCGCCGCGAACCACAGCAGGGGCGGCGTCCACAGGAAGCTCGCGGCGAGCATCAGGGCGACGCCGGCGAGGCTCCCGAGCAGGTTGAGCCGGTAGGCGGCGAGCGGCGGCCGCCGCGCCATGAGCCGGCCGCAGAGCTGGCCGACCGGGAGGAACGCGAGGGCCGTGAGGAGGAACACGACGGCGACGAAGGAGTAGATCGCCGCGTAGTGGGCGAAGCCGCTCGCGGGGTCGAGGCCCATCGTGAGCTGCTCCTGGAACGGGGTGACGAGGAGGCTCCGGACCGCGTCCTCGCCGAGGCCGTGCCGCATCCCCTCGAGGAGGAGCACCTGGAAGGCGAGGAGCGGGGCCGAGAGAGCGAGCGGGAGGCGGTCGCGGCCGGCCAGGGCGTAGCCGAGGCCGAGGCCGGCGAAGCAGGAGAGGAGGCCGAGGTTCTTGTAGAAGGCGAAGAACTCCCAGACGGTGCCCTGCCAGCGGATGACCGCCAGCTCGAGGTAGAGGCTGACGGCGGCGCTCCCGGCGATGGCGAGCTCCACGTACCGCTCGTCGAGGCGGTCGAGGTGCCCGGCCTGCTGCGCGCCGAGCGCGTCGAGGGCCGGCTCCAGGCGCCGCAGGAGCCACGCGAGCGCGACGCCGGCGCCGAGCGTCAACGGCGCGGACGCCAGGACCGGGCCCCACGACGGGAGCGGCGCGCCCTCCGCCGGCGGCAGCAGGGCGGTGCACGCCGCGACGAGCGGCGGCAGCAGGGCGCCGGCGGCCAGCGCGAGAAGGACGAGCCGCGTGAAAGCGCGCGTCATCCGCGCGGGCTCAGGCCTTCTTCGCCTTCCACGCGGCGAGGACCTGCGCCTCGCGATCGGGAGCGATGCCGGCGCGCGGCTTCGCCCGGCGGTCCTCCGGCTGCTCCTTCCACCACGCGAGCGTGTCCTTCGCGGTCGTGGCGAGCGGGCGGAAGGTCAGGCCGGCCGCGACCGCGCGGCGGTTCGACCGCAGGCCGAAGCCCGCGGTGTCGCCCGTGCCCGGCACCCACGCCGGCATGTCCCCCCAGGCGCTCACCTTCTGCTGGTCGAGGAAGTCGGCGGGCACCCACGTGAAGGCGGCCTTCGAGCCGACGCCGTCGCGGACGCCCTCGAGCATCGCGCGCATCGTCATCTCGCGCGCGGGTCCCATCGCGTTGAAGGTGCCGAGCGTCCGCGCCTCGACGAGGCGGATCGTCCACTCGGCGAGGTCCCGCGCGTCGACGATCTGCACCGGGTCCTTCCCGTCGCCCGGCGCCAGCACCTCGCCGCCCCGGTCGATTCGCACGGGCCAGTAGGTGAAGCGGTCGGTCTCGTCACCGGGGCCGACGATGAGGCCGGGCCGGACGACGGTCGTGGCGCCCGGGAACCACTTCTCCGACTCCTTCTCGGAGAGGACCTTCAGGGGCCCGTAGAGGCCCTCGACGTCCTTCTTCAGGCTGTCGAGCGTCTCCTTCATCGCGTCCTGGCCCTTGTAGACGGCGAGCGGGGCCGCCTCGTCCTGGCCGGGGTCCCTCTCGCCCGCGTAGACCGAGAGGGTCGAGATGAAGACGTACTGCTTCACCTTCCCCTTCAGCACCTGCCCGGCGTCGCGCACCCAGAACGGCAGCGTCGTCGGGTTGTCGATGCAGACGTCCCACTCCCGGCCCTCGAGCGCCTTCAGGTCGCCCGTGTTGCGGTCGCCCGTCAGCTCCTCGACGGGCGCGGGCCACTCCTTGGGCCGGCGGCCGCGGTTGAAGAGCGTCAGCTTGTGGCCGCGGGCGAGCGCGTAGCGCACCTGGTGGGGGCCGATGAAGCCGGTGCCGCCGAGGATGAGGATGCGCAGCGGCTTCGGAGCCTCGAGCGCGAAGGCCGAGCCGCCGCGCGCGACGAACGCCGCGGCGCCGGCCGCGGTCAGCTTCAGGACGTCCCGACGGGTCCTCGGCATCGCAGTGTCCTCCGCTCGCGGGACGCTACCACGAACGGGGCCCGCGCGCCGTCAGGCCGCGGTCCGCCGGCGGTAGGCGCCCGGCGGCGCGCCGAAGCGGCGGCGGAACGCCTTGCTGAGGGCCGCCTCCGACTCGTAGCCGACGCGCTGGGCCAGCTCGGCCAGCGAGAGGGCGCTGTCCCGCAGGAGACCGGCCGCCGTCTCGAGCCGCCAGCGCGTCACGTAGGCGAGCGGCGGCTCCCCGACGAGGGCCGTGAACCGCGCCGCGAAGCGCGAGCGCGACATCCCCACCGCCTCGGCGAGCACGGCGTTCGTCCACTCCCGCTCCGGCGAGCGATGGACGAGGGCGAGGGCGGCGCCCACCTGGCGGTCGCGCAGCGCTCCCATCCAGCCGCCCTGCCCCTCGGGCAGCGACTCGATCCACGCCCGGAGCACCTGGACGAAGACGACGTCGGTGAGCCGCGAGACGATCGTCTCCGTTCCCGGCTTCGACTCCCGCGTCTCCCACGAGAGGAAGCGCAGGGTCGCCTCGAGCCACTCGGAGGCCGGCGTCTCCGCCGGCCGCAGGTGGATGAGCGGCGGCAGAAGCTCGAGGAGCGGGTGGGCCTCGCGCCGATCGAACCGGAACGAGCCGCACACGAGCCGCGTCTCGGCCCCCGCGCCCCCGCCCCGCATGACGACGCAGCCGCCCTCGGTCCCGCGACGGCCGGCCATCTCGGCGAGGGGGCGCGACTTCGTGGCGAGGGAATCCGCGAGCGTGTGCCCCGTGCCGTGAGGCACGACGACGAGGTCGCCCCCCGCGAGGGCCACGGGCTCGCGCCCCTCGACCCGCAGCCACGCGCCGCCGCGCTCGATCACGTGGAAGTGCGCGTAGTCGGAACGCGGCAGCGCCATGCCCCACGGCGCCCTCAGCTCGGAGCGGCAGAAGACCCGGCTGCGCAGCCGCACCGCGTCCATGACGGTGGTGAGGACGTCGGCCGCATCCGCGCTCCAGCTCGTGCCCGTGGGACGCTCAGACAATAGAACAGGACTCTTTGACATTATTCGTCCCATCTCAGCGGACTATAACACAGAGAACCAAGCGGGCCGCCGGCTCGCCGACGAGGAAGAAGAGGAGAAACGGCATGAGCGCGAACGTGAACGTGACGAACCCCGAGCGGAGGAAGAAGGTCCTCCTGATCGCGGCCAACCCGGCCACCTCGCCGACCACCGGCTGGCCGATCGGCTTCTGGTGGGCGGAGCTGACGCACCCCTACTGGGCCTTCGTCGAGGCCGGCTACGAGGTCGAGATCCGCAGCCCGAGGGGCGGGGCGCTCGCGGCCGACGGCTACAGCGACCCCGAGGACGCGAGCGGCTACTCGGCCCACGACATCCTCTCGCTCGGGTTCAAGAAGTCGAAGGCCCACGCTTCCCTCCTCGAGAACACGAAGTCGATCGACGGGGCGAAGGCGGCGGACTACGACGCTCTCTTCGTGACCGGCGGCCAGTCGCCGATGGTGACCTTCCGGGGCGACGCGACGCTGCAGAAGCTGGTCGCCGACTTCTACGAGGCGGGGAAGGTCGTCGCGCTCGTCTGCCACGGCACCTGCCTGCTGCTCGAGACGAAGCTGTCGGACGGCACCCTCCTCGTCGCGGGAAAGACGTGGACCGGCTTCGCGAACAGCGAGGAGCAGTTCGCGGACGGCTTCGTCGGCAGGCGGATCCAGCCCTTCTGGATCGAGGAGGAGGCGCGGAAGATCCCGGGCACGAGCTTCGTCGTCGACCAGCGCTTCCGGGAGTTCGCGGTGCGCGACGGGCGGCTCGTGACCGGGCAGCAGCAGTACTCCGGCGCGGCCGCGGCCCGTCTCGTGATCGAGGCGCTGGGCCGATGAGGATCGCCTTCCTCGGCTACGGCAACGTCGGCGCGCCGCTCGCGGACCGCCTGCAGAGGCTGGGGCACGAGGTGACTCTCGCCGCCGCCGACCCCGGATCGAGCGGCGTCCGGAAGGCTCTCGCTCGGAACGACGGCCTGAAGGTCGCCGCTCCTCGCGAGGCGGTGGGCGGGGCGGAGGTCGTGTTCCTCGCCACGCCGTTCCAGGCGAACGAGGACGTGCTGAAGGCCGTCGCCGCCGAGCTCGAGGGCAAGGTCCTCGTCGACTGCACGAACCCGGTCGGCCCGGGCCTGCGCCACGGGCTCGACGGCCGCGAGTCGGGCTCGCAGGCGGTGCAGAGGCTGGCGCCCGCGGCCCGGGTCGTCAAGGCGTTCAGCATCTACGGCTTCGAGAACTTCGAGGACAACGCCTGGCCGGGCTTCGGCGTGAAGCCGGCCATGATGTTCTGCGGCGACGAGGACGGCGCGAAGCGAGCGGTGGGAGAGCTGATCGCCGCGCTCGGCTGGGAGCCCGTCGACGTCGGCGGCCTCGAGCAGGCCCTGCACCTCGAGCACATGACGCTGCTGTGGGTCCGCATGGTCCGAGTGAACGGCGCGTCGCCGCACATGGTCTGGGCGCGCCTGCGGCGCTGATCCCCCGGGCTCGCCGGCCCCGCCGCTTCCGGCTTAGAATCTATTCACATCTTGGACAGAACCTTTGGAGGCGGCCTGCGTAAGCAAGGCCGGGGGGCACATGACGCCTGATCGACGGCGCGAAGGGACGAGCGGCACGGGAGGCTCGCGGGACCGGGGGCGGGGCGGGCGGCCGTCCGGGATCGCGGTCGTGCTGATGTCGCTCGTCGCGGCGGGCCCCGTCGCGTCGTTCGCCGACCCGCTCGAGGCTCACGCCGCCGACGCCGCCCTCTCGTCTCTCGTCGCTCCCCTGCGGGATCAGCACGGCCGCCCCTTGCCGGCCGGGGCCGTCCTCGAGAAGGCGCACGCGGTCTTCGTCGTCTCCGCGCGCCGCCTGCGGCGCGTGCGGGAGTGGCAGAAGGAGCTCGACCGGCGGGTCGAGGGCGTCTCGTACCTTCGCGTCGCCGACGTCCCTCCGGAGGCCGACCGTCCGCCGGCCCGGTTCGAGGACGTCGCCGAGGAGCTGCGGAAGCGCGTGCCCGCGGACGTCGCGGTCCTCGTCGACCTGGAGCGGCGCTTCGCCGGCCGGCTGGATCTCGACACGCGCGAGGTGAACGTCCTCCTCTTCGACGCGTCCGGCGCGATGGTCGGCCGGTTGCGCGGGCGTCCCACGGCCGCGGCGGCGGACGAGGCCGCGAGCCGGCTCCTGGCGCTGCCCGGCGTCCACCGGCGGGCGCCGGCGCCTCCCCCCGCGCGATGACCGCGACCGCGGCGAGCGACGTCATCCTCGTCGGCGGCGGGCTCGCCAACGGCCTGCTCGCCTGGCGACTGCGCCAGGCGCGGCCGGAGCTGCGCGTGAGCCTCGTGGAGCGCCAGTCGACGCTCGGCGGCGAGCACACCTGGTCGTTCCACGACGCCGACGTGACGCCGTCGCAGCGCGACTGGCTCGCCCCGCTCGTCGAGCGGGCGTGGCCGGCGTACGACGTGCGCTTCCCGGGGCTCGCCCGTCGCCTCCACGGCGGCTACCGCTCGATCACGTCGCGCCGGTTCCACGATCGGCTGCTCGCGCTCCTCGGGGAGTCGGCCCTGCTCGGACGCGAGGTGCGCGCCGTCGACGCGGGGGGCGCGACGCTCGCGGACGGCACGCGCCTCGAGGCCCGCTGCGTCGTCGACGGCCGGGGCTTCGACGGCGGTGACTGGATGCGGGCCGGCGTGCAGGAGTTCGTCGGCCTGGACGTCACGCTCGCGGAGGGCCACGGGCTCGACGCGCCGCTGCTGATGGACGCGACGGTGCCGCAGGAGGGCGGCTTCCGCTTCTTCTACCTCCTGCCCTGGGACGAGCGGCGGCTGCTGATCGAGGAGACCCGGTACGCCGACGCGCCCGCGCTCCGGCCGTCGGAGGCCCGCGCGGCGATCGAGGCCTACGCCGTCGGGCGCGGTTGGCGCATCGTCTCCGTCGACCGCGAGGAGCGGGGCGCTCTGCCGATCCCGCTCGCGGGCGACCTCGAGGCGCTCTGGCGCCGCCGGCCCGACGGCGTCGCGGCGGCGGGGACGAGAGCCGGCCTCTTCCACGCGACGACCGGGTACTCCCTCCCCGACGCCGCGCGCCTGGCCGATCTCGTCGCGGCCCGCGGCCGGCTCGACAGCCGCTCCCTCGCCGTCGACGTGCGCGCCCTCGCCCGCGAGAGCTGGCGCCGCCAGGGGTTCCTCCGGTTCCTCAACCGGATGCTCTTCCAGGCCGCGGCCCCCGAACGGCGGTGGGTCGTGCTCGCGCGTTTCTACCGGCTCTCTCCGGGGCTGATCGAGCGCTTCTACGCCGGCCGCCTCACCGCGTGGGACCGAGCGCGCCTCGTCCTCGGCCGGCCGCCCGTGCCCGTCCTGCGGGCGGCGCGCTGCCTTCGCGAGCGGAGCGGGAGCGGAGGGAAGCCTTGAGACAGCCACGCGTGGCGGTGATCGGAAGCGGGTTCGGAGGCCTCGCGCTCGCGGTGCGCCTCCAGTCGGCCGGCGTGCAGACGACGCTCGTCGAGAGGCGCGACCGGCCCGGCGGCCGGGCCTACGTGTACGAGGACGACGGCTTCGTGTTCGACGCCGGGCCGACGGTGATCACCGCCCCGGACTGCCTCGAGGAGCTGTTCGCCCTCAGCGGGCGGCGCCTCGCCGACTTCGTCGAGCTGATGCCGGTGCGGCCCTTCTACCGTCTCTTCTGGGAGGACGGGTTCGTCTTCGACTACTCGGACGACCTCGACGACACGCTGCGGCAGATCGGGGCCAGGAGCCCGCGGGACGTCGACGGGTACCGGCGCTTCCTGGCCTACGCCCGCGAGGTGTTCGAGGAGGGCTACGTGAAGCTCGCCCACGTTCCTTTCCTCGACTTCCGCAGCATGATCCGCGTCGCGCCCGAGCTCGTGCGGCTGCAGGCGTACCGCTCCGTCCACTCGGTCGTCTCGCGCTTCATCGAGGACCCGCACCTGCGCGAGACGTTCAGCTTCCACTCGCTTCTCGTGGGCGGCAACCCGTTCACGACCTCGGCCATCTACACGCTCATCCACTACCTCGAGCGCAGCGGCGGCGTGCACTTCCCCCGCGGCGGCACCGGGGCCCTCGTCCGCGCGCTGGTCCGGCTCTTCGAGGACCTGGGCGGCGAGGTGCGGCTCGGCTGCGACGTGGAGCGGATCGAGACGCAGGACGGGAGGGTCACGGGGCTCGCGGCTGTGGACGGCTGGCGCGCCGCCTTCGACGCGGTGGCGAGCAACGGCGACGTCGTCCACACCTACGCAAGCCTGCTGCGCGACGAGCCGAGAGCCGTGCGCCCGGCCCGGCGCCTCGGGCGGATGCGCCACAGCATGTCGCTCTTCCTGGTCTACTTCGGCACGCGGCGCCGCCACCCGCACCTCGCGCACCACAACGTGCTCTTCGGGCCGCGATACCGCGAGCTGCTCGACGACATCTTCGAGAAGGGCGTCCTCGCCGACGATTTCTCGCTCTACCTGCACGCGCCGACGGTGAGCGACCCCTCGCTCGCGCCGCCCGGCTGCGAGGCCTTCTACGTGCTGGCGCCGGTCCCCCACCTCGGCAAGGCCCCGATCGACTGGGAGGTGGTCGGGCCGCGTTACGCCGACCGCATCCTGGACTACCTCGACGCGCGCTACATCCCGGGGCTGCGGCGGGACCTCGTCACCCGGCGCATCTTCACTCCGCTCGACTTCGCGCGCGAGCTGCACGCGCACCACGGCTCGGCCTTCTCCCTCGAGCCGGTGCTCACGCAGAGCGCCTTCTTCCGCGTCCACAACCGCGACGACCGCATCGGCGGGCTCTACTTCGTCGGCGCCGGCACCCACCCGGGCGCCGGCATCCCCGGCGTCGTGAACTCGGCGAAGGCCACCGCGGGCCTCGTGCTCGAGGACCTCGCGCGGGAGGCGTCCCGTGGCTGAGCGCCGGGACCCGCTCCTCGAGACCTGCCGGGACATCATCGTCCGCGGCTCGAAGAGCTTCGCCGGCGCGGCGCGGCTGTTCGCCCCGGACACGCGCGAGGCCGCCTACCTCCTCTACGCCTGGTGCCGCCACTGCGACGACCAGATCGACGGCGAGACGCTCGGCTTCCGCACCGGCGACCCGTCGAAGGACCAGAAGGGCCAGCAGGACCGCCTGCGGCGCCTGCAGGACCTGACCCACCGCGCGCTCGAGGGCGGCAGCGTCGACGACCCCGTGTTCATGGCGCTGCAGCGGGTGGTGCAGCGCTACCGCATCCCGGACCGCTACCCCCTCGAGCTCCTCGAGGGCTTCGCGATGGACGTCGACTGCCGCCGGTACCACGACATCGGGGAGACGACCACCTACTGCTACCACGTGGCCGGCGTCGTGGGGCTGATGATGTCCCACGTCATGGGCGTGCGGGAGGAAGCGACCCACCGGCGCGCGGCCGACCTCGGCATCGCCCTGCAGATGACGAACATCGCGCGCGACGTCGTGGACGACGCGCGCGTCGGCCGCGTCTACCTGCCCCTGCGCTGGCTGCAGGACGCCGGGCTCGCGCCGGAGGACCTCGTCGACGGGAGCCGGCGGGAGCGCCTCGCCGAGGTCGTGTCGCGCCTCCTCCGCGAAGCCGACCGGTACTACGCCTCCGGCGACCTCGGCATCCGCCGCCTGCCCTTCCGCTCGGCGTGGGCCGTGGCCGTGGCGCGCGGCGTCTACTGGGAGATCGGCCGGGCGGTCCGGGCCCGCGGCCGCGACGCCTGGAACGAGCGCGCCGTGGCTCCCCGCTACCGCAAGGGCTACTGGCTCGCCCGCGGCCTTCTCACGGCCGCCCTCGCGCCGCGCCTCGCCCGGTGGCGGCGCGAGGAGCCGCGCCGCGGCCTCTGGACGCGGCTGCCCGAGGCCGACTAGACGAAAAGCACCTCAGGCCGGGCGAGGAGCCGCGGCCGGGAGGGCCTGTGCGTAGAGGAAGCCGAAGGACACCGCGCCCTCCCGCGTCAGCGTGCGGTGGTGGATGAGGTGGGCCCGGACGATCCGCTTGAGATAGGGGTGCCGCGGCACGAACGAGTGGCGGATCCGGCGGTGCACGATCACGTCGTGGAAGCCGAAGTACGCGGCCCCGTAGGCCGTCATCCCGAGGCCGACGCCGAGGAGGGGCGGCTGGCCGTGCGTGCCGAGGTAGATGAGCACCATCGACGGCACGGCGAAGAAGATCCCGAAGAGGTCGTTCAGCTCGAACCAGCCCTGTCGCGGCCGGTGATGGGACTCGTGCAGGAACCAGAGCGGCCCGTGCATGAGGTAGCGGTGCATGAGGTAGGCGACGCCTTCCATGGCCAGGAAGGTCGCCAGCAGCAGCCCGAGCACCGTGATCGTGGTCGACATCGCTCTCGCGGATCCTCCGAATCGATCGTACACGCTTCCCCGCCGCGGCCAGATCGGCCGCGGTCGGCCGCGGCCGGCCCGCTCGCCGCGCTCAGAGCGTCTCGAGCCGGCGCGCGAGGCGGCGCGCGATCGCCGCGCCGCCGAGACCGGACAGGAAGAGGAGGCCGGCCGGCAGCAGGACGGCCCGCACGCCCTCCCCTCTCCAGAAGAGGCTCGTGTAGGCCTCGATCGCCCACGCGGTCGGCGTGAGCCAGCCGACCGTCTGGAGGAAGGGCGGCATGAGGAAGCGCGGCACCATGCTGCCCCCCACCGCGGAGACGACGAGGATCGCGATGTTGGCGAGCGCCTGCGCCTGGCGGCGCGTGCCGCACGCGGCGGTGAGCGCGAGGGCGAGGCCGGCCGCGGCCACGCTCGCGGCCAGCGTGACGAGCAGGTACCCGGCGACGTGGCCCGGCAGGTCGACACCGTGGAGGGCCCACGCCACGAGGAAGATGACGCTGACCTGGACCGTGCCCTGGGCCACGAGGAAGAGCATCTTGCCGCCGACGACCGCCCCCATGCCGCCCGGCCCCGCGAGCAGCCGGTCGAGGATCCCGGCGTCGCGCTCGTCGAGCATCGACAGCGCCCCGTGCACGGCCGAGAAGAGGAGGAAGAGCACGGCCACAGCGCCCGCGTAGTACGCCACGTGGCTGCGGGCGAGCCCGGCTCCCGCCACCGCCTCGCGCTCGACGAGCGATTCGAGGACGCTCGGCGACGGCCGGCCTCCGGCCTCCGCCGCGACGGTCTCCTCGCGCAGGCCGGAGAGCTCGCGGGCGAGCTCCTCCTCCTGCTCGGGCGTCAGCGTCACGAAGCCGTCCTTCAGCACCGTGGCGACGCCGCCGAGGGCCACGTCGGGAAGCGCGCCGAAGTAGGCCTTCTGGACGAGGCCCGCGAGCACCTGCGCCGCCACGGCCCGGACGGGATCCACGACGACCGCGATCGGCGCGCGGCCATAGCCCTCGAGCGAGCCGAGCGGGCGGCCCCCGGCCCGGATGACGAGGCCCGCGTCGGCCGCGCCGAGGCGGACGCGCTCCCTCACCTCGGCCGCGCTCAGCCCCTCGCCGACGAGGTCGATGGCGGGGTCGCGGGCGAGCGCGCCCCGCAGGCGGCGCGACTCCGCCGAGCCGACCTCGTCGGCGAGGGCCACCTTGACGCGCAGGTCCGCGCCCGTGGCGCCCGCGAAGATCGCGGCGAAGACGAGGAAGACGGCGATCGGGAGGACGAGGCTCATCGCGAGCGCCGCGCGGTCGCGGAAGAACGCGAGGGCCATCGCGCGGAAGACCGTGCCGCTCACGCGTCGATCTCCCGGCCGGCCAGGCGGAAGAACACCCCGCGCAGCCCCGGCTCGCGAAGGCGCAGCTCGGCGAGCGGCACACCGGCCGCGGCCAGCCTCCGGCCGACGCCGGCGAGGGCCTCGAGGCCGCCCTCGAGCGGGCCCGACCACTCGCGGTCGTCGGCTCCCGGGCGCAGCCCCTCGGCCTCCAGGGCCCTCGCCGTGCCGGAGGGAGGCGCGGCGACGAGGCGGAGAGCCAGCTCGCGGCGGCCGCCGAAGGCCCGCTCGACGAGCTCGGCGAGCGTCCCCTCCGCCCGCACGCGGCCGTCGACGAGGATCCCGATGCGGTCCGCGAGCTCGGCCGCCTGGTCGAGGTCGTGGGTGGCGAGGAGCACCGCGAGGCCGCGGGCCCGCAGCTCCCGGAGCATCTCGTGGAGGCGCTCGCGGGCCTGTGGGTCGACGCCGACGGTCGGCTCGTCGAGGAGCAGCACCGCGGGCTCGTGCAGCGTGCCGGCGGCGAGGTTCACGCGGCGCTTCTGTCCGCCCGAGAGCTCGCCCACGCGGCTCGCCGCGCGATCCGCGAGGCCGATCCAGCCGAGCGCGGCCGCGACCGCGCGCGGAAGCTCCGCCGCCGGGAGCCCGGCCAGCCGCCCGAGCACCTCGAGGTTCTCGCGGACGGTGAGCTCCGGGTAGAGCGCGATCTCCTGCGGCACGAGCCCCAGCCGGCGGCGGCAGGAGGGCTCGCGGCGGGGATCGGCGCCGAGCAGGAGCACCTCTCCCGCATCGAGGCGGAGGCGGCCGCAGGCGGCGCGGACGAGGCTCGTCTTGCCGGCCCCGTTCGGCCCGAGCAGCGCGTAGATCTCGCCGCGCCGCAGCTCGAGGGAGGCGCCGTCGAGCCCGCGGCCAGAGGCGAAGCGGCGGACGGCTCCCCGCACCTCGAGCGGCGTTCCGGCGTCGTTCATGGCCGGGCGGACATTAGCACGAGGGGCCGGGGGCGCCCCGAAGCCGGAGCGCGGCTCGGCCCCCCGGGTCCGCCGGCGGCGCTACCAGCGGCGCGGCGCGTCGCGCACGCAGCGCACCGTGTCGCGCGCGATCAGGAGCTCCTCGTTCGTCGGGATGACGTACACGCGCACGCGCGCGTCGTCCGTCGCCACGTCGCCCTCGCGGCCGCCGACGGCGGCCGTGTTCTTCGCCTCGTCGACCTTGATGCCGAAGAAGTCGAGGGCGCGGCAGATGCGGGCGCGGATCTCCGGCGAGTTCTCGCCGATGCCGCCGGTGAAGACGATCGCCTCGGCGCCGTTGAGCTGCGCGAGGTACGAGCCGATGTAGTGCTTCACGCGGAGGCAGAAGATCTCGATCGCGAGCCGGGCGCGGCGGTCCTGGTGGACGCGCTCCTCCTCGAGCAGCTCCCGCATGTCGTTCGTGAGGCCGGAGACGCCGAGGAGGCCGGACTGCTTGTTGAGGAGGGCGTCGATCTCGTTGAAGCCGAGGCCTTCCTTGTGGTGGAGGAACTCGAGGATCGACGGGTCGATGTTGCCGCCGCGGGTGCCCATGACGAGGCCCTCGAGCGGGGTGAGGCCCATCGACGTGTTCACCGACTCGCCCTTGTCGATCGCGCAGGCCGAGCAGCCGTTGCCGAGGTGGACGGTGATGATCTTCGTGTCCTCGAGCGAGCGGCCGGTGAGCTGGCGGTAGCGGTACGCGACGTAGCGGTGCGACGTGCCGTGGAAGCCGTAGCGGCGGATGCGGTGCCGCACGTAGAGCGGGTACGGGATCGCGTAGAGGTACGACACGTCGGGCATCGTCGAGTGGAACGACGTGTCGAACACGGCGACCTGCGGCACGCCCTGGCCGAGCAGCTCGCGGGAGGCGTAGATGCCCTTGAGGTTCGCCGGGTTGTGCAGCGGGGCGAGGTCGATGCAGTCCTCGATCTGGTCCACCACCTCGTCGTCGATCTTCACCGAGCGGGTGAACTTCTCGCCGCCGTGGACGCAGCGGTGGCCGACGGCATGGATGTCGCCGACGGAGGTGATGCCGGGCACTCCCGCCTCGGGCGACACGAGCCAGCGCAGCAGGTAGTCGAGCGCCGCGCGGTGGTCGCGGAGGGCCGCGGTGCGGCGGATCGCGGGCTTGCCCTCGACGCGGAAGGTGACGAGCGACTCGCTGCCGATCCTCTCGATGACGCCGCGGGCGAGCTGGCGGTCCTGGTTCTTCTCGATCGCCTCGAGGTCCGTGTCGATGACCTGGAACTTGAGGGAGGAGCTTCCGGTGTTGAGCACGAGGACGTTCATGAGCCAATCCTAATGGCACCGGAGGCGGCTGGCGAGAGCCAAATGACCCAGACCCGAGGGACCGGATCCCGCGGGGATGCCCTCCGAGGGCCGTGTGTTACGCTCCGCCCGCAAAACGTTCGACTCTGACCCTGTGGGAGGGCACATGATGAAGGGATTCCGCGACTTCCTGATGCGGGGGAACGTGGTCGACCTCGCGGTGGCCGTGATCATCGGCGCCGCGTTCAACGGGGTCGTGGACGGCCTCATCAAGGGGATCATCGATCCCCTGATCGCCACCCTGTCGCCGGGGGACGTCAAGGCGCTCGAGACCGCGCTCGTCCTCGGGCCGTTCCACTTCGGCCTCGTCCTCTCGGCGATCGTCAACTTCGTGATCAAGGCCGGCGTCGTCTACTTCTTCATCGTCCGCCCGTTCGCGGCGTTCGCGGCGAAGCTCGCGGCCGCGCCCGCGCCGCCGGCCCCGTCCGAGCAGTACCTCAAGGAGATCCGCGACCTCCTCGCGGCCCGCAAGTAGGCCGGCGAAAGGCGACCCGCCGTAGAATGCCCCCGGGCCGGGCCCTCGGCCGCGGCCCGGAGGTGCACCCATGACCCGCCCCGCGCGGCGCACGGCCGCGATCCTCTTCCTGCTCGCCGCGTTCGTCGCCGGCTGCAGCGGAAACCCGTCGCCGACCGCGGCCACGGCGCCGGCCGCCCCCACGCCGACGCCCTCGACCCCGGGCGCCTGGACGCTCGTCTTCGCCGACGAGTTCGACACACCGGGCGCGCCCGACCCGGCGAAGTGGGGCTACGAGATCGGGTACGTCCGCAACGACGAGAGGCAGTACTACACGTCGCGGTCCGAGAACGCGCGGGTCGAGGACGGCCGCCTCGTGATCGAGGGCCGGCGCGAGGCCTACCAGGGCTACGCCTACACCTCCGCGAGCCTCAACACGCGCCGGCGGTTCGAGTTCACCTACGGGCGGGTCGAGGTGCGGGCCCAGCTGCCGACGGGCCGCGGCACGTGGCCCGCGATCTGGATGCTCGGCACGAACATCGACCAGGCCGGCTGGCCGGCCTGCGGCGAGATCGACGTGATGGAGAACGTCGGCTTCGAGCCGTCGAAGATCCACGGGACGATCCACACCGCGGCCTACAACCACGTCGCCGGCACGGCGAGGGGCTCGAGCACGACGGTCGCGGGCCCGTGGGAGGACTTCCACGTCTACGCGATGGAGTGGTCCGCCGACCGGGTGGAGATCTCCGTCGACGGGTCGCGCTACTTCAGCTTCGCCAACGAGGGGACGGGCCCGCGAGCCTGGCCGTTCGACAAGCCGATGTACCTCCTCCTGAACCTCGCGATCGGCGGGTCGTGGGGCGGACAGAAGGGCATCGACGACGCGCTCTTCCCCCACCGCTACCTCGTCGACTACGTGAGGGTCTACCAGCGGAAGTAGCCGGCGAGGAGCCCCCTGCGGCCCGGGGCCGTTCCCCGTAGAATGGGACGGTCCCCGGAGCCCAACTTGCCCATCTACCACTCGCTGGGCCGAGTGCCCCGCAAGCGCCACGTCGCGTTCCGAAAGGACGACGGGTCGCTCCACTACGAGGAGCTCGTCGGCAACCAGGGCTTCACCGGCCCGAGCTCGCTCCTCTACCACCTGCGCCTGCCGACCGCGGTGAAGGCCGTGCGGCCGATCCGCGGCCTCGGCTGGGTGGCGGAGCCGGAGCGGGTGGTGCGCCACCGGCACTTCCGCACGGGCGGCCTCACGACGGGCCCTTCCGCGGTCCTCGACCGCGTGCCGCTCCTCTTCAACTCGGAGGTCGCCCTCTCGATGGCCCGGCCGCGGAAGGAGGACCCGTTCCACTACCGCAACGGGCAGGGCGACGAGGTCGTGTACGTCGTCGAGGGGCGCGGCGTCCTCGAGTCCTCGTTCGGCGAGCTCGACTACCAGGCCGGGGACTACGTGGTCGTCCCCCGCGGCGTCCTCCACCGCTGGCGCCTGGGGGAGGGCCCGTTCCGCTTCCTCGTGATCGAGAGCGCCGGCCCCGTCCGCACGCCGAAGCGCTACCGCAACGAGCACGGACAGCTCACCGAGATGGCCCCGTTCTCCGAGCGCGACGTCCGCCGCCCCTCGCGCCTCGTCGTCCACGACGACCCGCGCGACCACGCGGTGGTCGTGAAGAGCGGGAACCGCCTCGTCGAGATGACGCTCGCCCACCACCCGTTCGACGTCGTCGGCTGGGACGGCTTCTACTACCCGTGGGCGATCAGCATCCACGACTTCGAGGCGCGGGTCGGCCGCGTGCACCTGCCGCCGCCCGTCCACCAGGTCTTCGAGGGCGACGGGTTCGTGGTCTGCTCGTTCGTGCCGCGCCCGTACGACTTCGACGCTCAGGCGGTGCCCGCCCCCTACAGCCACCAGAACGTGATGTCGGACGAGGTGCTCTTCTACGCGAACTCGGAGTTCATGAGCCGCCGGGGCATCGAGTTCGGCTCGATCACGCTGCACCCGGACGGCCTGCCCCACGGACCGCAGCCCGGACGCACCGAGGAGTCGATCGGGGCCCGCGAGACGAACGAGCTCGCGGTCATGGTCGACACCTTCCGGCCCCTGCTCGTGAGCCGGGACGCGACCGGGATCGAGGACCCGGGCTACCACCTCTCGTGGCTCGAGGCGTGAGCGCGGCCCCGCCGGCCGCGGCCCGCGCGCTCCTCGCGGGCCTCGTCGACTACGCGGGCCTCTTCCCGCCGGCCGCGCTGGCGATGGAGGACGCGGCGGCCGAGTACGCCCGCGCCCGACGGTCGCCCGAGGCCTGGATGCTCGGCCGGTTCGTGCTGCCCGTGGCCCGCCTCGGCGACTTCTCGCGCGCGGCGGCAGGGCTGCTGCCGGAGGGCGGCACGGCCGATCCGTGGCGCCTCTCCGCCCTCCTCTCGGCCGACGCCCGCGGGGACGCCGCCCGCCTCGCCGCGTTCGACGACGCGCACGCCGGCCGCGCGGTCGTCGACGCGGTCGAGGCGAAGGCGTCGAGCCCCGAGGAGGCGGCCGAGGTGCTCGACGCGCTCGCGCCCGGGATCCAGGCCGCGGTCGAGGTGCCGCTCGACGCGGAGCTCGGCCCGCTGCTCGCCGTCCTCCGCGCGCGCGGCGCGCGGGCCAAGGTGCGCACGGGCGGCGTCGTGCCCGAGGCGATCCCCTCGCCGGCCGCGCTCGCCCGTTTCGTGGCGGCGTGCGCCGAGGCCGGTGTCGGCTGGAAGGCCACGGCCGGCCTGCACCACCCGGTGCGCGGCGAGCGTGCGCTCACCTACTCTCCCGACGCGCCCCGCGCGGTGATGCACGGCTTCCTGAACGTGTTCGCCGCCGCCGCGCTCGGCGCCGCGGGAGCGGGCGCCGCCGAGATCTCGGGAGTGCTCGAGGAGACCGACCCCGCGGCGTTCCACTTCGACGACGAGGGGCTCGACTGGCGGGGCGACGCGCGCCGCTCGACGCCGTCCGGCGCTCGCGCCGCGCCGTCGCGGCGTCGTTCGGCTCGTGCTCCTTCGCGGAACCCGTCGCGGGCCTGCGGGCGATGGGGCTCCTCGCGTGACGCCGCCCCGCCTCGACGGCACGCACGACGGGCGGCTCCGCAGCTTCATCGAGTCGGCCAACGACGGACGGACGGACTTCCCGGTCCAGAACCTGCCGCTCGGCGTCTTCCGCCGCGGCGGGTCGGGGCCGGCCCGGATCGGCTGCGCGATCGGCGACTCGGTCCTCGACCTCCGCGCCTGCGGCGAGCGGCCTCCTGCGCGGGCTGCCGACCGAGGTCGAGGCCGCCGCGCGCGCCGCGAGCCTCAACGGGCTGATGGCGGTCGCGCCGCGCGTGCGCGGCACCCTGCGCCACCGCCTGAGCCACCTGCTCCGCGCGGAGGGCGGCTTCGTGACCGCCCGGAGCGACGCGGCCGAGGTCCTCCTGGCGCGGACCGACGCCGAGATGCTCCTGCCGGCGGAGGTCGGCGACTACACCGACTTCTACGCCTCCGTCCACCACGCGACGAACGTGGGGAAGATGCTGCGGCCCGACAACCCGCTCCTGCCGAACTACAAGTGGGTGCCGATCGGCTATCACGGCCGGGCCTCGTCGCTCGTTCCGAGCGGCGCGCCGGTGCGGCGTCCGTCCGGGCAGACGGAGCCCGCGGCGGGCGAGGCGGGGCCGCGGTTCGGGCCGAGCCGGAACCTCGACTACGAGCTCGAGGTCGGGGCCTTCGTCGGGCCCGGCAACGCGCTCGGCCGGCCGATCCCGATCGGCGAGGCCGGCGCGCACCTCTTCGGCCTCGTGCTCGTGAACGACTGGTCCGCCCGCGACCTGCAGAAGTGGGAGTACCAGCCGCTCGGCCCGTTCCTCGCGAAGAGCTTCGCGACGACCGTGAGCCCGTGGGTCGTCACGACCGAGGCGCTCGCGCCCTTCCGCGTGCCGCCCGCGCCGCGGGCCGACGGCGATCCGCGGCCGCTGCCCCACCTCGACGACGAGGACGACCGCGCGGCGGGCGCCTTCGACGTCCGCCTCGAGGTGCGCCTGCGGACGCGGGCGATGCGCGAGCGCGGCGACGCGCCGTTCGTCGTGAGCCGGAGCAACCTGGTCGACCTCTACTGGACGCTCGCGCAGATGGTCGCGCACCACACGTCGAACGGCTGCAACCTGCGGCCGGGCGACCTCCTCGCGAGCGGGACGGTGTCGGGTGTCGCGCCCGAGTCGCGCGGGTGCCTTCTCGAGCGGACGTGGCGCGGCAGCGAGCCGCTCGCCCTCCCGGGCGGCGAGACGCGGCGCTTCCTCGAGGACGGGGACGAGGTCGTCCTCGTCGGCCGGTGCGAGCGCGACGGCTTCGCGGGAATCGGCTTCGGCGAGTGTCGGGGGGTGGTGCTGGCGGCGGACGGGGCGCCATCGGCGGTGGGCAACTAGCGGCGCGCGAGGAGGTGGATCCGCTCCCGCACGGCGCGCGGGGCCTGGGGGTGCGCAGCACCCCAGGAGGAAGAAATGACCGAGTCGCTCGGCATCAGACGGCTGGAGTCGGTGCACTACTACGTGCACGACCTCGAGCGCAGCCGCCGCTTCTACACCGGCCTCATGGACTTCGCCGAGATCGGCGGCAGCGGCGAGGAGCTGACCGGGAAGGGCCGGCAGCGGTCGCTCGCGTTCCTGGCCGGCAACTGCGTGGTCGTGTGCATCGAGCCGCAGAGAGACGACGCGCGGGCCGGGCGCTGGCTGCGCAAGCACCCCGACGGGGTCGGCACCCTGAACTTCGAGGTCGAGGACGTCGAGCGGACCTTCCGCCTCCTCGAGTCGCGCGGGGGCACGCCGATCGACGAGGTCCGGCGCTTCCGCGACGCGAATGGCGGCGAGCTCGCCTGCTTCTCGATCACGACGCCGTTCGGCGACACGACCTTCCGCTTCCTCGAGCGCCGCGGCTACCGCGCCCTCTTCCCCGGCTTCGAGGAGCTCGAGACGCCGACGGGCGGCGCGAACCGCCTCGGCTTCGTCGGCTTCGACCACACGACGTCGAACTTCCCCACCCTCGCCCCGGTCGCGCTCTGGCTCGAGCACGTGATGGGGTTGGAGCGCTTCTGGGAGATCCAGTTCCACACGAGCGACGTCGACCCGACGCGGCAGCACGGCTCGGGCCTGCGCTCGCTCGTGTACCGCGACCCCGTGTCGGGCGTGAAGTTCGCGAACAACGAGCCGTGGCGGCCGTTCTTCCGCAGCTCGCAGATCAACCTCTTCAACGAGGAGCTGCGCGGCCCGGGGATTCAGCACCTCGCGATCTCGGTCCGCGACATCGTCTCGTGCGTGCGGATGCTGCGCGAGCGGGGGGTCGAGTTCATGCCGACGCCGGGAACCTACTACGACGCGCTGCCGGAGAGGCTCGACCGCCTCGGGGTCGGCACGATCGACGAGGACCTGCAGGTCCTGCGCGAGCTCGAGATCCTCGTCGACGGCGACGGCCCGGGGCGCTACCTCCTGCAGATCTTCCTGAAGGAGTCCTCGGGGCTCTACCACGAGGCGGAGGCCGGCCCCTTCTTCTTCGAGATCATCCAGAGGAAGGGCGACCAGGGCTTCGGGGCGGGGAACTTCCGCGCCCTCTTCGAGTCGATCGAGCGGGCGCAGCAGGCCCACTTCGGCGGGCCGACCGCATCGGCCACGGCCTCGGCGACCCGGTGAGCCCGACGGCGGAGCGCGGCCGGGGGCCGGCGCCGTCGCGTTAACGCTCGGCCGCCGGGGAGCGTCCTGCCATCAGGGCCGGATCGTGCCGGCGGCGGGAGGGCGATGAGCACGTCGATCGGGGCGGACGCCCCTCGGTTCGGAGAAGCGTCCGCGCGCGGGACGACGACGGCGGCGGCCGAGGAGGACGCGGCGCTCGTCCGGGCCGCGCGCGGCGGCGATCGCGACGCCTTCGGGCGCCTCTACGAGCGCCACGCGCGCACGGTCCACGGCATCCTCCTCGCCCGCGCGCCGCGGGCCGAGGTCGACGACCTCGTGCACGAGGTCTTCCTCCAGGCGATGCGCCGGCTCGACGCGCTGCGCGACGCCGCGGCCTTCGCGCCGTGGCTCGCGGCCATCGCGCGGAACCGCGCCCGCGACCACTTCCGCCGCGAGGTCCCGGCCCTCGAGCTGAAGGACGACGTGCCCGGCGCGCCGCATCCGGAGGGCGAGGCGATGACGGTGCTCGCGGCCATCCGGCGGCTGCCCGAGGCGTACCGCGAGACGCTCGTGCTGCGGCTCGTCGAGGGCCTCACCGGGCCCGAGATCGCCGGGCGCACGGGGCTGCAGCCGGGCTCGGTGCGGGTGAACCTGCACCGTGGCCTGCAGATGCTCCGCGAGGCGCTCGAGAAAGGGAGGGAACGGCCGTGAGCGGCGACTACCTGTGGGACGGGTCGGGCGAGCCGGACCCGGAGGTCGAGAGGCTCGAGGCGACGCTGCGGCCACTGCGGCGCGTGCCTCCGCCTCCCGCGCTGCCGGCGCGGGCGCCGGCCTCGGCACGGCTCGGCCCGGGGAAGCCTCGCGGCGGCGGCCGCGGTCCTGCTCGCGCTCGCCGCCGCGCTCAGCGGACCGCCGACGCGCCCCGGCCCTTCGTGGAAGCTCGAGTGGCTCGGGAGCCCGGGCGCGGTCGCCCGGCTGCGCGAGGGCGAGGCGCTCGACACCGGCCCGCGCCGGGCGCGGCTCGCCGTCGGCGACATCGGGGTCGTCCGCCTCGACCCGCGCACGCGCGTCTCGCTCCTCGACGCCGGCCGCGCGGCCCATCGCCTCGCCCTCGACCGCGGGCGGCTGCACGCGGCGATCTGGGCGCCGCCCGGCCGCTTCCTCGTCGACACCCCGTCGGCCCTGGCCGTCGACCTCGGCTGCGAGTACACGCTCGAGGTGGACGACTCCGGCGCGGGGCTCCTCCGCGTCGAGACCGGCTGGGTCGGCTTCGAGGAGGGCGGGCGGCTGTCGCTCGTGCCGGCCGGCGCGTCGTGCCGCACCCGCGCCGGGCGCGGCCCCGGCACGCCGCGCTACGACACCGCGACCGCGGCGTTCGCCGCCGCGCTCGACGCCCTCGACGACGGCGCCGCCGGCCCGTCGCGGGGCTCGCGCTCGAGGGCGCGCTCGAGCAGGCGAGGCCGCGCGACGCCTTCTCGCTCTGGCATCTCCTCGCCCGCGTCGACGGCGGCGACCGCGCCCGCGTGTTCGACCGGCTGGCGGCTCTCGTGCCGCCGCCGGACGGGGTCACCCGCGACGGCGTCCTGGCCGGCGACCGCGCGATGCGCGAGGCGTGGTGGGACGAGCTCGGCCTCGGCTCGTCGGACTTCTGGCGGACGTGGACGCGGCACGAGCCGGAACGCGCGGAAGCACGCTAGCGGCCTCGAGGTCGGGCGATTCGCATAAACTTCCCGCCATGGACGGCGCGACCGACACACCCGGATTCGACTACCCCGCCCTGATGACCGACGCGCTGGCCGGCCTCGTGCGGCGCGTGCTCGAGCGCGTCGCCGACGAGGGGCTGCCCGGCGAGCACCACTTCTATCTCACGTTCGGCGCGACGGACGAGGGCGTCCTGATGCCCGCGGCGCTCCGCCGCCAGTTCCCGGACGAGATGACGATCGTCCTGCAGCACCAGTTCTGGAACCTGTCGGTCGACGACGCGGGCTTCTCGGTCACGCTGCGCTTCGGGGGCCGGCCCGAGCGGCTCGTGGTGCCGTGGGGCGCGCTGCGCGCGTTCGCCGACCCCTCGGCCGAGTTCGGCTTCCGCCTCCGCGCCTCCCGCGGGGACGAGGAGGCGGCCGGCGCCGAGCCTGAGCCCGTGACCGCCGAGCCGGCGCGCGGAGCCGGCGAGCCGGCGGACGAGCGCGCCCCCTCCGAGTCGAACGTCGTCGCCTTCCGTCGGAAGGCGGACTGACCGCTACCAGCTCGAGTGAACGAGGGGGCGGAGCGCCTCGTCGTAGACCGCCCGCACGGCCGCCATCGTCGACGGCGGCGGCGCCGGCAGGTCCGCCGCGGCGGCGTTCGCCCGCGCCTGCTCCTCCGTCTTCGCGCCGGGGATCGCGCAGGTCACCGCGTCCCACTCGAGGATCCACCGCAGCGCGAGCTGGGCGAGCGTCGCCCCGGCGGGGACGAGGGCCTTCAGCCGCTCGACGGCCTCGAGCCCGATCTCGTACGGCACGCCCGAGAACGTCTCGCCCTTGTCGAACGCCTCGCCGTTGCGGTTGAAGCGGCGGTGGTCGTCGGTGGCGAACGTCGAGGCCGCGGAGAGCTTGCCGGTGAGGAGGCCGCTCGCGAGGGGGACGCGCGCGAGGATGCCCACGCGGCGCGCCTGGGCGCGGCCGAAGAACTCCTCGGCCGGCTTCAGCCGAAGCATGTTGAAGATGATCTGCACGGTCTGGACGTTCGGGTGGGCGATGCCGCGAAGCGCCTCGTCCACCGTCTCGACGCTGATCCCGTAGTAGCGGATCTTCCCCGCCGCGACGAGCTCGTCGAGGATGCCGAAGACCTCCGGCACGTCGTAGACCTTCGGGTGCGGGCAGTGCAGCTGCAGGAGGTCGACGGCCTCCGTCTCGAGATTGCGGAGGCTCCTCTCGACCCACGAGGTCAGGTTCTCGCGGCTGTAGCCCTCGGGCGTCTGCTTCGGCAGGCGGCGGCCGGCCTTCGTGGCGACGAAGATCCGCTCGCCCTTCCGCTCGCGGCGCAGGCGGGCGACGAGCCGCTCGCTGCGGCCGTCGCCGTAGACGTCGGCGGTGTCGACGAAGTTCGTCCCGGCGTCGACCGCCGCGTGCAGCGCCCGCATCGACTGCTCGTCGTCGACCGGCCCCCACGTCCCGCCGATCGCCCACGCGCCGAAGCTGATCGCCGACACCGCCATGTCCGTCGTGCCGAGCCGCCGGTAGTGCATGTCGCCTCCTCCCCGCCCCCGCCCTTCCCTCAGGCGGTCTTCTTCGCCTTCGCCTCGGCGTCCCGGTAGGAGCAGCCGTATCCGCTCGTCGGCTTCTTGTACTCCTCGATCTCGGCCTTCTCCGCCGCGTCCTCGGCGCGGTCGAGCAGAGCCTCGACCTGGGCCTCGGTGAGCGGCTCGAAGCCGCGCGCGATCCGAACCATCCCGAGCAGCTCCTCGCGGCTCTGCATCCCGCAGATCGTGGTGGCCACCGGCAGCGACATCGCGTACCGCCGGCACAGCTCCCAGTCGATCTTCAGCTCCCTCACGATGCGGCCGTCCTGCCCGGCGAGGGACTTCATGCCGAGGGCGCCGATGCCCTTCTGCCGGCACAGCGGCAGCACGACGTTCTCGAAGCTCTTGTACTGCGCGTCGAGGACGTTGAGCGGCATCTGCGCCGTGTCCCACGGGTGCGGCCCGTTGATCATGCGGGCGTGCGTCTGCGGGTCGCGGTGGCCCGAGAAGCCGAGGAAGCGGAGCTTGCCCGCCTTCTTCGCCTCGAGCGCCGCGCGGAGGCCGCCCCGCTCGGGGTCGAGGATGCGCTCGATGTCGTCCTCGTACTGGATGGCGTGGAACTGGAGGAGGTCGACCCGGTCGGTGCGCAGGCGCGCGAGGCTCTCATCGATCTGCCGCCTCGCTCCCTCGTAGTCGCGGGCGCAGACCTTCGTCATCAGGAAGACCCGGTCCCGCCACGACGAGGCCCGGAGCGCCTTGCCCATCACCTCCTCGGCCCGGCCGTCGTGGTACTCCCAGCCGTTGTCGAAGAACGTGACGCCCTCGTCGATCGCGAGGTGCATGCGGGCGATCGCCTCGTCCTCGCTCGGCGCGATCGGCGCGTCCCAGCCGCCGTAGCCCACGATGGAGACGCTCACCCCGGTCCGGCCGAGGGGGCGCACGGGAATGCCGCCGGACCCCGGCTTCTGCATCGCCCGGACCTGCGGGGCGAGAGCGAGCGTCCCGGCGAGAGTGCCGAGGAACTCGCGGCGCGTCGCACGAGATCCGGCGGCCGGGCGGCCGTCGTCCGATCGGGCCACGATCCCCTCCTTCCGCGCGCCGCGCGGAGGCGGCCGGGCATTATCGGCCGAGGTCCCCCGGCGAGTCATCCCGGCTCGCGCCGCGCACCGGCGGCTATACTCGCTCGGATGGCCAGGCAAAGGAGCCGTCTCGCCCTCGCGGCCACGCTCGCGCTCGCCGGCCTCGCGTGCCGGCCCGCGGCGGCGGTGGCGAGGGCCGCGCCCTCGCGCGCGGCCGACCCGCGACCCGCCGTCGTCCTCGTCATCTTCGACGACCGGTCGGCGGCGGTCTCCCTCTACGGCGCCCCGGCGCGCACGCCCAGCCTCGAGCGGCTGGCCGCGGCCGGCCGGCGCTTCGACCGGGCCTACGTGCAGTACCCGCTGTGCAACCCGAGCCGCACGTCGCTCTTCACCGGCTGGCGGCCGGAGCGCACGCACGTCTGGGGCAACCTCCGCAATCCCGCGCCGTGGGTGAAGGACGCCGTGCCGCTGCAGGAGCACTTCGCGCGCCACGGCTACTACACCGCCCGCGTCGGCAAGGCGTACCACAGCCGCTTCGAGCGCGAGTTCCGGTGGTCGGAGGCGGTCGACACGGAGACGGCGGACGAGGCGGACGCTCTCGAGTGGGGGCCGTCGAAGGCCGACGAGGCGTCGCTGCCGGACGCGGTCGCCGCGCGCGAGGCGCTGCGCATCCTCGCGACGGAGCGGCCGCAGCCCGTCTTCCTCGTCCTCGGCCTGCTCAAGCCACACGCGCCGTGGGTCGTCCCGCCGCGCTACCTCGCGGAGTACCCGCCCGGCTCGGCGCCGCTGCCGGCCGCGGCCGACGCGCCGTCGCCCTCCGAGGCGCGCTCGGGCGCGCGGATCACGGTCGCCCGCCCCCGCTGGCGCGAGGCGATCGCCGCCTACCGCGCCTCGATCACGTACGCCGACGCGCAGCTCGGCCGCGTCCTCGACGGCCTCGCGAAGGCGTCGCGGCTCGACCGCACGGTCGTCGCGGCGGTCGGCGACAACGGCTTCCACGCGGGGGAGAACGGGATCTTCGGGAAGTCCACCCTCCTCGAGCCAGCCGTGCGCGTGCCGCTCGTCATCGCGGGACCGGGCGTCGCCCGGCGCGGGGAGCCGACCGCGGCGCTCGCCGAGGCCGTCGACCTCTATCCGACGCTCGTCGACCTGGCCGGGCTGCCCCCGGTCCCCGGCCTGGACGGGGCGAGCCTGCGGCCGCTGCTCGAGGACCCGTCGCGGGCCGTGAAGGACGCCGCGTTCGCGATGCTGAAGGTCGGCCCGGCGCGGGCGGCGAAGGCGGGGCGCACGGCGCGCACCGACCGCTGGCGCTACACGCTCTGGCCCGACGGGAGCGAGGAGCTCTACGACGCGGCGAACGACCCCGACTCGCGACGCGACCTCTCGAGAGACCCGAAGCACGCCGCCACGAGGCGCGCCCTGCGGAAGAAGCTCGACGCGCTGCCCCCGCTCACCCCCGCCCCCGCCGAGTAGCCGGCCGGCCTCGCCCGCGCCGGCGCGCGGTGCTAGAGTGCGCCCGTCCCGGGAGCGGGACGCTCCCTCGACCCCCGGAGAGGAGGCCAGCATGGACAGGCGTGCGGCGTTGCAGGGTCTCGTGGCGGCCACGGCCGCCGTTCCCCTGGGGGGCCTCGCGGCGGCCGCCTCTCCCGCGCGGCGACCGCGGCCGGGCTCCGGCTACGTCCCCGCGACGGGTGACCCCGCGAAGCCCCCGAAGCAGAAGATGGTGCTCGTCGGCGCGGGCAGCGCGATGTTCACCCAGGGCATCGTCATCGACTGGATCAAGCAGCAGCCGCAGGGTGAGTGGGAGATCGCCCTCGTCGACATCAACCCGGTGATCCTCGAGGCGACCGAGAAGATGGTCCGCCGCTACATGAGCGTCGCCGAGCGGCCCGCGAAGATCACGGCCGCGGTCGACCGGAGGGACGTGCTCGACGGCGCGACGATCGTCATCTGCACGATCGGCGTCGGCAGCCGCCGCGCGTGGGAGCAGGACGTCTTCGTGCCGCGGCAGTTCGGCGTCTACCAGCCGGTCGGCGACTCGGTCGGCCCCGGCGGCGTGTCGCGCTCGATGCGCATGATCCCGCCGATGGTCGCGATCGCGAGCGACTGCGACCGGATGTGCCCGAACGCGCGGTTCATCAACTACGGCAACCCGATGACCGCGGTCGTGCGCGCGCTGTGGCGCAAGACGAACGTGAGACCCGTGGGCCTGTGCATGGGCACCGAGGACACCCTGATGACGCTCGCCCGCCTCGCCGGCGTGCCGCCGAAGAGCGTCACCGGGCGCTGGGCGGGGCTCAACCACCTCACGTGGATCCTCGAGATCCGCTCCGAGGGACGGGACCTCTGGCCGGCGATCCGCGCGGGGCTCGCCGCCCGGCGGGCGAAGGGCGTCGACCGCACGAGCTGGGCCTCGCCGTTCGGGCAGGAGAAGCACCCGTCGATGCTCACCCACCCGTTCAGCTGGGAGCTCTTCGACGAGTTCGGCGCGTTCCCGGCGCCGATGGACCGCCACGTGACCGAGTTCTTCCTCGAGCGCTTCCCGGGCGGGAAGTACTACGGCAGCACGCTCGGGACGGACGCCTACTCGTTCGAGGGCACGATCGCCCACGGCGACCGCATCTACGACGAGACCCTCGCGATGGCGAAGCAGACCGGCCCGATCGACCGGGCGAAGCTCCTCGGCACCACCGGCGAGCACGAGCAGGCCCTCGAGATCGTCGACAGCTTCTTCTACGACCGGCGCCGCTGGTACTCGGCGAACGTGCCGAACGACGGCATCGTCTCGAACCTGCCGCCCGACGCGATCCTCGAGGTGCCGGCCGTCGCCACGCAGGAGGGCATGGTCGCGCCGCCGATCGGCGAGATCCCGGTGCCGATCGCCGCGGTGCTGCTGCGGCGCCTGGCCGCGGTGGAGGCCACGGTCGACGCCGCCCTCACCGGCAATCGGAAGACGATGGCGGAGGCCCTCGTCCTCGACGGCGGGGTGAGCGACTACGCCACCGCCACGAAGCTGACCGACGCGCTGCTGAAGGCGCAGGCGGAGCACCTGCCGCAGTTCGCCTGAGCCGGCGGCCGGCGGGCCGCGTCAGCGCGGGCGCAGCGCCGACTCGAACGCGTCCCAGAGCGGGTCGCGCTCGTTCGGCTGCCAGCGGATCGTCCAGTCGACGTCCGAGAGGAGCGCCTTCGTCCCGGCGAAGCCGAAGGCGCTCCACGGCACCTGGCCCGGCTGCAGGCGGCCACGGCCGCCGAAGTCGTCGAGCCACGCTCCGCTCGCGAGCCGCTCGACGCGGGCCCGCGCGGGCGGGTAGTCGAGGAAGGCGACCCGGCGCAGCGTCGGGCGGCCGGGCGCCTCGAGGACGAGCAACGCGGCGGCCGGCGCCTCCGCCCGCGCCTCGCCCTCGGGGACCGCGACGCGCGCGACCTCGCGGCCGGCCACCTGCACGCGCAGCGTCGCGCCCTTCACCGGCGCCCCCGTCACCCCGACGACGAGGCGCAGCCGCAGCCTCGACCGCAGCGGCGGCGGCTCGAAGGGCGCGCCCGGGCGGCGGAAGTAGAACGGGCTCGTGAGGCACACGTCGCCGTCGTCGCGAAGCTCCGGGCCGGGCCGGCCGGCCGCCAGGCGCTCGACGTTCGCCCGCACGTCGAGCGCGGCGGGCGCGCGGCTCGGGCTCCCGCTGTAGGCCTTCAGCACGGTCCAGCCGTCGTCCCGCTCCCGGACGTCGAGCGCGCCCTCGAACCGGCGCAGCCCGCGACCGCGCAGGTCGAAGACCTGCCGCACGCTGCCGTTGCGGAAGACGACGACGTACGCGAGCCGGTCGTCGCCGTCGCCGGAGGCGTACGCCTCGAAGCGGAGGCGGCGCGAGCGGCCGTCGGCCGGCACCACGTCGCCCGGCTCGTACCGGCCGTCGACGGACGCGAGGACGACCGGGCCCGAGGTGGCGAACGTGTGTCCGGCGCGCACCGCGGCCACGAGGCTCGCGCGGTCGAGCGTCGCCCCGGCGTGGAGGTACGTGCGCACGCGGCCGTAGTAGAAGCGGTCGCCCGGCGAGAAGCCCCCGTCGAGCTCGCCGACCGCGGCGAGGCGATAGCCCTCGTCGAGGGCGTGGAACCAGGCGTCCTCGTAGAAGTCCTGGTCGCGGTCGTAGCCCATCACGGCCATCGCGCTCCACGCGCCGCCGCCGAGGAGCCCGGCCGGGAGCGAGACGGCGACGTTCGTCACGTACTTCTCGACGTCGCCCCGCTTCTGCCACCACCACGAGGTCGGGTGCGGCACGGCGGCCACGGCGTCCTCGGCCGCCGCGAGGCGCCTCACCACCTCGAGGTCGGGGATGGCGGGGAACGGCAGCGTGTCGAACGTCCAGCTCGTCCCCCGCGGCGACTGGTAGTAGGCGTCCTCGTAGGTCGTGTCCATCGCCGGCTCGAAGAGGCCGCGCGTCGACTGCAGGCCGAACCAGAACGTGTGCCCGGTGCGGTACTTCGGCATCTCCGCCCCGAAGAGGACGCGGAAGCGGCCGTCGGAGTGGGCCGAGAAGCCGTCGCGCCAGGTCGCGTCGCGGAAGCCGGCCCAGGTCTGGCACGCGAAGAGGAAGTCGACGCCCTGGCCGCGGCAGAGGCGCCGCGCGGTGGCGAGCATCGCGTGGTCGCGCTCGGCGTCGCTGTAGAGGTGCGCGTGCGCGTCGCCGTTCACCCACCCGCGGCCGCGCAGGTCGAGCCACGGCGCGAGGCGCACGGCGGCCTCGGCGCGGCCGCCCGCCTCGACGACGACGGTGCGCCGCTCGGGCACGTAGTCGATCCCGTGGGACACCTCGACCGCGTAGGAGCCGCCGTCGAGCGCCACTTCGAGTCGGCCCTCGTCGTCGGTGAAGACGCCCGGAAGGGTCGTGTAGCGGCTCTCGACCACCCGGCCGGCGGCGTCGCGGACGACGACCCGGGCCGGGAGCGGCTCCCCGCTGGCCGCGTCCCGCACCTGCAGGGCGATCGTCGCCCGCGCGACGGTCGGCGCCTGGGAGCCGAGGACGGGAAGCGCCAGGAGGAGGAGAGCGCCGCGACGCATCTCGCGATCATCCCGCGACGGGACCACGAAGGCCAGCCCTCGCCGCGGCGCGCGACGAAGGTCGGTTAGCATCCCGGGGATGGCGGGCGCGACACGGTACCGGCTCGACGGTTTCACCCTCTCGCCCGCGCGGCGCTCCCTGCGGAAGGACGGCCGCGAGGTGCCGCTCATCCCGCGCTACCTCGACCTGCTGATCCTGCTCGTCGAGCGCCGCGCGGTGGCCCTGCCCCGGCGCGAGATCTTCGATCGCGTGTGGAGGGACGTCGTGGTGTCGGACGGGGCCCTCTCGCAGGCGGTGCGCACGCTGCGGCGCACGCTCGGCTCGGACGAGTGCATCCGGACCGTCTCGCGCCACGGCTACCAGTTCGTGGGCCCCGTGGTCGAGGAGGCCGACGACGCAGAGGAGCTCACCGCGCCGGGCGCGCCGCCTTCCGCGGGCCCCGCGGAAGGCGACGTGTTCGCCCGCCTCGTCGATCCCGCGGCCGGCGACGAGGCGCGGCGCGACGCGGCCGAGGTGCTCCACGGCCAGGGCACGGCCGAGGCGCTGCGACGGCTCGCCGGCGCGAGCGGGCCGGGCCGAGCCGAGGCCTGGGCGCACCTGCGCGACAGCCGTTGGGACGTGGCCGGCGCGGGCGACGTGCCGCTCCTCCGCCCGCCCGCCGGCCCCGCGGCGTGGGCCGCGCTCGTGCGGATGCGGACGCGCCGCGCGCTGCGCCTCGCCGGCGCGCGGTGGGCGGCGGCCTCGGCCGGCGGCGCGCTCGCCGGGGCGGCGGCCGGCGCGCTCGGCGGGATCGCGATGGCCGCCCTCGGCGGCTCCCGCGCCGTGTCGCTCCTGCTCGCGCTCGCGTTCGTCGGCGCGGTGGTCGCCGCCACCGGCGCGGCCGGCGTCGGCTTCGGCATCGCGGCGGCCGAGGCGACGTTGCGCTCGCGGCGCACCGCCGCGCTCGCGCTTCTGGGAGCGGCCGGCGGCGCGGCGAGCGGGCTCCTCGCGCGGCACCTCGCCCTCGGCCTCCTCGACGGCCTCTTCGGCATCGACACGCCGGTGCTCGGCGGCGGCTGGGAAGGCCTGTGGCTCGGCGCCGCGGCCGGCGCCGGCTTCGCGCTCGGCACGCGGGGCGCGGGCGGCGGGCGGCGGCGCCCCGCGGCCCCGCCCGCGCCCGCGCGGCGGCGGCGACCGGGCTCGCGTGCGCGATCGCCGGCGCGCTGGTGGCCGGGGCCGGCGGCCGGCTCGGCGCGGCGAGCCTCGACGCGATCGTCGAGCGCTTCCCCGACAGCCGCGTCCGCCTCGACCGACTGGCCGGCGCTCTCGGCGAAGCCGACGTCGGCGCGCCATGGACCCGCACGGCACTCGGGGCCGGCGAGGGCGTCCTCTTCGGCGCGGGCCTCGCCGCCGGCCTCACGCGTCGCCCCCGGTCGCGCGCAAGCGACTGAATCTCAAGGCCCGCTGACCGGCTGCTCACGGAACCGTCATTTCCCGGGGGCCGCGTCCGCCCACCTTCGAGCCGACGCCCGAACGCGGGCGAAGGAGGAGCCATGGACGGATCGGCGGGAGCGAGGCTTTGGCCGGCGGCGGTGGCGCCCGGCGGCCGGATCGAGTTCGGCGTTTCCGTCGGGAGGGTCCGCGTCTCCTCGGACGCGCCGGTGTCGGTCCTCGACCTCACCGACCGGGTGGAGGCCTTCGTGCGGGCCTCGGGCCTGCGCGCCGGCTGGGTCAACGTGCAGACCCGCCACACGACCACGGGCCTGTGCGTGAACGAGAACGAGCCGCTGCTGCTCGGCGACCTCGTCGCGCTCCTCGAGCGGCTCGCGCCCCGCGGGACGGGGCTCTACGCCCACGACGAGCTCGACCGGCGCGCCTTCGTCCCGCCCGACGAGCGGCCGAACGGCCACGCCCACGCGAAGGCGCTCCTCCTCCGGACGGCCGAGACGCTGAACGTGGCCGACGGCCGGCTGCAGCTCGGCCGATGGCAGCGCGTCCTGCTGCTGGACTGCGACGGCCCGCGCGACCGCGAGGTGTCGCTCCTCGCGATGGGCGAGAGGGAGCGGTGAGGGTCGAGCTCCTGCTCCCCGCCCTCACCGAGGCGAAGAGCCCCTTCTTCCGCCCGATCAAGTACTCGCTCTTCCCGCCCCTCGGCCTCGCGACGCTCGCCGCCTACCTCGACCCGGCCGACGACGTGAGGATCCAGGACGAGCACGTCCAGGACATCGACACCGGCGGCGAGCCGGACCTCGTCGGCATCGAGGTGTACGTCACCTCCGCGCGGCGCGCGTACGCGCTCGCCGACCTCCACCGCTCGCGCGGCGCCCGCGTCGTCCTCGGCGGGCTCCACGTCACCGCTCTGCCGGAGGAAGCGGCGCGGCACGCCGACGCGATCGTCCTCGGGCCCGCGGAGGAGGCGTGGCCGCGCCTCCTCGCCGACTTCCGCGCCGGGCGGATGCAGCGCGTCTACCGCTCGGCCGCGCGCACGCTGGTCGGCGTCCCGCCCATGCGCCGCGACCTCCTGCGGAACGAGCTCTATCTCGTGCCGAACTCGATCGTCGTCTCCCGCGGCTGCCCCCACTCGTGCGCGTTCTGCTACAAGGACGGCTTCTTCGAGGGCGGCCGATCGTTCTACGTGCAGGAGGTGGACCGCGCGCTCGCGCAGATCGAGCGGCTCCCCGGCCGCCACCTCTACTTCCTCGACGACCACCTCTTCGGCCACCCGGCCTTCGCCGCTGCCCTCTTCGACGGGATGCGCGGCATGGGCCGGCTGTGGCAGGCCGCGGGCACGGTCGACTCCGTGCTGCGCCCGGGCCTCCTCGAGAAGGCGGCGGCCTGCGGGTTGCGGAGCCTCTTCGTCGGCTTCGAGACGCTCTCGCCGGAGGGCCTGCGCGAGCAGGGCAAGCGGCAGAACCTCGGCCGCGACTACGGCGCCGCCATCCGCCGCCTGAACGACCACGGCGTGATGGTGAACGCGAGCTTCGTCTTCGGCCTCGACGGCGACGACGCGTCGGTCTTCGACCGCACGGTCGAGTGGGCGATCGGGCAGGGGGTCGAGACGGCCACGTTCCACGTGCTGACACCCTATCCCGGCACGTCCCTCTTCCACTCGATGGAGAAGGCGGGACGGATCCTCCACCGCGACTGGGACCTCTACGACACGCGCCACGCGGTCTTCCAGCCCTCGCGTCTCTCTCCGGCCGCGCTCGAGGACGGCTACCGACGGGCGTACCGCGACTTCTACCGCTGGGGCTCGATCCTGCGGGGGGCCGCCGCGAAGGCGGACTGGGCCGGCCGCGCGCGCCACGCCGCCTACGCGATCGGCTGGAAGAAGTGCGAGCCCTTGTGGGACCTGCTGATCCGCGCGCGCCGCGTCTCCCACGGGCTCCCGATCCTCGAGTCGGTGCTCGCCGGCACGAAGGGCGAGGGGCACGGACCGGCGGAGCGCGCGGCGAAGGCGCCTCGCGGCGCGCGGGGGAACGCCGCCGCCGCGTGCTAGACTCGTACGGTTCGGGTGGAGCCGTGTGGGCCGTCTGTGGTCCTCCACGTCCCCGCGGAGGATCGATGGTCCGGTATCTCGGCTTCGAGTCGGCGAGTGACGGACGGCGCTACAAGCTGCAGGTGGGAGCCGGGAGCGAGGCGCGCGTCTTCGTCTTCGTGATCCCCCACGCCGCGTTCGCCGCCCGCGAGGCGCGCTTCCAGGACGCGCCGGACCTCTGCTTCGCGCGCCTGCAGCGCGAGCTCGCGGCCGACGCGGCCCTCGTCCCGGGACCGCCCCTCGTCCTCACGAGCGCCGACTTCGCGGACTACCGCGAGCGCCAGTCGAAGGGCGGCGACCGCAAGCGCCGCCGCGCCCCCGGCCCCGCGTCGCCGGAGACGGAGCCCGGGTCGTAGACGCGCGGCCGCCGCGGGCGGCGGGTCAGGCCTACTTCTTCTTCGGCCAGCCCACCGACTGCGCGGCGACGATCCGCTGGTCGGCCCGGAGCCCGAGGCGCTTCCCGAGCGCCTCGACGTCGACCCAGGCGCGAACGCCCGTCGCGAGGCCTTCCGAGGCGCAGTAGAGGTAGACGTTCTGCGAGACGAAGCCGGCGTCGATCGCCGCCGTCTCGTGCTTCTGCGCCGCCGGCGCCTCCTGCATCCGCGCGAGGTCGGCCACGTAGACGAGCGTCGCCGGCGCGTCCTTCACGAACTCCTGGCGGCCGCCGAGCGCGCGCACGTCCTCCGCGAGCACCGGCGCGAGGCGGTGGCCGGGCGCGTCGTAGACGTAGGCCCCCGACTTCAGGAGGACGTAGATCTCGATCTCCTGCCTGTTCATCGACGAGGGCGCCGTCCGCCTGCCGTCGGCCCGGCTCACGCCGAAGCCGGCCCACAGGAGGTTCGACAGCTGCTCGACCGGCAGGTCGCGCGTGTCGAACTCGCGCGACGTCGCCCGCTTCGCGAGCGCCTCCATGAGCGGCATCCCGCCGGTCTTCCGCGGGAAAGGCAGCTCGACGGGCGCCTGCGCGGCCGCCGTTCCCGCGGCGAGGAGCGCCGCCATCGTGAAGCCCGTGATCCTCATCGCCCGCTCCCTCCGTGCCGTCGCGAGCCTGCTCCCGCCGAGGCTCGGGCGTCAAGGCTCCCTTGATTCACGACCGCGGCCGTGGTGACATCCGCCCGTCCCGGCGGTGGCGGGCGAGGAGGGCGATGTGGCGGCGAGCGGTCGGCGGAGAGTCCTCAAGGGAGCGGCGGCGCTCGCGGCGGGAGCCGTCGCGGGCCGCGGAAGGGCGGCGGCGGAGCCGGCCGTGAAGGGACGGCTCAAGCAGTCCGTCTCGCGCTGGTGCTACGGCAAGATGTCGCTCGACGAGCTGTGCCGGCACGCGGCGCGCATCGGCTACAAGGGCATCGACCTCATCGAGCCCGCGGACTGGCCGGCCGTGCGCAAGCACGGGCTCGTGTGCGCGCTCGGCTCGCTCGGCGGCGTCCTCAACATCGAGAAGGGCTTCAACCGCGTCGAGCACCACGCGGCCATCAACGAGGCCCTCGCGAGGGGCATCGACCTCGCGGCCGAGCACGGCGTGCCGAACATCGTCTGCTTCTCGGGGAACCGGGCGGGGATGAGCGACGAGGAAGGGCTCGAGAACTGCGCGAAGGGCCTGCGCCAGATCGCGCCCCACGCCGAGAAGAAGGGCGTCACCCTGTGCGTCGAGCTGCTGAACAGCAAGGTCGACCACAAGGACTACATGTGCGACCACACCGCGTGGGGAGCCGCCCTCGTGAAGAAGGTCGGCTCGCCGCGCGTGAAGCTCCTCTACGACATCTACCACATGCAGATCATGGAGGGCGACGTCATCCGCACGATCCGCGAGAACGCGCCGGCCATCGCCCACTTCCACACCGGCGGCGTGCCGGGCCGGCACGAGATCGACGAGCGGCAGGAGCTCAACTACTCGACCGTCTGCCGCGCGATCGTCGAGACCGGCTACACGGGCTTCCTCGCGCAGGAGTTCGTGCCGACCGACGAGCCGCTGAAGGCGCTCGAGGCCTCGTTCCGCATCTGCGACGTCTAGGCGACCGACGCGGCCCGGCGGCGCGCGTTCAGGAGGAGGTAGCCCGCCCGCGCCCCTCAGTACCGGCAGCTCTTCGGGTCGGCCTTCTCGAAGTAGCTCCGGTAGTTCTTCGCCTTCTCGTCCATGCAGCCGACGAGGTTCAGGATCTCGACCTTCCGGAACTCGACCGGGTGGCTCTCGGACTGGAGCGAGATCGAGCCTTTCTCGATGAGCTCGCCGTCCTTCTTGAGGGACGGGTCGTGGCCGTTGACGTTGCCGCCGCCGTACTGCGGCTTCTCGTAGCTCAGGACCACCTGGCCGTCGATCCTGTGGACGATCCGGCCCGCGCCGTGGGCCTCGACCTCGGCCGTCACCCACTCCTCGCCGCGGAACGTCGGCGAGGTCGAGGTGACGCAGTGGTCGGTGACGAGCTTGCCGTTCATCACCACGTTCGTCCCCGGCGTGCACAGGTTCGCCGTCGTGCGCTCGCCCGTCGGCCGGCCGCCGAGAAGCTGCACCTCGATGCTGATCGGAAAGTCCTGGTCCTTCCCCATCGTCGACGCGGGCTGGCCGTGGACCATGATCCCGCTGTTCTTGAACGCCCACTCGGGCCCGTCCGGCATCTGCCGGCCGACGAAGCGGTACTCGACGACGAGGCGGTAGTGCGAGAAGGGCATCTTGTAGAAGAGGTGGCCGAAGCGATTCCTGAAGGCCCCGCCGTAGCCGTCGTACGAAACCTTCAGCACTCCGTTCTCGACCCGGAACGTGTTCGCGAAGTTCTCGCCCGTCGGGTAGCCGGCGATCTTCGGCGTCCAGCCGTCGAGGCTCTTCCCGTCGAAGAGAGAGACCCACTCCTCCTTCTTCGGGTCGACCGGTCCGTCCGCGGCGCGGGCCGCGGGAACGGCGATGACGGCGAACAGCACGGCGGCGACGGCGCTTCTCATGGGTCCCCCTCCGCGGCGCGCGGTCCGAGGGCGCCGCCGCGGGTCGAGCGTACCGCGGCCGGGGCACGGGGGGCGAGTCGCCCTAGTTCACGAAGGTACGGACGCCCGACGCGGACGCCGTCGCCGCGCGGTCGTTGTCGGGCCACGCGTTTCCTCCGCGCCGCTGCTGGAGGAGGCCCATCAGCAGGGCCTCGCGGCCGCTGAAGCCGTGCTCGGCGTCGCGCGTGTACCACGGGTACATGAGGTCCCGCGGCTCCGCGGAGTGGCCGAAGCCGAAGACGTGGCCCATCTCGTGGGCGATCGGCCACCACAGGCGGGTGGGCTCCGCGCTGCAGAAGAGGATCTCGGCCCGCGTGACCTCGTGGCCGGAGGCCCAGGTGCGCGCGAGCAGCCGGCTCGCCTGCCCCTCGCACGCCGGGTCGTTGGGCGCGACGCGGGCCGGCACCTTCAGGTCGGCGCTGCCGTCGAGCGAGAACCGGACGCGGCCCCCGGTCGCCGCGTTGAACTCGTCGGTCGCGCGCCGCAGCGCCGCGACCGCGACGCGGTCCTCCTCGAGGGCGTCCGACGGCACGACCACCACCGAGCGCACGCCCGGCGGAAGCCGCTCGAGCGGCACGAGCGTCCCGCCGTCCGTCGTCGAAGCGCGGGTGTAGACGAGCTGCTGCGTGTACGAGCCCGGCAGGCGCGGGTCGTCGGGCCACAGGTCCACCCGGGCGGCCGCCGCGCGAACCGTCGTCTGTCGGGTGAGGAACCCGCCCGCGTCGACGTCCACCGGGGCTCCCTCGGCGACCGCGGAGGGGACGATCGCCACGCCGCCGCCTTCGGTCGTGACGACGAGTCCGCCGACGGAGACGCGAGCGCCGACCACCGGTTCGCCCGTCGCACCCGAGACGACGCTCACGACGGTTCCTGCGACCCAGCCGGCCGCCGGAGAGGCGCCGTCCTCGGTGGCCGTCGGGCCGTGGCCGCCGCACGACACCGTGAGACCCGCCCACAGGACGAGGACCGTGGTCCCTGTCCGCCACATGGCGATCGGCCGCCTCCGCGACGCGAGGCGGCCCAGTCCGCCCGCGATCCTCCCCCGGATGGTACGGTGAGGTCGTCTTGGGCGCTATGGATCGATTGCTTCCCGCAATCCGGTCACCGTGAGCCGATTGATCCGTGACTACCCGACGATGGACGTCCCGTCCGGCCGTTCGAACAGGTAGTGGCTGACGCCCCACTCCCGGCCCGCGCGCCAGGCGAAGAGCTCCTCACAGGCCATGAAGAAGAGTCGCCAGCGCACGCGCCAGCGCCGCTCCTGCCCCTCGCCGTAGGTGGCCCGGAAGACGGCGTCGACCCCGGCCCGCTGCGCGTCCATCCGCTCGAGCCAGGCGCGGCACGTCCGGGCGTAGTGGCGGCCCGACACCGCCCAGCGGTCGACGGGCCGCAGGTCGCGCTGGAAGTGCAGGAAGAGGTCGTGCGACGGCATCTGTCCGCCGGTGAAGAAGTGGCGCGTCATCCAGTCGCCCGCGCCCCGGTCCTCGTACGGGTAGGCCGCCCGCGCGTGGCTGAAGACGTGGGCGAAGAAGAGCCCGCCGGGCGCGAGCCAGGAGGCGACCCGCGCGAACATCGCCTCGTAGTTGCGGACGTGCTCCAGCATCTCGACCGACACGACCCGGTCGAAGCGCCGGTCGGTCGCGAACTCGTTCACGTCGGCCGTGATCACGGAGACGTTTCTCAGTCCTCGCCGGCCCGCCTCGCCCAGGATGAACTCCCGCTGGCTGGCCGAGTTCGACACGGCCGTGATCCGGCTCGCCGGGAAGCGCGAGGCCATCCACAGCGTGAGCGAGCCCCAGCCGCACCCGAGCTCGAGCACGCGCTGGCCGTCCTCGAGGCGGGCCCTCTTTCCGGTGAGGAGGAGCATCGCCTCCTCGGCGTCGTCGAGGGTCGAGACACCGGCCGGCCACAGCGCGCACGAGTACTTGAGCTGCCGGCCGAGCACGAGTCGGTAGAACGCCGCCGGCACCTCGTAGTGCTGCTCGTTGGCCGCGCGGGTGTCGACGGCGATCGGACTGCGGCGCAGCGTCCGCACCCACTCGCCGAGCCGCGCCTCGGTCGCCTCGGGCCCGCCCTCGGCCAGCGACCGTGCGCGGTCGGCCACGATCCGCCGGATGCCCGCGCGCAGCACGAGGTCGGGCAGCACGTCTCTCTCGAGGATCGCGTCGAGCCACGGGCCCCTGGCCTCGGCCGGGGCCGTCGTCGTCAGCGTGCTCACGCCGCCACCTCCTCCCGGCCGCCCGTCGCCGACGGGGCCGGCCTCCCGGCGGCCATGGCCCGCTCCCCGCCCGCCGCCGCGCCGCGCGCGGCCGGAACCGCGCCGAGCGACTCGTTGCCCGGGCGCGTGAGCACGATCTGCAGGTTGCCGATGCGGCGGGCCTCGAAGTACGCCTGGCAGCACGAGAGGTAGTAGTCCCACGTGCGCAGGAAGCGCTCGTCGAAGCCGAGCGCCCGCGCGTCGTCTCGCCGGGCGAGGAAGGCCTCCCGCCAGCGCGCGAGCGTCAGCGCGTAGTGCGGTCCGATGTCCTCGAGGTGGTGCACGTTGAGCCGGGTGTCCTCGATCATGGCGCCGGTGACGTGGTGGACGGAGGCGAGGACGCCGCCGGGGAAGACGTGCTTCTGGATCCAGTCGCAGTGCCGCTCGTAGGCGAGGAAGCGGTGGTCGGGCACCGCGATCGTCTGGACGACCGCGAGCCCGCGCGGGGAGAGGACCTCCTCGATCTTCCGGAAGTAGAGCGGCCAGTGCTCGCGGCCGAGGGCCTCGAACATCTCGATCGACACCACGGCGTCGTAGCGGCCGGCGAGGTCGCGGTAGTCCAGGAGGCGCAGGTCGACGCGGTGCGAGAGGCCGGCGTCGGCCACCCGCGCGCGCGCGAGCTCGTACTGCCGCTCGGAGATCGTGATCCCGGTGACGCGGCAGCCCCGCTCGCCCGCCGCGTAGAGGGCGAAGCCTCCCCAGCCGCAGCCGATCTCGAGGACGTGGTCTCCCGGGGCGAGGCGCGCCTTGTCCGCGATCACGCGGTACTTGTTCCGCTGCGCGTCGGCGAGGGCCTGGCCCGCGTCCTCGAAGAGGGCGCTCGAGTACGTCATCGTCTCCGCGTCGAGGAAGAGCCGGAAGAAGTCGTTCGAGAGGTCGTAGTGGGCCGAGACGTTCCGCCGGCTGCCCCGGCGCGTGTTGCGTCGCAGGCGGTGCAGCAGGTCGTTTCCGAGGCCGAAGACGCGGGAGAGCGCCCCGCCCACGCCGAGAGCGTCCTCGTTGCGGGCGAGGAGGAAGAGCAGCCCCGGGAGGTCGTCCGTCTCCCACTCCCCCGCGGTGTACGACTCGCCGAAGCCGACGTCGGCCTGCAGCAGGACCCGGCGGAAGAGGGCCGGGCTCCTGACGACGAGGCGCGCGTGCGGCTCCTCGCCCGACCGGCCGAAGCGGTGGACGGAGCCGTCCGGCAGCTCCAGGGTCAGGCGGCCCTCGTGCCAGCGTTCGAGCGCGCCCAGGACCGACGGGAGCGCGACGCGGGCCAGGAAGGAGTCGATGCTCATGCGGGACCTCCGCTCGCCGCCTGCGGGTCGTAGGGCGGCCGGGGGAAGAAGGGCGCGCCCTTCCACCACAGGCGCAGCGCCTCGAAGTGGATGGCGGCGGTGACCTTCGCGGTCATCAGGGGAAAGCGGGCGAGGGCGAGGGCGAGCGAGCGGTCCGTCAGCGGGTGGGCGGCGAGCGAGAGGCGCGTGGCCACGACGGTGTCCCCGCCGCGCGTGAGGTCGATCGCGGCCTCGATCCGCTCGCCCGGCGGCGGCAGCTCGAACCAGTAGGTGCCCGCGTCGGGCGGGTTGAACGGCGAGACGTGCATGAGCTTCTTCCGGCGCCAGTCGAACCGCCCGTCCTCGACGGGGAGCACGTACGAGTGGCGGTCGCCGAACGTGTTGTTGACCTCCGCCACGACGAGGGCGAGGCGGTCGGCGCCGTCGTAGCAGTAGAAGAAGCTGACCGGGTTGAACACGTAGCCGAGGACGCGGCAGTTGGTGAGGACCTCCACCCGGCCGCGCGGCATCGCGTGGCCCGCGGCGCGGACCACCCGCTCGACGGCGGCCCGCACCCCGTCCGGCGAACCGTCGAAGTGATCGGCGTCCGCGAAGCGCAGCGGCCGCCGCCGGTCGTGGCCGAAGAGCGAGAGCCGGCGGTCGAGCTCGGGCAGCTCGTCGAGGTCGATCAGCGTCATGAACACGGCGTAGCGGAAGCCGTGGGCGGGCCCCTCGACCCGCCGGTGGTGGACGACGCCCTCGGCGATCCGCGAGCGCATCACGCGGCCCGCCCGCCGGCCGACGCCGCGCCTTCCCCGCCCTCCGCGGCGGCCGGGCCGCAGCCGAGGGCGGCCGCGACGTCGACGGCCGACATCACCCCGTCCTCGTGGAAGCCGTAGCGCAGGTGCGCCCCGGCGTAGTGCGTCCGCCGGCGGCCGGACAGCCGCTTGAGCCCCGGCTGGGCCGCGACGGCGGTCGCGTCGAGGATCGGGTGCGTGTAGTCCATCTCCGCGATCACCGCGCCGCCAGGGGGGGCCGGGTCGTTGAGGGTGACGCAGTACTGCGTGTCGCCCGGCAGCGACTGGAGGCGGTTCAGGTGATAGGTCATCCCCACCGGCCGAGCGGTGTCGCGGCAGTCGAGGAGGTCCATGTTCCACGACGCCCACGCCCGGCGGACGGACGGAAGCGAGCCGCGGTCGGTGTGGAGGAGCGTGCGGTTGCGCGAGTAGCGGAAGGCGCCGAGGAGCCGCGCCTCCTCGTGGCTCGGGTCGGCGAGGAGGGCGAGGGCCTGGTCGGCGTGCGTCGCGATCACCACCTCGTCGAAGCGCGCGAGCTCCCCGTCGTCGGTCGTGAGGAGGACGCCGTCCTCCTGCCGCCGCACGCGCGCGACACCGCGGCCGGCCTGGACGCCGTCGCCCAGCCGCCGCGCGATCGCGTCCACGTAGCGGCGGCTGCCGCCGTCGACCGTCCACCACTCCGGGGGATCGAGGTCGAGCCAGCCGTGGTTCTCGAGGAACCGGAGGAGCGAGCGGGCGGAGAAACCGAGCGCGTCGCCGAAGGAGGCGGACCACACCGCCCCGACGAGCGGAAGGAGGAAGTGGGAGGAGAAGGAGGGCGAGAACCCTCCGCGGGCGAGGAACGAGGCGAGCGTCTCGTCCGGCCCTTCTCCCGCGAGGAACGCGAGCGCTCTCCGGTTGAACCGCGGGATGTCCGCGAGCATCCGGAGGTGGCGGGGGTCGAGGAGCCGCCGCCTCTGGGCGAACACGGCGTTCGCGTCGCGGCTCGCCCACTCCAGGCGGCACCGCCGGCACCGCACCGAGAACGACATCTCCGACGGCCGGCCGGCCACGCCGAGCTCGTCGAGGAGCCGGACGAAGCGGGGGTAGGTCCGGTGGTTGTAGACGAGGAAGCCGCTGTCCATCCACAGCTCGCCGCTCCCGGCCGCGACCCGGTGGGTGTGGGCGTGCCCGCCGAGCCGCCGCTCCTTCTCGAACAGCGTCACCCGGTGCCGGCGCGACAGGAACCAGGCGGCGGTCAGGCCGGAGACGCCGCCGCCGACGACGGCGACCCGGAGGGGGGCGAGGCTCACTTCTCCAATCCTCCTCTAAATCTACTCAACTTCTACTCATACGGTCCCTCCCTGTCAAGAGTTCCGCGGCCGGGCGCCCGACCGCCCCGGGTGCAAGAAAAAGCGGCGGGGCGGCCTCGGCCACGACGGCCCGAGGCGCCCGCCGCTTCGTGCGGCGCGTCGATCGGAGCTACTTCTTCTTCGGCTCGACCACCGAGATCTGGGTGATGCGCACGGGCTCGCGCTGGTAGTTCTCGATCGTCAGGGTGTTCTTCTCCTTGTCGAAGGCGACGAGGGCCGCCTTGATCGCCTTGCCCTCGCCCTTGCCGTCCGGGCCGAGGCGGATCTCGGCGAGCGAGAAGTCGTAGTCGCGCGAGCGCATCCCGCGCGACGCCTCCCAGAAGCCGACCGGCCGGTCGCTCGCGAGGCTGATCTTGCGGCCGCCGCCCGGCAGCTCCACCAGGCGGGCGAAGCCGATGTCCCACGCCAGGCTCGTCGACGTGCGGACGTAGCCGCAGCGGGGCTTGACCTTCTGGAGCGTCGAGAGGAGCTTGTCGCTGCCCTTCTCGACGAGGAGGGCCTTGAGGTTCGCGACCTCCTCGTCCGTCGACCAGCGCTCGATCACGATGTCGAGGGTGTCGGTGCGGACGCGGCTGTTGGTGTCCACGGTGTTGCCGTGGAGGCGCAGGATCTCGGGCTCGGCGGCCGCGGCGGGGCGGACGGCGAGGACGGCGCCGGCGGCGAGCGCCAGCGCAAGGACGGCGCGGAAGGGCTGGGGTCTCATTCGGATCTCCTCGGAAAACCTATACACGAACCAGGACCGCGTTCACAGCGCGGGCTAGGGCTCCTGCTCGACGGTCTTCGCGTCGTCAGGGAACACCACCGCGCCGAAGAGGACGTGCTTCGTCGAGCCGTAGACCTCCTTCATCAGGAGAGGGGCCACCCCGCCGCGGGCCTGGTCCTCGACGGCCTTCTTGAGGTCGGCCACGACGTCCGGGTGGGCGTCGGCGACGTTCGCCTTCTCCGACGGGTCGGCCGCGAGGTCGAACAGCTCCGTCTGCGAGGGCAGGGTCGCCTTCCAGACGAGCTTGAAGCGGCCCTTGCGCACGGCGCCGCGGAACGGCTCGATCCCGTAGACGACCTCGGTCCGCGGGGACGGCCTGCCCTCGGCGATCGTCGACCACACGTCGACGCCGTCGAGGGCCTTGGCCTTCTCGACCGAGGCGCCGGCGAGCTTCGCGAGGGTCGGGTACATGTCGACGATGTGGACGGGCTCGTCGACCACGAGGCCCGGCTTGATGTGCCCGGCCCAGTTCGCGAGCGCGACGACGCGCGTGCCGCCCTCGTAGAGGCTCGCCTTGCCGTCGCGCCACGGCCCGTTGTCGGCGGGGATCGTGCTCTTCGACATGTCCACCTCGCCGGTGAACTGCGCGTCGCGCGGGCCGCCGTTGTCGCTCTGGTACACGATGAGGGTGTCGTCGAGCATCCCGCGGCGCGAGAGGGCGTCGACGACGTGGCCGATCTCCTCGTCCATCGCGGTGATCATCGCGCGGTAGGAGCGGACCGAGGGGTCCTTCTCCGCGGCGTACTGGTCGAGGTACTTCTGCGGCGCCTGGTAGGGCGCGTGGGGGGCGGTGAAGGTCAGGTACAGGAAGAGGGGCACGGACTTGTCGTGGCCCTCGATGAGCTTCACCGCGTCGCGGCCGATGAGGCGCGTGACGTAGCCCGTCTCGGTCACGGGCACGTTGTCGCGGAACCAGTCGCGCTTGTTGTGCGCGGTGTGCGTGAAGTAGTCGATCTCCCCGAGCAGCGGCCCGTACTGGTAGTCGAACCCGCGCTGGCGCGGCCAGTACTTCTTGTCGGCGTGGCCGAGGTGCCACTTGCCGATGATGGCCGTGCGGTAGCCGGCCGACTTCAGCATCTGCGGCATCAGCCACTCGTCCGTCGGCAGGCCGTAGCTGCCGGCGGAGGGGATGACGAGCGTCTGGAGGCCGTAGCGATGAGGGTAGCGGCCCGTCATGAGGGCCGCCCGCGAGGGCGTGCACATCGGCTGCGCGTAGAACTGCTCGAGCCGCGCGCCGCCGGCCGCGAGCTTGTCGAGCGTCGGCGTCTGGATCGCCGCGCCGTGGAAGCCGACGTCCTTCCATCCCTGGTCGTCGGCGAGGATGTAGACGATGTGGGGCCGGCGCGCCGCCTCGGCGGCAGCCCGGGGAACGACGGCGGCGCCGGTCGCGGCGACGACCAGCGCGCCCTGCACGAGACGGCTCGAGAGCTTCAAGGGCATTCTCCTCGCCCGCTTCGACATCCATGCCGCGTGCCACCGCCCCGACCGGCGTCGGCGCCGCCGACGCGTTGAGAACAAATGGCGTGTGGCCTTCGCTCGCGCCACGCCGCCGTCGCACGAGAGGCCCACGCGTGACTCCTCACGCCGAACGTGATATCTCACGCGACAGCTTCACCGTGGAATCCTTCGAACGCAGCTCGGAAGCGACGATCGTCGTCGACGCGAGAGGCACGGTCCTGCTCGCGAACGCCGCGCTCCTCGGGCTCCTCGGCCACCCGGTCGAGGAGGTCGTCGGGCAGCCCATGTCGGGCCTCCTCCCCGAGCGGCTCCGCGAGATCCACGAGAGGCACCTGAGCCGGTTCTTCGCGAGCCCCTACGAGCGGCGGCTTCCGGCCGACTCCGGGTTCGTCGCGCGACGGCGGGACGGCACGGAGGTCAGCGTCGACATCACCCTGCTCCCGCTCGAGGGCGGAGGGAAGGTCGCGGCCGTGCTGCGCCCCCGCGGCGTCGTCGACGCGGCGCAGTCGCTGCAGGAGCGGCTCGATTTCGAGGCCCTCATCACCGACATCACCGCGCTCGTCGTGAGCGCGACGCCGGACGACATCGACGCCGCGATCCTGAAGGCGCTCGACCGGCTGCGGGCCGCCGTGGGAGCGGACCGGGCCGTGCTCCTGGAGTACGCGGAGGACTGGGACGCGGCCCACCTCACTCACGTGGCCTACGGCGCGGACATCCCCCGCCTGCCGGAGAAGGTGGACATCCAGAAGCTCTTCCCGTGGTGCGACCGGCAGCTCCAGGCGGGAGAGACCGTCTTCATCCCGGACGTGGCCGCCCTCCCGCCCGAGGCGGGGCCCGACCGCGCGAGCTTCGAGAGCATGACGACGAAGGCGCTGCTGCTCGTCCCCGTGATCGCGGCCGACGGCTTCCGCCACGCCCTCGTGGTCGACCGCGCCCGCGAGCCGCGGGCCTGGCCGATCGGCCTCGCGCCCCGCATCCGCCTGCTCGGCGAGATCATCGTGGACTCGCAGCGCCGCAGCCGCCACGCGGCGCGCCTCGCGCGCGTCTGCGAGGAGCTCGAGGCCCTGAAGGAGCGGCTCGAGTCGGAGAACCTGTACCTCCGCGACCGCGTGGCCCCGCCCGCGTCGCTCGAGGGAGTCGTCGCGACGAGCCCCGGGATGTCGCGCGTGGTCGCGCTCGTGCAGCAGGTCGCCCCGCTCGACTCGACCGTGCTGCTGCTGGGCGAGACCGGGACGGGGAAGGAGATGCTGGCCCGGGCCATACACCGCCTGAGCCGCCGGCGCGACCGCCTCCTCGTCGCCGTCAACTGCGCGGCGCTGCCCGCCTCGCTCGTGGAGAGCGAGCTGTTCGGCCGCGAGAAGGGCGCCTACACCGGCGCCCTCTCGCGCCAGGCCGGCCGGTTCGAGCTGGCCGACCGCTCGACGCTCTTCCTCGACGAGGTCGGCGAGCTGCCGCTCGACCTCCAGGCCAAGCTGCTGCGGGTCCTCGAGACGGGAGAGTTCGAGCGCCTCGGCGACCCGCGCACTCTCAGGGTCGACGTGCGCATCGTGGCCGCGACCAACCGCGACCTCGCCACGGCGGTCGCGAGCGGGAGCTTCCGGCGCGACCTCTACTACCGGCTGAGCGTCTTCCCCGTGTCGATCCCGCCCCTGCGCGAGCGTCCTGAGGACATCCCGCCCCTCGTGTGGAACATCGCCACGGAGCTCGGCGAGAAGATGGGCCGTCGCGTCGAGTCGATCCCGAAGGCGGTGATCGAGCGCCTCCAGCGCTACTCCTGGCCCGGGAACGTCCGCGAGCTGCGCAACCTCGTCGAGAGAGCGCTCATCCTGAGCCAGGGCCGCTCGCTCGACATCCCCCTGCCCGACGCCGGGCCGGCCGAGGCGCCGGCCGAGGCCGTGACCCTCGAGGAAGCCGAGCGCCGGCACATCCTGCGCACCCTCGAGTCGACGCGCGGCCGCGTGCGCGGGCCGGGAGGCGCGGCGGAGCGGCTGGGCCTCCACGAGGCCACGCTGCGCTCGCGCATGAAGAAGCTCGGCATCACCCGGCCGACCGGCTGATCCGCGTGACGCGTCACGCGCCGGCGTGACGAGCGACGCGCCACCGACTCGCCCGCCCGGCCCGCGCCGACGCGAACTCCCCTGTCTCCGTGCGACTTACGACACGGGCCCGGCCCGCGGCGCGAGCGCGCACGGCCCTTGCTTCCGCCCTCCCGGGGGGAAGGAGCGCATGGTCCGCGCCGACGGCATCGGCCCGTTCTCTAGCGACAGCCGTGTGTTCGCACTCTACCGCCTGTGCCAGAGCACGGAGCGGGCGCCGGAGTTGCTCGACGCGCTCCGGGCGGCCACGGCCGGCGCACCCGGCCGGCTGGGCTGCGTCTCCTCGCGGATCCTCTTCGACTCGGCCGACCCCGGCGTCGTGCTGCTCCTCGAGGAGTGGCAGACGCCGGAGCGCCTCGAGGCGCACCTGCGCTCGAGGGCCTTCCACCGGGTGCTCTCGGTGCTCGAGCTCTCGCAGACGCCGCCCGACGTCGTCTACGTCGTGCGCGGCGAGGTCCGCGGGATCGAGTGGCTCTCCTGCCTGCTCGGCGCGGGCGCCGGCCCGGCCTCCTAGCTCAGAAGTAGAGGCTGAGCGCGAGCCCGACCGCGTCGACGTGGGCGACCGACGCGCGCGAGTCGTTCTGACGGCAATAGCTCGTGTCGAGGACGGCGGACTTCGCGAGCGACCACTCGACGCCGGCGTGGTACCGCTGGCGCGTCCACGCGTCGTAGCGACTGTCCCAGAAGACCTCCGCCATGACGTAGGGCGTGATCGTCCGGCGGCCGAGGGCGAAGTCTTTCTCCAGGCGGAGGCGCTCGCGGAAGCGCCACGACGACTCGCCGTCGACCTTCCGCAGGTCGAGCCGGTTGCGGTTCGAAAGGAGCGTACGGCCGGGCGCCGCGAAGCGGCCGGTCACCTCGAAGACGAGGCGGTGCTCCTCGTACTCCCGCGGCGCCGTGAGGTCCCATCCGTAGCGGTAGCCCACGCGGAAAGACAGGTACCGCTTGCGCAGCACGTCGGGCGTGTCGCGCAGCCACTTGCGCGCGATCGGCGCGAGGGAGAAGTCGGCGTGCACCCCGACCGTCGCCTCGGAGAGATCGACGTCGGCGTTCTTCGCCAGGCTCCCCAGCAGGAAGAGCCGCGTCCGCTCGTCGAGCTGGACGAAGCCGTCGATCTCGGGCCAGAACTCGTCGCGGGTGTCCTCCTGGGCCCGCGCGAGCGGCGCCCCGAGAAGAAGGACCGCGGCCACGGACGCGAGGCGAAGGCCCGCCCGGCATCGGCTCCCGCGCCCGGCGTCTCTTCCATCGCGTGCAGTCATCGGCCTGTCGGACCTCCGCGGTCTGGCTCCATCGGGCGATTACACTCGGCGTGCCAGAGGGACGCAAGCGCGACCCGATCGTGAAAGCCCCTCTGCGGCGGGGACTTGGCACCGGGAGCGGGAGCCGCGCCGATCACGTTCGCCGGGGCCCGAGTGCGAGATCTCACGCATCGCGTGGCCGGACGCGCTGCGGCGAGGAGGCTGGCGCGCCCGGAGGGAGTCGAACCCCCGACCTACAGGTTCGAAGCCTGTCGCTCTATCCAGCTGAGCTACGGGCGCGACCGGGCCGATCATACCCCCGGGTCGACCGGGCCGGGCGGCCGCGGTCCTCCCGGCCCGCGGTCCCGAGCGCGCGACGCGTCGCGAAGACGCCGCTCGGGGTCGTCGCGACGCGATTTGCGTTCCATCGCGATACGCCAGAAGACGGAATCTTCCGATCGAGCGCGCGCGGCGTGCCGATCCTCTTGACAGGCCCGTCGGCCGCCGACATCATCGCGGTTCCGGAAGAATCGCACCTGCGCGGCGGCGAGCCGGTTCCGGCCGGTCTCCTCCCTCTCACCGCTCGGCGCGAAGAAGATCCCCTCGGGGGAGGAGACGAAGGTGTCGGAAGCGACCAGCTGGGAGCCGCTGCGAGACGTCGCCCCCGAGAGGCGCGTCGTGGTGCTCGAGGCCGACACGATGCAGCGGGCCGCGACCGAGCGCCTGCTGCGCCGCGAGGACTTCTGGGTGGTGGCGAGCTCCGACCCGGCCGCCGTCGTGCGGATGGCGGCGGTGTCGGCCACCGACGTCATCCTCGTCGAGCTCTCGCTCGGCCTCCTCGAGGCCGTGCCCCGCTGGCAGCGCCGCCGCGGCGACGTCGTCTTCCGCGGCGTCCCCACCGGCCTCACCGAGGGCTACGCCGTGCTGCGGCCGCTCGCGATGGACCCGACCTGCGCGCGCTTCCCGATCGTGACGCTGCGGCACGACCCCGCGGCGAACGAGCGCGGCGGCTCCGGTCGTTTCGCGGTCGTCGACTACGTGCCTTCGCCGCAACGCTCGAACGCGATGGTCGACGGCCTCGCGACGGTGTTCAAGGACGTCGTGCTCCCGGCGATGCTGCGGGAGAGCGAGTCGGCCCCCGCCTCGGCCGAGCCGCGCCCGTTCTCGACGACGCCCCCGGCGCTGCGCACGGCGCTCGTCGTCGATCCCGACCCCACCGAGCGCCGCCTCGTCGCCGACTGCCTCCTGCGCCACGGCTTCAGCGTTCACCAGGCCGGCACGAGCGCCGAGGCGCTGCGGCTGGCCGTCGCGCGGCGGCCGTGGCTCGTCATCACCGAGACGGCGCTGCCCGACGAGCCGGGCGTGCGGCTGTGCCGCCGCATGCGCGCGCACAGCCTGCTGCGCCGCACTCCGGTCGTCTTCCTCTCGAACCGGGACGACTGCGACACGCGGCACGAGGCGATCAAGGCCGGGGCCGACGAGTTCCTGCCGAAGCCCGCGCCGTCGCGCGAGATGCTCATCCGCCTCGAGCTGCTGCTGAAGCGCTTCGGCGAGATCGAGTCGGCGGCCGAGCAGGGCGCGGGGCTGCGCGGGGCGATCGAGCTCGTCGGCGCGCCCGCCGTGCTGCAGATCTGCCACCTCAACGGCCTCAGCGGCGTGCTCGTGGCGAGGCGCGGCAGCATGTCGGTGCGCATCGGCTTCCGGCAGGGACAGATCGTCTCCGCGATGGGCCCGGACCACCAGGGCGAGCCCGTCATCTACGATTTCGTCGGCTGGCCGCAGGGACAGTACGAGTTCGACCGCGGCGCGGTCATCGACGGCCCCGAGATCAACGCCGAGTTCAACTCGCTCCTGCTCGAGGGCTGCCGTCTCCTCGACGAGCGACGCCGCGGGCGGGCCCCGGAAGCCCAGGCGTAGGCCCCGACCGCAGCGCCACACTCTCCTCCGGCAAGAACCTTTTCGCTCTCCGCGCGGGCCTTCGCGCGCAGGCCGCCGCCCCTCCGCGGTAGGATTCCGACGCTCCAGCGGGGGATGCCTTGAGCCTTCCGGCCGAGGCGGCGCGACAGGGCGACGGAGAGCCGGCAAAGGGCACCGCCCCGGCACGGCGGCGGCGCGTCCGCTGGCTCGCGGGCCTGGCCGCCTACGCGATCGCCGCGGGGCTGGGCGGCCACCTCTACTTCAACGGCCCCTACCGCCGCGCGCAGGAAGCCGATCTCCTCGAGGCGTGGGATCGCGAGCTGGCTTCGCGGGTGGACGTGCGGCAGCGCGGCATCGAGCGATGGCTCGCCGACGCGCGGGCCGACGTCGCGACGGTGGCGGCCCACTTCGTCCCCGCGGTGCTCCCCGGGGCCGACGCGGCCGGGCGAGACCGAATCCGCGACGCGGAGCGAGCCGACCTCGACAGCTTCGCCCGCCTGCAGGGCCTCCGCTCCGTGGCCATCCTCGACGCCGGGGCGCGCCCGCTCCTCGTCGCGGGCCCTGGCGTCGATCCCGAGTGCGCCGACCTCGCTCGGAGCGCCCTCGCCTCGGGAGGCTTCCGGGCGGACATCGTCGCCGCGAGCGACGGCTTCGCGGTCGCCGTCTTCGCGGTCGGGCACGAGACGGGCGGCCGTCCCGACGCGGCCGTCGTCGCGACCGCGGACCCGCGGGAGTGGCTCTACCCCTTCCTCCGCACGACGCTCGGCCTGCGGGGCGGGTCCTTCGAGAGCGTGCTCGTGCGGCGCGACGGCGCCGACGCCCTCTACCTGAGCCCGCTCGCGCACGACCCGCGTCCGGTGCTCGGCGTTCGTCGGCGGATCGCCGGCCCTCGCCTCGCCGCGTTCGACGCGCTCGAGGGCCGCGAGGGCTTCCGCGCCGACGTGCGCGACTACCGGGGCGAGCGCGTCCTGGCCTCGACCCGCCTCGTGAACGACGGCCGCTGGGGCCTCGTGGCGAAGGTCGACCGGCGCGAGGCGCTCGCCCCGGCGGAGGACCGCGTGCGCCAGGCGGTGGCCACCTACGCGCTCATCGCCTCCGCCGTCGGGCTCGCGGCGGCCGGCGTCCTCCTGATGCTCACGCGGGCGCACCGGTCCGCCCTCGACCGGCGGGCCGCGGCCCTCGCCGCGGTGATGGACGAGGCGAACGACGCCGTCTTCGTGACGTCGGCCGACGGGAAGATCCTCGAGGCGAACGCGAAGGCGAAGGAGATGTACGGCCGCAGCCGCGGCGAGCTGCTCGGCCGGCACCCGCTGTCGCTGCGTCCGTCGGACGCGCGGACGGATCCCGATCGCTTCATGTCCGAGCTGGCCGCCGGGCAGCACTCGGTCTACGAGACGGTGCACCAGCGCGCCGACGGCGCGCGGTTCCCGGTCGAGGTCAGCAACCGGCTGGTGTCGTGGGAGGGACGGCCCGCCGTCCTCGGGATCGTCCGCGACATCACCGAGCGACGCCGCGCGGAGGACTCGCTGCGGCGCAGCGAGGAGCGCTACCGCCTCCTCCACGAGAGCATGCGCGACGCCTTCGCCAGCGTCGGCATGGACGGGCGGATCTCGCACTGGAACTCCGCCTACCAGGAGATGCTCGGCTACGACGAGGCCGAGCTGCGCCGGCTCACCTACGAGGAGCTGACGCCGGCGAAGTGGCACGAGGCCGAGGCGCGCATCGTCCGGGAGCAGGTCCTCGCGCGCGGCCACTCGGACGTCTACGAGAAGGAGTACCGCCGCCGCGACGGAAGCGTCTTCCCGGTCGAGCTGAGGACGTTCCTCGTGCGCGACGCGGAGGGGCGGCCCGAGCAGATGTGGGCCATCGTCCGCGACATCACGGTGCGCCGGCTGGCCGAGGAGGAGCTGCGCCGCGCGAAGGACGAGCTCGAGCGGCTCAACCGCGAGCTCGAGTCGCGGGTCGACGAGCGCACCCGGCAGCTCGCCCACGCCAACCGCGAGCTCGAGGCCTTCGCCTACTCGGTGTCGCACGACCTGCGCGCTCCGCTGCGGGCGATCACCACGTTCGCCCGCGTGCTCGACGAGGACCACGGCTCCCGGCTCGACGCGGAGGGCGGCCGGGTCCTGGGCCTGCTCCGCGAGGGGGCCCGCCGCATGGGAGTCCTGATCGACGACCTCCTGGCCTTCTCGCGGGCGAGCCGGACCGAGCTCGAGAAGGCCCCGGTCGACGTCCAGGCGCTCGCGGCCTCGGTTTGGTCGGAGCTCACGGCGGGGACGCCGACGCGGGCCCGCCTCGTGCTCGGCGAGCTGCCGCCGGCGGTGGCCGACCAGGTCCTCCTGCGGCAGGTGCTGTCGAACCTCCTCGGGAACGCGCTCAAGTTCTCGGCCGGCCGCGACGCGCCGCGGGTCGAGGTGTCGGGCCGGCTCGAGGACGGGCGGGCGGTGTACAGCGTGAGGGATAACGGCGTAGGCTTCGACATGCGCCACGCGCATCGGCTGTTCGGCGTCTTCCAGAGGCTGCACGGGGACCTCGAGTTCGAGGGCACCGGCGTCGGCCTGGCGCTCGTGCAGCGGATCGTCGAGCGCCACGGCGGGAGGGTCGACGTCGTCGCCGGCGTTGGCGAGGGCGCGACCTTCAGCTTCTCCCTGCCGGCGGAGGCGCGCGCGTGAACCCGCTGCGCCTCCTCCTGGTGGAGGACTCGCGCCTCGACGTCGAGATCGAGCGGCTCGAGCTGCGGCGGGCCGGGCTCGAGTTCGAGCACCGGGTGGTGGACACCCCGGAGGGGCTCGTCGCGGCCCTCGCGGAGTTCCGGCCGGACCTCGTGCTGTCCGACTACTCGCTGCCCACGTTCGACGGCATGGCGGCCCTCCGCCTCGTCCAGGAGCACGCGCCCGACACGCCCGTGGTGATGGTCACCGGGTCGATGAACGAGGAGATCGCGGTCGCCTGCATGAAGGCCGGGGCCGCCGACTACATCCTCAAGGACCGCCTGTCCCGCATCGGGCCGGCCGTCGAGCGGGCGCTCGCGGAGGCGCAGAACCGGCGGGAGAAGGCGCGGGTCGAGGCGGCCCTGCGCGAGGCCGAGGCCCGGGAGAGACGGCGCGCCGCGGAGCTCTTCGCGGTGCTGACCGCCATCCCGAACCCCGTCTGGATCGCGCACGACCCCGAGGGGCGGCGGATCACCGGGAACGCGGCGGCGAACCGCGTGCTGCGGGCCGAGACGGACGAGAACGTGTCCCTCACTCCCGCGCCGGGCGCCCTCGCGCCCCGGCACGTGATCGTCCAGGACGGCGTGACGCTGGCGCCCGACGAGCTGCCGATCCAGCGCGCCGCGCGCGGCGAGGAGGTCCGGAACCACGTCCACGACGTCGTCTTCCCCGACGGACGGCGCGTCCGCCTGCTGCTGAACGCCACCCCGCTGCGCGACGAGGCGGGCGCGCTGCGGGGGGCGATCGCGGCGGCGGCGGACATCACGGAGCACGAGGCCGCGCGCGAGGAGCTGCGCCACCAGAAGGAGCTCCTGCAGGCGATCGTCGACCACGCCCCGCTCGCCGTCGTCCTGATGGGGCCCGACGGGCGGATGCAGCTCGTCAACCTGGAGTTCGAGCGGCTGACGACGCTGCCGCCCGGCGTCATCCTGGAGCACGCGGCCGCCGCGCTCCTGCCGGACCCGGCGGAGCGCGCGCGGACGCTCGAGCAGATCCGCGCGGCCGACGGCCGCTGGCGCGACGCGACGCTCGCGGGCCGAGACGGAACGCCGGCGATCCTGTCGTGGTGCTCGGTGCCGCTGCCGGGCGGGCTCGTGCTCGCGATCGGCCAGGACGTGACCGAGCAGCGGCAGGCCGCCCGCCAGCTCCAGATGCTCGGCCAGGCCGTGGACCAGAGCCCGGTCACGCTCGTCATCGCCGACGCCGAGCACCGCATCGTCTACGCGAACCGGAGCTTCTGCGCGATGACGGGCCGCGGTGCGGAGGAGCTGCGGGGCCAGGACATCCGCGTGCTCCAGGCGGCCCAGGCCGACCCCGAGCCGTTCCGGAACATGTGGCGCGACGTCGAGGCGTGCGGCACCTGGCGCGGCGAGATCGGCAACTTCCGCCCCGACGGCTCGCCGTTCTGGGTCGACGTGTCGATCACGCCGGTGCGCGCGCCGGACGGCCGGGTGACGAACTACATGGCGCTCGGGGAGGACGTGACCGCACGCAAGGAGGCGGCGGCGGCGCTCGAGCGGACGCGGTCACAGCTCGCCCAGGCCCAGAAGATGGAGGCCATCGGCCGGCTGGCCGGCGGCGTCGCCCACGACTTCAACAACATGCTGGGGATCATCCAGGGGCACGCCGAGCTCCTCCTGCGCGACCTGCCCTCGGACCACCCGGGCCGGGCGCGCCTCGAGGAGATCGGGAAGGCGGCCGGGCGCTCGGCCGGCCTCGCGCGCCAGCTGCTCGCCTTCAGCCGCAAGCAGACGTTCGAGCTCCAGCCGGTCCGGCTCGGCGCGGTCGTGCACGAGGCCGAGAGCCTGCTGCGCCAGATCATCGGCGAGGACATCGAGATGTCGGTGGTCGTCGAGCCCGGCCTGCCGCCGGTGTCGGCCGACCCGGTGCAGATCGAGCAGGTGCTGCTGAACCTGGCCGGGAACGCCCGCGACGCGATGCCCTCCGGCGGACGCCTGCGCATCGAGGTGACGGGCGGCGGCCGCGGCTCGGCGCGGACCGGCCAGGTGGTGCTGACGGTCAGCGACACCGGCGTCGGCATGGACGAGGGGACGCTCGCCCACGTCTTCGAGCCGTTCTTCACGACGAAGGAGGTGGGGCGCGGCACCGGCCTCGGGCTCGCCACGGTCTACGGCATCGTGGCCCAGCTCGGGGGCGAGGTCAGCGTGGCGAGCGCGCCGGGCGCCGGCACGACGTTCCGCATCTCGCTGCCGGCGCTCGTCCGCGCCGGCGCCGGCGACGGGGCGGCGGCGCCGACGACGGCCCCGCCGGACGAGGCGATCGAGGGACACAGCGGGACCGTGCTCCTCGTCGAGGACGAGGAGGGACTGCGCTCGCTCATGGAGGACCTCGTCGTCTCGCTGGGCTTCGAGGTCCTCCCCGCCTCGCGGGCGGACGAGGCCATCGAGGTCGCGAGGCGGCACCGCGGGCGGATCGACGTGCTCCTGACCGACCTCGTCATGCCCGGGCGCAACGGCCGCGAGCTCGCGTCCGTCCTGCGCGCGATGCGGCCGGACGTCGCGGTCGTGATGATGTCGGGCTACGCCTCGGACGTCCTGCCCGGCGGCAAGGACTACTCCCCGGACGAGCGGCTGCTGCACAAGCCCTTCACCCGGGCCCAGCTCTCCGCGACCCTGCGCGACGTGCTCGCCGCGCGGCGGGCGGGCGGCCCGCGGCCGGCCTGACCCGCCCGCCCCGCCGGGGCGAGGGTCCGTTGACCGCCCCCCGCGTCTCGCATAGCCTCCCCGGAACCTGCGACGCCGCGGCGGCGGGCGGCCGGCTTCCCGCCCCCGCTTCCCGACGGGAGTGAACGAATGAGCCTGCGGACGCTGCCGATCTTCCTCGTCTTCTTCGCGATGGGCTTCGTGGACGCGATGGGCCCTCTCGCGAGCACGATCCAGAAGCAGTACGCGCTCTCCGGCTTCATGGCCGGCCTGCTGCCGGCGTTCGCGTTCGTGGCGTTCGCGATCTTCAGCGTGCCGGGCGGCGTCCTCGCCGCGCGCATCGGCAAGAAGAGCATGATGCTGCTCGCCCTCGCGCTCGTCGCGGTCGGGGTCCTCGTGCCGACGGTGACGGTGCCCGGCTTCGCCCTCCTGCTGGCCGGCGTCTTCGTGCTCGGGGTGGGCACGACGTTCCTGCAGGTCGCGGGCAACCCGATCATGCGGGACGTCTCCCCCGAGGGCCGCTTCGCGAGCAACCTCAGCCTCGCGCAGTTCGTGAAGGGCGTCGGGAGCGTGGTGAGCACGTTCCTCGTCGGCCTACTCGCCGTGGGCGAGCTCGGCTGGCGGCGGATCTTCCCCGTGTTCCTCGCGCTCACCGTCATCGCGCTCGTCTCGGTGCTGGCCCTGAAAATCAGGGAGACCCGGGCTGAGGTCCCGCCGAGCGTCGGCTCGTCGCTCTCGCTCCTCGGCGAGCCGGCCTTCGGCCTCGCCGTGCTGGGGATCTTCCTCTACGTCGGCGCCGAGGTCGGGATGAACACGTGGCTCGGCCCGCGGCTCGAGTCTCTCGGCTTCACCGCCGACAACCTGCGCTTCGCCGGAGTCGACTGGGGCCGCGAGTCGACGGCCCTCGGCTCGACGCTCTTCTTCGTCGGCCTGACGGTCGGCCGCCTCCTCGGGAGCGGCGCCCTGCGCGTGCTGTCCTCCCGCGCGTTCTTCCGCCTCAGCGCGGCCCTCGGCGCGGCCGGCATCCTCTGCGTGCTCTCCGGCGTCCCCGCGCTGGCGGTGACGGGGGTGGCCCTCGCCGGCCTCGGGTTCGCGAACATCTGGCCCGTCCTCTTCTCCCTGACCGTGGAGGCGCGGCCGGAGCGCGGCGCCGAGCTCTCGGGCCTCATGTGCATGGCGATCTTCGGCGGCGCCGTCCTGCCGCCGCTCATGGGCCGCATCCGCGACACCGCCGGCCTCGGGCCGGCGTTCCTCGTGCCCCTCGCCGGCTTCGTCTACCTCCTCGCCCTCTCGTTCCGCGGCACGCGGACGGCGAAGGCGGCCTGACGTGGGCTACGAGAAGGACGGCCGGGTCGTCCTCACCCTCGACGCCGGCGGGACGAACTTCCGCTTCTCGGCCGCGCGGGGCGGGCGGCCCGTCGGCGAGCCGGTCGCCCTGCCCTCGAACGGCGACGACCTCCCCCGCTGCCTCGAGACGCTCCGCGAGGGCTTCCGCCGGGTGAAGGACGCCGCGCCCGCCGCGCCCGTCGCGATCAGCTTCGCCTTCCCGGGGCCGGCCGACTACCCGCGCGGGATCATCGGGGACCTCGGCAACCTGCCCGGGTTCAAGGGCGGCGTCGCCGTCGGCCCCATGCTCGAGGACGTGTTCGGCGTGCCGGTCTACATCAACAACGACGGCGACCTCTTCGCGTTCGGCGAGGCGATCGCGGGCCTGCTGCCGTGGGTGAACGGGCTGCTCGAGCAGGCGAAGAGCCCCAAGCGGTTCCGCAACCTCTTCGGCGCCACGTTCGGCACCGGCTTCGGCGGCGGCATCGTGCAGGACGGACGGCTGTGGATCGGCGACAACGCGGCGGGCGGCGAGATCTGGCTCCTCCGGAGCAAGCACGAGCCGCGCTGGAACATCGAGGAGTCGGTCAGCATCCGCGCCGTCCGACGCGTCTACGCCGAGCGGGCGGGGATCTCCTTCGACGCCGCGCCCGAGCCGCGCGACATCGACGCGATCGGCCGGGGCGAGCGGCCCGGCGACGCGGCCGCCGCGCGGGAGGCGTTCCGGAAGATGGGCGAGGCGGCGGGCGACGCGCTCGCGACGGCGATCACCCTCGTCGACGGCCTCGTCGTCGTCGGCGGCGGGCTGACCGGCGCCGCGCACTTCTTCCTGCCCGCGATCGTGGCCGAGATGAACGCCGCCTACGACACGCCGTCGGGCTCGTTCTCGCGGATGGAGGTGAAGGCCTTCAACCTCGAGGACCCGGCGGAGCGCGCCGCGTTCGTCGCGGGCGAGGCGGTCGAGGTCCCGGTTCCGGGCTCGGGCCGGAAGGTCGCCTACGACCCCCTGAAGCGGATCGGCGTCGGCCTCTCTCGCCTCGGCACGAGCGAGGCCGTCGCCGTCGGCGCCTACGCGTTCGCCCTGGCGGAGCTCGACCGCAAGAGCCGCTAGCCAGCCGAGGCGCGAGCGTCCGCGCGGCCCTATACTCCCGGTTCGCACGAGGTGACCCATGCCCTCCCGCCCGGCCGTGCTGCGTCTCGCGCTCGTCTCGTACCTGCCGGCCGCCCTCCTCGCGGGTGCCCCGGCCCGCGCCGCGGAGCCGGCCGCTCCGGCCGCGTCCCGCGCGACGTCGGCGCGGACCTGGACGGTCGACGACATCCTGCTCGAGGAGGCGGCGCGCGACTTCCGCGTCGCGCCCGACGGGCGGACCGTCGTCTGGGTGAAGACGGCGATGGACGCGAAGAAGGGCGCGCGTGTCGCGAACCTCTTCCTGTCGCGCCTCGACGGCGCCCCCGACGAGACCGCCCTCACCCGCGGCAAGGACCGCAACACCCATCCGCGCTTCTCGCCCGACGGCCGGACGATCGCGTTCCTGAGCAACCGCGTCCGGCCCGACGACGGCGGGGAGGAAGGCGAGAAGGCGGCGGACGAGGAGGACGACAAGACGCAGATCTGGCTCGTGCGGGCGGCCGGCGGCGAGCCGTGGCCGCTCACGAAGCTCGACCGCGAGATCGCCGACTTCGGGTGGAAGGACGCCGAGACCCTCGTGGTGGCCGCCGCCGAGGAGAAGAGCCTCGACGAGCGGAAGCGGAAGGAGGCCAAGGACACCTCCGAGCCGATCGAGGACGCGGAGGCGACGCCGCCCGTCCGCCTCTTCGCCGTCTCGGCGAAGGACGGCGCCCTCACCCGCCTCACCGACGGGCGCGACTGGATCGAGTGGGTCGAGCTCTCGCCCGACGGGCGGTACGCGGCCGCCCTCCACGCGCAGTCGCTGAGCTTCCAGTACGACCACCGGACTCTGCCGGTGCTGAAGGTCCACGATCTCGCGGCGGGGACGGCCCGGACGGTCTTCGAAGGGAAGCGCGTCCTGCCGACGGGCGTCGCCTGGGCCCCCGACTCGAAGGGCTTCTACGTCACCCACTCGTACTCGTCGCACCCGACCTACTTCACCGCCACCATCGAGCTCCTGCAGTACGTCGACGCGGCGAGCGGGGCGGCCGCCCCCGTCGACCTGCAGTGGAAGAACGGCCTCGGGACGAAGGCGGTGCTCCCGACGGCCGACGGGTTCCTCGCCCTCCTCGCGGACGGGATCGTCCACCGGCCGGCGCGCTACGTGCGCGCGGGCGGGGGCTTCGCGCGCCAGGACCTCGCCGGCGCCCACGTGCCGCACGTCTTCGACTGGGCGATCGGCCGCGACGGGGCCACGGTCGTCTACGACCACTCGACGGCGACGAAGCCGCCCCAGCTCCATCGGGCTCGGCTCGAGGGCGCGCGGCTGGCCGACGAGGCCGTGCTGACGACGCTCAACCCCGGCCACGCGAAGAAGCCGGTGCACCGGATGGAGGTCCTCCGCTGGAAGGGCGCGCGCGACGAGGAGGTCACGGGGCTCCTCTACTACCCGCTCGGCTGGAAGGAGGGGACGAAGCACCCGCTCTTCCTCTCGATCCACGGAGGCCCCGCCGGCGGGGCCGACATGGACGTCTGGAGCCAGGGCTGGGACTACCCGAAGCTCCTCCTCGCGCAGAAGGGCGCCTTCCTCCTCGAGGTCAACCACGGCAGCTCGAACTTCGGCCTCGACTGGGTGGAGTCGATCTGCTGCGGCAACTACTACGACCTCGAGCGGGTCGACCTCGAGAAGGGCGTCGACACCGTGATCGCACGGGGCCTCGCGGACCCTGACCGGCTCGCCACCATGGGCTGGTCGAACGGCTCCATCCTCACCACGGAGCTCGTCACGCGCTCGCGCCGCTACAAGGTCGCCTCGGCCGGGGCGGGCGACGTCGAGTGGATCAGCGACTGGGGGAACGTCGACTTCGGCGCGTCCTTCGACAACTACTACCTCGGCAAGGCCCCGTACGAGGACCCGGAGCTCTACGTCCGCAAGTCGCCCTACTTCCGGCTGAAGGACGTGACGACGCCGATGATCGTCTACACCGGCACCGAGGACCGCAACGTGCCGCCGAGCCAGAGCTGGTCGCACTTCCGCGTGATGCAGCAGGTCGGGCAAGGCGCCCGTCCGCTTCGTCACCTTCCCCGGCGAGCCGCACGGCCTGCAGAAGTACGCCCACCAGAAGCGCAAGGTCGAGGAGGACCTCGCGTGGTTCGACCGCTACCTCTTCGGCACGCCGGCCGGGGACGCGGCGGTGAAGGACGGCTCGCCGCTCGCGAGGGCGCTCGAGCGGAAGGGCTTCGCGCGGGTCGGCACGGCCTACGGCCGCACCGTGAAGGGCCTCCTCGTGCCGGAGACGGTCGAGCACGAGGGCCTGCGCCTGTCGCGCTTCGAGGTGACGCGGGCGCAGTACGCGGCCTTCGACCGGGCGTACCGGTTCGACCCGGCCACGGCCAACTGGCCGGCGAGCGGGATCCCCTACGAGAAGGCGGCGGCCTACGCGGCGTGGCTCGCTCGCGCGACCGGCGAGCCGTGGCGGCTGCCGAAGGCGGCCGAGGTGAAGGCGCTCTACGCCGCGCCCGGGGACGACGAGAACACGCTCGACGCCTGGGCCGGCTACCCGCCGAACCCGGAGGACGCGGCCAGCCTGCGCGAGAAGGCGAAGGAGCTCGGGGGCGCGGCGCCGCTCCTCGAGGAGGTCGGGCGCCACGCGGGAGCCGGCGAGAACGACGACCTGCACGACGTCGGCGGCAACGTGGCCGAGTGGGCGACGGGCGAGGACGGCCGGGGCGTGCTCCTCGGCGGGAGCGCCGACGTCCCGGCGAAGAGCCCGGGCCGCGGCGCGGCGGCCGGCGACGCCTACCGCGGCATCCGGCTGGTCGTCGGGAACTGAAGGCGCGCCAGGGCGGCGCCGCCCGCCCGGCTACGCGTCCCGGCTCGGGAAGCGGAAGAGCGGCTTCGCCGCCTGGCCTTTCGACTTGATGGCCTCGGCCTCGGCCGGCGACATCGGCTGGAAGCCCTGCGCGAGCCGCAGCGCCATCGCCCAGATCGTCTCGTCGCCGGGCGGCACGGCCGCCGTCACGGGGTGCGAGAGCGTGAACCGCAGAGCCTGCCGCGCCTCCTCGGGCTCGTCGAACGGCTCGTACCAGCACTTCTCGTAGCGCTTCTTCGCCCCCTCCGCGAGGGGGCCCTTCGCGAGGGCCTTGAGGCACAGGATGCCCATGTTCTTCTCCTGCGCCTTCGCGAGGACCTGCGGGCCGAAGCCGCCCGCGTGCCAGGTCGCGTAGTTGACCGGGAAGAGGATGGTGTCGAACGCCGCGCCGTCCATCAGCGCGAGGGCCGCCTCGACCGAGTGCGCCGAGAAGCCGAGGAAGCGGACCTTGCCCGCCTTCTTCGCCGCCTCGAACGCCTCCATGGCCCCGCCCGGGCCGAGGATCGCCTCGACGTCCGCCTTCTTCGTGACCGCGTGGTGCTGGTAGAGGTCGAAGTGGTCGGTCCGCATCTTGCGCAGCGAGCTCTCGAGCTCCGCGTTCGCGGCGTCCTTCGTGCGCCCCTGCGTCTTGCAGGCGAGGAAGACGCCCTTGCGGTACGGCTCGAGCGCGGGGCCGAGCATCTCCTCCGCGTTGCCGTAGCTCGGCGCGACGTCGAAGTAGTTGACGCCGGCGTCGATCGCCGCGCGCACCCGCCCGGCGGCCTGCGCGGCGGTGGCGTTCATGACCACGATCCCGCCGAACCCGACGATCGACAGCTTCTCCCCCGTCCTCCCGAGCGAGCGCCGCTCGAGGCCGGACGCGTGGGCGACGCGCTCGACGCCCGCGAGGCCGGCGGGAAAGGCCGCGGCCATCGCCGCGCCCGCGCCTGCCGCGCCGATCACGAACTCGCGCCTGTTCATGGCACCCTCCCGTGACTCGGCTCGATTCTGCGCCGGACGGCCGCGCGTCTACAATGCCGTACCCGGAGACCCCATGGCCCGACTGCTCTTGGTCTCGCCCGAGCCGCGCCTGCGCGAAGCGCTCGAAGCCTCCCCGCTCCTCGCCGACCACACGATCGACGTGGCGGCCGGCGACGTGGCCGCCCTGCGCCGCCTGCGCCGCGTCGGCTACGACGTGGTGGTCACGAGCCCGGCGACGCCCCTCGAGGAGGACGTCGAGTTCGTCGAGGAGGCCCGCCGCGCGCGCCCCGGCATCCGCGCGATCGCGCTCGCGGCGGAGAGCACGGCGGGCAGCGTCATCGCGGCCCTCCGGGCGAGCGTCTTCGCGTGCTTCACCGCGCCGTTCGACGCCTCGGAGATCGCCGACATGACGGCCCGCGCCCTCGCCGAGCCGCCGAGCTGGAAGGACGGGATCCGCGTCGTGTCGGCCACCGAGGACTGGATCAGCCTGCGCGTGAACTGCCGGCTCCTCACCGCGGAGCGGCTGGTCACGTTTCTCGACGAGCTCGCGAAGGAGCTGCCCGAGCCGGACCGCGACGGCCTGCTGCTCGCGTTCCGCGAGATCCTGATGAACGCCATGGAGCACGGCGGCCGCTTCGACCCGAGCCAGGTGGTCGAGGTCACCGCGGTCCGCACCGCGCGCACGATCGTCTACTACGTGAAGGACCCCGGCCCCGGCTTCGACCGGGGCGATCTCGACCACGCGGCGGTGTCGAACCCGCCGGACGACCCCGTCGCCCACGTGCTCACCCGGGCCGAGCAGGGCCTGCGCCCGGGGGGCTTCGGCCTCCTCCTCGCGGGCAAGGTCATAGACGAGCTCATCTACAACGAGCGCGGCAACGAGGTGCTCCTCATCAAGTACCGATCCTGATCCCGGGGGCCGCGGCGGTATGATCGCTCGCGCTCCGCGACGGCCGGCGAGTCGTGGGGCGCCTCATCATCAAGGAGCCCTAAGGCATGCCGACCAAGGTCATGATCATGGGACTGGGCCCGATCGGCGCGGGCGTCGCGCGCCAGCTCGCGGCCCGGAGGAACTTCAGGATCGTCGCGGCCGTGGACGTCGATCCGGCGAAGGTCGGGAAGGACCTCGGCGAGGTGATCGGCCTCGGCCGAAGAGCCGGCGTCAAGGTCGTGGCCGACGCCGACGCCGCCATCCGGAAGTCGAAGCCGCAGGCGGCCGTGCTGTGCACGAGCTCGGCGCTCCGGAAGGTCTGGCCGCAGATCGAGGCGGTGCTGAAGCGCCGCGTGCCCATCGTCTCGACCACGGAGGAGCTCGCCTACCCCTGGTTCTCGAACCGGGCGCTCGCGCGGAAGATCGACGCCGCGGCGAAGAAGGCGAAGGTCGCGGTGGTGGGGACCGGGATCAACCCCGGCTTCGCGATGGACGCGCTGCCGATCGCCCTCACCGGCATCTGCGAGAAGGTCGACGCCATCCGGATCGACCGCATCCAGGACGCCCGCATCCGCCGGCTGCCGTTCCAGAAGAAGATCGGCTCCGGCCTCACCACCGCCGAGTTCGCGGAGAAGGTGAAGGACCTCTCGGTGCGGCACGTCGGCCTCACGGAGTCGATCGCGATGATCGGCGACGCGCTCGGCTGGAAGCTCGACCGCATCACCGACGAGATCCAGCCGAAGGTCGCGGAGGCGCCGGTCGAGAGCCAGTTCCTGAAGGTCGAGGCCGGCCGGGTGTGCGGGATCGTGCAGGACGGCCTCGGGTACCGCGACGGGAAGCCCGTCGTCGTCCTCCACATGGAGGCCTATCTCGGCGCTCCGGAGACCTTCGACCAGGTGACGATCGAGGGCTCCCCGCGCCTGTGCGTGAAGGCGCTCGGCGGGTACCACGGCGACGTCGCCACCGCGTCGATCACCGTGAACACGATCCCGCGCGTGCTCGAGGCGCGGCCGGGGCTGCACACGATGCGGAGCCTCGCGCTCCCGTCCTTCGCCGGCGGGAAGTAGGCGCTTCCGCGCTTCGGCCGACCCGCCCGGGCGAACCTCCTCCGGCTCGTCCGGAAAGGAGACATCCGGGCGGGCCGGCCCGGGCCGGCGCCTGCGGCCGGACCCCGCGACGCACCGAGGAACACTCGTCTCTTCAGTCACTTCTCTGCTTCCCGACTGGCCCGGCACCGCGGCGGCCGGGCGGCGGGCCGACGGAGTGGCTGCCCGGTACGCCCCTTGCTCCTGGCCACGGCGGTATGGACGACACCACCGTCGACCGGCACCGCTGCCACGCTCCCCACTGCCGCCGCCCGTTCGCGGTCGTGTACCGGCGCGCGGTGCAGGACGTGCCGATCCCGCTCGCCGTCGCGTGCCCGAGCTGCGGGCGGTGGGAGGTGGTGCTCGTCCCGACCGGCGCCGTGCGCCACGCGGACGGCGCTTACGTGCTGCCGCTCGGCTTCGAGGCGGCGGCGCTGTCGGCCTGAGGCCTCGCGCCACGCCCGCTACCGGTGCCCGCCGGTCGCGCGGCTGAGCTAACATCCGTCCCTGCATGAGCCTCACTCTCGTCGTGCTCGCGGCCGGCATCGGCAGCCGATACGGCGGCCTCAAGCAGGTCGACCGCGTCGGCCCGGGCGGCGCCACCCTCCTCGACTACTCCGCCTACGACGCCTGGCGCGCCGGCTTCGACCGCGTGGTGCTCGTCGTCGCCCCCGGGATGGAGGCGGACGTCCGGGCGCTCGTCGGCGACCGCATCGCCACCCGCATCCCCGTCTCCTACGCGGTCCAGGGCGCGCTGCCCGACGGCCAGGCGAACCCGCCCGGGCGAACGAAGCCGTGGGGCACCGGCCACGCGACGCTCGCCGCCGCGCCGCTCCTCGACGGCCCGTTCGCGGTCATCAACGCCGACGACTTCTACGGCCGCGCCTCGTACCGCATCCTCGCCGGCTTCCTCTCCCAGCCGCACGAGGGCCCGGTCCTCGAGCTGTCGCTCGTCGGCTTCCCGCTCGAGACGACCCTCAGCCCCGGGGGCCCGGTGAGCCGCGGCGTGTGCACCGTCGACGCCACGCAGCACCTCGTCGAGATCCGCGAGTGGCTGAAGGTCGAGCGGGCCGGCGACACGAAGGACGCGCGGGCGCTCGACGAGGACGGCTCCTGGAAGACGATCCCCGGACGCACGCCGGTGTCGATGAACTTCTGGGGCTTCACGCCGGCGTTCCTCCCCGCGCTGCGCGACGGCTTCGCGCGCTTCCTCGCCGCGAACGCGCAGAGCCCGAAGGCGGAGTACTACCTGCTCTCCGCGGTGCAGGACCTCGTCGACGCCGGGCGCGCGCGCGTCCGCGTCCTCGAGGGCGGCGGACCCTGGGGCGGCCTCACCTACCCGGGCGACCGCCCCTCTCTCGTCGCGATGCTCGAGTCGCTCGTCGAGCGCGGCGAGTACCCGCGCGAGCTCTGGGCTTGACGCGGCCCGCGCCGACGAACGAGGACGCGCGTCTCGTCCTCGGCCGGTTCGACGTGCCCGGGCGCCTCGCGTCGCTCGCCCCCCACGCGGGCGGCCTCATCAACCACTCGTGGCAGGCCCGCTTCGCCGGCGCGGGCGGAGCCGAGTCCCGCTACCTCCTGCAGCGCATCAACCAGCACGTCTTCCGCCGGCCGGCCGAGGTCATGGCCAACATGACGCGGGTCACGCGGCACGTGGCGGCCCACCTCGCGGCGGAGGGCGCGGCCGACGCGGAGAGGCGCGTCCTGCGCCTCGTGGCCGCCGTCGACGGCCGGACCGACCACGTCGACGCGCAGGGGGAGACCTGGCGCCTCGTCCCCTGGATCGAGGGCACGCGGTCCGTCGAGCGGGCGGCCACCGAGGGCGAGGCGCGGGAGACGGCCCGGGCCTTCGGCCGCTTCCTGCGCCACCTCGCCGACCTGCCCGAGCCGCGCCTCTTCGAGACGATCCCCGGGTTCCACGACACGCCCTCGCGGGTCGCGACGTTCGAGCGGATCGTGGCCGAGGACCGCGTGGGACGCGCCGGCGCCGCGCGGCGCGAGATCGAGGCGATCCTCGACCGCCGCCCGCTCGCCGCCGCCCTCACCGCGCGGGTGGCCGACGGCGAGATCCGCGAGCGGCCGGCCCACAACGACGCGAAGATCGCGAACGTGCTCTTCGACGAGGCGACCGGCGAGGGGCTCTGCGTCGTCGACCTCGACACGGTGATGCCCGGCCTCTCCCTCCACGACTTCGGCGACCTCGTCCGCTCCGGGGTGAGCGACTCCGACGAGGACGAGACGGACCTCGCGAAGGTCGCGGTGCGGCCGGCGTTCTACGAGGCGCTCGCGGCGGGCTTCGTGGAGGGAGCGGGCGACGCCCTCTCGCCGGCCGAGCGGGCGCTCCTCCGCACCGGGGCCGAGGTCATCGTCTACGAGCAGGCGCTGCGGTTCCTCGGCGACCACGTGGACGGCGACCGGTACTACAAGATCGCGCGCCCCGGCCACAACCTCGACCGCGCGCGGGCCCAGCTCGCGCTCCTCGCCTCGCTCGAGAGCGGGAAGGAACGCGCGACCCTCGACTGAGGGCCGCCGGCCGGGCTACCGGCCGGCGAGGAACGCCGCGACGTCGTCGACCGCCAGGGGCTGGCTCAGCAGGTAGCCCTGGAGCGACTCGCAGCCCTGGTCCGTCAGGAAGTCGCGCTGGGCGTCCGTCTCGACGCCCTCGGCCACGACCTCGATGCCGAGGGCGCGGGCGAGGGCGAGGATCGCCTTCACCTGGATCGCGTGCTCCTCGTTCCCCGGCAGCCCGCCGACGAACGAGCGGTCGATCTTCAGGCGGTGGATGCCGAGCTCGCGCAGGCGCCCGATCGAGAAGTAGCCGGTGCCGAAGTCGTCGAGGGCGAGCCGCACGCCCATGTCCCGCAGCTGGCGGATCCGCTCCGTCGTCTCGTCGCTCTCGGCCATGACCGTCGGCTCGGTGAGGTCCAGCTCGAGCCGCGAGGCGGCGAGGCCGCTCTGCTCGAGGGCCTCGAAGACGACGTCGACGAGGTTCGGCTGCATGAACTGCCGCTGCGAGAGGTTCACCACGAGGTGCACGTCGGGCGCCGGCAGCGAGGCCACGAAGCGGGTGGCCATCCGCAGGACGCGGGCGCCGATCGGGAGGATGAGGCCGCTCTCCTCGGCCTGCGCGATGAACGCGGCGGGGGCGACGAGGCCGAGCTTCGGGTGGCGCCAGCGCAGGAGCGCCTCGAGGGCGGTGGGCCCGCCGCCGGCGCGGAAGACCGGCAGGTAGACGAGCTCGAACTCGTCGCGGTCGAGGGCCACCCGGAGGCTGTCGAGCAGCAGCATGCGCTCGAGGGCCCGCTCGCTCATCTCCGCGGTGAAGAAGCGGTAGGTGTTCCGCCCCTCCTGCTTGGCCCGGTACATCGCGAGGTCGGCGTTGCGCAGGAGGGTGTCGGCGTCGGTCCCGTCCTCGGGGTAGACGGCGATGCCGACGCTCGCGCCGAGCGCGATCTCCTGGTCCTCCACCGAGCACGGCCGGTCCAGCCGGTCGATGAGGGCCCGCGCGATGAGCGCGGCGTCGTCGGCCCGGGCGAGGCTCTGCACGAGCACCGTGAACTCGTCGCCGCCGATGCGGGCGACGAGGTCCGAGGAGCGCGTCCCCGCGCGCAGGCGCTCGGCCATCGTCTGCAGGACGGTGTCGCCCGCGGCGTGCCCGAGCTGGTCGTTCACCGACTTGAAGCCGTCGAGGTCCAGGAACAGCAGGGCGAGCCGCGACCGGCGCCGGCGGGCGCGGGCAAGCGTCCGCTCGAGGGTGTCGAGGAAGAAGGAGCGGTTCGGCAGCCCGGTGAGCCCGTCGTACCGGGCGAACCGCTGGAGGTCCGCCTCCGCCCGCTGGCGCTTCAGGAAGAGCCCGAGCTGGTTGCCGACGTCGCCGAGGGTCGCGACCCAGCCGGCGTCCCGCTCGCGGGCCCGCGGGTTGCGGACCTCGAGCACCGCGAGCGTCTGGCCGCCCACCCGCACCGGCACCGCGAGCGCGGCGCCGGGAGCGCCGGGCGGGGGCCCGTCCCAGACCGGCACCTTCCTGTCCACCGACTCGCGGGCCAGCGTCTCGTCGGGAGCGGCGAGGGCCGGAACGAGGGCGGCCGAGGACGCGCCGGCGAGCGAGAGGCGGACGGGATCGCCCTCGTCGAGGACCCACAGCCGCGCCTCCTCGCACGCGAGGCCGCCGAGGATGGCGTCGAGGACGGACGGGGCGGCCTCGGCGAGCGAGAGCGACGCCGTGAGCGCCTGGGTCGCGCGCTGGCGCGCCACCGCGAGCCGCTGCTCGCGACGGACCTCGCTGAGGTCGCGGATGTAGGCCGTCAGCAGCACCCGGCCCTTGACGTAGGCCGGCACGGCGAAGACCTCGACCGGCACGAGAGCGCCGTCGGCGCGCATCGCCGCGGCCTCGCGGCGGCGGCCGAGGTCCTGGCTCTCGCCGGTCTGGACGAACTCGCGCAGGCGCCGGCGGAGCTCCTCGCGCAGGGCCGGCGGGACGAGCGTCTCGGCGATCTCCCGGCCGAGGATCTCGGCCCGCGTGTAGCCGAACAGCCGGCGCGCCGCGGCGTTGAACTCGACGACCCGGCCCTCGTGGTCGACCGTGACGATGCAGTCGAGGGCGGAGTCGAGGATCATCGCCTTGCGGATCTCGCTCGCCCGCAGCTCCTCCTCCCACTCCCGGGCCTCGTCGAACGGACGCACCTTCAGGGGCAGGTCGGCGGCGGCGGCCCCCGGCCGCTCGGGCCGGGGATCGGACTCGACGAACGCCGCGATGCGCTCGCGGGCGTCGGCCCGGTAGACGAGGAACTCGATCCCGGCGCGGAAGCCGCCCTCGGCCCCGGCCTGCACGCGGACGACCTGGCCGACAACGGCGACCTCGGCGGAGTCCCCCGGCAGGTGGAAGGAGAGGCCGACCTTGCCGCCGATCTCGAGCGGCCGGCCGGTGTCGAGGAGGACCCCGCGGGCGCCGATGTTGAGGACGACGGCCTCGGCCTCGTCGCGGCCCCGGACGAAGTGGGACCAGTCGCGCAGCCGGACCGGAATCCGGGCCGCCCGCCGGCGGGGAACGCTCACGAGCTCCTCGAGGCGCCGGTCCCAGACGAACGGGTCGACCGGCAGGGCGATCGCCACGTTCGCCCCCGCCCGCAGGACCTCGGGCTCGGCGTCGGGCTCCCCCGAGCGGTTCATCCACACGATCGCGCTGGCTCGTGTCTCGGCGCCCGACCGCAGCGCGCGGACGAGGACGATCGCCTCGTCCCGCGGCAGGTCGACGACGACCATGGTCGCGCGGACGCGCGCGGCGGTCTCGAGCGCGACCGACGCGTCCTCGACGTGCACCCGGTCGATGTCGGGGCGCCCGAGGACCGTCGGCCCGAGCTCCCCGGACAGACTGTCCTTCCCGACGACGAGAACCCTGAGCACTGACGAGAGTCTACCGTTTTCGCACGCGTCCGGAGAAGCGCCGAGGCTACAATGGGACGCTCCCATCGACGACGCCGTGAGGAACCGCCCCCCATGACGAGCCTCGCCCCCGGCAGCACGGTCTCGCACTACCGGATCGTCGACACGCTGGGCCAGGGCGGGCAGGCGACGGCCTTCAAGGCCGAGGACCTGCGGCTCAGCCGGCCGGTGGTGATCAAGGCGCTGCGGCCCGACCTCGCGTCGAGCGAGACCGCCCGGCGGCGGTTCGAGCGCGAGGCCGCCCTCGCCTCCGCCATCGACAACCCCCACATCCAGGCGGTCTACGACGTCGGCGAGGCGGACGGCCTCTACTACATCGTGCTGCAGTACGTGGAGGGGCCGACTCTCAAGCAGTTCATGGGCGGCCGCCCCCTCGAGACGCTCTCGGCCCTCTCGATCGCCATCCAGCTCGCGGACGCCCTCGCGGTGGCCCACGCCGCGGGCATCGCCCACCGCGACCTCAAGCCGGCGAACATCATCGTCGGCCCGGGCGGCCAGGCCCGGATCCTCGACTTCGGCCTCGCCAAGATGCTCGCGCCCGAGACGGCGGACGCGCCCTCCGCGACCCCGTCGCGGACGGACGACCCGCTGACCGAGGTGGGCGTGCCGTACGGCTCGATGGGCTACAGCTCCCCCGAGCAGGCCTCCGGCCAGGCCGCCGACCACCGGACGGACGTCTTCAGCCTCGGCGTCGTGCTGTACGAGATGGTCACGGGCGCGCCGCCCTTCCGCGGCCGCCACGCGGTCGAGGTGCTGAGCGCGGTCATCAACGCCACGCCGCGGCCGATCACCGACGTGAACCCGCGGGCCCTGCCCCTCCTCCAGCCGATCCTCGACCGCGCGCTCGCCAAGCGCCCGGCCGACCGCTACCAGACGATGGCGGCGTTCCGCGACGCGCTGAAGGCGCTCATGCGCCGGCTGACCCGCGAGACGGGCGTCGTGCCGACCGAGACGACGGCCACGTTCCTGCCGCTGCAGAGGGCCCGCGGCCTGTGGCCGTTCTCGGGCACCCTCGGCCGGGTGCTCGGCCGGCTGCGCGCCCCGGGCGCGGGAGTCGCGGGCGAGGCGCGCTCCGGGCCCGCGGCGGCCGGCGCCCCGGCGCGGCCGGCCAGCTGGGGCACCGAGGAGAAGCCCACCCTCGCCGTCCTCCCCTTCCGCAACCTCGCCGGCAACCCCGACGCCGCCTTCTACGAGTTCTCCCTCGCGGACGGGGTCATCACCGAGCTCGCGAACGTCCGGTCGATCACGGTCCGCCCCTCCGCCTACGTCGCGCAGTACGTCGGGCAGAACGTGGACCCGCGGCGGGTCGGGGAGGAGCTCGCGACGCGCCTCGTCCTCGCCGGCGGCTTCATCCGCACCCCCGAGCGGATGCGGGTCTCGGCCCAGCTCGTCGAGACGGCCACGGGAACCCTCGTCTGGACGGACAAGATCGACGTGGCCTCGCGCGACCTCCTCGACATGCAGGACGAGATCGCGGAGCGCCTCCTCGCCGGGCTGAAGCTCCGCCTCACCGCCGAGGAGCAGCGGCAGATCGAGCGGCCGCTCACCCGCAGCCCCGAGGCCTACGAGTTCTACCTCCGGGCCCGCGACGCGCTCTTCCGCTACATCCTGCGCACCCACGAGGAGGCCGACCTCGACGAGGCCGTGCGCCTGCTCCACGAGGCGATCGGCAAGGACCCCGAGTTCGCCCGCGCCCACGCCACCCTCGGCCGCTGCTACGTGCTTTACGCCCAGGGGTGGGGCGGGGCCGAGAACTACGTGCTCGCCGAGCGCTCGCTCAAGCACGCGCTCGCGATCGAGCCGACGATCGTCAACGCGCGGCTGCAGATGGTCTACGTCGATCTGCACCACGGGGACAAGGACAAGGCCCACGCCCGCGTCGAGGAGCTCCTCGCGGAGTGCCCCGACGACCCGTCGGTGCTCTTCGTGGCCGCGATGGTCCACCGCCTCGACGGCCTCTACGAGCGCGCCCTCGCCCTATACGACCGGCTGCTCGTGGTGAACCCGAAGGACGTCGTGCTGGTGGCGATCAACAAGGCGCGCATCTTCACCCACGAGGGCCGCTTCGAGGAGGCGGTCGCGGAGATCGAGAGCGGGCGGGCCACCGAGCCGGAGCACCCGCTGCTGAAGACGTTCCTCGCGGTCGCGCTCTTCAACCGCGGGATGGTGGACGACGCGCAGTCGCTCATCGAGGACGTGCTCCGGCAGAACCCGCACTTCGAGGGCGTGCTCCCCCTCCTCGGCTGGTGCCTGTCGGCCCGCGGCCAGCACGAGCAGGCGCGGGCGCTCGTCACCGACCGGGTGCGCGAGGTCGCGACGGCCGACCCCGACATCGCGCTGTGGCTCGCCTCCTTCTACGCGATGGAGGGGATGAACGACGACGCGGTCGAGTGGGTCCGGCGCTCGGTGCGGACGGGGAACGAGAACTACCCGCTCCTCGCCGGCTCGCGCAAGCTCGAGGGCCTCCGCCGCGACCCGCGCTTCGCGGAGCTCCTCGACGAGCTGCGGCAGCGGTGGGTGGAGCGGCTGGCCCGCGAGCGGCGGGACGCCGGGAAGGAGGCTCCGTGAGCGCGCCCGAGGACCTGCTCGAGCGGATCCGGATGCGGCTCGACGAGAGCTTCGTCGGCATCGGCGAGGTGGTGGCGGAGCTGCAGGCGGCCGACGTGGCCGACCTCGTGAACCAGCTGAAGCTCCACGAGGCGGCGGCGGTGATGAGCATGCTGGCCGTGCCGCGGGCGGTGGAGGTCTTCGACCAGCCGACCCTCAACCGCCGCAGCGCGATCCTGCAGGAGATGGAGCCGAGCCGCGCGGCCCAGGTCCTCGAGGGCCTGTCCGCCGACGAGCGCACGTTCGTCGTGCGCGGCATGGGCGAGATCGCGCGCCGCCGCCTCCTCCCCAAGCTGTCCGCGGAGATGCGCGGCGAGGTCGAGCGGCTGCTGCAGTACCCGCCCCACACCGCGGGCGGCATCATGACGACGGAGTTCGTGCGCCTGCAGCCGCAGTGGACGGTGGCCGAGTGCCTGAAGCACGTCCGCGCGGTGGGCCGCGAGAAGGAGTCGATCTACGCCTGCTACGTGATGGAGCCGGGCCGCGGGCGCCTGCTCGGCTCGGTGTCGCTGCGCGACCTCGTGATGGCCGAGCTCGATCAGCCGGTCGACCGGGTGATGCGCCGCAAGCCGGTGGTGGTGAACGCCCTCGACGACCGGGAGGCGGTGGCGGCGAAGATCGGGAAGTACAACCTGCTCGCGGTGCCGGTCCTCGAGGCGGACGGCAGCGTGGCCGGCTTCGTGACCGTGGACGACGTCATCGACGTCATGGTCGAGGAGGGCACCGAGGACGCCCTGCGCATGGGCGCCGTCGAGCCGGGGGCGATGGACGAGCCGTACGTCGCGACGCCCTTCTGGACCCTCGTCCGCAAGCGCGCCGGCTGGCTCATCCTCCTCTTCCTGTCCGAGATGCTCACCGCCACCGCGATGGGGCGGTTCGAGGAGGAGATCGCCCGCGCCGTCGTCCTCGCCCTCTTCGTGCCGCTCATCATCTCGAGCGGCGGCAACTCCGGCTCGCAGGCCGCGTCGCTCATCATCCGCGCCCTCGCCGTGGGCGAGCTGCGCCTCTCCGACTGGTGGCGCGTCATGCGGCGCGAGATCTTCTCCGGGCTCGTGCTCGGGAGCGTCCTCGGCTTCGTCGGTTTCGTGCGGATCAGCGCGTGGTCGCTCGTCTCGCCCCAGACGTACGGCCCGCACTGGCCGCTCGTGGCGATCACGATCTGGGTGTCCCTCATCGGCGTCGTTCTCTGGGGCACCGTCTCCGGCTCGATGCTGCCGATCATCCTCAAGAAGCTCGGCATGGATCCCGCGGTGTCCTCGGCCCCCTTCGTGGCGACGCTCGTCGACGTCACCGGCATCGTCATCTACTTCCAGGTCGCGGCCCGGATCCTGCGCGGGACGCTGCTCTAGGGCTCGCTCGGCCCGGCGCGCGCGAGCGCTTCGCGCGGATCGGCGCGTGAGCTTCCGCACACTCGGGGGCCGCTATACGCGGATCGTGCACCGTGGGAGCGACGCCGCGCACAATCCGGCTCCAACTCGTGACGATTCTCACCGTACCGCGAGTTCACAGGACTTAACTTCTCTCGCAACCGGAGCCTGCGGGCCCGGGACGACCTCCTGCTCAGAGCAAAGCCGGGGCAACCCGGCGACGCAGAGCCACGGGGCCCTTCCCCTCAGGGCCAGCCGAGCCGCCAGGAGCCCGAACGACGGGCTGGCGGAAAGGGCCGCCGCCCACCGAGGAGGCCAGGGACATGTGTCGAAAGGAGAGTCGTAGACCGTTCGCGCCGCTCGCGTCCGCGGCGGCGCTCGCACTCGTCGCGCTCGCGGCCGGAGGCTGCGGGCATTCGTCCGACGTCACCGGCACGCCGGAGGCCGTGGCGTCCGGGCGGGCGGTGCTGCAGGCGACCGTGCAGGGCGTGGGGTTCGCCGGCTCGTCGTTCGCGGCGTCGACCCGGCAGTCGACGGGCGGCAGCGGCTACACCGTCACGGTGGTCGGCGCGAAGGGCGTCACGGTCGAGATCGACGAGGACGGCCGCTTCCTCATCAGCGGACTGCCGGCCGGCGCGGTCACGCTGCGCATCGAGGGCGGCGGCGTGAGCGCCCAGGTCACCGTCCAGGGGCTCGTCGACGGCCAGGTGCTGACCGTCGTCCTCCAGCTGACGGGCGGCACCGTGCAGGTGACGGGAATCCCGACCTGCGCTCCGACCGCCCAGACCGAGTTCAGCGGCCAGCTCGAGTCGATCTCCTCGACCCAGCTCGTGGTCTCCGGGAGGACCGTCGACGTCACGCAGCTGCAGAAGGTGTGGAAGCCGAGCGGACGGGCCCAGCTCTCCGACCTCAAGGTGGGCGACCGGATCAAGGTCTGGGGCACGCTGCGCGGAGACGCGGTGGTGGTCGCCGAGGAGATCATGTCCCTGACGAACGACGCCGGGGAGACGTGGTTCAGCTTCAAGGGCCGCGTCGACGGCGTCTCCGGGAGCAGCACGGGCGCGCTCGACGACGTCCACGGCAGCCCGAACACGGGCACCCCGGCCACCGGCGGCTACTACCCGACGCTGTCGATCGCCGGCAAGACCGTCTACACGAACGGCAGCACGAAGTTCAAGTGGTCGGACGGGTCCACGCTCGACCCCCGCGTGATCAAGGTCGGCAACACGGCCTACGTCGAGGGCCTCCGCAACCGTGAGGGCGCCCTCAAGGCGTCCGCCGTCGTCGTCGACGGCAGCGGCGGCTGCGCGTCGCTCGCCAAGAGCGACCTCACGGCCACCTGCTACTGACGCCGTCACCCGCCGCCTCTGGTCGGACGGCCCGGGGACCAGGATCCCCGGGCCGTCCCGACGCGACCGGCGGCGCCGCCGCGCGAGTCCTCCCCGCGGGCCCCCGGGTATACTCGACCGCGTTTCCCGACAACGAGGAGGCCCCCGGGTGAGCCGTCTTCTCTCCACGATCGTCTGGCTGCTCGTCGCCCTCTGCGGCGCCGGCGGGCTCGCCGCCATCGCGCTCTCGCGGGGCGAGCCGGTCAACGGCATCTTCTTCGTGGCCGGCGCGGTCGGCACCTACCTCGTGGCGTACCGCTTCTACTCGGCGTTCCTCGCGGCGAAGGTCCTCTCGCTCGACGCCACGCGGGCGACGCCGGCCGAGCGCCTCGACGACGGCCGCGACTTCGTCCCGACGAACCGCTGGGTGGTGCTCGGACACCACTTCGCGGCGATCGCCGGCCCGGGGCCGCTCGTGGGCCCGACCCTCGCCGCGCAGTTCGGCTACCTGCCGGGGACGCTCTGGCTCGTCGCGGGAGCGGTCCTCGGCGGGTGCGTGCAGGACTTCGTCATCCTCTTCTTCTCGCTCCGCCGCGACGGACGCTCGCTCGGCCAGATGGCCCGCGACGAGGTCGGCCGCCGGGCGGGCTTCCTCGCCATGATCTCGGTCCTCGCGATCATGGTCATCCTCCTCGCGGTGGTGGCCCTCGTCGTGGTCAACGCCCTCAAGCACTCGCCGTGGGGCGCCTTCACGATCGCCGCGTCGATCCCGATCGCGATGCTCATGGGCGTCTACATGCGCTTCCTGCGGCCCGGGCGCGTGCTCGAGGCCTCCGCCGTCGGCTTCCTGCTTCTCCTCGGCGCGGTCGTCGGCGGCCAGTGGGTCGCGCACCAGCCGGAGTGGGCGCGCGTCTTCACCCTCGGCGGGCCGACCCTCGCGACGGCGGTGATCGTCTACGGCTTCGCCGCCTCGGCGATGCCCGTGTGGCTCCTCCTCGCCCCGCGCGACTACCTTTCCGCCTTCATCAAGGTCGGCGTCGTGCTCGCCCTCGCCGCCGGCATCCTCCTCGTCCGGCCGGCCATCCACATGCCGCCCCTCACCCGCTTCGTCGACGGGACCGGGCCCGTCTTCGCCGGCGCATCTTCCCGTTCTGCTTCATCACCATCGCGTGCGGCGCGGTGTCGGGCTTCCACGCCCTCATCTCCTCCGGCACGACGCCGAAGCTCCTCACGCGGGAGACGGACGCGCGCCTCGTCGGCTACGGCTCGATGCTGATGGAGTCCTTCGTGGGCATCATGGCGATGGTCGCCGCGTGCGCCCTCGACCCCGGCGTCTACTTCGCGATCAACAGCCCGGCCGGGATCGTCGGGGCCACCGCGGAGAAGGCGGCGGCCACGATCTCCGCCTGGGGCTTCCCCGTCGACCCGCGACGATGCAGGCGCTGGCGAAGCAGGTCGGCGAGGAGACGCTGCTCAACCGCACGGGCGGGGCGCCGTCGCTGGCCGTCGGCATGGCCCACATCTTCAGCAACACGATCGGCGGCGCGTCGCTCCTCGGCATCTGGTACCACTTCGCGATCATGTTCGAGGCCCTCTTCATCCTGACCGTGCTCGACGCGGGCACCCGCGTCGGCCGGTTCATGGTCGAGGAGCTCTTCGGGGCCCGGCTTCCGCCGCGCCCTGCCCCGGGGCACCTGGCGCGGCACCCTCGCCACGAGCGCCATCATCGTGGCCGCCTGGGGCTACTTCCTCTTCCAGGGCGTCCTCGATCCCCTCGGCGGCATCAACTCGCTGTGGCCGCTCTTCGGCATCGCGAACCAGATCCTGGCCTCCGTCGCCCTCGTGGTCGCCACGACGATCCTGCTGAAGATGGGACGGGCCCGCCACGTCTGGGTGACGCTCGTCCCGATGGCCTGGCTCGTGACCGTCACCCTCACCGGCGCGTGGCAGAAGACGTTCCACGCCGACCCGCGGATCGGCTTCCTGGCCCAGGCCTCGGCCCTCGAGCAGCAGATCGCCGACGGGCGCGTGCCCGAGGCCCGCGTCGCCGACACGCGCCGCGTCGTCTTCAACAACCGGCTCGACGCCGGTGTCACGGCGCTCTTCGGCCTCCTCGTGCTGGCGCTTCTCGCGGAGGCGGCCGTCGAGTGGCGCCGCATCCTCGCCGGCCGCTCGCCGGTCCCCTCACCGAGAGCGCGTACGTGCGCACTCGCTACGCGGCGGACGTCCCGTGAGCGCGCGCCTCCTCGACGCCGTGCGCCACGCTGGACCTGCCTCGTCCGCGAGTGGAGCGGCGACGCCGCCTACGAGACCTACGTCGCGCGGGCCCGCGAGGCGCCGCCGCTCAGCCGCGAGGAGTTCTACCTGGACTCGCTGCGGCGGAAGTACCGCCAGCCGAACCGCTGCTGCTAGCGGGCGCCGCGGGCCCACTCGGCCCGATCAGCCTTATCGAGTGGCTCTTCACCGCGAGAACCACCGGCGCGCCCGGCGCGAGGCCGAGCTCCGCCACCGCCGCCGGCGTGACGCGGGCGAGCAGCTCGCCGCCGGCGTCGAGCGCGCAGCGCAGGAGCGCGTCCGCCCCGGGCCGCTCGATCGAGGCGACGCGGCCCGGGTAGGCGTTGCGCGCCGAGAGCCCCGGCACGGGCCCGCTCGCGACGAGCACGTCCTCGGCCCGCAGGGCGAGGGTGACGGCGTCGCCGGCCGCGCGGGCCTCCGCGAGGGTCACCGCCACCTCGAGGCCGGTGGCGGTGCGCACGCGCGTGATCCCCCCGGCCGCGTCGTGGGCGACGACGCGGGCGGGCAGGAGGTTCTCGATCCCCTCGCGCGCCTCCTCCTCGAGCGCGGGCGCGCCGAGGAGCGCCCGCGGCTCGCCGGACGCCGCGACGCGGCCGGCCCGCAGGACGAGGGCGTGACGGGCCGCGGCGAGGGCCTCGCCGACGCCGTGCGTCACGTACAGGCACGGGACGTCCCACGCGTCGCGGACCCGGAGCAGCCACGGCAGCACGCGGTCCCGCAGGCCGGCGTCGAGCGCGGCGAGCGGCTCGTCGAGCAGCAGCAGGCGCGGGCGCGTCGCGAGGGCGCGGGCGAGGGCGACGCGCTGCCGCTCGCCGCCCGAGAGCGAGCGCGGGCGACGCCCGAGGAGCGGGCGCAGCTCGAGCGTGTCGATCGCGGCGTCGACGGCGGCGGGGTCGTCCCGGGCGCCGTAGCGGACGTTGCCGAGCGCGTCGAGGTGGGGGAAGAGACCGGCGTCCTGCGGCACGTAGCCGACGCGGCGCCTCTCCGGCGGCAGCGAGACGCCGCGGGCGGTGTCGAGGAGAGCCTCGCCCGCCACCGCCACGCGGCCGGACGCTCGCGGCCGCAGGCCCGCGATCGCCTCGAGGAGCGAGGTCTTCCCCGCGCCCGACGGGCCCATCACCGCCGTCACCCCGCGCGGCAAGGCGACCGCGACGCGGAGCTCCATCGACGCGAGCGGCAGCGCGAGGTCGATCTCGACCGCGGGCGCGCTCACGCGTCCCCCGCCGCCCGCCGCCGCGAGAGCCGGTCCGCGAGCCACAGGGCGGCGAAGGCCAGCGCGACGGTCCATGCCGCGAGCCGCGCGGCGCGCTCGTCGCGCCCGGCCTGCACCTCCTGGAAGATCGCGAGGGCGAGGGTCTGGGTGCGGCCCGGGATGTTGCCGGCCACGAGCACCGTCGCGCCGAACTCGCCGAGGGCCCGCGAGAACGCGAGGACCGCGCCGGCGAGGATCCCGCGGCGCGCGAGGGGCAGCGTCACCCGGAAGAAGGCCGACCACGGCCCGCTCCCGAGCGTCCGGGCGAGGCCGACGAGGCGCGGGTCCACCTCCTCGAAGGCCGTGCGGGCGGAGCGGACGAGGAGCGGGAACGACATCGCCGCGGTCGCGAGGACGACCGCCTTCCACGTGAACACCACGTCGACGCCGTGGTCCGCGAGCCAGCCCCCGAGCGGCCGGTTCCGCCCCAGGGCCTCGAGGAGGACGAGGCCCACCGCGGTCGGCGGCAGGACGAGGGGCAGCGACAGGAGCGTGTCGAGGGCGCCGCGCAGCGGCCCCCGGTAGCGCGCGAGGAGGAGGCCGGCGGCGACCCCGGGCACGAGCACGAGCGCGGTCGCGGCCGCCGCCATCCGCAGCGTGAAGGCGACGATCGACAGGTCCCCGAGGCTCACGGCGCCCCGGCGAGGACCTCGAAGCCGAGGCGCTCGAAGACGGCGCGGGCCTCGGCCGAGCGCAGGTGCGCGTAGAACGCCCGCGCGGCGGGAGACTTCGGCTGCAGGAGCGCGGCGGGGTAGAGAATGCGCGGCGACTCGGCCGCCGGGACCTCGAACGCGAGCCGGGCGGAGCGCGCGGCGGAGAGGTCGGTCTTGTAGACGACGGCCGCGTCGGCCGCCCCGGCGTCCACGGCCGCCAGGGCGCCCCGCACGTCGACCGCGGGCACCACCCGCCCCGCGAGCACCGCCCACATCCCCCGCGCCTCGAGCCACTGGCGCGCGTAGATCCCGGCGGGCACGGCCTGCGGGTCCGCGAGGGCGATGCGCCGGGCGGCCGCGAGGTGCTCGGGCCGCTCGATCGCCAGCCGCGAGCCGGCCGGGACGACCACCACCAGCCGGTTGCCGAGGAGGTCGATGCGGTTGCCTTCGACCACGAGGCCGGCCTTCTCGAGCTCGTCGACCCGGCCCGGGTGCGCCGAGACGAAGACGCCGGCCGGCGCGCCGGCCCGGATCTGGCGCGCGAGCTCGTTCGAGCCGGCGAAGCTCGCCACGACCTTGTGGCCCGTCCGCGCCTCGAAGCCGCGGGCGATCTCGGTCACGGCGTCGGACAGGCTGGACGCGGCGAAGACGAGGACCTCGTCGGCGCGCGCCGGGGCGCCGAGCCCGAGGAGCGCGGCGACCGCGGCGGCCGCGGCCCGCCTCACCACGAGCCCTCGCGCACGACCTGGAGCAGGTCGGAGAGGACACCGTACGCCGTCTGGTCCACCGTGGCGCCGCGCTCGAAGACGCCGATCTCCCCCATCAGGTCGGTCTCGAGCACGAGGGCGGCGTCCGGCCCGGATCCCGAAAGCGGGTCGCCGAGCGGGATCCGCTCCGGCCTGACCTGAACGGCCACGCGACGGCCGGCGCGGACGCCCCGCACGACGAGCCGCAGCCGGAAGCCCTCACGCACCGCCCGGCGCGCGTCACGGCCGCCGATGCCGGCGATCCCCCGCCGCCGCACTTCGGCCGGACGGACGCTCGCCCCCATCAGCGCGTTCGCGAGCGCGCAGCCCTTCACCGCCGCGTCCCACCCGTCGAGGTCGTTGCGGGGGTCGGCCTCGGCGATCCCGATCGCCTGCGCCTCCCGCACCGCGGCCTCCGCCTCGAGGCCCTCCTCCATCCGCGAGAGAACGAGGTTCGTCGTGCTGTTGAGCGTCCCGCGGAAGGAGAGGATCCGCGCGCCACGGAGGCACCGCTCGGCGAGGTTGAAGACGGGCGTGCCGTCCATCACCGCGCCCTCGTGGAGGAAGAGCCTCTCCTGCCGCGCGGCGAGCTTCAGGAGGGGCCGCCGGGCGAAGGCGACCGGCCCCTTGTTCGCGGTGACCACGTGCAGCCCGCGGCGCAGCGCCTGGCGCACGTGGTCGATCGCGGGCCGCCCGGTCCGGGGATCGAGCGGCGTGAGCTCGAGGAGGACGTCGGCCGGCACCGCCGCCAGGAACCCCCGCGCGTCGCGGACCGCGGCCGCGCGGTGCATCGGCGCGAGCGACTCGCCGCGGGCGACACGCCGCAGGGCGCGCCGGAGGTCGAGGCCGGCGGGGTCGATCGCGATCCCGTGGCGGGCGGTCGCGATGCCGGTGACCCGCGCGCGAACGCCCGCCGCCCGCAGGGAGCGCGCGTAGGGCCCGCCGAGCCGCTCGGCGAACCGCCGGCCCACGTTGCCGAACCCGACGAGAGCCAGCCGGATCTCGCGCATGCTCGGCGATTCTATTGCCGGACGCGCCTCAGGCCCGCGTGGCGACCGGGAGCCGGATCGCGCGGGGCCGGAGCGTCACCACGACGTCGCCCTCCGTGCCCACGAGGCTCGCCAGGGTCAGCTCGCCGAGCACCTGGTCGATCGCCTGCTGGAGGCCGCGCAGGACCGGCCGGATCGAGCAGTCGCGCGTGTGCAGGCAGTGGTTCTCGACGCCGGCGTGGCGGTCGCAGAACTCCTGGTCGAAGAGCCGTCCGCCGAGGGCCGTGAGCACCTCGCTCGCCCTCACCTCGGGCGCCGGCCGGGCGAGCGTGTACCCGCCGGACTTGCCGCGCGTGCTCTTCACGAGTCCCGCCCGCCGCAGCAGCCGCATGATCTTCGCCACGTTCGGGGAGGAGATGCCCTCGCGCTCCGACATGTCGGCGATGGTGAGGCTCGCGCCCGCGCCCGCCCGCGCGAGCTGCAGCAGGCAGCGCAGGCCGTATTCCTCCTGGGAGCTCAGCTTCATCGCTACATCAGCCCCAGCTGGAGCCGCGCCGAGTCGGACATCATGCTCTGGTCCCACGGCGGGTCGAGCACGACCTCGACCTCCGCTTCCTTCACCCCGGGGATCGCGAGCAGCTTCTGCTGGACGTCCTGGCGCAGGAAGTCCCCCATCCCGCAGCCGGGGGCGGTGAGGGTGAACTCGACGCGCACCTTCTCGCCGCCGTCCGCGGAGAGGACCTCGCACTTGTAGACGAGGCCGAGGTCCACGATGTTGACGGGGATCTCGGGGTCGAAGCAGGTCTTGAGCTGGTCCCAGGCGAGCTGCTGGGTCGTGCGCCCGGCGCGGTCCTCCTCGGTGAGGGCCTTCGTCGGCCGCTCGCCGATCGCGTCGCCGTCCCGGCCCTCGATGCGGACGAGATAGCCGTGGTCGGTCATGGCGGTGTACGAGCCGCCGAGGGCCTGGGTGATGAAGACGGTCGTCCCCATCGTCAGCGTGATGCGGTCGCCGTAGGGGATGGCCGCGACCTCGACGTCTCTCGACAGGACCCGGCTCTCGCGCGTCACCATGGCCGGCTCACTCCGTCGTCGCCCGGCCGCCGCCGTCGAGGGCGGCCTTCATCGTGTGCCACGCGAGCGAGGCGCACTTCACGCGCATGGGGAACTCGTGGACGCCCTGGAAGACGGCCAGCTTGCCGAGCTCCGGCGCGACCGTCGCCGCCCGGCCGGGGTCGGAGGTGACGAGGTCGTGGAAGCTCTCGAAGAGCGCCTGTGCCTCGGCCACCGTCTTCCCCTTGAGGGCGTCGGTCATCATCGACGCCGAGGCGGTGGAGATCGAGCAGCCGGAGCCCTCGAAGCTCACGTCGGTGACGACGTCGCCCTCGACGTGGAGGAAGATCGTGGCGCGGTCGCCGCAGAGCGGGTTGTGGCCCACCGCGTGGTGGCTCGCGTTCTCCATGGCGCGGCGGTTCCGCGGCCGCTTGCTGTGGTCCAGGATCACCTCCTGGTACAGCTCCCGAAGGTCGTTCATCTCTCCCGCTCCGCGGCCCGCGGGCCGCTCACGCGAACATCTCCTGGACGCGGCGGATCCCGCGGGCGAGCGCGTCGATCTCCTCGCGGGTATTGAAGCAAGCGAGCGAGGCGCGGGTCGTGGCGGGGATGCCGAAGCGGTCCATCACGGGCTGCGCGCAGTGCTGCCCGGTGCGCACGGCGATGCCCTCGTAGTCGAGGATCGTCCCGACGTCGTGCGGGTGGACGCCGTCGAGGACGAACGACAGGACGCTCGCCTTGCGGGCGGCGGTGCCGACGAGGCGCAGCCCGGGGATCGCGCAGAGGACCTGCGTGCCGTACTCGAGCAGCGCCGCCTCGTGGGCCGCCATCGCGGCGAGGCCGCGCGCCTCGACCCACTCGAGGGCCGCGGCGAGGGCGATCGTGCCGGCGATGTTCGGCGTGCCCGCCTCGAACTTGAAGGGCACCTCGTTCCACGTGGACTTCTCGAACGTGACGGAGGCGATCATGTCGCCGCCGCCCTGCCACGGGGGCATCGCCTCGAGGAGCGCCGCGCGGCCGTAGAGGGCGCCGATGCCCGAGGGGCCGTAGACCTTGTGCCCGGAGAAGGCGTAGAAGTCGCAGCCGATCTCCTGCACGTCGACCGCGAGGTGCGGCGCGGCCTGCGCGCCGTCGACCATCACCACCGCCCCCGCGGCGTGGGCGAGCTCGCTCATCCGCCGCACGGGGTTGACCGTGCCGAGGGCGTTCGAGACGTGCGCGACCGACACGATCCGCGTGCGCGGCGTGAGGAGGCGCTCGAACGCCCCGAGGTCGACGGTGCCGGTGTCGTCGATCGGCGCCACCCGCAGCGCCGCCCCCTTCTCCTCGCAGAGGAGCTGCCACGGCACGATGTTCGAGTGGTGCTCGAGGCCGGTGATGAGGACCTCGTCGCCCGCGCCCACGTTCTTCCGCCCGTGGGTCTGGGCCACGAGGTTCACCGCCTCGGTCGTCCCCCGCACGAAGACGACCTCCCGGGCCTCGGCCGCGTTCACGAAGCGCCGCACGACGCCGCGCGCCTTCTCGTACGCGTCGCTCGACAGCTGCGAGAGCCGGTGGACACCGCGGTGGACGTTCGCGTACAGCCGCTCGTAGACCTCGCGCTCGCGCTCGATCACCGCCCGCGGCTTCTGGGCGCTCGCCGCCGAGTCGAGGTAGACGAGCGGCTTCCCGTTCACGGTCTCGTCGAGGATCGGGAACTCGCGGCGGACCGCCTCGACGTCCCAGGCCGCGGCGGCCGACGGCCGGCTCACCGCGCCTCCTCGAGGCCCGGGGCGCCGGCGAGGCGCGACTGCAGGTGGCGCTCGACCGCGGCGCGCACCGGCGGGACGGCGAAGGACTTCAGCAGGTCGCTCGCGAACGCCCACGTGAGGAGGCTCCGAGCCTCCGCCTCGCCGATGCCGCGCGAGCGCAGGTAGAAGAGGGCCAGAGGGTCGAGCTGGCCCGTCGTCGAGCCGTGCTTGCACTTCACGTCGTCGGCCAGGATCTCGAGCTGGGGCGTCGAGTGGACGAGCGCCTCGCGCGAGAGCAGGAGGTTCTTGTTCATCTGCCAGGCGTCCGTCTTCTGCGCGCCCGGCCGCACGACGACGAGGCCGTTGAAGACGCCGCGCGACTGGCCGTCGAGGACGCCCTTGTACGACTGGCGGCTCGCGCAGCGGGGCGCCGCGTGCTCCACCCGGGAGTGCGTGTCGCCGACGCGCCGGCCGTCGAGGACGAAGAGGCCGTCGAGCGAGCACTCGCCGCCCTCCCCCGCGAAGCGCGCGTCGATGTCGTCCCGCGAGAGGGCGGCCCCGAGCGAGACCGAGTGGTCGAGGAAGCGCGCGTCGCGGGAGAGGCGCACCGCGAGGGTCGCGACGTGCAGCGCGTCGGCGCCCTCGCGCTGGAGCTTGTAGCGGTCGACCCGGGCCCCGTCCTCGAGGTGCACCTCGGTCGCGGCGTTGACGAGGTACGCGTCGCCGTCGGCGCCGGCGAAGGTCTCGACGAGCCGCGACTTGCTGCCGCGGCCGGCTACGACGAGCGTGCGCGCGTAGGCGACGGTCGAGCTTCCGTGGGCCGCGACGTGTGCGACGTGGACGGGCTCGGCGACCACCGCTCCGGGAGCCACCGTCACGACGGCGGCGTCCTCGGCGAAGGCGGTGTTGAGGTCGGCGAAGACCCCGGTGCGGCCGTCGGCGGCCCGGCCGAGAAGGGCCTCGAGCGCGGCGTCGCCGGCCGCGAGCGCGTCGCGCAGGCCCCGCACCGTGACTCCGGCCGGCAGGCGGTCGAGCGACGAGTGCTCCCGCGAGAGCCGCCCGTTCACGAACACGGCGCGCGGAGCCTCGAGCCCCTCCGGCAGGCGCGCGAGGGCCTCGTCCGCCGGCCGCGCCGCAGGGTCGGCCGGGCCGAACTGCGCCCGCGACAGGGGCGCCGTCGGCGTGTGGCGCCACGCCTCGTCGCGGGGTCCCGGCAGGCCGCGCTCGACGAACCGGGCGAACGCCGCGGTGCGCCGGTCGCGCAGCCACGCGGGCTCGCTCGCGGCGTGAGCCGCCGCGAAGCGCTCGAAGGCCGAGCGATAGGCCTCCCGCTCCTCGGCGACGGCGACGTCGCGGTCCGGGCTCACTTCCGACCCGCCGGCAGAGGCTCCTTCTCGAGCCAGGCGTAGCCCTTCTCCTCGAGCTCGAGCGCCATGTCCTTGCCGCCGGAGCGGACGATCCGGCCGTCGACGAGGACGTGGACGAAGTCGGGGACGATGTAGTTCAGCAGCCTCTGATAGTGGGTCACGACGATCATGGCCCGCTCGGGGCCGCGCAGGCGATTCACCCCGCTCGCGACGATGCGCAGCGCGTCGATGTCGAGGCCGGAATCGGTCTCGTCGAGGACGGCGAGCGACGGCTCGAGCACGGCCATCTGGAAGATCTCGTTCCGCTTCTTCTCGCCGCCGGAGAAGCCCTCGTTCACGGCCCGCCGCACGAGGTCCTCGTCGATCTCGACGACCTTCGCCTTCTCCTTGACGAGCGACAGGAACTCGACCGCGTCGAGCTCCGGCTCGCCGCGGTGCTTGCGGATCGCGTTGAGCGCGGCCTTCAGGAAGTAGACGTTGCTGACGCCGGCGATCTCGACCGGGTACTGGAAGGCGAGGAAGACGCCCTCGCGGGCGCGCTCCTCGGGCGCGAGGGCGAGGAGGTCCCGCCCCTTGTAGCGCACCTCGCCCTCGGTGACGACGTAGCCGGGGCGGCCGGAGAGGACGTGGGCGAGGGTGCTCTTGCCGGACCCGTTCGGGCCCATGATCGCGTGCACCTCGCCTTTCCGCACCGTCAGGTCGAGGCCGCGGAGGATGGGGGTCGGACCGGCGCTGGCGTGGAGGTTCTTGATCTCGAGCATCGTTCGGGCGGGCTTTCAGGGTTGGTCGGGCGGGTTCTGTGGTGCGATCGATCACAGGATAGGCAAACAGTACGAAAAAGTCAATATTCAGACTTACGGCCATGACGCCGGCGACAAAGGGTTTTGCGGAACAACGCCGAGCGCGGGACTCGTCCATAATGGCGTGGTCCCGATGGCCGATCTCGACTCCGAGGCGCTCCGCCTGGGCCGGTTCCGCCGCCACCGGCGGAGCGGCACCTGGTCCGCCCGCTTCGTTCTCGAGCCGGGGCCGGCCGCGGAGGCCGCGCTCGACCACATCGAGGACCTGGCCGTCTGCATGGGGCGGGCGGGCGGCCTCGAGAACGAGGACGCGGTGTTCGTCGGGGTCGCCCTGCGGGAGGCCGTCGTGAACGCCTTCCGCCACGGACGCAGCGCGAACGGAGACCCCACCCGCATCGGCCTGCACCTCACGACGGACAGCCTCGTGATCACCGTGCGCGACTGCGGCCCCGGCTTCGATCCGGGCTGCGTGCCGGACCCGCGCGACCCCGCCAACCTCGACCGCGGCAGCGGCCGCGGCATCTTCTACATGCGCTGCTTCACCGACCGCGTCTCCTTCGTCTTCCCGAGACGGGGCGGCTCCGTGGTGCGCCTCGCGAAGCGCACGCGCCCCTCGGACTAGACGGGCCCTGCTCCTCTCGCCGCCGCCCGGCGCGATTGACACCCCCCGGCGACCCTGCCAACATCCCGGCCTCCGCGCCGTGCGCGGTGATCCCCGCTGATAGAAGACCCGATGACCGCTCCCCGCCGGCTGATCGTGGTGGACGACGATCCGAAGGTCCGCGCCCTCCTCGAGCGGGCGTTCCGCGCTCCCGAGTTCGAGACCCACGCCTTCCCGACGGGCCGCGCCGCGCTGGCGCGGGCCGCCGAGCTGCGGCCCGACTGCGTCGTCGCCGACCTGATGCTGCCGGACACGGACGGGGAGAAGCTCCTCCGCGCGCTGCGCGCGACGCCGGGGCTCGAGAAGGTGGCGTTCATCGCGGTGAGCGCCGCGCGCAACGAGGCGCGGGAGAAGGCCATCCAGGACGCGGGAGCCGACGGCTTCCTGCTCAAGCCGTTCCCCCTGCGCGAGCTGCTCGACAAGGTGCGCGCGGTCGCCGGCTCCGGGGCGGCGGACGCGGCCCGGCCGAAGCCGGCGGCGGAGACGCCGCCCGTCCCCGCGCCCCCGGTCGCGGCACCCGCACCCGCACCCGCACCCGCACCCGCACCCGCACC
>JAXLRD010000010.1:0-189377 GCA_046331285.1 Vicinamibacteria bacterium
CCGAGTCGCAGGATCCACGCGGCCGTGGAGAAGAGCGACATGTACATGTGGTCGAGGACGAAGATCTGGTCCCGGAGCACCGACAGCCGGTCGAGGTAGGCCGGCCGCTCCTGGTGCGCGATCGTCGGGATCGTCGCCTGGAGTCGGGCCACGTGCGCCTCGAGGGCGATCGTGACCCGGTCGCGGAAGCGGCGCTGGACCCGCCCGTAGACGACGCCGAGGAACCAGGTGAGGGTGGCCGTCGCGCCGATGAGGAGGGCCGGGAATAGGGCCCGCCGGAAGTCCCTCGCGAGGAGGCCCTCGCCGAGCCACTTGATCCAGAGGGCGAGGAGCGCCGCAGGAACGGCGGAGACGAGGGCGAGGAGCCCGGAGGCCAGGATCATCCCGGGCTCGTGCCGGTAGCCGAGCTTCAGCAGCCGCCACATCGAGGACAGAGCGGGCGGGAGGCGGTCAGCCGAGGCGCTCGTAGGCCGCTCCTTCCTCGTCGGTGTCCGCGGTGAATCGGCGCGCCTGCAGGTCGAACATCGTCCGGTAGCGGCCGCCGCGCGCCATGAGCTCGTCGTGGGTCCCGAGCTCGACGACGCGCCCGTGCTCGAGGACGCAGATGCGGTCGGCGTGGCGCACCGTCGAGAAGCGGTGCGAGATGAGGACGGTGGTCGCGCCGCGGGTCGCCTGCAGGATGCGGTCGAAGATCTCGGCCTCGCCCCGCACGTCGAGCTGCGCCGTCGGCTCGTCGAGCAGCACGAGCCCGGCGCCGAGGCGCATCGCGCACAGGGCACGGGCGAGCGCGACCCTCTGCCACTGGCCGCCCGAGAGATCCGTTCCGCCGGGGTAGCCGCGGGCGAGGGGCGTGTCGAGAGAGGCGAGCGACTCCGCTCCGGCCTGGCCGAGCGCCTCGCGGATCGCCTCGTCCGGCGCCCCGCCCGGAGCGACGTTCTCGCGCAGCGAGAGCTCGAAGCGGATGAAGTCCTGGAAGACGGCGGCGATGCGCGCCCGCCACGATCCGAGATCGAGCGCGCGGAGGTCCGTGCCGTCGACCTCGATGGCTCCCTCGACGGGGTCGTAGAGACGGCACAGGAGCTTCGCGAGGGTCGTCTTGCCCGCGCCGTTCGGCCCGACGATGGCGAGCGACGTGCCCGCCGGGATGGCGAGGTCGAACCCGTCGAGGACCGGCGTCCCGCCGGGGTAGGCGAAGCGGACCCCGCGGAAGCGGATCTCGCGGGCGGGTCGGCCGGTCGCGGGCCCGGTGCCGTCGGGCAGTCGCCCCTTCCCGGCCGCGGCCGGCTCGAGGCGGTTGACCGCCGCCACCGGCGCGGCCGCCCCGTCGAGGGCCCAGCTGAGGCCGCCCCACGCGAGGGCGCTCACCCCGACCGCGGACTGGGCGAAGACGACGGCGCGCCCGAGGTCGATCTCACCGCGGGCCGCTTCGAGGGCCAGGACCGCGAGCACGGCCAGGTTCGCGCCGCCGACGGCCAGGAGGCTCCAGGCCAGCGGCCGCTCGCGCAGGCGCGTGGCCTCGAACTGGAGCTGGTGCAGGCGTCGCCGGCGGGCGAGGAACCGATCCATCACCCAGTCCGCGAGGCCGAAGAGACGCAGCTCCTTCGCGGCCGGCGGATCCACCGCGAGGCGGTACGCGTACTCGGCGTGGCGCTGCGCGCCGCGCACCTCCTCCGTGTTGCGCTCCTTCCACACCGCGCTCTCGCGCAGGAACCAGTGGGTGGTCCCCCAGGCGAGGAGGAGCACGAGCGGAGGCCACCACGACCAGGCCAGGAGGACCGCGGCCGAGGCGACTCCGACGAGCGTCTGGACGAGACCGGCCGCGATGAAGTCCATGTTCACGCTCATGGGCGGGCCGGTCATGCCGAGGTCGAAGTCGCGCGCGACCGTGAGGTCCGTGGCGAGCGTCGGATCCTCCAGGTGCCCCATGCCCGGCGGCGTCGCGCACGCCGAGGCCAGCCGGTCGTAGAGGTGGGCCGCGACCCGGCTGCCGAGGTTCGCGCCGAGCGCCTGGTGGACGGGCGCGAGGACCTGGAGGGCGACGAACACGACCCCGACCGCGGCCAGCGGCGTGCCGAGGGGCGCCCGCTTCTCGACCGCGCCGACCGCGAGGCCCGTCGCGACGGCGAGCGCCGCCGGCAGGATCCCACGCAGGGCCAGCACGGCCCACCATGCCGCGGCGAGCCGCGGAGCGGCGGACGACATCGCGGCGAGGAGCTGCGCCTCGGGACGGCTCCGCAGGCGGGTCCACATGGGAGCGGCTAGTCTATCCGCCCGCGGCCCGCCGTGCCGCATACTCGGGCGCATGGAAAGGCGCCGCTTCGCCCCGCTCTCGACCGACCGGCTCGACCTGCGCGAGCTGGACGTCGCCGATGCCCCGTTCATCCTGGAGCTGCTGACGGACGCCGATTTCCTGCGCTACATCGGCGACCGGGGCGTGAGGGACCTCGCGAGCGCGCGGGGCTATCTCGAGAAGGGTCCGCTCGCGAGCTACGCGGCCAACGGCTTCGGCCTCTACGCGGTCGTTCCGTCGGGGGGTCGCGACGTGGCCGGGATCTGCGGCCTCCTGCGCCGGGCCTGGCTCGAGGACGTCGACGTGGGCTTCGCGTTCCTCTCGCGCTTCCGGGGCCGCGGCTACGCGACCGAGGCGACCGGCGCCGTGCTGGCCGACGGCGTCCGGCGGTTGTCCCTGCGCCGCGTGGTCGGGATCGTCTCGAAGGGCAACGAGCGCTCGATCCGCGTCCTCACCAAGCAGGGCTTCTCGTACGAGCGCGACGCCCGGCCGCCCGGCGAGGCCGCCGACGTGCTCGTCTACGGGTGGGCGGCGCCGTAGTCGGTCGAAGGGCGGACGTCGGCGGGCGCTTTGGCTATCCTCGGGGCGTGAAGACGAACGCCGTGCGCGCGCTCGACCGCCTCGGCATCGAGTACGAGCTGCGCGAGTACGAGGTCGACCTCGAGGACCTCGCGGCCGGCTCGGTCGCACGGAAGATCGGGCTGCCCCAGGAACAGGTCTTCAAGACGCTGGTGATGCGCGGCGAGCGCCGCGGGGTGCTCCTGGCGGTGGTGCCGGCCGACGCGGAGGCGGACCTCAAGGCGCTCGCGAGGGCCGTCGGTGACCGCGCGGTGGCCCCGGTGCCGCTGCGCGAGGTGGAGCCTCTGACCGGCTACGTGCGGGGCGGGGTGACGGCCCTCGCCGGGAAGAAGCCGTACCCCGTCTGTCTCGACGAGACCGCGATCCTCTTCGACCGCATCGCGGTGTCCGCCGGAGTACGCGGGACGCAGGTGCTTCTCTCGCCCGGCGACTACGTGCGGGCGACCGGCGCCGCCACCGCGGCCCTCTCGAAGCCCAAGGCCGGCGGATGATCGCGATCGTCGGCGCGGGCGCGGCCGGCCTCGCCACCGCGATCTTCGCGGCACGCCGCGGCGCGCGGGAGCCGATCGTCCTCCTCGACGGCGCGGCGAGGCCCGGCGCGAAGATCCTGGTGAGCGGGGGCGCGCGCTGCAACGTCACGAACGCCGTCGTGACGGAGCGCGACTACTTCGGCAGCCCGCCGCACCTCGTGAGGCGCGTGCTCCGCGCCTTCGGGGTCGCCGAGACGGTGGCGTTCTTCGAGGAGATCGGCGTGCCCCTGCACGAGGAAGCGGGTGGCAAGCTCTTCCCGGACGCGAATCGCTCGCGCGCGGTGCTGGAGGCGCTCCTCGGAGAAGCGCGGCGGCGCGGGGTGGCGCTGCGGACGGGCGAGCGGGTCGCTTCGGTCGACGGCGACGCCGAGGGCTTCGTCCTCCGGACGGAGCGGGGCGGGCTCGAGGCCTCCCGCGTCGTCCTCGCGACGGGCGGCCTCTCGCTGCCGAAGTCGGGAAGCGACGGCCACGGGCTCTCGCTGGCCCGCGCGCTCGGGCACACGGTCGTCCCGACGACGCCGGCGCTCGTGCCCCTCGTCCTCGACGGCGCCTTCCACGCCCGGCTCTCCGGCGTCTCGCAGGAGGCGGAGCTCACGGTGCGGGGTCGTTCGGGCCTCGTCGACCGTCGGCGGGGATCGCTTCTCTGGACGCACTTCGGCGTCAGCGGTCCCGTGGTCCTCGACGCCTCGCGGCACTGGCTGCGCGCGCAGCTCGAGGAGGGCGCGGCCCCGGCGCTCGACGCGAGCCTCGTGCCGGGCGCCTCCTTCGAGGAGCTGGAGAAGGAGCTCCTCGACCGCGCCGCGGCGAGCCCGCGGACCGCCGTCGCGCGGGCCCTCGCCGTCCGGGTGCCGGCGGCGGTCGCGGAGGCGGTCGCCGAGGCCGCGGGCGTCCCGGCCGACACGCCGCTCGGCCGCCTCGCGCGCGACGGGCGTCGAGCCATCGTGCGCGGCCTCGTGGCGCGGCCGCTCGCGGTCGCGCGCTCGCGGGGCTACGCCTTCGCGGAGGCGACGGCGGGCGGCGTGCCCCTCGCCGAGGTCGACACGCGCACCATGGAGTCCCGCGCGAGGCGCGGGCTCCACCTCGCGGGGGAGATGCTCGACGTGGACGGCCGGGTCGGCGGCTTCAACTTCCAGTGGGCCTGGTCGAGCGCGTGGGTCGCCGCGGGCGGCCTCGTCGGGTGATCGGGCGCGGCGGGCCGTGGTAGTCTCCGCGCGGAGCAGGAGGACGTGTTGCCCGCGTATCGCTATCTCGTTCGGGGCCGGGTCCAGGGAGTCGGATACCGCTACTTCGTGCTGCGGCAGGCGGACGCGCTCGGCCTCACCGGCTACGCCCGCAACCGGACGGACGGCACGGTCGAGGTGATCGCCGAGGGCACCGACGGGGCCCTCGCCGACCTCGAGGCCCGCCTCGGCGAGGGGCCCGCCTTCGCCGAGGTCGACGGCGTCGCCCGCGAGGCGATCGACCCCCGCGGCGACACCGGTTTCCACGTCCGCTGACCGCCTTCGAGGAGCCGACACCATGAACCCCGACCCGCAGACGCAGGCGCTGTCGTCCGCCATCCGCGACGTGCCCGACTTCCCGAAGCCGGGGATCCTGTTCAAGGACATCACGCCGGTCCTGCGCGACGCTTCGCTCATCCGGCAGGCGATCGAGCAGCTCGCCGCGCTCGGCGCCGACCTCGAGGTCGACAAGGTCGTGGCGATCGAGAGCCGGGGCTTCATCCTCGGCGGGGCCCTCGCGGTGCGGCTCGGGGCCGGGTTCGTGCCGGTGCGCAAGCCCGGCAAGCTGCCGTGGAAGGCGCGGCGGGCGACGTACGCCCTCGAGTACGGGACCGACACCCTCGAGATGCACGAGGACGCCGTCTCGCCCGCGGACCGGGTGCTCGTCGTCGACGACGTCATCGCGACCGGGGGCACCGCGCGGGCCGCGGGAGAGCTGGTGGCGGCCGGCGGCGCGAGCGTCGCCGCGTACCTGTTCCTCGTCGAGCTCGGCTTCCTCGACGGTCGCGCGAAGCTCCCCGGCGCGGACGTGCGGAGCCTCATCCGCTTCTGAAGCGCGGAGCCGGGGCGCGGCACGGTATACTTGCAGGCTGGCGCGGGCAGCCGCTCGGGCTCGCGCCGTCCGCTTCGCACCCGGAGACGACCGCGCGCCTGTAGCTCAACTGGATAGAGCAGGAGCATCCTAAGCTCAAGGTTGGGGGTTCAAGTCCCTCCAGGCGCACCACCCGGACGACAGGAGAGGCGATTGAAGAAGGAACTCAGGGAGCAGATCAAGCAGGACGAGCTCGTCTCCGGGATGGAGCAGGCGGCGTCCTGGGCCGGCGCGCACCGCGACGAGCTGCGCATCGGCGCCGGCGTCGCGGTCGTCCTTCTCGCGGCCATCGGCGCCGTGGGCTACTTCCAGGGCCAGCGCGCGCGGGAGGCCGACCGGGCCTTCCAGGACGCGCTGACGACCTACGAGGCCCCGGTGACGAGCGAGGTGCCCCCGGGATCGGAGCGGCCCACGGGCCAGGTCTTCGCCACGTCCGAGGACAAGTTCAAGACGGCGGCCGCCGCGTTCGAGGGCGTCGCCCGCCGCTTCGGCTCGTCGAAGGTGGGACAGCGGGCCGCATACTACGCGGCCGTCTCCCGCATCGAGCTCGGGCAGTACGCCGAGGCGGAGAAGGCGCTCAAGGAGCTGCAGTCGAAGGGCGCCGGCCTCGAGCCGGAGCTCGCGCGGCTCGCGCTCGCGGACCTGCTCCGTCGCAAGGGCGAGGTCGACAAGGCCGTCGAGGCGTATCGCGGCCTCGCGACGAACCCCTCGGCCAGCATCCCCCGCGACTACGCCCTCATGACCGCCGCGCAGGTGCTCGAGGACGCGAAGCGCCTCGGCGACGCGCGGGCCGCGTACCGGCAGGTCTACGAGGAGTTCCCGGCGAGCGTCTACGCCCAGGAAGCGCGTCGGAAGGCCGACTACCTCCAGTCCGCCGTCCAGGGCTGACGGCCGCCCCTTGAGCCGCCGCACCGCCTTCGTCGTCGCCGCCGGCGTCACGGCCCTCGCGCTCGGAGCCGCGGCGGTGGGAGCCGTCGCCCTGCTCGTGCGCGGGCATGGCCGCTCGTCGCCCGGGTGGTCGAGCGGCGACCAGTACCTGGCCCTCGACGTCGGAGGCGAGGTGGCGGAGGAGCCGGCGGGAGGCCTCGGCGCCCTCTTCGAGTCGCGGCCGCCGTCGCTGCGGAGCCTCGTCGAAGCCGTGGACCGGGCCGCGAAGGACCCGTCCGTCCGAGGCCTCGTCCTTCGGGTCGGCCCCCTCGACGTCGGCTGGGCCCGGGTCCAGGACCTGCGCGAGGCGCTCGTCCGGTTCGGCCGCGCGGGCAAGCCGTCGTGGGCTCATCTCGAGTACGCGGGCAACCGCGAGTACTACCTCGCCACGGGCTGCTCGAGGATCGCGGCTTCGCCGACGGCCCTCCTCGACGTGACCGGCCTCGCGGCCGAGGTCACGTTCTACAAGGGGGCCCTCGACAAGCTCGGCGTCCAGGCGCAGTTCGAGGGAGTCGGCAAGTACAAGAACGCGCCCAACCAGTTCACCGAGACCGCCTTCACCGAGCCGCACCGCGAGCAGATGGAGGCTCTCGTCGAGAGCCTCTTCGACGGCTACGTGAAGGGCGTCGCGGAGAGCCGGAAGCTCACGCCGGAGAAGGTGCGGGCCATCGTCGACGAGGGGCCGTTCGACGCGCAGAGGGCGAAGGCGGCCGGGCTCGTGGACGAGCTCCTCTACCGCGACCAGGTCGAGCAGAAGGTGCCCGGCCGCGAGCGCCTGACGCCCGGCCGGTACGTGAAGGCCTCGCGCGGCTTCTCGTTCGGGGCCCGCCCCCGGATCGCGCTCGTGTACGCCGTCGGCGACATCGTCTCCGGCGAGAGCCAGTCGAGCCCGCTCGGCGGCGGCATGGTCGGCTCCGACACGGTGATCCGCGGGCTGCGGCAGGCGGTCGAGGACGACAGCGTGAAGGCCGTCGTCCTGCGCGTCGACAGCCCCGGCGGCTCGGGGACGGCCTCCGACGCCATCTGGCGGGAGATCGGGATCGCGCGGCGCCGCAAGCCCGTCGTCGCGTCGATGGGCGACTACGCGGCCTCGGGCGGGTACTACATCTCGATGAACTCCGACGCGATCGTGGCCCAGCCGGGCACGATCACCGGCTCGATCGGGGTCTTCTCCGGCAAGTTCAGCCTGCGCGGGCTCTACGAGAAGCTCGGGATCTCCGAGGACGTCGTCCAGCGGGGCCGCTACGCGCGGCTCTTCTCGTCGAGCGATCCCTGGGACGACGCCGAGCGGCAGCGCGTGCGGGCCCTGAACGTGGCCTTCTACGACACCTTCGTGACGAAGGCGTCGGAGGGCCGGAAGCGGAAGAAGGACGAGATCGAGGCCGTGGCGCAGGGCCGTGTCTGGACCGGGCAGGAGGCGCTGGCCAGGGGCCTCGTCGACCGCCTGGGCGGGCTCGACGCCGCGCTCGCGCTCGCGCGCGAGCGGGCCCGGCTCGGTCCCGCGGCCGACGTCGTCGTCCTGCCGGAGCGCAAGGGCTTCTTCGAGACGCTCATGGAGCGCCAGGAAGAAGACGTGGTGGGGCGCGCGCTCGGTCTCCGCGCCGCGAGGATGCTCCGCTGGAGCGCCGCGCTCTCCGGAAGCGGGCCGATCGCCCGCCTGCCCTTCGACCTCGCGGTCCGCTAGGCCGGGGGCCGCGCCCGCTCAGCTGCCGTGCCGCTGGCGGAGCTTCGCGAGCGTCTCCTCCTCGAGGGCGGAGAAGCCGCGGCCGTAGACCTCCTGGAAGGCCGAGTCGACGTCGCGCGTGCGGTTCATGGCGCCGAGCAGGTCGTTGATCCCGCTCCGGCCCCGCTGCGCGATCAGGTCCTCGACGAGCACGAGGGAGGCGAGGTAGAAGCCCGTGACGCCGCGGATCCGCCCGTCCGCGAGCGCCCGCATCCCGCGGTCGCCGAGCATCGTCTCGCTCCGCTTCCCCTCGGTCCACTGCGCGAGGCCCTCCTGGACCTCGCGGGGCGCTGTGCCCCCGGAGAGGGAGGTCACGAACGCGTGGGTGCACTCGTGGAGGAGAGTGGACTCGAGATCGGGTGAGAGCGAGGACGTGAGGCCGCCGATCGGGACGCGGATCCGGCCGTCGAAGTGGTCGTATTCGCCCCCGGCCCACGCCGGCGCGCCGGTGGCGTCGTAGTAGCTCTGGGTCGAGAAGAGGGTGACCGGGATCGGGCCGGCCGGCTCGTGGTCGAAGGCGGTCCGCAGCGTCGCGTAGTGCCGGTCGAGGACGCGCAGGATCTCGCGGCCCACGTCCTCGTGCTCCTCCCCGTCGTAGCGCACGTGGAAGTGGGCGAGCCGCTGCTCCTCGAAGCCGCCCTCCGACCGGCGCTCCCGACGGAGCTTCTCGAGCAGAGCCGCCGCCTCGGCGTCCGCGTGGCTGCCGAGGTAGGCGGTGAGGGTCTCGATCGCGTCGCGCGTGCGGTCCTGACGGACCATCGAGTACGCGAGCGTCTTCGTCGCGCCGGGATCGTCGGGGGCCAGGGCCAGCAGCCCCCGCGCCGCGGACTCGACGCCGGGCCAGTCCCCGAGCTCGGCGAGCACCGCCATCAGCCCTCGGCGCACGTTGACGCTCCGCGGCGCGACCCCGACGGCCCGGGTCAGCAGGTCGCGCGCCTCGGCGAAGCGCCGCGCCTGCTGGTGCTGGAACGCGGCCAGGACGAGCGCGGACTCGATGAGGCCGCGAGCCTCGTCGGGGTAGCGGGCGAAGAGCTCCTCGGCGACCCGCAGGTCGTCCGGCCCGATCGGGCGTCCGGCGTCGATCCGGGCCGCGAGACCCGCGACGGCTTGCGCGTCCCGGGCCTCGCCCGCCACCGCGCGCGAGAGGGCCTCGGCCTCCTCGGCGGCGTGCGTCGGCGGGGCGACCGCCGTGGGCGGCGGGAGCTCGATCGGCACGGACGGTCGTCCGGGCGCGTCCTCCGGGCCCGACGATGCGGCCGGGGCCGGGGTCCGCAGGGGACGGGGGCGGGTCACGAACCAGGCGCCGGCGGTCGCGGCCGCCAGGGCGATTCCGAGGAGCGCGAGGCCGAGCCGGCTCTCGCGGGCGGGTGCCCGGGCGGGTCCGGTCGTCACGGGGGACGCGCGAGGGCGGGAGGCGCGCGCCTTCGCGACGAGGACCCCGCAGCCGGGGCACTCGGCCGACGTCACGTCCCGACGGCCGCAGCGCGGGCAATCCATACCGTGGCCGTGGCCCCCGGGCGACGGCCCGCGTATAGTAACAGGTCGGGCGGTGGCGCCCGGCGGCACCAGAGGAGGCAGCTTGGCAGGACCGGCGGCCCCGCGCGCGGCGCGGGCGAGGATCGGCTCGGGAACGACCCGGGCGCGGGTGGCGGTCGTCCGCACGAAGCCGGAAGCCGTCCTCGACGACGTGGCCGCGATGATGCGCGGGCTCGACTACACCCGGGCCCTCCGGCCGGACCGGCGCACCATCCTCAAGGACAACATCTCCTGGCACCTGCCGTACCTCTCGTCGAACAGCACGCCCTGGCAGATCGAGGGCGTCGTGCGGACGCTCCGGCAGGACGGCTTCCAGGACCTTCTCGGCCTGCACAACCAGACGGTCGTCACGGACGCCCACAAGGGCGACGAGCTCAACAAGTTCGCCGGCGTGTACCGCCGCTACGGCGTCCGCACCGAGGACAACTTCGACCCCGCCTGCGAGTGGGTGAGGATCGAGCCGAAGGCGAAGCTCCTCGTCCTCGACCGCATCTTCGGCGAGGTGCGCGTGCCGAAGGTGATGATCGGCAGCAACGTCGTGCACCTGCCGACCGTGAAGACGCACGTCTACACGACGATGACCGGCGCGATGAAGAACGCGTTCGGCGGCCTCCTGCGCGAGAACCGGCACTGGGCCCACACCGACATCCACGCGACGCTCGTCGACCTCCTCGCGATCCAGAAGGAGATCCACTCCGGGATGTTCGCGGTCATGGACGGCACCGTCTGCGGGAACGGCGCGGGCCCGCGGGCGATGGTCCCGGTCGTGAAGGACCTGATGCTCGCGAGCGACGACATGGTGGCGATCGACGCGGTCAGCGCCTGGCTCATGGGCTTCGACCCCCTGACCGACGTCGACTGCATCCGTCTCGCCCACGAGCGCGGGCTCGGCGTCGGCGACGTGCGCGAGATCGAGGTCGTCGGCGAGGACGTCTCCGAGCTCAACTTCCAGTTCCACGTCGAGTACCACTTCGCGAGCCGCGTCGGCCGCCTGCTGTGGTTCACGCCGCTCGCGCGGATCCAGAACCTGTTCTTCCGCACCCCGCTCGTGCACGCGTTCATCTGGGGATCGTCGGTGTACCACGACCGCTACTGGTGGCCCGTCTTCGGCCGGAAGCGGATGGAGGACATCGCGACGACCCCCTGGGGACGGCTCTTCGCAGCCTACGAGTGACCGACACCTTCGAGGCGACCGCGCCGTGCCGGGTCGATCTCGCCGCCGGGCCGGGGGCGGTGAGCGTCGCGATCGACCGCCGCGCGTGGTGCCGGGTGGAGACGGGCGTCGAGGGTCTCGCGGTCGAGTCGAAGGACACGCTCCAGCGGCTCCAGGTCGCGCGCGCGTCCGAGCTCGATCGGGCCACGGGACCGGTGGCGCTCGTCCGGGAGGCGCTCCTGGGCCTCGGCCTCGACGCGGGCTTCCGGGTGACGACGCAGCTCCGCGTGCCCGCGGGCTCCGGACTGGGCGGCGAGACGGCCCTCGCCGTGGCCCTCGTCGGCGCCCTCGCGCGGGCGGCGGGGCGCGCGCCCGGGGCCGAGGAGGCCTTCCGGCTCGCCGGGGGCGTCGTCGCCGCCGCCCCGCAGCGGGCGGCGGCGCCGGTCGCCGTGTTCGCCGCCCGCCAGGGCGGCTGCGTGGCGGCCGGCGACGCCGGCCCCGAGTCCCTCCACGTCGACCCCGCGGCCGTGGAGGAATGCCTGATGCTCGTCGAGGCCTCCGCGGGCCGGGGCCCGGCCGACGGCCCGACGGCCGCGGTCCCGGAGACGCCCGAGCTCGACGGTCTCGGGGAGCGCGTCCGCCGCGCCCTGGTGGCGCGGCGCTTCGAGGAGCTCGCGCGCGCGCTCGACGACGACTGGCGGTCGAGGGCCGCGCGGCCGGGCTGGGAGACGCCCGAGCGGGGGAGGCTGTCCGCGCTCCTGCGGCCGTCGGGCGCCGGGCTGCGGGCCTGCGGCGGGGGCCAGGACAGCGTCCTCGCGATCGTCGCGCCCCCCGGGGAGCGCGCGGCGGGCCCGCGCGAGGCGGCCGTCCGCGCGGCCCGGGAGGCCTCGGTGCGCCTCTTCCCGGCGCGGGTGGACCTCCTCGGCCTCGACGTGGAGAAGACGGCCTGAACCCGCTATAATCCAAGGTTTTGCGAGGTGGCGAAGGGATGATTCAGGCGACCCAGCTCAAGCGGGGGATGTGCATCAAGCACGAGAACGAGCTCTACCGGATCGTGGAGGCCCAGCACAAGACGCCGGGCAACCTGCGCGGGCTCGTGCAGACGAAGATCCGCAACCTCCGCACCGGAGCGATCAGCGAGCACCGCTTCCGCTCCGTCGACATGGTCGAGCGCGCGATCCTGGACGAGGCCGAGATGGAGTACCTCTACCAGGACGGCGACATGTACCACTTCATGAACAACGAGACGTTCGAGCAGGTGGGGCTCTCGGCGGAGGTCCTCGGGGACGCCGTCGACTACCTCCTGCCGAACATCAAGCTCGCGATCGAGTTCTACGAGAGCCGGCCCGTCGGCATCGAGCTGCCGCTGACCGTCGAGATGAAGGTCATGGAGACCGAGCCCGCGATCAAGGGCGCGACCGTCTCGAACGTCGGCAAGCCGGCCAAGATGGAGACCGGGCTCGTCGTGCAGGTGCCCGCGTTCATCAACGAGGGCGACGTGATCCGGATCGACACCGCGACGGGCTCGTACATCGAGCGCGCGGCCCGGTAGGCGAGGATGCCCCCCGCGCCGCCCGGCCCCCGAACGGGCAGCATCGAGGTCATCACCGGCAGCATGTTCAGCGGCAAGAGCGAGGAGCTCATCCGCCGCGTGCGCCGGGCCCAGATCGCGCGCCAGAGCGTGCAGCTGTTCAAGCCGCGCATCGACTCGCGCTACTCGGAGGGCGAGATCGTCAGCCACTCCGAGATGAAGATGCCGTCGCAGGTCGTCGAGCGCGCGGCCGAGATCCTCGAGGGGGTCGCGCCCGGCACCGAGGTCGTGGGCATCGACGAGGGACAGTTCTTCGACGCCTCGCTCGTCGAGGTCGCCGACGCCCTCGCCAACCGCGGCCTGCGCGTGATCGTGGCCGGCCTCGACCAGGACTTCCTCGGCCGGCCCTTCGAGCCGATGCCGCAGCTCATGGCGATCGCCGAGTACGTCGACAAGACCCTCGCCGTGTGCATGCGCTGCGGCGCCCCGGCCAACCGCTCCCAGCGCCTGACGGCCGCCGCGGACCGGGTCGTCGTGGGCGGCATGGGGCAGTACGAGGCGCGCTGCCGACGCTGCTATCACCCCGAGGGCGAGCCCGCCCAGGGCTAGGGCGGGAGCGGCCGAAGTGGACTTCGTCGAGATCGACGGATCGCAGGGCGAGGGCGGGGGGCAGATCCTCCGCACCGCGCTCGCTCTGTCCGCCGCGACCGGGCGGGCGTTCCGCGTCGAGCGGATCCGGGCCCGCCGCGCGCGGCCCGGCCTGAGGCCGCAGCACCTGGCCGCGGTGCGGGCCGCCGCGCTGTGCTGCGCGGCCGAGGTCCACGGTGCGTTCGAGGGCTCGCCCGACCTGCGGTTCGTGCCCCACGCGCCGGTGGCCGGCGACTTCGAGTTCGACATCGGCACGGCCGGCGCGGCCACCCTCGTCGCCCAGACCGTCGCGCCCATCCTCGCGACGGCGGGGGGAGAGAGCCGCGTGGCGATCGACGGCGGCACCCACGTGCCGCTGGCCCCGACCTTCCACTTCCTGGGCCGCCACTGGGCCCCCGTCGTCGATCGCCTGGGCCTGCGCGTCGACGCCACGCTGGCGCGGGCCGGCTTCGCGCCCAAGGGCGAGGGCCGGATCGAGCTCCGCACGCGGCCGTGGACGCGGCCGGCGACGCTCGACCTCTCGGTCCGCGGCGCGTTCGTCGCGGTGCGCGGGATCGCGGGCCAGTCGCGGCTGCGGGCGGACGTCGCGCGAAGGGCCGCCGACGCGGCGCGCGCCCTCCTGTGGGAGGCGCGTCGACTCGACTCCGACTGGGAGGTCGTCGACGTCCCGGCCGGCTCGCCGGGTGCCTTCCTGCAGATCGAGGCGGTGTTCGAGGAAGGCCGGGCCGCCTTCCCGGTCCTCGGCGAGCGGGGGCTGCGCGCCGAGCTCATGGGAGAGCGGGCGGCGAGGAAGCTCCTGCGCTTCCTCGAGGACGAGGAGGGCGCGGTGGACGGCCTCCTCGCCGACCAGCTCGCGGTGCCGCTCGCGGTCGCACGCGGCGGGGGCCGCGTCCTCACGACCGAGGTCACCGCCCACCTGGAGACGGTGGCCGCGATCCTCGGCCTGTTCGGGATCGCCGCGGAAACCTGGGGGCGGCGCGGCGGGCCGGGCGGCCTGTCGGTGGGCCGCTGGTGAGGGGCGGGCGGTCGGCCCGGTGTACGATCGAGTCACCCCGCCGCGGGGAGGAGGGTCCGTGAAGCTCAGCCCGACCGTGCGGTTCCTTCTCTGGGACTACGCCCGCGGCAGCCTCGCCTACGACCTCGCCTTCGTCGTCGTGGTGGCCGTCCTCCTCCTCGTGCCCGGCTGGTTCTGGGGCGACCCGCTGTGGGGGAGATGAGGTCGAAGGGCGCGGCCCCCCTCTCGGCCGCGGCCCGGAAGGCGCGGCTCGTGCGGACCTACCTGCGCGGAGCGCCGGTGCACTGCACGTGGCAGCTCGGCCCGCGGTGCGAGTCCTTCTGCCACCTGTGCGAGCACCGCGCGGAGTCCGCCGGCGACGAGCTCGACGCGGCCGGGTGCGCCCGGGTGGCCGACGAGCTCGGGCGCGAGGCGTCCCTGCTCGTCACCTTCACGGGCTCGGAGCCGTTTCTCCGGTCCGATCTCGTGGAGATCGTCGCCGCCGCGGCCCGGCGCCACTTCCCGCTGCTGGTCACGAACGGGTGGCTCGTCACGGAGGCCCGGGCCCGCGCGCTGTGGAAGGCGGGGCTCGAGGCGGCCACCGTGGCGATCGAGCACGCCGACCCCGCCGCCCACGACGCGGTGGTGGGCCTCCCGGGCGCGCACGCGCGCGCCGTGGGCGCGCTCGAGACCCTCTCGAAGGCCCGCACCCGCCGCTCGCAGCGCGTCAACGTGCGGACGCGGCTGCGGGGCGAGGACGCGGGCGGCCTTCCCGGCCTGCTGGCGCTCGCCGCGCGCCACGACGCGACGGTGAGCGTCGAGGCCGCCTACCCGCTGCCCCAGCTGAACGGCGACGCGGCGGCGCTCGTGGCCCGCCTGCGCGAGCTGAAGGCCCGGCACGCGAACCTCCGCACGGGGGCGGCCGTCCTCGAGCGGATGGGCGAGGCGATGCGCGGCGGCACGCCGGGCTGCGCCGCGGGACGGGCCTTCTTCAACGTCGACCACCGCGGCCGTGTCTCGAAGTGCGTCGAGTTCCGCGCTCCCGCGGACCGGCTCGGCACCCTCGGCGACGAGCCGCTCTCCGCGCTGCGGCCGAAGCTCAAGGCCGTGGCCGAGGCGAACGACTGCCGGGCCTGCTTCTACGCCTCGCGCGCGGAGATCGAGACGCTCTACACGATGCGCGGCCTCCTCGGCGGGCTGCGGACGCTGGTCACCTCGTGACGCGTCGCCGGCGGCGCGGCCTCGCGGTCGCGCTCGCGGCCCTCACGCTCCTCCTCGCCGCCGGCCGCCTGCCGGCCCAGCCGCCGCCGCCCGGCTCCGCGCCGGCGCCTCCGGCGGACCAGGCCGCGGACCTCGTGAACGCGCTCCTCGGCACGCTGCTGGGCGGCGAGAACGTCGACGGCGCGACCCTCCAGAAGGAGGTCGAGGAGGCGGGCGGCGTCCGCTTCAAGCGCGACGTCGAGGTCGCCTTCCTCTCCCGCGCCGATCTGTCGAGCTACGTGCGGGAGCTCTTCGACGACGAGTACCCGCCCTCGGCGGCGAGAGACGACGAGCGGCTCCTCGAGGCGTTCGACCTCCTGCCCCGCGGGACCGACCTGCGCGCCCTGCGGGCGAAGGTCCTCGAGGACAACGTCGCGGGCTTCTACGACGAGCGCCCGGACAAGCGGCGGCTGTACGCGGTGAGCGAGGACCGCCGCTTCACGGCGATGAACCAGATCGTGCTGGCCCACGAGCTGCGGCACGCGCTGCAGGACCAGTACGCCGCGCTCCACGACGAGCTGCCGGAGTCCGTGGGCGACTTCGACGACCGCCGGATGGCCTTCCTGTCATTGCTGGAGGGCGACGCCACGCTCGTCATGGAGCGCTTCGTGCGCCAGCGGCTCGGCGGGCTCGCCGCGGGGGCCGCGGAGGCCTCCGGCGGGAGCGACGGCGGCATGGCGTCGCTGGCCGGAGCCGGGCTCGCCGACGTGCCGGGCGCGCCGCCGATCGTGCGCGACCAGCTGGTGCAGCCCTACATGGCGGGCATCGCGTTCGCCCGCGCCCTCTGGCAGCGGGGTGGACCGGACGCGCTGCGCGACGCCTGGGGCCGTCCTCCGGCGTCGATGGAGCAGGTCCTCCACCCGGACCGCTTCTTCGCGGGCGAGGCGCCCCGGCTCGTCTCGCCCGGCCTGTCCGCGCCGGCGGGATTCCGCGTCGTCTCGCAGGGCATCCTCGGCGAGCTGTTCCTGCGGACGCTGCTGGGTGACGGCGGGGAGGCCGCGGCCGAGGGCTGGGGCGGCGACGGCTGGACCCTCTGGGAGGCGGACGGCCGCACGGCGCTCTCCTGGCGCAGCGAGTGGGACTCGCCGCGCGACGCCGACGAGTTCTGGGCCGCCCTGCGCGCCCGCTTCGTCCGGCTTCACGGGCCCGCCTCGGCCCGCCAGGGCTGGGATGTCTTCGCGCCGGCCGGCGGGCGGGCCTTCGCCCTGAAGCGCGAGGCCGACTCGGTGTCGCTGGCTTCGGCCGACCGCTCGGCGCTTCTCGACGAGCTGATCGACGGCCGGTCGCGCCGGGCCTCGGGCCTGTGGAGCAATCTCCTTGGCAATCCGCTTGACTTCGGCGGTCCAGCGACTACAGTTCCCTCCGCTGAGCCGGGAGCCGGCAGGGCGCCGGGTGGCCCGGACGAAGGGGGATCGATGGCGACTTCGACGCCGGGCGGGACGGGCGGCACGAACCTCGGGATGGCCCCGAACACGGCCGGCCTGCTGTGCTATGCGCCGTGCTGCATCGGGCTCATCTTCTCGATCGTCGCCGCGATCGTCGAGAAGCAGAGCCGGTTCGTGCGCTTCCACGCCTTCCAGAGCCTGCTCCTGCACGGAGCCGCGCTGGTCGTCGGCATCGGTCTGAACGTGCTGCAGGCGGTGCTCGGCTTCAGCGGCCTGGGGGCGATCGGCCTCCTGCTCTCGCTCGTCGGCCTCGTGGTCGGCCTCGGCATGCTCGCGCTGACCATCTACATGATGATCAAGGCGAACGCGGGCGAGGAGATCCAGCTCCCGGTCATCGGCCCGATGGCGAAGGGGTGGGTCTAGGTCACGAGAGAATCGCGACACAGCGTAGGCTGGTGGAGCGATTCTCTCGCTAGGGCCGTTCCGTCCTGTCCGTCTTTTCCGTCGTCCGTTTCCGTTTCCTCTTGCTCCGTTAGCCGAGCAATAGGCCCGCATCCGTAGTCCGTGCGAAGCCGTCGGAGAGACCTCCGGCGGCTTTGCCGTTTCAGGAGCCCGTTTCGCCCGTTCCCCCCCCGCGAAGGCGGGAGCGTCAGATCTGCCCGGCCCGCGCCTGCTCGACGAGGATCCGCCCGGTGCCTTCGAGCCGCACGAGGCGCCCTCCGCCCGGCGCGGCCGCGACGACCGCGTAGACCTCGGGGTCCTCGACGACGTGGGGCATCAGGCTGCCCGTCCACATGATCACGGACGAGGCCGGCACCGAGACCGGCTGGTCGGGGCGCACCGTGAGCGGCAGGGGCTTGCTGGCGACCGACAGCGCCACCATTCCCCGGCCCTCGAGGGCGATGACCTCGACGGGATCCGCCTCCTCGCCGAAGCGGACGTAGCGGGGCTGCAGGGCCTCTTCGCAGGCGAGCAGGTGCATGGGCTCGACGAAGACGGCCTCGTCGGCGACCTGCATGAAGGTGATCTCGCGGTCCTTGTCGGTGAGGATGAGGCGGCCGGTCCCGGTGACGATCACGAGCGCGGGCCGCCCGCCGGGCCGCTTCTCCTTCACCCAGAAGGTGAGGTTCCCGCTGTACGAGTAGATCGTGCCCTGCTTGATGAAGACCTTGCCCGAGAAGTCCACCTCCATGAGGCCGCGCTCGAGTCCGCGGAACACGTCGGTGGTGGGCGAGGGGACCGAGGCCGGCGGCAGCACGGCGGGCGGGACGCCCAGCGCCGGCGTCTCGGCGCCCGGCGTCGACAGCGGTCGACGACCGGCCGCGGGAGGCTCGACGCGGAACCGCTCGGTGGTGACGCTCCCGGAGAGCGTGTCGTCCGCCAGGAGGACGCGGCTCACCGGCCGCACCGACTTCGGCGCCCCGGTGAGCGAGAGCGGCAAAGCGGCCGGCGGCGCCGTGTCCGGCACTATGGGCCGTGGCGGCGGCGCCACGCGACCGGGCGGCGCGGTCTGATCGGCGGTGCCGTCCGTCGGCGCCTGCGCGCCCGGCTGCAGCCGGCCCTGCAGCCGCTGCACCATGATGTTCGCCCCGGCCTGCCGGTACTGGTAGATCGCGTCCTTGTACCGCTGGAGCCGCTCGTAGATCGACCCGAGGTAGAAATGGATCTTCGGGTTGCCCTGGGTGAGCTCGAGGGCCTTCAGGAATGCGGACTCGGCGTCCTCCATCCGGCCGAGCTTGAAGCAGATGAGCCCGAGGTTGTAGTGCAGGGTGTGGGCGTCGGGACTCTCCGCGATGAGCTTGCGGTAGACCTCCTCCGCCTTGTCGAGCTTCTCGGCGCGGAAGTACACGAGCCCGAGCAGGTTCAGCACCCTCGGGTCGCGCGGGCGCAGCAGGTACGCCTCCTCGAGCTCGCGCTCCGCGTCGTCGTAGCGCTTCGCCTCGAAAAGCTCCCGCCCCTTGTTGAAGTGGGCCAGGAAGAGGCCCTGGTCGAACGGGCCCCGCGGGATCGGGTCGGGCATTTGGGCTCCCTAGTCCAGCGCGCGCACCAGATGATAGACCGTTCCCTCGGGAGGCGGAGTCTCCGCGACGTGGGTGACGCCGCGCTCGTCCCTCCAGCGGTAGTACGTGGCCGGGCGGGCCGGCACGAGGCGCCGGGACGGCGGCGGCGTCGGGCGGGAGGACGCGGCCATCGCGCGCAGCGACGAGGACGGCGTGTAGTAGGCGGCCTGGCTCGAGGCGGGCGCCGCCACGGCCGTGAAGCCGCCGAGGTAGGACTGGATCTTGGCGACGTACCCGCGGGTCTCCTTGTACGGCGGGATCCCGCCGTAGCGCAGGACGGCGTTCTCGCCCGCGTTGTACGCGGCGGCCGCCAGCGCCACGTCGCCCTGGAACTGGTCGAGCAGGATGCGCAGGTACTGGGTGCCGGCCATGATGTTCTGCCGCGGGTCGAAGCTGTCGGAGACCCCGAACCGGCGGGCGGTGAAGGGCATGAGCTGCATGAGGCCGCGGGCGCCCTTCGAGGACACGGCCAGCGGGTCGAACTCGGACTCGGCCGCGATCACCGCCTTCACGAGGTCGGGGCTGACCTGGAAGAGGCGCGTCGCCTCGTCGATGTAGGCGTCGAAGGCGTGGGAGGACGCGCTCGCCCGCCGGAAGCCGCGGGAGTGGATGAGGGTGCCCTTTCCGGGGTAGGTCAGGCGGAAACCCGGCTCGGCCGGGACGTTCGTCGCCTCGATCACCCCGTTCCCGTTGAGGCGGGTGAAGACCTGGGCCTGGGCGGAGCCCGCGGCGAGCGCGGCGCCGAGCCCGACGAGAGCCGCCGCGCGCAGCCTAGCCACGGGGCGCCTTCTCGACGAGCGAGCGGAGGAGCTCGCCGGCCTTTCGCCGGAGCGCGTCGACGTCGCCCGCGGCGACGCCGCCGCCCTGCGCGAAGTCGGGCCGCCCGCCGCCCCGCAGCCCGAGCTCCTTCATGATCTCGGGCGCCTTCACCGAGCCCGCCAGGGACGACGACACGGCCGCGATCACGCTCACCCCGTCCTCCGCCACCGCGCTCGAGACGAGGACGAACCGGCGGTCCTTGTTCCGGTTGCGGAAGTCGTCGACCACCGCGGCGTGGGCCTTGCGGTCGAGCCCCTCGAACTTCGGCGTCCAGACGAGGGTCCCCGCGACCTCCGCCTGGTCCTCGGCGGCGCCGCCGCCGCCCGCGCCCGCGGTCGCGAGCTTCATCTTCAGCTGCTGGATCTCGCGCTCGCGGGCCTTCAGCTGCTCGCGCAGCTTCGCGTACTCGTCGACGAGCTCGCGCCGGTCGACCCGCGCCGCGCTCTCGAGCTCCTCGAGGATCCCCTGGTCCTGCTGCGCGCGAAGGACCGCGGCGTGCCCGGTCAGGGCCTCGACACGCCGCGTTCCCGCGGAGATGCCCTGCTCGGCGGTGACGAGGAAGAGCCCGATCTCGCCCGTCTGGTGCACGTGCGTCCCGCCGCAGAACTCCTTCGAGAACCCGGGCACCTCGACCACGCGGACGCGTTCGCCGTACTTGTCCCCGAAGAAGGCGAGGGCGCCGTACGCGAGCGCTTCCTCGCGGCCCATCTCGAGGCGGACGACCTTCTGGTCCTTCAGGACCTCGCCGTTCACGCGGTTCTCGACGTGCCGAAGCTCCCGGGGCGTGACGCCCGCGTAGTGGCTGAAGTCGAAGCGGAGGCGGTCCGGCGCGACGAGGCTGCCGGCCTGCTTGACGTGGGGCCCCAGCGTCTCGCGGAGAGCCGCGTTCAGCAGGTGCGTCGCGGTGTGGTGCCGCATCGCCCCCTCGCGCCGTTCCACGTCGACCTCGGCCCGCACGACCATGCCCTTCTCGAAGCCGCCGTGCGTCACCCGGACGTGATGCACCGTGAGGCCCGGCAGGGGAGCGGTCGTGTCGGTGACCTCGCCGGCCGAGCCGTCCGAGCCGATCACGCCCCGGTCGCCGACCTGGCCGCCGGCGTTGGCGTAGAAAGGCGTCCGGTCGAGCACCACGAGGCCCTCCTGGCCGGCGTCGAGGCGACGGACGAGCCGGTTCTCCGAGAGCACGGCGAGGACCTTCGCCTCCTCGACCACGAGCGAGTCGTACCCGAGGAACGCGGTTCGCCCGGCCTCCTCGAGGAGTGCGGAGTAGACCGGGTCGCCCCTGACCGCGCCCATCCTGCTCGCCTGGCGGGCGCGCTCCTGCTGCGCCTCGAGCTCGCGCTCGAAGCCGGGGCCGTCGACCGCGAGACCACGGTCCTTGGCGAGCTCTTCCGTGAAGTCGAGGGGGAGGCCGTAGGTGTCGTACAGGCGGAACACGTCGGCCCCCGCGATGACCCCCGCGGACGCCGACCTCTCGGCGATCTCGTCGAAGATCGCGATCGCCTGCTTGAGGGTCGTGCCGAAGCGGTCCTCCTCCACCGAGACCACCCGGGACACCGCCTCGGCGTGCGAGACGAGCTCGGGGTAGGCCGCCTTCATGCGGTCGACGACCGCGCCGGTCAGCGCGGCGAGGAAGGGGCCCTCGATGCCGAGCTTCTTCCCGTGCCGCATCGCGCGCCGCATGATCTTGCGCAGGACGTACCCGCGCCCTTCGTTGCCGGGGAGGACGCCGTCCGAGACGAGGAAGGTCATCGCCCGCAGGTGGTCGGCCACGACGCGCATCGAGACGTCGTCCCTGTCGTCCCGTCCGTAGGTCCTGCCCGCGCGCGCGGCCACCGCGGCGAGGAGCGGGGTGAACAGGTCGGTGCCGTAGTTCGTGAGGTGGCCCTGGACGACCGCGCTCACGCGCTCGAGGCCCATGCCGGTGTCGACGCACGGCGCCGGCAGCGGGTCGAGCGCGCCGTTCGCGCCGCGGTCGTACTGCATGAAGACGAGGTTCCAGATCTCGAGCCAGCGGTCGCACTCGCACTCGACCCCGAGGCACGTCCCGCCGCTCGCCTCGTCGGGGCAGGGGACCCTGTCGCCCTGGAAGTAGTGGATCTCGGAGCACGGGCCGCAGGGGCCCGTGTCGCCCATCGCCCAGAAGTTGTCCTTCGCCCCCAGCTCGAGGATGCGGTCGGCGGGGACGTGGGCGAGCCAGAAGGCGTGGGCGTCCGCGTCGCGGGGCACGGCGCCGTCGCCGCGGAAGATCGTGACCTTCAGGCGGTCCTTGGCGAGGCCGAGGTCCTTCGTCAGGAACTCCCAGCCGTACGCGATCGCGTCCTTCTTGAAGTAGTCGCCGAAGGAGAAGTTGCCGAGCATCTCGAAGAAGGTGTGGTGGCGCGCGGTGACGCCCACGTTCTCGAGGTCGTTGTGCTTCCCGCCGGCCCGGACGCACTTCTGCGACGAGGCGGCCCTCGCGTAGTCGCGCTTCTCCCGCCCGAGGAACACGTCCTTGAACTGGTTCATCCCGGCGTTCGCGAACAGCAGCGTCGGGTCGTTCTGCGGCACGAGCGGCGAGCTCTTCACCACCCTGTGCCCGCGCTCCTCGAAGTAGCGCAGGAAGTCGCTCCGGATGTCGTCGGCCGTCTTCAAGCCTCGTCTCCCGCGGCGGTGTCGTTCCCGCCGCTCGCCCCCATGGTTCGGATCAGTCCCGCTCGCCCGCGTGGCCCTCGGGGGGCGCGTCCTGCGGGTCGTTGCCCTCGAGGGCGTCGCTCCAGCGGGGCCACAGGGCGGCCAGCCGGTCGCGCACGAGCGCGGGCGGGAAGCCGCGCCGTACGAGGAAGGCCCACAGCCGCGGGAGGCGGCGGGAAGGCTCGACGCGCGCGTGCTGCCGCCAGTATCGCCGCGCCAGGCCGTCGAGCACCGCCGGCTCGTCCACGTCGGCGAGGGCCGCCCGGAGCCCCGCCTCCACCTCCGCCCCGGCGACGCCGCGCTGACGGAGCCCCTGGCGGATCCTCGCCCGCCCGAGGCCCTGGTGCGCCATGCGACTGCGGGCGAACCGCTCCGCGTATCCTCGATCGTCGAGGTACTTCTCGCGCCGCAGGCGCTCGATCGCCGCCTCGATCTCCTCGGCCGGGTGCCCCTTTTCCGCGAGGGCGCGGCGCAGCTCCGCCGCCGTCTGGTCCCGTCGCGCGAGGCGCAGGACCGCCCGCCGGTAGGCGGTGGGAGGCGGGGCGGTCCGGCCGGGCACGCGCCCCCTCAGTGCTCCAGGTCGAAGGACTGCATCGTCCGCTCCATCTCCTCGGCGGCCATGTCGGAGGCGGACTGGATGCCCTGGATCTTCAGCTTGAACTCGTCGGGGTTCGACGCGCGCCGCAGCGCCTCGTCGTAGCTGATGAGCTCCTTCTTGTAGAGCTGGAAGATCGACTGGTCGAAGGTCTGCATCCCGTACTGCGAGACGCCGGCGGCGATCGCCTCGTGGATGAGCTTCGTCTTGTCCTTGTTGATGATGCAGTCGCGGATGAACGGCGTCGTGATCATCACCTCGACGGCGGGCACGCGGCCGTGCCCGTCGGCGCGGGGGATGAGGCGCATCGACACGACGGCCTTCAGGACGCCCGCGAGCTGGAGGCGGATCTGCTTCTGCTGGTGCGGCGGGAAGACGGAGATGATGCGGTTGATCGTCTCCGTGGCGTCGAGGGTGTGCAGGGTCGAGAGGACGAGGTGGCCGGTCTCCGCCGCGGTGATGGCGGTCTCGATCGTCTCGTAGTCGCGCATCTCGCCGACCAGGATGACGTCGGGGTCCTGGCGCAGGGCCGAGCGCAGGGCCGCCGCGAACGAGCGGGTGTCGACCTCGACCTCGCGCTGGTTGACGATCGACTTCTTGTCGCGGTGCAGGAACTCGATCGGGTCCTCGATCGTGATGATGTGCTCGCAGCGCTGCGAGTTGATGTAGTCGATCATCGCGGCGAGGGTCGTCGACTTGCCCGAGCCCGTCGTCCCGGTGCACAGGATGAGGCCGCGCTGCTCCTGGGAGATCTTCTCGAGGACGACGGGGAGGCCGAGCTCCCGGACCGTCATGATCTTCACCGGGATGACGCGGAGCACGAGGCCGACGGTGCCGCGCTGCTGGAAGACGTTGCAGCGGAAGCGGCCGAGGCCCGGCACCGAGTACGCGATGTCGATCTCGAGGTTCTCCTTGAACTTCTGCTTCTGGCGGTTGCTCATGATGGAGAACGCCATGGCGATGGTGTCCTCCTGCATGAGCCGCTTGGTCTCGACGAGCGGGATGAGCTCGCCGTTGATCCGCAGCACCGGATGCGACCCGACCTTCAGGTGGAGGTCGGAGGCCTTGCGCTCCGACGCCATCTTCAGGAGATCGTTGATGTGCATCGCTTCCCCCCGCTCTCCGGCGGTCTAGCGCGACCCGGCCTTCGACACGTGGGCCGGCTCCGGGACGAACGTGAGCCAGCCGTGCTCGTCGGCCGCTCGGCCTTCGATCACGTCGAAGAACGCCTTCTGCAGCGACTCGGTGACCGGGCCCCGGCGGCCCCGGCCGATCGTCTGGCGGTCGACCGAGCGGATCGGCGTCACCTCGGCCGCGGTCCCGGTGAAGAAGAGCTCGTCCGCGAGGTACAGGGCCTCGCGCGGCAGCGACTTCTCCTCGACGGGAACGCCGATCTTCCGCGCGAGCGTCAGCACGGTGTCGCGGGTGATGCCCGGCAGCACGGACGACACGAGCGGGGGAGTGACGAGCCGGCCCTTGAACACGGCGAAGAGGTTCTCGCCGCTGCCCTCGGAGACGTGCCCGTTCGAGTCGAGGGCGATGCCCTCGGCGAAGCCGCCCTTGACCGCCTCGACCTTGATGAGCTGCGAGTTCATGTAGTTGGCGGCGCTCTTGGCCATCGCGGGGATGGTGTTCGGAGCCATCCGCGTCCACGAGCTCACGCACACGTCGACGCCCTGCTCGAGGGCCTCCTGCCCGAGGTACTTGCCCCAGTCCCAGACCATGATCGTGGCCTCGACCGGGGAGCCGAGCGGGTTCACGCCGAGCTGTCCCGCGCCGCGGTAGAGGACGGGCCGGATGTAGCAGGCCTCGAGGCGGTTCGCCGCGATCGTCTCGAGGATGGCCGAGTTGATCTCCTCGGGAGACCACCGCGGCTCCATCCAGTAGATCTTCGCGGAGTTGAAGAGGCGCTCGGTGTGCGCGTCGAGGCGGAAGACGGCCGAGCCCTTGGGCGTCTTGTAGCAGCGCACGCCTTCGAACACGGCCGAGCCGTAGTGGATGACGTGAGAGCCGATGTGGATCTTCGCGTCGTCCCAGGGCACGAGGGCGCCGCTCATCCAGATGAATTCGGAGCGCGGGGAAGCCATAGCCAGCGCATCATATCCGGGCGCGAGCCGGACTGTCAACGAAGTGCCTGATCGAAGTAACTGAAAGCCAGTGGGTTACGTCGGCGGCGGCGGGAGCCCGGCGAGGGAGCCGCGGGGACCGTAAGCCGACCACCGGCCAGCACTTCGCGCGGGAGCCCGAGTCGCGCGCGAGGGCCGGCTCTCGCCCGCGGCCGGGATCCATGACGGCCTGAGCCGAAAAGCTCATTCCACGCGCCGGGGCCGGGCGGATGATGCCCCTGAGCCTGAGGAGTCCGCCATGCGAGGCGCGCACCAGCCGTTCGCGCCGACGCGGCCCGCCGTGCCGGCGGTGGCGTCCCCGATGCCGAGGGTCGGGGCTCGTGACGGCCACGAGCGCGACGGGCGAGGCGGAACGAGAAGGAGGCCTGAGCCATGAGCACGACGATCGCCGAGCCGGAGGTGTCCCGGTCAGTGCCGGCCGCGTTGAGTTTCAGCATCAAGGTCGACCCGTCGACCGGCCAGCCGTACATGGCGGTGTCCCAGAAGGGGCGGCCCCTTCTGCTGAACCCGGTCACGAACAAGGGCACGGCGTTCACCCGTCGGGAGCGCGAGGAGCTCGACATCGCCGGGCTCGTGCCGCCGGCGGTGTGCAGCATGAGCCAGCAGCTCGAGCGCACCTACGAGAACTTCCGGGCGAAGCCGACGAACCTCGAGAAGTTCGTCTATCTCTCGAGCCTGCAGGACCGGAACGAGACCCTGTTCTACCGCCTCGTCCTCGAGCACATCGAGGAGATGATGCCGGTCGTCTACACCCCCGTCGTCGGCGAGGCGTGCCAGAGGTACTCCCACATCTACCGCCGCGGCCGGGGGATCTACATCGCGTACGAGGACAGGGACCACATCGAGAAGATCCTGCTGAACGCGAGGATCCCGCACCCCTCGGTGATCGTGGTGACGGACGGCGAGCGGATCCTGGGGCTCGGCGACCAGGGGGCGGGCGGCATGGGCATCCCGATCGGCAAGCTCTGCCTCTACACTCTGTGCGCCGGTGTCTCGCCGTACAGCACGCTCCCGATCACCCTCGACGTGGGAACGAACAACCAGGAGCGGCTCAACGACCCGCTGTATCTCGGGACGCGGCACCCCCGGATCCGCGGGGCCGACTACCAGGGGTTCGTCGACGCGTTCGTGGCCGCGGTGAAGAAGGTCTTCCCCCGCGTGGTGCTGCAGTGGGAGGACTTCCTGAAGGAGAACGCGCTCTTCCAGCTCTCCCGCTTCCGGGACGAGCTGTGCACCTTCAACGACGACATCCAGGGAACGGCCGGCGTCGTGCTCGCCGGGCTCTACGGCGCCCTGCGGATCACGGGCCGCCGGATGCGCGACCAGCGGGTGGTCTTCGCGGGCGCGGGCGCCTCGGCCCAGGGGATCTCGGAGCTGCTCGTGGCGGCCATGATGGAGGACGGGGCGAGCCGCGAGGAGGCCGTCCGCAACGTCTGGACGACCGACAGCCGCGGCCTCGTCTCGTGGGCGCGCCCCGGCCTCGAGGCGTACAAGGCGGGCTACGCCCGGGCGAAGGTGGAGGTCGCGGGCTACGCCTGCCGCGACCGGGCGAACGTCACGCTCCTCGAGACGGTGGAGAACGCGAAGGCCACGATGCTGATCGGCGTCTCGGCGACGCCGGGCGTCTTCGACGAGCCGGTGGTGAGGGCCATGGCCCGCATCAACCCGCGGCCCATCATCTTCCCGCTGTCGAACCCGACCTCCAAGACGGAGGTCGTCCCCGAGGACGCCCTGCGGTGGTCCGAAGGGCGGGCGATCGTGGCGACGGGGAGCCCGTTCGACCCGGTGACGATCGACGGCCGACGCTACCGCATCGGCCAATGCAACAACTCGTTCGTCTTCCCCGGCGTCGGCCTGGGACTGACGGTGAGCGGCGCGCGGCGCGTGTCGAACGGCATGTTCCTCGAGTCGGCCAAGGCGCTCGCGGCCCAGGTGACACCGGAGGATCTGGCCGAGTGCGCGGTCTACCCGCGGCTCGCCCGGATCCGCGAGTGCTCGTTCGCGGTCGCCTGCGCGACCATCCGCCGGGCGGTCGACGAGGGCCACGCGGACCCGGAGATCCTGGAGCACCTCGAGAAGACCGTCGAGCGGGCGATGTGGTACCCGGAGTACCTGCCGATCCGCTACGAGCCGTAGAGCCGGGCCGCCGGGGCCGTCGAGACGCCGCTACTGCTTCTCGCCGCAGAAGGCGCAGGTGTCGCTGCGGGCGTGGAGGGGCTTGCGGCAGTGCCAGCAGAAGCCGCGCTTGGGGACCTCGCGGGCCCGCAGGCGGCGACGGATGTCCTCCATGGCGGTGGCGTTGTGGTCGATCTCCGCCGCGGTCGCGAGGTCGTCGAGCAGCTCCGAGGCCCGCTGGTAGCGCTCGGGGACCTCGGGCGCGAGGGCCTTCATCACGATGTCCGAGACCTCGCGCGGGATCTGGGAGTTCTTGATCTTCGGCGGAGTGCAGCGGCCCTGCGCGATGAGGCGCTCGATCTGGGCCGGGTTCGGCGAGAAGTAGGGGAGGACGCCCGTCAGCATCTGGTAGGTCATCACCCCGACCGAGTAGATGTCGGAGGCCAGCACCGCCCGCCCCTGGAAGGCCTCGGGGGCCATGTACGGCGGGCTGCCGATGACCGTCGTCGCGTGCGAGCGCTCGAGCAGGCGCGACGTGCCGAAGTCGGCGACCTTGCAGATGCCGCTCTCCGAGATGAGCACGTTCGCCGGCCGCAGGTCGCGGTGGAGGATCTGCGCCTCGTGGGCGTGCTCGACGCCCTTGAGGATCTGCACCGCGTAGTTGAGAGCGCGCGGGACGTCGAGCGACTTCTCCCGGTCGAGCACCCCCTCGAGGCTCTCGCCCTTCACGTACTCCATCACGATGAAGAACGTCCCGTCGACGCGCTCGGCGGTCAGGATCCCCACGATGTTCGCGTGGTCGAGGGCCGCGAGCAGACGCGGCTCCTGGAGCAGCTCGTCGGCGTCCCCGGTCTGCCGGTGCGGGACCTTGATCGCGACCTTCTTGTCGATCCAGGAATCGCGCGCGAGGAAGACGGTGCCGAAGCCGCCGGAGCCGAGGTTGGCGAGGATCTGATACTTGCCGACCGTCTGTCCCAGCAGGAACATGGGGCGCGCGGAGTATAGCACCCGGTCGGGCTCGGGCCGGGCCGAGCCCCAACATATGGGGCCCGCGCGTGAAGCGGACGCCTCATTCCCCGAGCCGGGCCGCCGCGTACAATCGACGGCTGGAAGGTGCAGCGATGAGCTTCATGCAGGGCGTCTACGACGCGGTGCGGGGCAAGGGTGCCAAGGTCGTCTACCCGGAGGGCCTCGAGGAGCGCGCGATCCGCGCGGCGCGCTGGCTCGCCGACAACGACCTCGTGGTGCCGGTGCTCATCGGACCCGAGACCGGGATCCGGGAGAAGGCGAAGGCCCTGGGCGTCGCGCTCGACGGAGTCGTCGTGCGCGACCCGGCCACGGACCCGCGCCGGGCGGCGTTCGAGGCCGAGTACCTCGAGCTGCGCAAGGCCAAGGGCGCGACGCCGGAGACCGCGGCGCAGCGCATGGCCCTGCCGCACTTCTTCGCCGCGTGCGCGGTGCGCCTCGGCGAGGCGGCGGGAATGGTGTGCGGCCTCAACAGCGAGACGAAGCCGTTCATTCCGGCCTTCGAGATCATCAGGATGCGGCCGGGGATGAAGCGGGCCTCGTCGGTGTTCGTGATGGCGTGGCCCGACAAGGTGTGGTTCTACGCCGACTGCTCGACCATCATCTCGCCCGACGCGGAGACGCTCGCGGACATCGGCCGGGCCACCGCGCAGAGCGCGCGCGACTTCGGCCACGAGCCGCGCGTCGCCTTCCTCTCGTTCTCGACCCGCGACAGCGCCAAGGACGCCTCGATCGACCGGATGAAGGAGGCGGTGCGCCTCGTCCGCGAGGCGGAGCCCTCGCTCCTCGTCGACGGCGAGATGCAGTTCGACGCCGCGATGCTGCCCGAGGTCGCGAAGAAGAAGTGCCCCGACAGCCCGCTCGGCGGGAAGGCGAACGTCTTCATCTTCCCCGACCTCAACTCCGGCAACATCGCCTACAAGATCACCGAGCGGCTCGGCGGGGCGCGGGCGTTCGGCCCCCTGCTGCAGGGCCTCAACAAGCCGGTGAACGACGTCTCGCGCGGGTGCTCGGTTCAGGACTTCGCGGACGTCGCGGCCATCACCGCCCGCCAGGCGATCGGCGCTAGGCTCCGAGTCCGACCTGACCCGTCGTTGGCCTCGTCAGGTCGGCTCGGAACGCCGGCCTCGCCATGGAGGTCGTTTCCGCGCCCGGAATCGACGTTCCGATCTCATTTCGCCCAGAGGGCGTGACCGGGCCGAAGAGATGGGGCCTCTAGCCCAGGTCGCCCCACGCGGCCTGGGCGATGGCCACCGCGGCGAGGGCGGCCGTCTCGGCCCGCAGGATGCGCGGGCCGAGAGAGGCGGCGAGGAAGCCGGCCTGCCGCAGCCGCTCGGCCTCCTGCGGCTCGAACCCGCCGGCGGGACCCACGAGCAGGAGGAGCGCGCCGGTCGGCGACGGTCGGTCGAGAGACGGCAGCGGCGGGTGACCGGCCGTCTCCAGCAGCGCGACACGGGTCCCCTCGAACGGCCGGTCGACGAGCTCGGGCAGCCGCACGGTCGGCGCCACCGCGGGCACCACCGCCCGGCCGCACTGCTCGGCCGCGCCCGAGGCCACGCGGGCCCACCGCTCGTCGCGGGTGCCCTGGAGGGCCGGGCGCGCGACGGCGTCGGTCCGGTCGGTCACCACCGGCCAGACCTCGGCCACGCCGAGCTCGGTCGCCTTCTGCACGACCGTCTCCATGTGATCGCCCTTCAGGGGTGAGACCGCCAGCACCAGGCGGAGCGGAGACTCGGGCCGCGGCTCCACCCGGTGCCCGAGGCGGGCCGAGACCGTCCGGCGCGAGACCTCGTCGAGAACGGCTTCGAACTCGACGCCGCGGCCGTCGAACACGCGAGCGGCCGCGCCGGCGCGCAGGCGCAGCACCTCGCGCGCGTGGTGCGCGCTCGGCTCGGGCAACTCGACGCGGCCCCCGGCGCCGCCGCCGGGACGTGGAAGCGGGGAACGCTCACGGCAGCTCGTAGACGAGCGCCGCCCACTCCCCGAGCGAGCGCACGGCCGGGGCGCACCCGCACGCGGGGTCGTACGCCGCGCGGACCTCGGGCACGTCGCCCTCGAGCAGCCCGGAGAGGACGAGCGCGCCTCGCGGGGCGAGCAGCGGCCGGACCTCGGCGACCCGGTCGACGAGGAAGATCGCCATGAGGTTGGCGAGGACGAGATCGAAGGCCCCCGCGCGCAGGCCGCGCCCGCCGTCGACGAGGGCGACGCGCAGGGGCGCGCGATTGAGCCGCGCGTGGAGCGCGGAGGACGCCGTCGCCTCCGGGTCCACGTCCGTGGCGACCACGGGCGAGGCCCCGAGGCGGGAGGCGGCGATCGCGAGGAGTCCCGTGCCGGCCCCGAGGTCGAGCGTGCGCCCGAGAGGCCGTCGCGCGGCGAGCGACTCGATCGACTCGAGGCAGAGGCGCGTCGTCTCGTGCGTGCCGGTGCCGAACGCGCGGCCCGGGTCGACCACGAGGGCGCGGGAGGGGTCGGGTGGCGGCGGGTCCCAGACCGGCACGATGCGGAAGGATCCCGCGCCGAACGCGCGGAACCCCTCGCGGAAGCGCGCCACCCAGTCGACGTCGGGAACGTCGACCGGCTCGACCCGCACGCCCGGCAGCGCGGAGGCCACGGCGGCCGGGTCGGCGTCGGCGGGGAAGTAGGCGAGCACGTCGACGAAGCCGCCGGGGGCCGGGCGGATCTCGACGCCGAGCGTCCCCGCCTCCCAGAACGCGGAGGTGGCCGAGTCCTCGTCGGCGGCGGGGACCCGGGCGAGGAAGGCGCGAGCGTTCACGGGAGCTCCGGTCTCAGCCGAGCAGGTCCTTCATCCGCTCGAGGAGGGACTTGTCCTTGTCCTTCACGTCCGGCACCGGCAGCGTCTTCGCGAGCTGCTCGAACAGCTTCCGTTGCTCGCTGGTGAGGCTCTTCGGGACCACGACGCGCACGAGGACGTGGAGGTCCCCGCGGCCGCGGCCCCCGAGCTGCGGCACGCCCTGGCTTCTCACGCGCAGGACGGTGCCCGACTGCGTCCCCTCGGGCACGTGGAGCTTCGTGGTCCCGCCGTCGAGCGTTTCCACTTCGATCGTCGCGCCGAGGGCGGCCTGCGGCACCGAGACCGGCACCTCGCAGAAGAGGCTCGTCCCGTCCCGCTTGAAGAACGCGTGCTCGCCCACGCGCAGGACGACGTAGAGGTCGCCGGGGGGGCCGCCCTGGGCCCCCGGCTCGCCCTCGCCGGTGACCCGGAGCTGGCTGCCCGTGTCGACGCCGGGCGGGATCTTGAGCTGCAGCGTGCGCTCGATCGGGACGACGCCCTCGCCGCCGCAGGTCTTGCACGGCTCGGCCACGATGCGTCCCGCGCCGCGGCAGTGGCTGCAGCTGCGGGCCACGCTGAAGAAGCCCTGCTGGAACGTCACCTGGCCGGTGCCGCGGCAGGTCGGGCACGTCGTGGGCTTGGTGCCCGGCGCGGCACCCGTGCCCGAGCAGCTCCCGCAGGGATCGGCCCGCGGGATCTTGAGCTGCGTCTCGGTGCCGAACGCCGCCTCCTCGAAGGCGATCTCGAGGTTGTACCGGAGGTCCTGGCCGCGCCGGGGGCCGGAGCGCCGGCGGCCGAACACGTCGCCGAAGCCGAAGAAGTCGCCGAGGATGTCGCTGAAGTCCGCGAAGATCGTCGGGTCGAACCCGGCGCCGGCCGCGCCGCTCACGCCGGCGTGGCCGTAGGCGTCGTATCGCCGCCGCTTCTCGGCGTCTCCGAGCACCCCGTAGGCCTCGGCCGCCTCCTTGAACCGCTCCTCCGCCTGCTTGTCGCCGGGGTTGCGGTCCGGGTGGTGCTTCAGCGCCAGCTTGCGGTAGGCGGACTTGATCTCCTGGTCCGAGGCGTTGCGGGGAACGCCGAGGACCTCGTAGTAGTCGCGGGGGGCGGCCATTCTCGGTGGGGAGCTTCCTCTACGGGCGCAGCATCGCCTGGCCGATGAGGGCGGCCGCCTTTTCCATGTCCGTCAGGCGGCTGCGCAGGTCGTCGATGCCCGCCTCGGACCGCGCCTTCTTGGCCTTCTCGATCGCCTGGAGGATGCGGGTCTGCTCGTCGCCCGTGAGCTTGCCCTCGAGCGCCTGCACCGAGCGCATGGTGTTGGCGACGAGGCCGTCGAGCTGGCGGACGACCGCCTCCTGCTCCTTCTTCGACTTCTCCTCGGCGTCGCGGGCCCGGGTCTCGGCCGAGAGGCGGCTCACCTCGGCCTGGCTCAGGCCGCCGGAGGGGTGGATGGTCATCGACTGCGCCCGGCCGGTCGCCTGGTCCTGGGCGGTGACCGACACGATGCCGTTCACGTCGATGTCGAACATGACCTCGATCTGGGGCACGCCGCGCGGCGCGGGCGGGATGTTCGTGAGCTCGAACTTGGCGAGGCTCTTGTTGTAGGCCGCCATGTCGCTCTCGCCCTGCAGGATGTGGACCTCGACGCGGGTCTGGTTGTCCGCGACGGTCGTGAACACCCGGCTCTTGCGGGTCGGGATCGTGCTGTTGCGGTCGATGAGCGGCGTGAACGTGCCGTCCTTCGTCTCGATACCGAGCGTGTGGGGCGTGACGTCGAGGAGGACGAGGTCCTTGACCTCGCCCTGCAGGATGCCCGTCTGGATCGCCGCGCCCATCGCGACGCCCTCGTCGGGGTTCACCGCGCGGTTCGGCTCCTTCCCGAACACCTTCCGCACGACCTCCGCCACCTTCGGCGCACGGGTCTGGCCGCCGACGAGGAGCACCTCGTCGACCTGCTCGGCCTTGACCCCGGCGTCGGACAGGCAGCGCCGGCACGGCTCGATCGTGCGCTGGAGGAGCGCGTCGGTCAGCTCCTCGTAGTTCTGGCGGGTGAGGACGGTGTTGAGGTGCTTCGGGCCCGACGCGTCGGCCGAGATGAACGGCAGCACGATCTCCGTCTGCTGCGAGGTCGACAGCTCGCACTTCGCCTTCTCCGCGGCCTCCTTGAGGCGCTGGAGGGCCATTCGGTCCTGGCGCAGGTCGATCGCCGTCTCGCGCTGGAACTCGCCGATCAGCCAGTCGATGATCTTCTGGTCGAAGTCCTCGCCGCCGAGGTAGGTGTCGCCGCCGGTGGCGCGCACCATGAAGGTGCCGTCCGTCATCTCGAGGATCGTGATGTCGAAGGTGCCGCCGCCGAGGTCGTAGACGGCCACGACCTGACCGGCCTTGCCCGTGTTCTTGAGGCCGTAGGCGAGGGCGGCGGCCGTCGGCTCGTTGATGATGCGCGAGACCTTGAGGCCGGCGATGAGGCCCGCGTCCTTCGTCGCCTGGCGCTGCGGGTCGTTGAAGTAGGCGGGGACGGTGATGATCGCCTCTTCGACGGCCTCGCCGAGGTAATCCTCCGCGGCGGCCTTCAGCTTCTGCAGGACGAAGGAGGAGATCTCCGGCGGAGAGTACACCTTGTCTTCGATCTGGATGTGGACGTCGCCGTTCGACGCCTCGACGAGCTGGAAGGGCAGGAACTGCCGGGCCTCGGTGACCTCCTCCGCGTCGAACTTCCGTCCGATGAGCCGCTTCACCGCGAACACCGTGTTCTTGGGGTTCGTGAGCGCCTGCCGCTTGGCGATCTGGCCCACGAGCCGCTCGCCCTTGGCGGTGAAGCCCACGATCGACGGCGTCGTCCGCGCGCCTTCCTGGTTCGGGATGACCTGGGGAACGCCCCCCTCCATCACGGCCACGCACGAGTTCGTCGTGCCCAGGTCGATGCCGATCATCTTGCCCACGAGGAACCTCGCTCGCTTCCTTCGGACCTACCGCAGGTCCGCGCCGCCGGTCTCTCCGCCATCCGCCTCCCCGGTCCCGCTCGACACCTTCACGAGCGCGGGCCGGAGGAGCCGGTCCTTGTACGTGTACCCCTTGCGGAACACCTCCGCGACCGTCCCCGCCGCGACTCCCGGCACCGGCTCGTGCAGCAGCGCCTGCTGCACCTGCGGGTCGAAGCGCTCGCCGCGCGGATCGACCGCGGCGACGCCGTGCGCTTCGAGCGTCGCCTGCAGGTCGCGCAGCGTGAGCTCGACCCCCGCTCGCAGCCCCTCCTGGCCCCCGGTGGACGCGAGGGCCCGCTCGAGATTGTCCACCGTCTCGACGAGCCGCTTGAAGATGTCCACCGCGAGGTCGCGGGCGGCGGTCTGCTGGTCCCTCTCCACCCGCTTCCGGTAGTTGTCGAAGTCCGCGCGCCGGCGCAGCAGGGCGTCCTTCAGCTCGTCGCGCTCGCGGCGCAGGGCCTCGAGCTCGTCCTGCGGCCCGGCCGGAACCGGCTCGAGGCCGCCCTCGCCGGCGTCCTCGGGCGTGCGCGCCTCGCCCTCCGCGCCGAGGTCCTCGATCTCGTCCGAGCCGCTGCTGCCGTTTCCCTTGGTGGCGTTCACTGCTGTCTCCGGAGCACGTCGGACACCGCCCGGGCCACGTGGTCCACGAGGGCGACGACGTGCGCGTACTCCATGCGGGTGGAACCGAGAACCCCGAGGCCGAAGCCCTCGTCGCCCGGCACCGCGCAGCGCGCGGCGACGAGCGACATGTCCCGGAGGTCCGGGGGGTTCTCGTGTCCGATCAGAACGCGGATGCCGTCGCCGGCGAGGCAGGCGTTCAGGAGGCGCACGAGCCGGCCCTTCTCCTCGAAGGTCCGGAAGAGCGTGCGCATCTTCTCGACGTCCTCGAACTCCGGGTGAGCGAGGATGTTCGAGGTGCCGTCGAGGTAGACGCTGGCCGCGGCGCCCTCCGGAGCGAAGGCCCGGCCGCCGAGGGCCACGACCTTCTGCAGGAGGCTGTCGTACTGCGCCTTCTCCTCGCTCATCAGCTCGAGCAGGCGGCGACGGATGTCGCCGAGGCTCATCCCCGAGAAGTGCTGGTTGAGGTAGTTGGCGCAGGCCTGCAGCTCCTGCGGCCGCAGCGGCTCGGGGATCTCGATCACCTTGTGGGTGACGAGACCCGTCGACGAGACCATCACGACCAGCACTCGGGGGAGGGACAGGGGGACGAAGTCGATGTGCCGGAAGCTCGTCCGCGCGATGTCGGGCGCGAGCACGAACCCGACGTGGCGGCTCAGCCTCGACAGCAGGCTCGACGCGCGCTCCATCGTCTGCTCGGCGGAGCCGTCGGCCGAGCGCAGCTCGCTCTCGATCGCCGCCCGCTCGTCGGCGGGGAGGGCGGGCCGGCCCATGAGGGCGTCGACGAAGAAGCGGTAGCCCTCGTCGGTGGGGACCCGGCCGGCCGACGTGTGGGGGTGGTCGAGGTAGCCGAGGGCCTCGAGGTCGGCCATCACGTTGCGCAGCGTGGCCGGAGAGAGTGTCCGGCCGAGCGCCCGCGACAGGCTCTCGGAGCCCACCGGCTCGCCGGTCTCCACGTGGAGCTGAATGAGAGCGCGCAGGACTTCCCGCTTGCGCTCGTCGAGTGCTGACGCGGCCATCTTAGCCGCTAATTATAGCGGATCAGTCGATCTGGGCGCGCTGGAGCTTCCCGCTGAAGTCCACGTAGATCGACTTCCACTCGCCGAACACCTCGAGGGCCTGGACGCAGGCCTCCCGGTGGCCGTTCCCGGTGCCCTTCGTCCCGCCGAAGGGGAGGTGGGTCTCCGCGCCGATCGTCGGGGCGTTCACGTAGAAGATGCCCGTGTACATCTCGCGCATCGCGGTGAAGGCCTTGTTGACGTCCTGCGTGTAGATGGAGGCGGAGAGGCCGTACTCGACGGAGTTGCCGACCTCGATCGCCTCCTCGAGGGAGCGGACGGGGAGCACCGAGACCACCGGCCCGAAGATCTCCTCGCGGGCGACGCGCATCCCCGGCGCGCAGTCGGCGAAGATCGTCGGCTCGTGGAAGAAGCCCTTCGCGTGGGCGCCCGTCGCGAGGCGGTGCCCGCCCGCGGCCAGGCGCGCGCCGTCGGCCTTGCCGATGCCGACGTACTTCTCGACCGTCTCGAGCTGGGAGGCGTTCACGCAGGGGCCCATCTGCGTCTTCGGGTCGAGGCCGTTGCCGACCCTGAGGCCCTTCGCGCCGGCGACGAAGCGCTCCAGGAACTCCGCGTACACCTTCTCGTGAACGACGACCCGGCTCGCCGCGGTGCAGCGCTGCCCGGTCGTGCCGAAGCCGCCCCAGAGGGCGCCCTCGACCGCGAGGTCCAGGCGGGCGTCGTCCATCACCATGATGACGTTCTTGCCGCCCATCTCGAGGTGGCAGTGCTTGAACCCGGGCGCGCAGGCCTCGGAGACCTTCCGCCCGATCTCCGTCGAGCCGGTGAACGACACGACGTGGACGTCGGGATGGCCCATGAGCGGCGATCCGACCTTCGAGCCGCTGCCCGTGACCATGTTGACGACGCCCTTCGGGAGGCCGGCCTGCTCGAGGACCTTGATCAGGTTCACGACCGAGAGCGGCGTGTCGGTCGCGGGCTTGATCACGACCGTGTTGCCGAGGATGAGGGCCGGCATCATCTTCCACGAGGGGATCGCCATCGGGAAGTTCCACGGCGTGATGAGGCCCGCGACGCCCACCGGCTGGCGCACCGACATCTGGAACTTGTCGGGCATCTCGGACGGCGTCGTCTGGCCGAACTGGCGCCGTCCCTCGCCGGCCATGTAGTACGTCATGTCGATCGCTTCCTGGACGTCGCCGCGCGTCTCGTCCAGGACCTTGCCCATCTCGCGCGTCATGTCGCGCGAGTGGTCCTCCTTGTGCTTCACGAGGATCTCGGCCGCGCGGTAGAGGATCTCGCCGCGCTTGGGCGCGGGGAGGGCCTTCCACTTCGGGAAGGCCGCCCGCGCGGCGGCGACCGCGCGCTCGACGTCCTCCGGCCCGGAGTCGGCGAAGCGGCCCACGAGCTCGGTCGTGTCGGCGGGGTTGCGGTTCTCGAACGTCCGGCCCGCGGCGGAGGGCGTCCACTCGCCGTCGATGTAGTTTCCGAAGGTGGCGGGCTCCATGGGGATGGCCTCCTAGACCGCTCCCTCCTTGCGGGGGGACATGTCGCTGTTGCCGCGGAACGTCGCGCCCTCGACGATGACGACGCGGGGCGCGCGGATGTTGCCGGTCAGCTTCCCGCTCGCCTCGATCTGCACCCGCTGGCTCGCCTGGCAGTCGCCGACGAGCTCGCCCGCGACGACGATCGACTGCGCGCTCACCGTCGCCTTCACCGTGCCGCCCGCGCCGACGGTGAGGTCCTTCGAGATCCGGATCGAGCCCTCGACCTGGCCCTCGACGACCACGTTCTCGTCGCCGGTGAGCTCGCCCTTGATGCGGGTCTTCGGCCCGATCAGGCAGGTCGTGGCCGGGGCGGGGGCGGGAGTGCGGGCCGCGGCGGGCGCCGGGGCCGCGGCCGGAGCGGGGTTGACGGAACGCGGCGTCTCCGCCGGCTTCTGGTCCTTGCCGAAGATACCCATTTGTCCTCCGAGAGGCGTGCCGCGACGGCGCCGGTGTCGGCCGAGTGATGGAGCGGGCGACGGGATTCGAACCCGCGACACCGAGCTTGGGAAGCTCGTACTCTACCAACTGAGCTACGCCCGCTCACGTGCTTGAACGAACGCAAGGATGATAACGACCGCGCGAAGCGGCCGTCAAGGCGGACGTTCAGCCCCGTATGACGGAGATCACCTCGTCGCGCCGGCGCTCCATGTCGTCGCGGCGGCCCGCCTCCAGGTTCAGCCGGAGGAGCGGCTCGGTGTTCGACGGCCGCACGTTGAAGTGCCAGTCCTCGTAGTCGACCGAGATCCCGTCGAGGTGCGTGACCCGCCCGTCGCCGTAGCGCTCCTCGATCCGCGCGAGGGCGCGGGGGACGTCGTCGACGCGGGAGTTGATCTCGCCCGAGAGGTGGTAGCGCTCCCGCAGCGGGGCGAGGAGCTCGCCGAGGCGGCGGCCCTCGCGCCCGATCGTCTCGAGGACGAGGAGCGCGGGGATCATGCCGTTGTCCGCGAACCAGTTCTCGCGGAAGTAGAAGTGCCCGGAGACCTCGCCGCCGAACGCGGCGTTCTCGTCGCGCATGCGCTTCTTGATGAAGGCGTGGCCGACGCGGTTCATGAGCGCGACGCCCCCGGCCGCGCCGACCCGGTCGGCCACGGCCCGCGACGCGCGCACGTCGTACACGATTCGCGCGCCCGGCTCCCGGCGGGCGAACGCCTCGCCGAGGAGGGCCGTCACGAAGTCGCCCGGCACGTACTCGCCCGTGTCGTCGACGAAGAAGCACCGGTCCGCGTCGCCGTCCCACGCGATCCCCAGATCGGCCTTCTCGGCGAGGACGCGGGCGACGACGTCGCGGCGGTTCTCCTCGATCAGCGGGTCGGCCGGGTGGTTGGGGAAGGTCCCGTCGAGGTCGAAGTACATCCGCACGGTGTCGACCTGGGGCAGGCGCGCGAAGAGGGCCGCCGCGCCGACGGCGCCCATGCCGTTGGCGGTGTCGAGGACGGCCTTCAGCCGCGGGATGCGGGCGGGCTCCACGAAGGACAGGCAGTGGTCGGCGTACGAGTCGATCGTCTCGGCCGTCGAGAGGCTCGCCGCGGGCGCCGCCTCGTCGGCGTAGCGGCCGGCCACGAGCCACTCCCGGATCTCCCGGATCCCGGCGTCGCCGGAGAGGGCCAGGGCCCCGCGGCGGACCATCTTGAGCCCGTTCCACTCCTTCGGGTTGTGAGAGGCGGTCACGATCGCGCCGCCGTCGAGATCGGGGCGCGCCACGAAGTAGTACAGCATGTCCGTCGAGGCGACGCCGAGGTCCGTCACGTCCGCCCCCTGCGAGCGCGCGCCGTGCACGAACGCGGCCGCGATCTCCGGCGACGTGAGCCGGCAGTCGCGGCCGACCGCGATCCGCTTCGCGCCGAGGAAGTCGACGAACGCGCGGCCGATCCTCCGCGCGACCTCCGGGTGGAGCTGCGAGGGCACGAGGCCCCGCACGTCGTACGCCTTGAAGATGCCCGGCTCGATCGTCGCGCGCGTCATGTGCCTCCGGGGCGGGCTACAGGGTGCGGGAGAAGTCGCTGACGACGGAGCCCTCGCCGAGCACCGCGCCGCGCAGACGGCTCGAGGCGCCGAGCCTCACGCCCGGGCCGATCAGGCTCCCCTCGACCTCGCAGTCCGCGCCGACACGGGTCCCCGCCCAGAGGACGCTGTCGCGGACGTAGGCGCCGCGCTCGACCCGCACGTCGGCGACGAGGACGGCGTCGGGGCCGAGGCGGGCGCCCTCGCCGACGACGCAGCCGGGGCCGACGTAGAAGTGGCCGTCGAGGAACGCGCCCGCGGCGACCTCCGCGCCCTCGTGGACGAACCCGTCGGCCCGCGGCGCGCCGGCGAGCGGCACGCGGAAGCGGCGGTTCAGGATGTCGCGATGGACCTGGAGGTACTTCTCCGGCGTCCCGATGTCGATCCAGTAGCCGCGGTGCACCGGCCCCAGCACCCGGTCGCCGCGCGCGAGCAGCGCGGGGAAGAAGACGCGCTCGATCGACGTGTTGACCCCGGGCGGCATCATCTCGAGCACGCGGGTCTCGAGGACGTAGATGCCGGCGTTGATCTCGTGGGTCGTGATCTGCTCCGGGCGCGGCTTCTCGACGAAGCGCCTCACGCGCCCCTCGGCGTCGGTCTCGACGAGGCCGTACGCCGAGGGATTCGGCACCGGGGTCAGCAGGATCGTGGCCTGCGCCTTCTCCGCCTCGTGCCTCGCGATGATGGCGGGGAGGTCCACGTCGGTCAGCACGTCGCCGTTCAGGACCACCGTCCGCTCGTCGAGGAGGTCGAGGGCGTTGCGGACCGCTCCGCCGGTGCCGAGAGGGGACTCCTCGACCGCGTAGCGGATGCGCAGCCCCAGCGCCGAGCCGTCGCCGAACACCGCCTCGACCCGCTCGGGCCGATAGGCGACCGAGAAGACCACCTCGCGGACGCCGGCGCTCGCGAGCAGGTCGAGCTGGTGCCGGAGGAACGGGCGATCGACCACCGGGACGACGGGTTTCGGGGTCGTGAGGGTGAGAGGCCGCAGCCGCGTGCCCTCGCCGCCGGCCAGGATGACTGCTTTCATCGAAACCCGCCCGCGCCGAGGAGGGCGCCGGGCGGGCCGGGATCATAGCACGCGGCCGAACCTTGACGGCCCCCGAAGCTTCGAACTATCGTGCCGCGGCTTGAACCTGCCGAACGCGCTCACGCTGCTGCGGATCTTCCTCGTCCCCCTCCTGGTGGTGGTGCTGCTGACGCGGATCGAGGGGCACGTGTGGTTCGGCGCGGCCATCTTCCTCCTCGCCGTCCTGACGGACTACCTCGACGGCTTCTTCGCGCGGCGGCGCAACGAGGTCACGAAGCTGGGCATCGTGCTCGACCCGCTGGCCGACAAGCTGCTCACCGCGGCGGCCTTCCTCTCGCTCGTCGAGATGGGCCTCGTCCCGGCGTGGGCGGTCATGATCGTGATCGCGCGGGAGCTGGCGGTGACCGGCCTGCGCAACGTCGCGGCGGGGCGGGGAGTCCTCATCCGGGCGTCCTCGCTCGGCAAGGCGAAGATGGTCTCGCAGGTCGTCGCCATCCTGCTCCTCCTCTTCTCGCAGCGGATGCCGTGGCTGCGCACGCCCGGGCTCGTCGCCCTCGGCATCGTGCTGGTCCTGGCGATCTACTCGGGAGCCGACTACTTCCGCCGATTCTGGAGGGAAGTCGTCCGCGCCTGATCGACGCCCTGCCGGAAGCTGGACCCAAAGGAAAAGCCCGGGCCGCGGGGCCCGGGCTCTGGTCCGGCCGGCCGCTCCGCGGCGGCTAGCGCAGCTCGACCTTGTCTCCGACCACGATCTCCGCCCGCGAGTAGGTGACCTTGGCCGTGGCCGTCCGGTTGCGGACGGACACCACCGTCGCCTCGCCGACCACGTTGCGCGGCGTGGGAGCCGACGGGTACATGACGCGGTACACGGAGAAGACGCTGCCGGGGGAGACCCCGTCCTCGGTGCCGGCGTCGATCGTCACGAGGTGCCCCTCGCCGGCGATCGTCGCGTCCTCCTGGAGGTCGACGATCGTGCGGTCGAGCTTCCCGTTCGGGGGCGTGCAGCACTCGTTCGGCGTCGAGCGCACCGTCATCGGCACGTTGACCTTCTCGAAAGGCTTCAGGTAGTCGCCCGCGTGGACGTCGTTACACGCCTGCTCGATGACCGCGCAGGCCGTGTTCTCGTTGACGACGACGACCTTGGCCCAGCCGGTCGTGTCCACCTTGTAGCCGACCTTCTTGCCGCTCGCCGGGTGGCGCACCGCGTAGGCGAAGTGGTGCAGCGTGTAGAGGTCGCCCGGCTTCACGCCGGCGTTGCTGCCCTTGCTGAGGTAGATGATGTCCCGGTCCGCGAGGGCGAGCTTGTCGCCGCCCTGCTCGGAGCCGAGGACGTAAAGGCTCTCGTCCTCGCGCTCGTCGACGACGTATTGCGCGCACTGCAGGGTCATCTCCTCGGTCACGGGACCGAGCATCGACGCCGCGGTGCCGCCGGTGCCCTCGGCGACGGGGGCCGCCGCCGCCTCGAGGCCCTCCGGGCCGGGCACGGGGGGGGCCTGTCCGGCCTGCTCGGCCACGACCGCGAGCTTGGGGAAGACCACCGGGTCACCCGGCCAGATCCAGTGCGCGTCCTTGATGTACTTGTTCGCGTCCCAGATCTGCGGCCAGAGGTAGTGGTTGTTCAGGAAGCGCCCCGCCAGGTCCCACAGCGTGTCGCCCCGCTGGACGATGTAGTAGGCGGTGCCCTCCGGGATGGCGGTGGGGTATCCCGCGTTCTTGGTGGAGTGGGCCGCCACGGTCGCCGGGCCGTTCGAGAGCCCCGCGGGCGCGTCGGCGGCCAGGACGGCTCCCGCCGCCACCAGGACGGTCACGCAGCCGACCAGGATGTGCTTCGGTCTCACAGCCTTACCTCCCGAACGGTGCGCACCATACTCGATTCCCGCGCACCCGAGTGTGATGCCCGTCCACCCGCGGCCGCACGATCCCTCGCCTGAGAGACCCCGGCTCGAGCGGACGGTATCAGGAGAAAAGCGTAGTCGTCAAGAGGTTTTTGCGCGATTCCTCAAAGTGTCACTTTAAGGCTGCCCAGGAGCATCCGTCGGGGCGGGCGCGGGCGGACCCGCGGCCGGCGTCGGAGGCGGTGCGGCCGGCGTGGACGAGGGTGGGAACTCCTCGCGCAGCTTGCGGGCCTCGGGCAGGTAGGGGCTCGCGGGGTACTCCTTCTCCAGGCGGCCCAGGAGCGGCAGCGCTTCCGCGTAACGGCCGGCGGCGCCGAGGCACTGGGAGAGACGGAAGAGGATCTCGTCGAGCTTCTCGTAGTCGGGGTAGTTGTTGACGATCGTCTGGTAGCGGCTGATCGCCGAGCGCCAGGCCTGCCGGCCGCGCTGGTAGAACGCCCCGACGAGGTGGTGCGAGCGGGCGAGGGTCTGCCGGCAGTCGTGGATGCGCGCGCGGGTCTGCTCGACGTACTTCGAGTCCGGATACACGTCGAGAAGGCGCTGGTACTCCTCGAGGGCCTGGTTCGTGGCCGTCTGGTCGCGGTCGGGGCTGTTCTTCTGGCGGAAGTAGGACTCCGCGGCCCGGAACTGGGCGTAGTCCGAGCGAGGGTGCTGCGGGTAGAGCGTCAGGAACTCCCGGTAGGACGAGACGGCGAGCACGTAGTTCGCGGTGCCGCCCTCCTCGAAGTAGCTGTCGGCCACGCCGATGCGGGCGTCGGGCTGGTGCTCGCTCTGCGGGAAGGCGTCGACGATGCGCTTCATGTACTGGCGGGCGTTCTCCCACTCCCGCCGCTCGAAGGCCTTCTGCGCCGCGTCCCACACGACCTGGTCGGAGGCGCTCGACAGAGCCCCGAGGTCGAGCGACTTGTGGCCGCACCCGGGAAGGAGGGCCAGGGCCAGCACGGCCAGGCCGCGCCTCAGCGGGACTCGAGCAGCCACTGCCACTCCCGGGCGAGGCCCTCTTCGAGGGCGACCGTCGATCGGAAGCCGAGGTCCCGCGCGGCCGCGCGGGTGTCGGCGAAGGTGTCTCTCATGTCGCCCTTCTGGCTCTCCTGGCGCTCGATGTGGAGCGGCTGCCCGGTGACGCGCTCGACGAGGCGGAGCACGTCGTTGAGCGCGATGCGCTCGCCGCCACCCACGTTATACACGGAGCCGGGCCGGCCCGAAAGGCCGGCCGCCCGCACGGCGGAGACGATGTCGTCGACGAACGTGAAGTCGCGCGTCTGCAGGCCGTCGCCGTAGACCGTCACCGGCCCGCCGTCCCGCGCCGCGCGCAGGAAGCGGTTGAAGGCCATGTCGGGGCGCTGACGGGGCCCGTACACGGTGAAGAAGCGCAGGCTCACCGTCGGCAGGCCGTGGTTGCGGTGGTAGAGCCGCGCGAGGTGCTCCGCCGCCAGCTTGGTGACACCGTACGGCGAGACCGGGGCGCAGGGCCCGTCCTCGCGCAGCGGCAGCTCGGGCGCGTCGCCGTAGACCGAGGACGAGGAGGCGTAGACGACGCGGGGGCACCCGTGCGCCAGCGCGGCCTCGAGCAGGCGCTGGGTCGCGAGCACGTTGTGCTCGGTGTAGTGCGAGAACTCGCGGCCCCAGGACGCCCGCACCCCGGCCTGCGCGGCGAGGTGGTAGACGTGGTCCGCCCCGTCGACGATCGGCGCGAGGTCGGCGTCCTGCAGGCGCGCCTCGACCAGGCGGAACGCGCGGTGGGCGCGCAGCGGCTCGAGGTTCCGCTCCTTCAGGGCCCGAGCGTAGTAGTCGGTGAAGCAGTCGACTCCGGTCACCTCGTGCCCGTCGGCCAGGAGCCGTTCGGCGAGGTGGGAGCCGATGAAGCCGGCCGTGCCGGTGACGACGACCTTCATGCCAGTAGCCTCACGAGATCCGCGGGGAGGCGCCGCGGGCGGCCGCGTCCGTTGACGGCGACGTGCGCGGTGTAGCCGGTCGCGATCGACTCCGCCTCGCCCTCGCGGCGCACGTCGTACTCGAACGAGATGCGCGCGCCCGACTGCTCGGCCACCCGCGTGTGGATCTCCAGCAGGTCGTCGTAGAGGGCCGGCCGACGGTAGCTCGCGCGCGCCTCGACGACGGGCAGCCGCACGTCGGCCTGCTCGAGCTCGCGATAGGTCATCCCGCGCTCCCGGAGGAGGTCCGTGCGCCCGACCTCGAACCACGCCAGGTAGCTGCCGTGCCAGGCGACTCCCATCTGGTCGGTCTCGGCGTAGCGGACGCGCAGCCGCGAGACGGAAGAGGCGCTCACGCCCGCGCGGCCTCGAGAAGGGCCCGCGTCGCGGCCTCGGCGTCGCCCCCGCCGAACGCCGCGGCGCCGGCGACGACGATCTCGACCCCGGCCTCGACGACCGAGCGCACGTTGTCCCGGTTGATCCCGCCGTCCACCTGGATGCTCACCCGGAGGCCCCGCTCCGCGACGACGCGGTGCAGGCGGCGGATCTTGTCGAGCGTCGCGGGGAGGAACTTCTGGAAGGAGAAGCCGGGGTTCACGCTCATCAGGAGCACGAAGTCGATCTCGGGGAGGATCTCCTCGAGGCTCGACAGCGGGGTCGAGGGATTGAGGGCGACGCCGGGCCGCACGCCGCGGCGGCGCAGGTGGTCGACGGCCCTCTGCAGGTGCGGCATCGCCTCGACGTGGACGCTGACCGACGCGGCGCCCGCGTCGACGAACGCGTCGAGGTAGCGCTCCGCGTCCTCGATCATGAGGTGCACGTCGGGCGGCAGGGCGCACGAGCGCCGCACGGCCTCGACGACGACCGGCCCGAGGGAGATGTTCGGCACGAAGCGGCCGTCCATGACGTCCACGTGGACGAGGGACGCGCCCCCGCGCTCGACGGCGCGCAGCTCCTCGCCCAGGCGCGAGAGGTCCGCGGCCAGGATGGAGGGGGCGAGGATCACGACTCGGCCCGGCTCACGTCGAGGACCAGGGCCGTGCGCGAGTCGACCCGGTAGCCCGCCGCGGGCACCTGGCGCAGCACGATGCCCGGAGCGACACCGGGGTAGGAGCGGTACCGCACGTCGCCGACCTTCAGGCCCGCCGACTGGAGGAGCCTCATCGCGGCCTGCGCCTCGCGGCCGATCAGATCCGGCATGACGTAGCTCGAGCTCGCCGGGCCGCGGCTCACGAGGAGGGACGCGCCGCCCGCGGAGATGTCGGCCTCGCCCGGCGCGGGGCGCTGCACGACGACCGTGCCCTCGGCCGCCGCGTCCACCACCTCGACCATCCGGTCGACCGGCACGCCGCTCTGCTCCAGCGCGATCCGGGCCGTGCGCGCCGACTGGCCCTCGACCGGCGGCACGGTCGCGCGCCGCGGGCCGAGGCTCAGCCACACCCGGACGGCGCGGTGGGCCTTGAGGGCCGCCCCGGCCGGGGGCTCCTGGGCGACGATGCGGTCGGCCCCGATCGAGGGGTCGTGCCGGCGCCCTTCGATCCGCAGGACGAGCGCGCGCTGGCGAGCCTGCGAGTCGGCCTCGGTGAACGGGCGCCCGACGAGCGCGGGCACGGCGACGTCCCGGGCCGAGAGCACGACGCGCATCGTCACGAGGGCGCTCGTCCCGGCGGCGGCCAGGAGCCCCGCGCCGAGGAGCGCGTTACGTCCGAGGAAGGAGAGGATTCTTCTCGTGCTCAAGCTTCGTCCGGCGCGAGGCGGGAACGCGTCAGGTTACCACACCGGCCTTGCGCCGCAGGATCGCCGCGAAGAACGCGTCGCCCGGCCGCGAGGCCGGCTCGACGCGGACGAACGGACCCTCCGCGAAGGCGCGGGCCCAGTCGGGCGGCGCCTCCGGCGCGAACTCGGGGCGGGCTTCGAGGAAGGGGCCCACGACGCCCTCGTTCTCCTCCGGCTCGATCGAGCACGTGGCGTAGACGAGCCGACCGCCCGGCCGGACGAGGGGAGCGAGCGCCGCGAGGAGCTCGGCCTGCCGGCGGGCCTGCCGCTCCACGTCGTCCGGCATCAGCCGCCAGCGGATGTCCGGGTGACGGGCGAGCGTGCCGAGGCCGGTGCACGGCGCGTCCAGCAGGACGACGTCGAAGAGCGTCCGAAACGGCGGGCGCCGTCCGTCCGCCGCGACGACGCGGACCTCGTGCGCCCCCCACCGGTCGCGCAGCCGCGCGAGGGTCCTCACCCTCCGGACCGAGGCCTCGGCCGCGACCACCCGCGTGCGGCCGCCGCCCGCGTCCGCCATCAGGAGAGCCTTGCCGCCCGGCGCGGCGCACGCGTCGAGGACGGTGCCCTCGCCGGCCGCGAGTCGGGCCACGAGCTGCGAGGCCTCGTCCTGGACGTAGACGACGCCCTCGTCGGCGAGCGGGGTCAGGCGGCCGTCGACGAGGGTCAGGGCGCCCGGGACCACGGTCGGCTCCGCGCGAACGCCCGCGGCCTCGAGCCTTCGGGCGGCGTCCGGCACCCGAGGGTTGAGGCGGAAGTGCACGGGCGGCGGGACGAGGAGAGCGCGGGCGCGCGCGACGGCCCGCTCGGGGCCGAGCCGGCTGAGCCATCGCTCCGAGAGCCAGGGGGGAAGCGAGCCGAAGGAGTCGAGCCAGGCCCGCGGGTCGGCCGCCGCGTCGGGCTCCGGCGGCGGGCCCTCGCGCAGCAGGCGGCGGAGCACCGCGTTGACGAAGCCGCCGGCGCGGGGCTCGACCGACCGGGCGAGGTCCACCGACTCCGACACCGCCGCGTGCGCCGCGACGCGGAGGAAGATCAGCTGATAGGCGCCGAGGCGCAGGACGTCCCGGACCTGCGGGGCGACGCGGTCGAGCGGGCGCTCCACGAGGCGCAGGAGGACGTGGTCGAGCCAGCCGCGTCGGCGGAGGACACCGAGGACGAGCTCGTGGGCGAACGCGCGCTCGCGCTCGTCGAGCGCCTCGACGTCGGGGCGGGCGAGAGCCGAGGCGAGCGTCCCGCCTCCGCGCGAGGCGTCGCGCAGGGCCCGCAGCGCGGCGCACCGCGCAGGCGAGGGCAAGGGCCCGGAGCCTCCTCAGCCCAGCCGGGCGCCGGCGCGGACGCGCGCACCGGCCGCCCAGGCCTGGGCTGTCATCGCGCGCCGGCTCTCGGGCTGAACCTCGGCGACGTCCAGCACCGTGCCGCCGCCGCACGCGACGTGAAGGCCGTCCCGGCCGGCCTCGAGGATCTCGCCGGGCACCGCGCCGGGAGGCGCCACGCGCGCAGCGAGCGGCCGCGTCCTCAGGAGCTTCAGCGCTCGGCCGTCGTGGGTGGTGAAGGCGCCCGGCCAGGGCGTGAAGCCCCGGCCCCGGCAGGCGATCTCCGCCGCGGTCCGGGACCAGTCGACCCGACCGTCCTCCCGCGTCAGGATGGGCGCGTGCGTGGCCCGCGCGGCGTCCTGCGGTCGCGGCGCCACCGTCCCCGCCGCGAGGCCGGCGACCGTCTCCACGAGGAGCTCGGCCCCGAGGCGGGCGAGCCGCGGCTCGAGCTCCGCCGCCGTCTCCTCCGGCCCGATCGCGAGCGAGCGCCCGAGCAGGATCGGGCCGGTGTCGAGCCCCTCGTCGATCAGCATCGTCGTCACGCCCGTCTCGGTCTCGCCGCGGGCGATCGCCCACTGGATGGGAGCGGCGCCCCGCAGCTTCGGCAGGAGCGAGGCGTGGACGTTCACCGTCCCGCGCGGGGCGATGTCGATGACGCTGCGCGGCAGGATCTGCCCGAAGGCGATCACGACCTGCAGCTCCGGCGCGAGAGCGCGCAGGGCCGCCTGCGCCTCGGGCGCGCGGACCCGCTCCACCTGCACGATCGGGAGGCCGCGGGCCGCGGCGGCCGGCTTCACGGGCGGGGCGGCGAGCTCCTGGCCACGGCCCTTCACGCGGTCGGGCTGCGTGACGACCGCCGCGACCTCGTGCCCCGCGTCGATGAGCGCCTCGAGCCCGGGCACGGCGAAACTCCCGCTCCCGAGAAAGACGATCCGCACGGCTACTCCTCCCAGCCGTCCCGGGCGCGCTTGCGCAGCTTGCGCCGCATGAGGTCGCGCTTGAGCGGCGAGAGCCGGTCGACGAAGAGGAGGCCGTCGATGTGGTCGATCTCGTGGCAGAACGCGCGGGCGAGCAGCTCGGTGCCGGTGTAGACCTTCTCCGCGCCGTCCGGGCCGAGGCCGCGCACCGTGACCCTCTGCGGGCGCGACGGGGAGCCCCCGTAGCCCGGGATCGAGAGGCAGCCCTCCTCGTGCTTCTGCTCGCCGTCGCGCGAGACGAACTCGGGGTTGACGAGCTTGATGACCTGCTTCGGGTCCTCGCCGACCGAGAGGTCGATGACGATCACCCGCAGCGGCACCCCGATCTGCGGCGCGGCCAGCCCGATCCCGGGCGCCGCGTACATGGTCTCGACCATGTCGTCGAGGAGCGAGCGGATCGCGTCGTCGACGACGTCGACCGGGGCCGCGGGCGAGTGGAGGACGGGGTCTCCGTACTTGACGATCGGTCGCAGTGGCATCTCGACCGGCGATTATCGCGGATCTACCGCGGTCCCGCGAGCGCGCGCTGCCGCTCGCGCGTCGCGGCGAGGTGGGCGAGGACCTCGTCGAGCGAGTCGCCGCCCGTCTTCTCGAGGAGCGCGTCGGCGAGCACGAGGGCGAGCATCGCTTCCGCCACGACGCCCGCGGCCGGTACGACGCACGTGTCGCTGCGCTCGACGGAGGCCTTCTGCGGCTCCTTCGTGGCGAGGTCCACGGAGCGCAGCGAGATCAGCAGCGTCGGGATCGGCTTGACAACGACGGCGGCCCGCAGCTCCTCGCCGTTCGTCACGCCGCCCTCGAGCCCGCCCGCGCGGTTCGTCGGCCGCTCGATCCCGGCCTTCTCGCTCCACAGGATCTCGTCGTGGAAGGCCGAGCCGCGCACCTCGCCGCCGAGGAAGCCGTCGCCGAGCGCGACCGCCTTCACGGCGTGGATCGACATCAGGGCCTGCGCGATCCGTCCGTCGAGGCGCCGGTCCCACTGCGTGTACGAGCCGAGGCCGGGGGGCAGGCCGCGCGCGATGACCTCCGCGACGCCGCCGACGGTGTCGCCGTCCTTCTTCGCCCGGTCGATCTCCGCGATCATCCGCTCGCCGGCGGCCGCGTCCACGCACCGCACCGCGCTCTCCTCGACCCGGTCGAGCGCCGCCCACGGCGCGGGGTCGGAGCCCGGCACGCTCGCGGAGCCGATCCTCAGCACGTGGCTGCGGATCTCGACGCCCGCCGCCTGGAGGAGCGCGCGGGCGAGGGCGCCCGCCGCCACGCGCATCGTCGTCTCGCGGGCGCTCGCCCGCTCGAGGACGTTGCGCAGGTCACGCGTGCCGAACTTCAGGGCCCCGGCCAGATCGGCGTGCCCCGGCCGCGGGTAGCGGAGCCGGCGCCGCTCGCGCGCCTCGTCGGGCTGCGGGTCGGGCGACATCACGTCGAGCCAGTTCTGGTGGTCGCGGTTGCGGACGAGCAGGCTCACGGGGCTGCCCATGGTGAGGCCGTGGCGCACGCCGGCGGTGATCTCGACGGTGTCCGTCTCGATCTTCATCCGGCCGCCGCGGCCGTAGCCCCCCTGGCGTCGTCGCAGGTCGGAGTCGATGGCGGCGCGGTCGACGGGAACGCCCGCCGGCAGCCCGTCGACGACGACGGTCAGGGCGGGGCCGTGCGACTCGCCGGCCGTGGTGAATCGGAGCATCGCGCGCGATCGTGCGGCACGCATTGCGTGCTGTCAAGGAACGGCCCCTTGTGACACTCGCAGGATGTGTGACAGCGCGCCGTCCGCCGCGCCCCGGCTGCGGATAGCCTGCGCTCGCTCCCGGCGGATGCCGGCGAGCGATACGGCAATCGACCTTCGACAAGGAGACGAGGCGATGAGCACTGGGGGGGTGGCCCACTGGAGCCTGATGGGCCGGTGCGGGCCGATGGAGCACCTGCGCGCGCAGATCGCGCAGATCGCGCCGAGCGACGTGCGCGTGCACGTGTACGGCGAGACGGGGACGGGGAAGGAGAAGGTGGCGCGCGCACTGCACCGGCTGTCGACGCGCGCGGGGCGGCCGTGCGTGGCGGTGAACATCGCGGCGGTGCCGGACGAGCTCTTCGGCTCGGAGATGTTCGGCCACGTGAAGGGCGCGTTCACGGGCGCGGTCACCGATCGCGAGGGGCACGTCGCGCGGGCCGACGGCGGCACGCTCTTCATGGACGAGGTGGGCGACATGTCCCCTCTCGCCCAGGCGCGGCTCCTGCGCTTCCTGCAGGAGCGCGAGTACCAGCGGGTCGGGGAGGGGAGGCCCCGCCGCGCGGACGTGCGCCTGATCAGCGCGACGAACGTCGATCTCGAGGAGCGCGTCGAGGCCGGTCGCTTCCGCGCGGACCTGCTCTTCCGCCTCCGGGAGCTGACGCTCGTCGTCCCCCCGCTGCGGGAGCGGGGCGGAGACATCCTGTACCTCGCGCACCACTTCCTCCGCCTGCAGGCCGCCGTCCGGAACGAGAAGCCGCCCACCCTCGCCCCGGCCACGGAGGCGATCCTCCTGCGCTGTCCGTGGCCCGGGAACGTCCGGCAGCTCGAGGGCGAGATGAAGCGGCTCGGCGTCGTCGCCCGCGGCCGCGAGGTCTTGCCCGAAGACCTGTCCGAGTCGGTGCGGCGCAGCGCCGAGAACGCGTCGGCGAGCCGTCCGGCGGGCCTGAAGGCGGAGATCCGCCAGGTCGAGGGCGAGGCGATCCGTCGCGCCCTCGACCGCAACGCCGGCGTGAAGGCCCGCGCCGCGCGGGATCTCGGCATCACGCGCCAGGCCCTTCAGAAGAAGCTCCGGCGGCTCGGCGTCCTGGTCTGAAGTGCTATCCTCCCGCGCCGTCCGCAAGAGGGCGGCGCGGGGGGCGAGTGGCCGCAGACCAGGGCGATCGGAAGCTCGGGACGCTGGACAGCCTGCGGGCGGTCGCCGGCCAGTGGCGTCTCCTCTCCGTCGTCCTCCTGTCCTTCTCGTCGGGCCTTCCCCTCGGGCTCGTCTGGCTCGCGATCCCGGCGTGGATGGCCAGGGCCGGCGTCGACATCAAGGTCATCGGGCTGTTCACGCTCGCCCAGGCCCCGTGGTCCTTCAAGCTGCTCTGGTCGCCGTCCATGGACCGCTTCCGTCCGCCGTTCCTCGGCCGCAAGCGGGGATGGATCGTCGTCGCGCAGGTCGGGCTCTTCGCGGCGACCCTCGGTCTCGCCGGGGTCTCGAAGCACCCCGAGGCCGTGTGGGTGATCGCGTCGTTCGCGATGGCGATCGCCTTCGCCTCGGCCACGCAGGACATCGCGATCGACGCCTACGCGGTGGAGGTGCTGGAGAGGAGGGAGTACGGCATCGCCTCCGCCGCGCGGACCGCGTTCTACCGCGCCGGAATGCTCGTCGCGGGCGGGCTGTCGATCACTCTCGCCGCCTCGCTGTCCTGGACGGTGGTGAACGCGCTCCTCGCGGTGCTGTACCTGCCTCTCGCGGCCGTGGCCGCCGCGGCCCCGGAGCCCCCGGGGCTGCCCGCGCCCCCGCGGACCCTGCGCGAGGCGGTCTGGGGGCCCTTCCTCGGCTTCCTCGGCCAGCACCGCGCGCTCGAGATCCTCGCGTTCGTGGTCCTCTACAAGCTCAGCGACAACCTGACCCAGGCGCTGACCCGGCCCTTCCTGGTGCAGGTCGGTTTCGACGACTTCGACGTGGGCGTCGCGACGGCGACGATCGGCCAGGCGGCGGCGATCCTCGGCACGCTCGTGGGCGGCATGCTCACCGACCGGATCGGCCTCGGGCGCGCCCTCTGGATCTTCGGCTTCCTGCAGATGGTGTCGAACCTCGGCTACGCCGCGGTGGCCCAGGTCGGCCCCAGCCGGCCGCTGATGTACGCGGCGCAGGCGTTCGAGCTCGGCTCGAGCGGGCTCGGCACCGGCGCCTTCGGCGTCCTCATGCTCCGCCTGACGCAGAAGCGGTTCTCGGCCACGCAGTTCGCGCTGCTGTCCAGCCTGTTCACGCTGCCGCGCATCCTGTCGGGACCCGTCGCCGGCGTTCTCGCCGACGCGATGGGTTGGCGGGACTTCTTCGTCCTGACGGTCGTCTTCGGCATCCCGGGCATGGCGATGCTCGCCCGGTTCGTCCCGTGGGGCGTCCGCGACGTCGAGTTCGAGGTCCGGCCGCCGGCGCGCGGGACGCCGGTGACGCGAGGCGGGCTCGTGGCCCGCGGGCTCGCCGGCGGGGCGGTGGCCGGGGCGATCGGCCTCGCCGCCGTGGGCCTCGTCGGCGGGCTGCGCGGCCTGCGCGCTCACGAGGGTTTCGCGGCCCTCCCGGCCATCGCGGCCGTTCTGCGCCCGGGCGGCGTGGGCGAGTGGACGACCCTGGCCGGACTCCTCGTCCTCGCGCTTCTCGCCGGCCTCGCCACCGCCGCGACGGTAGCCGCCCGGAGGGGGATGTCGACCGCCCCGGGGACCCCGGCCTCCGGAGGGGAGTGAGCGGGCCTTCCGCCCCGGGAGTACCATTCTCGGGGGGCGGAACCTTCCGGACGGAGACGGTGTCCAATACGGCGGACAGGATCACGATGGGCACAGCGGGGGAGTTGCCGCTCGAGGCCGCCGAGTCTCTCACGGGCGTCGCGAGAGAGCAGGATCTCGTCGCGCTCTGCCGACGGGGCGACCCGGCGGCGTTCGCCCGGCTCGTGGCCCTGCACGAGTCGATGGTCTTCAACCTCGCCGCCCGGCTGCTGGGAGACGGGGAAGAGGCCAGAGACGTCGCGCAGGAGGTCTTCCTCCAGGTGTACCGGACGCTCGGCCGGTTCGAGGGCCGCAGCAGCCTGAAGACCTGGATCTACCGGATCGTCGTGAACCAGTGCCACAACCGCCGGCGCTTCTGGCACCGGCGGGGTCGTGACCGGGAGGAGGCGCTCGACGAAGGCCTCGCGGCCCCGGACCGTGTCGGCGGCGGGGCCTGGCAGGCGAGCCCCTACCAGCAGGCCGTCGCGGGGGAAAGGGCGCGCCGGGTGCAGCGGGCCCTCCTCGGGCTGCGGTTCGACCAGCGGACGGTGCTGGTCCTCCGGGAGATCGAAGGCCTCTCCTGCGAGGAGGTGGCCGGGGCCCTCGGGATTCCCGAGGGCACGGTGAAGAGCCGTCTCTCGCGCGCCCGCGAGGCGCTGCGCGAGAGGCTGCTCGGAGTGATCGAAGGGGGAGAAGCGCGATGAGCTGCGGTGTCGTGAGGGCGAGGCTCTCCGACTGGATCGACGGAGCGCTCGACGCGCCGGCCGCCCGCGAAGTGGCGGCCCACCTGGCCGGCTGCGCGCGCTGCGAGCGCCACGCGGACGAGCTGCGCGCGGTGTCGCGGCTCGTCGCCGAGCTTCCGCGCCTCGAATCGCCGGAGCCGGTGGCCGCGCGCGTGTTCGACCGGCTCGACATGGAGACGCGGCCGCCCGGCCTCGCCTTCCTCTTCCGCGGATTCCTGGCGGCCCGGCCCTACATGGTCCCGAGCCTGCTCCCGGCCGCGTTCGTTCTCGCCACCGTGCTCGGCGGGGTGCTGGCGCTCGACTCGGGGCCGCTTCCCGAAGTGCACTTCGCTCCCGGCGCGTGGCACGCGACTCCCGCGTCGGGCACCGAGGGCAACCCGCTCTTCCCGTCCGCCGAGGTCGAGCTCCCGCGGGAGGCGTCCGCTCTCGGCGTGTCGCCGGAGATGCTCGCCGGCCGGGGCGAGGGAACGCTGTTCTTCGAGACGATCGTCGCCCGCGACGGCTCCGTGGCCGACGTGACCGTCCTCCAGGGCGACGCCGAGGGCGAGGACGCGCTCGTGGCCGCCCTGCGCCAGCAGAAGTACGAGCCCGTCCGCTACCGCGGCCGTCCGGTCGCGGTGAGCGTGTACCGTCTCATCTCGCGGATGAACGTCGAGGCGCAGATCCGGCCGGCCGTCTCGACGGTTCCGTCCAGCTAGCCGCGCACCAGCTCGAGGGCCGCCCGCCAGACCTCTTCGGCGGCCACGCTCTGCGGTCGCGCGTCCGGGCCGCGGAGCGTCCGCACCACACGGCCGACGGGCGACCACAGGCGCGGGTCCGTGGGGCCGAACAGCGCGAGGGTCGGCGCCCCGGCCGCGGCCGCGAGGTGGCTGACGCCCGAATCGTTCCCCAGGTAGAGGCTCGCGCGGGAGAGGGCGGCCCCGAGGACCCGGACCGGCCACGCGCGGGCCACGACCGCCGACCGCGGCGCTCCCGCCGCGAGCCCCCGTTCGAGCTCGGCCGGGCCGACGCAGAGCAGGAACGGCACTCCGTGCGAAAGGCGCTCCGCCATCTCGAGGAAGCGGTCGGCCGGCCAGTTCTTCGAGGCCGAGCCGCTGCCGGGGTGCACCGCGACGAAGCCCGGCGGGAGAGCCGCGAGGCGTCGCGACGCCTCCGCGCGCTCCTCGGCGACGAAGCAGAGGTCGGGAGGAAGCGTCTCGTCCCATGCGACGCCGCAGCCCGCGAGCGCCCCGGCGAGCCAGACCGAGGCGTGGGGCCCCTTCGTCGGCGGTGCCGGGTCGCGCGCGACCACGCGTCGCGCGACGCGGCCGAGCGCCCGCGCGATCTCCGGGTCCCGAGTGAAGGCGACGACGAGGTCGGCCGTCTCGAGCGCTTTCGCGAGCGCGCCGGTCCCGGGCTCGCCGGCGAGGAGCGCGGCGGCCTCGGGGCCGTCCCAGGGCAGGGCGGCCTCGACCTCGGAGGGTCCGGGCCCGACGAGGGCCGCCGCGGCCGCGGCCGGCGCGACGAGCCGTACCCGGTGGCCGCTCCGGCGGAGCGCCGCGACCGCGCGGCGCAGCAGGAGGACGTCGCCGAGCGCGCCCGCGCGGACGAGGACGACCTCCACCTCCGGCCTAGGGCAGGTCGACCCGGAAGGTCGAGACGTTGCCGAGGAGGTCGGTCGCCCGGAGCACCATCATGCGCGCGGCCGCCCCGGCCGCCGCGGGCACGGCGATCTCGTAGCGTTCCTCGGGAGCGTCGGCGATGCCGTCGACGGGGTGGATCTCCTCCCACCGACCCCCGTCGATGGTGAAGTCCAGCCGGCGCACCGCGGTCTCGTCGCGGGCCTCGACCCGGACGACGTGCCGCGCGGCATCGAATGCGGCGGCGATCGTCGGCGGGGTGTTGTCGACCTCGAAGGAGACGCTGTCGCGTGACGTCGTCGTGGAAAGGGCCGGGGGATTCGCCGGCGCGTCGGAGGCCACGACCCGCACGACGTAACGCCCGTTCGGCACCGTCGTCGTGTCCCAGGCGATCACCGGCTCGTCGAGCCCCTGGCGCAGCGTCCGCCAGCGCTCGTCCCCGACGGCCCGGTACAGCACGTCGTAGGAGAGGGCGTCGCCGTTCGGGTCGTCGGCCTGCCACGAGATCGTGCGGAGGCCGCGCTGGTACAGCTTCCGGCTGAAGGCGATCGCGGGCGGGTTCGCCGCCCCGCCCTTCGCGGCCGCGGCGCGGTCGCCGGCGCTCTCGGCGACGAGACCGAGGATCTCGGGATCGCCGCTCACCGAGATCGGCTTCTGGAAGGCCTCGCCCGCCCCGTGGACGGTGATCGCCTTCACCTCGGGCGGCAGGTTCCGCTGGAGATAGGCGGCCGCGACCGTCTCGACGACCGGCGTCGCCCCGCCCCGGCTCTCGAGCGTCACGCGCACCTGGCAGAAGCGCGCGCGGTCCGCGTGCGCGGGCCGCGCGCCGGCCGCGCCGCCGCTCTCGGTCCATTCCGTCCACGTCGCGTCGGGGCGGTCGGTGTTTCCGACGCGCGTCTCCACCTTCACCGTGGCGCCCGCCGGGGCGACGCCCTCCCACGACACGCGTCCCCAGCGGGCCGCCGCCTCGGCGTCCTTCACCTTGGAGACGAACGTGCCGCGCGTCGCCGCGGAGCCGGCGACGGCGTAGACGCGCGCCGGGTTCGACGTGACGACGATGGCGTCGTCGCCGGCGCCGCGTCCGATCGCCGTCACCTGCTCGGCCGGCAGGGTCGCGACGAGCGTCCATTCGCCCGCGGCCCGGACCTGGTAGACCTTGCCCTTGTCGCCGGTGCCGACGAGCACCGCGCCGTTCGCGAGGGCGCCGAGGGAGTGGGGCACGTCCTCGACCGAGGACCACAGCATGTCGACGTCGCCGTCCGGGGTCATGCGCAGGACGGCTCCGCGCGGGGCGTTCGCGGCGGCCGCCGGCTCGCCCGCGCCGGCCCCGACGGCGACGGGCGCGGACGCTCCGGGCGGCACGATCGAGAAGCTCTCGCTGACCGTCACCTCGGCCACCGGGGCCGCCGCCGCGCCCGCGGCCGGCGTCGCACCGGAAGGCCGGGCGGCCTCGCCCGGGCGGCCGTCGACCGCCGCGACGTAGACGAAGCCGTCGGGGGCGGCCGCGAGGGCGCGGATCTCCCGGAACGGCGAGTCGTAAGCCACGAACGCGCGGCCCTGCTCGTCCACCCGGTAGACGCGGCCGTCCGGGGCCGTCCCCGCGAACAGCCGCCCGCGGGAGTCGAACGCGAGGGAGAGCACGTGCGCGTCGGAGGTCGCGAGGAAGACGCTCGCCCGGCCGTCCGGGGCCACCTTGTAGACCTTCCCCTCGCCGCCGGTCGCCACGTACAGCTGGCCGGCGCCGTCGAAGGCCAGCGCCCAGATGTACTTCTCCTCGGGGTCGAAGAAGCGGACCGCCTTGCCCGCGGCGTCGACCGCATAGACGGCTCCGTCCGGCGACGTGCCCACGTAGACGCGGCCATCGGGCCCCACGGCGACGGCGTGCGCCTCGAGCTCCTCCGAGTCGAAGAAGACCGTGCCGGCATCGCCCGACACCCGCGCGACCCGGCCCTCGTTGCCGGTGCCGAGGTAGAGGGCGCCCTTCGCGTCGCGGGCGACCGCCCAGGCATTCGGCGCCGCGAGGTCGTGCACGAGCCGCGGAGAGGGGCCGAGCCGCAGGCGCCCCAGGGCGTCGACGGAGAGGGACGTCAGGTCGCCCTCCAGGAAGGCGCGCGCGCCCTCGATGCGCCAGATCTGGGGCCCCGCCGCGAAGAGCCGGGGGGCGGCGACGGAGAGGGCGCAGAGCAGCAGGACGGCCACGGGGGTTCGACGGGTCATCGGGGAGGAAGCCTCCGTCTCCTGTTCGTCCGGCGGGTGATCAGCGCTGCACCGCGACCGTGACCTGCTTCGCGCCGGACACGGCGTAATCCGTGGCGACGTCGCCCCGCCACACGGGGGTCGAGGCGAGGGGCACGACGGGGGCGCCCTGGTCGGAGGACGAGAGCACGGCCAGGACGGACGCCGGCAGTCCCGGCAGGTACTCCCCCCCCACGACGGCGCCCGCGCCCGGCCGGGTGAGCCGCGCGTAGACGCGGTCCCCGGAGCGCAGCTTGTTGAGGGCCTGCACGAGGGCCGGCAGGTCACGGGGAGCGAACGCCTGCCGCATCTCGCGCTGCTCGACCGCGTCCAGCACCGCGGCGCCGCCGACGGTCAGCGTGTAGGTGCCGCCCGGCGCGCTCGGGGGAAGCGAGAGGGAGAGCTCGCGGGTGATCGTCTCGCCGCGGTGCGTGCGGAGCTGGACCTTGAAGGGCGCGGTCGCGCCGGGCCGGAGCGGCTCGGGCGCGTCGAGCCACACGCGCGTGATCGCGGCCTGCCGCAGCTCCTCCTCGGCGTCGACGGCGACCTCGAGCTTCTGGAGGCGGACCTTCCCGAAGTCGTTCCCGATCAGGAGGGCGAGCGGCCCGGCGAGGATCCCGGCCGCGTCCTGCGCCGGCTGGTCCGCGGCCACCACGTCCTTCACGCGGACCTCGCGACCGCCCTCCAGCGTCAGGCGCGCGTCGACGCGGAGGGTCGCGGCCCCGAAGTTCCGCTCGTGCCCGCGGAGGATCGACAGGAGCGAGACGTACCCGAGGAGCGGCGTGAAGAGCTCGTCGTCGACCATCCGGTAGCGGAACACGCGCTCGGGAGCACGCGGCGAACGGAGCGTGACGTCGACGGGGATCATGCGCGGCCCCTGGCCCAGGTGCCCGGCGATCGCCGTCGTCCGGTCCTGGTCCATCGTGCCGACGGCCTCCGTGGCGGCCGCGATCTTCCAGGAGACCTGGAGGCTCGGAAAGACGGAGTAGACCCAGGCCTTCTTCATCGGGAACTGCGTCGGCCCGAGGTTGTAGAACGGGTGGCCGAACGCGTAGACACGGCCCCGGTCGATGTGGGTGATGGTTCCGGTCGCGGAGAGGTCGATGTCCCCCTCGATGAGGGAGATGCCCACGGCCGCGCCCGGCTGGAGCTCGGGCGCGGCGCCGACGGTGCCGGTCGACGCGCCGCCCGCGCCCATCACGGGCGCGAAGCCGAGCGACGAGAAGACGCCCCGCGCCCACGCGAACGTCTCGGGGTCGAAGCCGGAGAAGACGAGCGGCAGGGCGACGGGGCTCATCGTCGCCCCGGCGAGCGAGGGCGGCAGGCCCGCGCCGGCGGCCCCGGCCGGCGTGATCGAGAGGAGCGGCCGCCGCAGGGCCGCCGCGACCGACTCGCGGTCGAGCGGGGCGCGCAGGGCGGACGCCGCGGTGGCGGCCCGGAACCGCGTGGAGGCCGCGCGCGGAGCGTCGCTGCGCGTGGCCTCGACCATCTCGCTGATGGGCGTGATGCCGGCGATCGGCTCCTTGCCGAACGGGAAGGCGTAGGCGACCGCCCCGACCAGCTTCCCGCCGACGAACACCGGGCTGCCGCTCATGCCGGCGATGACGCCGGTCTGCGCGAGCGGGCCGCCCGAGAGCCGCGCCAGGATCACGCTCTGCCGGGGGCCGAGAGCGTTCTCGAGGACGCCGAGGATCCGCACGCCGAACTCGTCGACCCGCGCGCCCTCGAAGACCGTCCGGCCCGTCCCTTCCATCCCGGCGCGGACCTCGGAGAGGGGGAGGACGGCGGCGTCCGCGACGGGCGGTTCGGCGAACGCCGTCCCGGAGGCGAGGACGGCGGCGAGCACGGCGACGACGATCCGGTGGCCGGCGCGAGCGGGCATCGTGAAAACCATGTTAGGGGTCGCTCACCCGAGCGTCAACGCTCGGGGTCGCCGGTTGACGCTCGCCCCGGCCGGCCGCTACGATCGCCCGGTTCGGCGTACGACATCGCCGCCCGCAGAGGAGAACAACGTGTCCGACACCGGCGCCGCCACGGCGGCGCGCGACTCGTCCACCCAGACCGTCGCGGCGGGCCTCCTGGCCTGGGTCTTCCCGGGGCTCGGCCACCTCTATCTCCGGCGGTTCGGCAAGGCGGGGATCCTGATGGTGGCCATCCTGGTCCTCTTCGCTCTCGGCCTCGCCATGGACTCCCGGCTCTCGATGCACCTCGGCCTCGAGGACCCGCTCGCGCTCCTCTTCAGCCTCGCGCAGATGGGCGTCGGCGCGCCCTACGTCCTCGCGCGGTACCTGGGCTACGAGAACGGCCTCGTCACCTCGCCGACGTACGAGTACGGCAACACCTTCACCGCCGTGGCCGGCCTCCTGAACGTCCTCGTCGTGCTCGACGCGCTCGACACCGCGCGCGGCTACAAGGACGTCCGCCGGGCGGCGCGGGGGGAGGAGGGCCGCTGATGCGCTCCCACCTGCTGGCGCTCCTCGCCTTCTCGGGCCTCGTCTCCGCGGTCTTCGCAGTGCTCCTCCGCGACACGACGAAGGAGCGCGCGAAGTTCTTCGGCCTGGCCTTCGCCGCCTTCGTCCTCTCGACCCTGCTGATCGGCTGGCTGACGAACCCGTTTCCCGGCTAGCGGGAGATTCGCGAAGGACGGAGGGCGAAGGAGCGAATCTCCCGCTCCGTTGTCCGTTGTCCGTCCCTAGTTGTCCGTTAGTCCGTCCCTGTCGTCCGTTTCCTCAGATCCGTCCCCAAGCCCAATCAGGCCGAGTCCGTCCCGAGTCCGTCCGCTCCGTTCGCGGACCTACTGTCCCCTGAGGAACCGCGGCCCGGTCATGCCGAACGTCGAGGGTTCGGTCCGCAGGACCTTCCGCCCGCTGCCGTCCGGCTGCACGAGCACGAGCCGCGACTCGCCGGCGGCGGTGTCCGTCTCGACGAAGAGGATCCCGGCGGTGCCCCAGTCCGGCGCGCCGCGGAACGCCGCGCCCGTCGCGATCGTCTGCAGCTCGGTGCCGTCCGCCTTGATCGTGAGGATGTCCCAGGTGCCGAGGCCGCCGTTGCCGATGCCGGTGAGCCGCCGGAAGACGAGGCGGGTCGCGTCGGGCGACCAGGCGGGCTCCGCGTCGGAGCCCACGAAGTACGGCGTCCCCGGGAGGCTCGCTCCGACGACGTCGCCGGTCGTGACCGGGATCGCCTGGTAGATGTAGATGCGGGGCACCCCGGTCGCGTCGATCCGCTCGTAGGCCGCCGTCGTCGCCCCGGGGTCGACGCGCGGGGCGCGCTCGGACACGTCGGTGCTCGAGGTGAGGTTCTGCTCCGACGACCCGTTCGGGTAGTTGTAGTACAGGTCCTCCCGGCTGCCGGCGTCCTTGACGGTGTAGAGAAGGAACGCGTTGTCGGGGGACCAGTCGACCCAGCCGACGCGCTTCGTCGCGACGAGCATCTGCTCGACCGAGCGGGAGAGGTCCATGAAGTAGAGCGCGGTGGCCCCGGCCTCCGCGCCGACGTTCGTGCGGATCGCGGCGAGACGGTTGCGGTCGGGGGAGGGCGCGATCTGCACGAAGTCGCAGGGCGTCGTCGCCGTGGCGCACGCCGTCAGCCGCTCGGGCGTGCCGCCGGCGAGGTCGATCGCGAGGATCTCCCGCGGCCCGGGCTTCGTGTCCCACGACGAGCTCAGGAAGAGGATCGACGCGCCGGCCGAGGGAGGCCGCGACGCCGCGACGCTCGCGAACGGGTTGGACGAGTCGTTGCTGCAGGCCCCGACGAAGAGCGCGAGGCCGAGGGCGAACGCCGTTCCGCGTGCGGGCATGGGCCAGACTATTCCCGCGCCCGCGGCCAAGTCAACGCACGCCGCATGTTATAGTTCGTGTCGCGTGCGACGCGTGCGTCGCGGCGCCCCCGCGGCTCTACGTCACCGTCGACCCGCGCCCGCGCGGCCGCGGCGGAGCCCAGCTTAGGAGACCGACTTGGCGTTCGAGAACCTCCTCGTCGACGTGCGGGACGGGATCGGCTTCGTGACCGTGAACCGCGAGTCCAGGCGCAACGCCCTCGACGGGGCGACGATCGACGAGATCGAGCGGGCGTTCGTGGGAATGGGGCAGGACCCGGCGGTCCGCGCGGTGGTCCTGACGGGGGCGGGCGACAAGGCCTTCGTCGCCGGCGCCGACATCTCCGGCCTCACGAGCCTGGGCACGGCCGGGGCCCAGGCCCTCGCCGAACGCGGGCAGCGCGCCTTCGACCGGGTGGAGTGGCTCGGGAAGCCCGTCGTCGCCGCCGTGAACGGCTTCGCCCTCGGCGGCGGCTGCGAGCTCGCCCTGGCCTGCCACGTGCGGGTGGCCTCGGAGACGGCGTCCTTCGGCACGCCGGAGGTCACGCTCGGCCTCATGTGCGGCTACGGCGGGACCCAGAGGCTCCCGCGGCTGGTCGGCCGTGGCCGCGCGCTCGAGCTCCTCCTCACCGGGCGGCGGATCGACGCGGGCGAGGCGCTCCGGATCGGCCTCGTGAACCGCGTCGTCCCCGCCGCCGAGCTCGCCGCCGCGGCCGAGGGCCTCGCCCGCGTCATGGCCGCGAACGCTCCGCTCGCTCTCCGCGCCACTCTCGAGGCCGTCTGCGGCGGCCTCGATCGCTCGATGGCGGAAGCGCTCGAAGGCGAGGCGGGCCTCTTCGGCGACCTGGCCGTGACGGAGGACGCCCGCGAGGGCACGCGCGCGTTCCTGGAGAAGCGGCCGGCCCGCTTCGTGGGCCGATGAAGCAGGCTCCCACCGCCACCGCCTCGGCCCGCGGCCTGCGCGTCGCGATCCTGCGATCCCTGTTCAACCAGCCCGTCAGCGACGGGCTCGTCGCGGGCGCGCGCGCCGCGCTCGCGGAGATGGGCGGGGCGGCCGCCGTGGTCTACGACGTGCCCGGGGCCTTCGAGCTTCCCCTGGCCGCGAAGGCCGCCGCCGAGTCGGGACGCTTCGACGCGGTCGTCGCCCTGGGCGCGGTGATCCAGGGGGACACCGACCACTACGACCACGTGGCGCGGGAGGCGGCGGCCGGGCTCGCCCGGGCCGCGCTCGACACCGGCGTGCCCGTCGCGTTCGGCGTCCTCACGGTGCGCGAGGCCCGCCAGGCCGAGGAGCGCGCGATGCCCGGCCCGGGCAACAAGGGCGCGGAGGCCGCGCGGGCGGCCGTGATGCTCGCGGCCACGCTGCGCGCGATCCGCGGCCGCGCCGTCGCGTCCGGCGCCCGTCGTCGCCGGCCGGTCGGATCCCGCGGGAAGAGGCGCTGATGGGCCGCCGCACGAAGGCGCGCGAGTGCGCGTTCCAGATCCTCTACCAGTGGGAGATCAGCCGCGAGCCGATCGAGCGCGTGAACGGCCTCTTCTGGCAGGTGCGCTCCGGCACGGCGGCGATGAGGGCCATGGCCGAGCGGCTCGCGACGGGCGCCCACGGGCGCGTCGAAGAGCTCGACGCCGCGATCGCCGAGGCGGCGGCCAACTGGCGCCTCGACCGGATCGCGGCCGTCGACCGCACGATCCTCCGCCTGGGCGCCTACGAGCTGGCCGCCGAGACGGACACGCCGGCCGCGGTGGTGCTCGACGAGGCCGTCGAGCTGGCGAAGCGGTTCGGCGAGGCGGACTCGCCAGCGTTCGTGAACGGCGTCCTCGACGCGATCCGCCGCAGGCTGCGCGGCCCGTCGTCCGCGGGGCGACGCGCGAAAGGAGAGAAGCAGGCATGAGCGACGAGTCCCCGGCCCCGGATCCCGAGGCCGAGGCGCCCGAGGTTCCCGTCCCCGGCTGGCCCGCCGAGTCCGCCCAGAGGCTCGCCAAGGCGCGCGCCCTGGAGGCGATGGGCGTCGCCACCTACCCGACCCGGTTCGAGCGGACCCACCGCCTCGGCGAGATCGTCGAATCGTGCGGCGAGAAGACCCTCGAGGAGCTCGAGGCCCTCTCCCTCGACGTGCGCGTGGCCGGCCGGGTCCTGACGAAGCGCGGCCACGGCAAGGCGTCGTTCGCGACGCTCGGCGACGGCGAGGCGAGGCTTCAGGTGTACGTCCGGTCCGACGAGGTGGGCGAGGCCGGCTACCGGCTTCTCGACCTCGTCGACCTCGGCGACTTCGTCGGCGTCGCCGGCCGAGTCATGCGCACGCGGAAGGGCGAGCTGAGCGTGCAGGCCCGCGAGCTCGTCTTCCTCTCGAAGGCGCTCCTGCCCCCGCCCGAGAAGTGGCACGGCCTCTCCGACACCGAGGCACGCTACCGGAGGCGGTACCTCGACCTCGTGGCGAACCCCGAGGTCCGCCGCGTCTTCGTCGCGCGCAGCGCCATGGTCGCCTCGATGCGCCGCTTCCTCGACGACCGCGGCTACCTCGAGGTCGAGACCCCGATGATGCAGCCGATCGCCGGCGGCGCCGTGGCCCGGCCCTTCGTCACGCACCACAACGCGCTCGACATCGACCTCTACCTCCGGATCGCGCCCGAGCTCTACCTCAAGCGCCTCGTCGTGGGCGGCTTCGAGCGGGTCTACGAGATCAACCGGAACTTCCGGAACGAGGGCATCTCCTCGATGCACAACCCGGAGTTCACGATGCTCGAGTTCTACACGGCGTACTTCGACTGCCGCGACGTCATCGCGACGACCGAGGAGCTCGTCGCCACGTCGGCGCGGGTGGCCACCGCCGGTCCCGTGACGTACCGCGGCCGCGAGGTCTCGTTCGCCGCCCCGTTCCGGCGGCTGCGGATGACCGAGGCGATCGCGGCGGTGGCGGCGGAGCAGGGATGGGGCCTCGACGAGGCATCGATCGAGGATCCCGGCTCACTCGAGGCGTGGCTCCGGGCCGGGCCGAAGGCCCCCCGCCTCGCGGCCGGCTCGAAGGACGAGGCGGTCTTCCGCGACGAGGTCTCGTGGGAGCGCCTCGGGTCCCTGTCGCACGGCAAGCGCATCGCGCATCTCTTCGAGACCTGGGCCGAGCGGCGCTGGGACCCGGACCGCACCCTGCTCTGGGAGCCGACGTTCGTGATCGACCACCCGGTCGAGGTCTCCCCGCTCGCCAAGGCCCACCCCGACCGGCCGCGGGTCGCCGACCGCTTCGAGCTCTACGCGGCCGGGATGGAGATCGCGAACGGCTTCTCCGAGCTCAACGACCCGCTCGAGCAGCGCGCGAGGTTCCTCGACCAGCTGAAGGAGCGCGAGAAGGGCGACGACGAGGCCCACCAGATGGACGACGACTACGTCCGCGCCCTCGGCCACGGCCTCCCGCCGACCGGCGGCTGCGGCGTCGGCATCGACCGGCTCGCGATGATCCTGACCGGCTCGCCGTCGATCCGCGACGTGATCCTCTTCCCCCACATGCGGCCCGAAGCGGGCCGCGCGGACGCGGGCGGGGAGGGCGGCGCCTGACGGGGAGCGGCCGGGTGCCCTGGGAGCTGCGGGTCGCGCTGCGCTACCTGACCGCCCGGCGCAAGCAGGCCTTCATCTCCCTCATCTCGGCGGTCGCGGTGGCCGGGGTGGCGGTCGGGGTCATGGCGCTCTTCGTGGCGCTCGGCCTCATGACGGGCCTGCAGTCCGAGATCCGCAACCGCATCCTCGGGGCGACCGCCCACGTGTCGATCTTCCGCGAGCGCGGCGAGCCGATCGAGGACTACGAGGGCGTCGTCCGCAAGGCGCGCGGCGTCCCGGGCGTGGCCGGGGCCGCCCCCGCGATGTACGGCAAGGTGCTCCTCACGAGCGCCACGTCCTCCGCCGTCGCCACCCTCAAGGGGATCGTGCCGGCCGAGGAGAGGACGGTCACGGACGTCGTCGCGAAGGTGCGCGAGGGGCCCCTCGCCGGCTTCGAGGCGCCGGCCGAAGGCCCCGCGCCCGCGCTCCTCGGCGCCGCGCTCGCCGACCAGCTGAACGTCGCGGCCGGGGACGTGGTGACGGTCACCTCGCCCCGCGGGCGGCTCTCGCCGATCGGCCTCCTGCCGCGCGTCACCCGCGTCCGCGTGGCGGGGACCGTGCGGACGGGCCTCTACGAGTTCGACGCCGCCTGGGCGTACGTGCCGCTCGCCGCGGCCGAGCGCCTCTTCGACGCCGACGACAGCCGGACCCTCGTCGAGGTGCGCCTCGACGACATGTTCGCGGTGAAGCGGGCGGCGAAGGACCTCGCGGCCGCGCTCGGGCCCGGCTACGTCACGACCGACTGGGTGCAGATGAACGGGAGCCTCTTCTCCGCGCTGTGGATCGAGAAGATGGCGATCGGGATCACGATCGGCCTCATCGTCGCGGTGGCGGCCCTCAACATCGTGGCGACGCTCGTCCTCATGGTGATGGAGAAGCACAAGGACATCGCGATCCTCGTCTCGATGGGCGCGTCGCGCCGGTCGATCATGCGCATCTTCATGCTCCAGGGGACGATCATCGGAGCGGTGGGGACGACCCTCGGCGGGCTCCTCGGCTGGTCCGTCTGCGCGGTCCTCGACCGCTATCGCCTCATCCGCATCCCGGAGGACGTGTACCAGATCGCCTGGGTGCCGTTCCGCCTGCTGCCGGTGGACGCCGCGGTCGTGCTCGCCGGCGCCCTCCTCGTCTGCTTCCTCGCGACCCTCTACCCGGCCCGCGGCGCGGCCCGCCTCGACCCGGCCGAGTCGCTGAGGTACGACTGATGCCCCTCGTCGAGGCCCGCGGGCTCGAGAAGCGCTACGAGACGGCGGCGGGAGAGGTGCGCGTCCTCGAGGGCGTCGACATCGACGTCGAGGCCGGCGAGATGGTGGCGGTCGTCGGCGCCTCGGGAGTGGGGAAGTCGACGCTCCTCCACGTCCTGGGCACGCTCGACCGGCCCGACGCGGGGGGGCTCCGCGTCGCCGGCGAGGACGTGCTCGCCCTCTCCGAGGCGCGCCGCTGCGCGTTCCGGAACCGGACCCTCGGCTTCGTGTTCCAGTTCCACCACCTGCTGCCGGAGTTCTCCGCCCTCGAGAACGTGGCCATGCCCCTCCTCATCGGGGGCGCCGCGGCGCCCGAGGCTCACCGTCGGGCGGCCGAGCTTCTGGCCGAGGTCGGCCTCGCCGCCCGGGCGGACCACCGTCCCGGCGCGCTCTCGGGCGGCGAGCAGCAGCGGGTCGCCGTGGCCCGCGCGCTGGCGGCCGGGCCCCGGGCCCTTCTCGCCGACGAGCCGACGGGGGACCTCGACCGCGAGACGGGCCGGCGGCTGCACGAGACGCTCCGCGGCCTGAGCCGCACGAGGAATCTCACGGTGATCGTCGTCACCCACAACGACGAGCTCGCCGGGGCCTGCGACCGCGTGCTGCGCCTGACGGGCGGCCGGCTCGTACCGGCCTGACGCACCGGGATTTGAATGGCGCGCCGGCGCGCCCGGGCTTGACGGCCCGGCGGGTGGTTTTCGGCTATGATCGTTTTCTGGCCGGGGAAAGTGTGCTCCCCGGCACGAGCCGGGGTCGATAAAAGGGATGTTCGAGCGCTACACCGAGAGAGCTCGGCGGGTGATCTTCTTCGCCCGTTACGAGGCCAGCCAGCTGGGGAGCGGTGCCATCGAGACCGAGCACCTCCTCCTCGGGCTCATCCGCGAGGGCAAGGGCCTCACCTCGCGGCTCTTCAGCAAGAGCCACCTCTCGATGGACCAGATCCGCAAGGAGGTGGAGGGCCGCTCGCCGTACCGCGAGAAGGTCTCGACCTCCGTCGAGATCCCCCTGTCGATCGAGAGCAAGCGGGTCCTCGGCCACGCCGCCGAAGAGGCGGAGCGGATGCTGCACAACTACATCGGGACCGAGCACATCCTCCTCGGCCTGATGCGGGAGGAGCGCAGCGTCGCCGCCTCGATCCTGGGCGAGAAGGGGATGCGGCTGGGGTCCGTGCGCGAGGACATCCTCGCCCTCCTGAACGAGAAGGCCTCCGCCGGCAAGGCGAAGGAGACGCCGCTCCTCTCCGAGTTCTCGCGCGACCTCACCGAGGCCGCCGCCCGCAACGCCCTCGACCCGCTCGTCGGGCGCGACGAGGAGCTCGAGCGCGTGGTGCAGGTGCTCTGCCGCCGCACCCGGAACAACCCCGTGCTGATCGGCGAGCCGGGCGTCGGGAAGACCGCCCTCGTCGAGGGCCTCGCGAACAAGATCGTCCAGGGCGACGTGCCGGTCTACCTCGCGGACAAGCGCATCCTCGCCCTCGACATCTCGCTGATCGTGGCCGGCACCAAGTACCGCGGGCAGTTCGAGGAGCGCTTGAAGACGATCATGCGGGAGCTCACCGAGACGCCGAACATCGTCATCTTCATCGACGAGCTGCACACCCTCGTCGGGGCCGGGTCGGCCGAGGGCTCGCTCGACGCCGCGAACATCCTCAAGCCCGCCCTCTCGCGGGGCGAGATCCAGTGCATCGGCGCGACGACTCCCGCCGAGTACCGCAAGCACATCGAGAAGGACCGCGCGCTCGAGCGCCGCTTCCAGGCGGTGAAGGTCGCTTCTCCGACCGAGGAGGAGACGGTCCAGATCATCCGCGGGGTGAAGGAGCGCTACGAGAAGTTCCACAACGTGCTCTACCTCGACGAGGCGATCGAGGCCGCGGTCTACCAGTCGAGCCGCTACATCACCGACCGCTTCCTGCCCGACAAGGCGATCGACCTGATCGACGAGGCGGGCAGCCGGGTGAAGCTGCGCGAGACGGCGGTCCCCGTCGGGGTGCCCGAGGTCCAGGGCCGCGTGCGGGTCGTGCTCGAGCCCGAGACCGGCGAGCGGGGCGCCTTCTTCCGGGAGGAGGGGGCGGCCGGCCGCGAGCAGGTCCACGTCCTCTCCGAGAGCTGGGCCCTCGGCTCCGAGGGCGGCCGCCCGAGGTCACGAAGGCGGACATCGACGAGGTCGTCTCGCGCTGGACCGGGATCCCGCTCACCGCCCTCAAGGAAGAGGAGTCGGAGAAGCTCCTGCGAATGGAAGAGGAGCTCCACCGGCGGATCGTGTCCCAGGACGGCGCGATCAGCGCGGTCGCGCGGGCCATCCGCCGGACGCGGGCCGGGCTCAAGAACCCGAACCGGCCGGTGGGCTCGTTCCTCTTCCTCGGCCCGACCGGGGTGGGCAAGACCGAGGTCGCGCGCGGCCTCGCCGCCTTCCTCTTCGGCTCCGAGCGCAGCCTCGTGCGCTTCGACATGTCCGAGTACATGGAGAAGCACTCGGTGAGCAAGCTGATCGGCTCGCCGCCGGGCTACGTCGGCCACGAGGAGGGCGGGCAGCTCACCGAGCGGGTCAAGCGGAACCCCTACAGCGTCGTCCTCCTCGACGAGATCGAGAAGGCCCACCCGGACACGTTCAACGTGCTCCTCCAGGTCTTCGAGGACGGCCACCTGACCGACGGCCTCGGCAACACCGTCGACTTCAAGAACACCATCATCATCATGACGTCGAACATCGGGGCCCGCTTCATCGAGAAGAAGGGCCGGATGGGCTTCGCCTCGAACGAGCCGCGCGAGAGTGTCGCGGCCACGAACGACATGGTGATGGGCGAGGTCAAGCGGACGTTCAACCCCGAGTTCGTCAACCGCATCGACGAGATCATCATCTTCGACGCCCTCACCGACCTCGACCTCGTCAAGATCACCCGGCTGCTCGTCGAGCAGCTCAACCAGAACCTCCGGCAGAGGGGGATCGTCATCTCCATAACCGACCAGGCGGTCGACTGGCTGCTCGCCCGCACCCTGCAGGACCGGACCTACGGCGCGCGGCCGCTGCGGCGCGCGATCCAGCGCCACATCGAGGACGCGCTCTCCGAGGCGTTCATCCGCGGCCGGGTCCGCGCCGACACGCCGATCGAGGTCGGCGTCAGGGAAGGCCAGCTGTGGTACGCGCAGGGCGAGCGCGGGGGAGCCCTCTCCGCATGAAGAGAACCCGGGCGACGCTACTCGGGGCCTGGCTGTTCCTGGCCCTTCCCGCGCCCTCGGCGCGGGCCCAGCAGCAGGACGGGCCGGCCCCGCCCATCGAGCGGATCGAGCTCAAGGGCAACCAGTTCCTCCAGAAGGAGACGCTGCTCTTCTACGTCCAGAGCAAGCCCGGCGAGCCCTACGACGAGCGGCGCCTCCGCGACGACTTCAAGCGCCTCTGGGACACCGGCTTCCTCGAGGACCTCGTGATCGACGTGACGGACGGCCCCAAGGGCAAGATCGTCACGTTCAGCGTCTCCGAGCGGAAGCGGATCCAGATCGTCGACTACCGCGGCTCGAAGGAGCTCACGACCACCAACATCGAGGACGAGCTCAAGAAGCGCGAGGCGCAGGTCAAGATCGACACCTTCTACGACCAGGGGAAGGCGCGCCGGGTCGAGTCGATCATCAAGGAGATGCTGGCCCAGAAGGGCGGCCCGTTCGCCACCGTCAAGCACGAGGCGAAGAACATCGGCGGGGCCGGCCAGCAGCTCTCGTTCATCGTGACGGACGGCCCGAAGGCGAAGATCAAGAAGATCACCTTCGACGGCAACACGGTCTTCTCCGACGGGAAGCTGCGGGGCAAGCTCAAGAACCTCAAGCAGCCCGGGTTCTTGGAACCTGAGCTGGCTCGGCAAGACGACCTACACCGAGCAGAGGTGGCTGGGCGGCGACGAGAAGGACCCGCACGGCGACCGCGGCCGGCTCGAGGACTTCTACCTCAACCACGGGTACGTCACCGCCCGCATCGGGCAGCCCTGGCATCACGTACGTCGACGGCAAGCCGAACAAGAAGAAGCCGACGAAGTACATGATGATCGACATCCCCGTCACCGAGGGCGCTCAGTACCGGATGGGCGAGCTGGACGTTCGAGGGGCTCACCGTCTCCTGGGCGAGCCGTTCGTCCGGCAGTACTTCAAGATGCAGCCGGGCGACGTCTACAACGACTCGAAGTTCAAGAAGGCGTACGAGAAGCTGCGCGACGTCTACGGCTCGCTCGGCTACTTCCAGTGGACGGGCGGGACGCAGAGGAAGCCCGACGCGGGAGCGCAAGGTCGTCGACATCACGGTCCGGATGGAGGAGGACAAGCAGTACTTCCTCGGCCGGATCAGCTTCACCGGAACGACCAGACGCGGGACAAGGTGATCCGGCGCGAGATCTACATGAACGAGGGCGAGGTGTTCAACACCGAGGCCCTCAAGATGTCGATCAAGCGGATCAACCAGCTCGGCTACTTCAAGCAGATGGAGGGGGCGCCCGACATCAAGCCGAGCGAGGACGCGGACAACAAGGTCGACGTCACGTTCAAGGTCGAGGAGCAGAACCGCAACCAGTTCACCTTCGGCGGCGGCGTGAGCGGCCTCGAGGGCACGTTCCTGAACGCGAGCTTCTCGACGACGAACTTCCTCGGGGCGGGCGAGACCTTCTCCGTCTACGCGCAGACCGGCAAGCGCACGAAGAACTACTCGCTCTCGCTCAGCGAGCCGTACTTCCTCGACCGGCCGATCACGGCCGGCGTCGACCTCTTCCGGCGGAAGATCACCTACCTCAGCTACTACAACATCGCGGGATACACGCAGGAGAGCACGGGCGCGAGCCTCGTGACCGGCTTCCTCGTGGGCAAGTGGTCGCGCGCCTTCCTGAACTACACGTACGAGGTCATCAAGATCAGCGAGATCGACGCCTCCGACGTGTACTACGAGTCGATCTACGGCGGAGGCGGCGGCGTGCAGTTCGGGCCCGACTACAACCCGCTCATGTTCGGAGACTACGGCCGCCGCCGGGAGAGCCGCATCACCCCCAACATCGTCTACAACACGGTCGACAACCCGTTCTCGCCCCGCCGGGGCATGAAGCACACGCTGACGATGACGTACACGGGCGGCCCGCTCGGGGGCACGGTCAACTACATCCGTCCCATGGCCGAGGGCATCGTCTACCTCCCGCAGGGCCGCAAGCTCTCGCTCGGCCTGCGGGCGGAAGCGTCCTGGATCAAGCCGTTCGGCGACACCCAGGTGCTCCCGTACTACCAGCGCTACTTCATCGGCGGCGAGACCCAGGTCCGCGGGTACCCGATCCGCGCGATCGGGCCCATCGACTCGCAGCGCCGGCCGCTCGGCGGCAACAAGTTCTTCGTCTTCAACGCCGAGTACTACTGGGACGCCTTCGGACCGCTGCGCCTCCTCGCCTACTTCGACGCCGGGCAGGCGTTCCTCGAAGGCGAGAGGATGCGCGCCAAGGACCTGCGGATCTCGACGGGCGTCGAGGCCCGCTTCATCATGCCGGTGCTGAACGTGCCGTTCCGGCTCATCTGGGCCTACAACCCCAACCGCTCCGAATACGAGAAGCTCTACGTCGACAAGTCGACCTTCAAGTTCGCCGTCGGTACCACCTTCTAAGGAGAACAAATGAAGAAGACGTTCCTCACCGGCCTCCTCGTCGCGCTCGCCGCCGCCGCGGGCACGGCGTCCGCCCAGGAGGCCCGCGCCCCCCGGGTCGGCGTGATCGACATGGCGCGCGTGTCGGCCGAGAGCCTCCTCGGCAAGAGCTACGCCTCCCAGCTCGAGAAGCTGCAGACCGACATCAACGCGGCCGCCACCCAGAAGCAGACCGAGCTCGGCAAGATGGACGCCGCCCTGAAGACGCTGCAGGACGAGCTCGAGAAGCAGGGCTCGGTCCTCAGCCCCGAGGCGCGCGACAAGAAGCAGCAGGAGATCACGCGCAAGGCGCGCGACCGCCAGGCGTTCCTGGAGGACGGCCAGGCCGAGATCAACCGGATGCGCGAGCGCGCGCAGCAGCAGGCGCAGTCGATCAACAACGAGTTCCAGGTGAAGGTCCGTCCGATCGTCGAGCAGGTCGCGAAGGAGCGGAACTACGATCTCGTCCTCGACTCCCAGGTCGCCTACACGATCAACAAGGAGTTCGACATCACGGCGTCGGTGATCGCCAAGGCCGACGAGGCCAACAAGGCGGCCGCCCCCGCCGCGGCGGCGCCCGCCGCCCCGAAGCCGGCCCCCAAGCCGTAGCTCTGCACCCTCCCTCGGGGCGGGCGCCTTCCGCGTCCGCCCCGGGAGCGGTCCCTCCCGAAGAACTCCGAGCCAGAATGAGCTCCGGCGAGATCGGACGCCTCGTCAGACAGCTGCCGACCCAGTACCCGTTCGTGCTCGTCGACCGCATCGTCGAGCACGACCGCGCGGGCCGCCTCGTCGCGTCGAAGAACGTGACCGGGGCGGAGGACTTCTTCGCCGGGCACTTCCCGGGCCAGCCGGTGATGCCCGGCGTCCTCATCCTCGAGTCGCTCGCGCAGGCCGCGGGCATCTTCCTCCTGAAGGCGGCCCCCGACCCGCGGGCCGTGGAGATCCGCGTCGTCGGCTTCGACGACACCAGGTTCCGCCGTCCGGTGGTGCCCGGCGACCAGCTGCGCCTCGAGGTGCGCCTCGCGCATCGCCGGGGCGACCTCGTCCGCTTCGACGGCGAGGTCAGGGTGGGCGACGCGCGCGCGGCCGAGGCGCGCCTCCTCCTCCAGGTCGCCACGCTCCCGGCGCCCGACGTCGACCCGATGTCGCGCGTCTCGCCCGAGGCGGTGCTCGAGCCGGGCGTGCGGGTCGGCCCGTTCTGCGTCGTGGGGCCGAAGGTCCGGCTCGGCCGGGGGAGCGTCCTCGACTCGAACGTCGTCGTCGACGGCGACACCGTGGTCGGCGAGCGGAACCGCTTCTTCCCGTTCAGCTCGATCGGCCTCGTGCCGCAGGACCTGAAGTTCCGCGGCGAGCCGGCCCGGGTGGAGATCGGGGACCGCAACACGTTCCGCGAGGGCGTCACCGTCCACCGGGGCACCGCGGGCGGCGGAGCGCTCACGCGAATCGGGTCCGACAACCTCTTCATGGCCCAGGTCCACGTGGCCCACGACTGCCTCGTCGGGAGCCACACGATCTTCGCGAACTTCGCGGGCCTCGCCGGCCACGTCGTCGTGCAGGACCACGCGACGGTCGGCGCCTACTCGGCGGTGCACCAGTTCTGCCGGGTCGGGACGCACGCCTTCATGGGCGGCGCCACGGTGGCGACGAAGGACGTCCTCCCGTACTCGCTCACGGTCGGCAACCGCGCGTACCTCTACGGGGCCAACGTCGTGGGCCTGCGCCGGCGCGGCTTCTCCGCGGAGGCGATCGCGGCCCTGCGCCGCGCGTTCCGCGCCCTGAGCCGGCCGGGCGCGACTCCCGCGCGGGCGATCGAGGAGCTTCGCGCCGAGGGCCCGCTCACGGCCGAGGTCGAGACGCTCGTCGCCTTCGTCCAGGACGCGAAGCGCGGGGTCGTCCTCGCCCGCCGCGGCGGCGCCGCGGGCGACGGCGAAGAGCCCGAGCCCTGAACGGCATGGCGGCCGAGCCGCTCGCCCTCATCGCCGGCAACGGGCGCTTTCCCTTCCTCGCCGCGCGGGGCGCGAGGCGCGCGGGGCGGCGCGTCGTCGCCCTCGCCATCCGGGAGGAGGCCGCGCCGGAGCTCGAGGCGGAGGTCGACGAGATCCACTGGCTCTCGCTCGGGCAGCTCGGCAAGGCCATCGACACGATGCACCGGGCCGGGGCCCGCGAGGCGGTGATGGCCGGCCAGGTGAAGCACCGCCAGATCTTCTCGGGCATCGTGCCGGACCTCAAGCTGATGGCCCTGCTCGCGCGCCTCGCGTTCCAGAACACCGACAGCCTGATCGGCGCGGTGGCCGACGCCCTCGCCCGCGAGGGCATCACGCTCCTGCCCTCGACCGCGTTCCTCCAGGACGAGCTCGCCACCGAGGGCGCCATGACCCGCCGCGCGCCCTCCCGGGAGGAGCGGCGCGACGTCGAGTACGGGGAGCGGGTGGCCCGAGCGCTCGCCGGGATGGATCTCGGGCAGACGGCCGTCGTCAAGGACCGCGCGGCCGTGGCCCTGGAGGCCATGGAGGGCACCGACGAGACGATCCGGCGCGCCGGCCGAATCGCCGGCCCGGGGACGACCGTCGTCAAGGTCTCGAAGCCGAGGCAGGACATGCGGTTCGACGTGCCGGTGGCCGGGCCGGGCACGCTCGACGCGATGCGCGAGGCCGGCGCGCGCGTCCTCGCCCTCGACGCCGGCCGGACTCTCATCATCGACCGGCGGGACTTCCTCCGGGGCGCCGACGAGGCGGGCATCGCCGTCGTCGGCCTCGTGCCGGCCCCGGAGGCGGCCCGCGACAGGGGAGACGACCACGATGCCTGAAGCGGTCCGTGCCGGAGTCATCGGTACCGGCGCCCTCGGACGCCACCACGCCCGCGTCTGGGCCGAGCTGCCGGGAGCGTCGCTCGTCGGGGTCCACGACACGGACCGCGCGCGGGCCGAGGAGGTGGCGGCGAAGCACGGCTGCCGGGTGTTCGAGGACGCCGCGTCGCTCCTCGACGCGGTCGACGCCGTGTCGATCGCGACGCCGACGGTGAGCCACCACGAGATCTCGCGGCAGGCCCTCGAGGCCGGCCGCGACGTGCTCGTGGAGAAGCCGATGACGGCGACGCTCGCCGAAGCCGACGACCTCGTCGCCCTCGCCGCCGCGCGCGGCGCGGTGCTCCAGGCCGGGCACATCGAGCGCTTCAACCCGGCCACCGAGGTTCTGCTCGCGGCCGGCCGCGGCGCGCGCTTCGTCGAGGTCCACCGCCTCGGCTCCTTCTCCGCCCGCAGCCTCGACGTCGACGTGGTCCTCGACCTGATGATCCACGACCTCGACATCGTCCTCGCCCTCGACGGCAGCGAGCCGGTGCAGATCGAGGCGGTCGGGGTGCCCGTGCTGACCCCGCGGGTCGACATCGCGAACGCGCGGCTCAAGTTCGCCTCGGGCCTCATCGCGAACCTCACCGCCAGCCGCGTGTCGATCGAGAAGGTGCGGAAGTTCCGGGTCTTCGCGCCGCGGACCTACGTCTCGGTGGACTTCGCCTCGCGCGAGGCGCAGGTCTACCGGCTCGAGGCCGACGAGACGGGCCGGCCCCGGATCGCCGCCGCCCGCGAGGCCGCGCCCGAGCAGGAACCGCTGAAGCGGCAGATCGAGGCCTTCGCGAGGGCCGTGCGCGAGCGGTCGACGCCGGTGGTGGACGGGCCGGCCGGGCGGCGCGCGCTCGACCTCGCCCACAAGATCCTCCGGAGAATGGCCGAGGCCTGAACGGCGGCGGGCGCCTTGACGTTCTTTCACGGCACCGCGCGGGCGATCCGTTGCCCGTGGCCGCGGCGGCGTGCTAGCGTGGACGGGTTGACCACGACGAGTCGCGGGTAACAGTGTGAGACGGTTCGACCAGCGGCAGGGGTTCCTCATCTCCGCCGCCGTCCACCTGACCCTGCTGATGATCCTGATCGCGCACCCCCCGTCCCCGAAGCGGCGCGACGAGATCGACCCGGCGACGCTCGAGAAGAAGGACCTCGTCTTCATGCCGCCGGCCTCGGTCATCCGGCAGCTCGCGCCGAAGGCCGCGGTGCCGAGGCCGATCCCGACGCCGCCTCCCGCCGCGGCGGCCGCGGCCCGCCCGACGCCTCCGCCCCCGGATCCCTCCGGAAAGGACCGCATCAGCGTCGGCCCGAAGATGGCCGTGCGCAACGAGGGCCCGCTGAACCTCGACAGCATCGGCAAGGTGCCGAAGGGGACGCAGATCGACCGCCTCGCGCCGGCGCCCGCGCCGACGGCCCCGGCCCCGACCGCGCCACCGGCTCCTCCCGCGCCGACGCCCCTGCCGCGCGTGGCCGATGCCTCGGCGAGCAGCCACGGCCCCGCGGGCCCGCCGGACCCGACGGTGCCCGGCCGATCGGGGCTGCGGCTCCCGCCGGGGATCCTCGGCCGGGCGCCCGCCGGCGAGGAGGGCCAGCCGATGAGGGGCCTGTCGGGCGGATCGATGGATCGGGCCGTGGCCGAGGCCGCGCGCCGCGCCAACGACTCGGGCGGCACCTTCGGCATGCCGAACGGCCAGGGCCTCGACATCAGCGGCCTCCACTTCGACCCGCAGGGCGCGGACTTCTCGGTGTGGCTCAGCCACTTCTCCGACGAGCTGCGGCGCAACTTCATCGCGCCCCAGACCCTCTACCTGGGCTTCAAGGGGCGTGTCGTCGTGCAGTTCGTCGTCGAGCGCGGGGGCGAGATCTCCTCGATGCAGGTGCTCGAGTCGAGCCGCACGTCCTCGATCGACCGGTCGGTCACGAACGCCCTCTCCAGCAGCCGCCTGATGCCGCTGCCGGGCGACTACCGGCCGCCCCACGTCGTCTTCACGCTGATCGCCGACTTCCGGTGAGGGCGGCCGGCCGTCTGATGATGAGGCCGGCGCTCGCCTGGCTGACGGCCGGCGCGGCCGCGTGGCTCGCGATGGCCGCCTGCCGGACCCTGCAGGGCCCTTCGAACGCCTCCGACGCCGCGCCCCTCGCCGTCGAGCGCGGGCCCGGCGTCGTTCGCGTCGGGATCCTCGTCGACGTCCCGGGCGCCACGATCGCGTCGGGGGGCGCGGACCTCGAGGTGCGCATCCGCAAGGCCGGGGAAGCGGGCGTCCGCGTCGTGCGACTGCCCCGGGCGACCTTCGCTCCCGCGGACGGCCGCGTGCGCCTCGTGGAGCTCCGCGAGGACGTGGACGCGGCCGCCGTCGCGCCGGGCGGGACGGGCCCCCTCGACGTCGACGACGCGGTCACCTGCCGCGGCACCCTCGAGGTGCGGCCGGCCGGCCGCGACGCCATCACCGTCGTGAACGTCGTCGGCCTCGAGGACTACCTGCGCGGCGTCGTGCCGAACGAGCTCTCGCCGCAGGCCTTCCCGCGCCTCGAGGCCCTGAAGGCCCAGGCCGTGGCCGCGCGCAGCTACGCGCTGGCCCACCTCGGCGAGAACGCGCCGCGGGGCTTCGACCTGTGCGCGACCTCGAGCTGCCAGGTGTACCGGGGCCGCTCGTCCGAGCACCCGCTCGCCGACCGCGCCGTCGCGGAGACGAAGGGCATCGTCGCGCTCTACCGCGGCCGGCCGATCCACGCGTACTACACGGCGACCTGCGGCGGGCACACGGAGGACGGGGAGGCGGTCTTCGACGACGACGAGCCGTACCTGCGGGGCGTGGCCTGCGAGCCGGAGACCCGGGCGCGGCAGGCGGTGCGATCGGCCGCCGAGCCGCCCCACGTGCCGGCGGACGCCGCGGCGATCGTGTCGGTCCGCGACGTCGCCTTCCTCGAGGCCCTCGGAGTGCTGGGGAGCGACGAGATCGAGCCCGCCGGGCTGGCGCGCGGTGCCAGCGACGTCGAGCTTCTCGCGTGGACCAGCCGACTCAAGGAAGCCCTGCGGCGCACGGGCTGCGAGGTCGCACCGTCGTCGGGCATCGGCCGTCGGGCCGGCTTCGCGCGACACCTGGTCGGAGCGCTCTGCTGGAGCGAGCGCGCGGCCCGTCTCCTCGCCGACGGCGGGGCGGAGGGCGTCCTGTCCGGCGCCGACCGCTCCCGCCTCGACGACCCCGCGGAGCTCCAGGCCCTGACGCTCCTCGCCCACGAGGGCGCCGCCGCGCCGGCGCGCGACGGGAGCCTCCAGCCGGACGCGCCGGTGACGCGGGGGGACGCGATCGCGATGCTGGCCCGGGCCGCTCTCGCCGCGCGCGCGCCGCAGGTCGGCGAGGGCGAGTTCGCCGGCGTCGGCGACGGCGAGCTGCGCCTGCTGACGGGCGAGTCGGTCGACCGTCTCCGCCTGGACCCTTCCGTGCGGCTGGTGCGCGACCTGGGACGCGCCCACGTGGCGGCCGCGGAGCTGGCCCTCGCGATCGGCGAGCGTGTGGTCTTCGTCCAGCGCGAGGGCCGGGTCACGTACCTCGAGGCGGAGCAGCCGGGCGCGGACGGGGGCGACGCCGCGGCGGCCAGCGGCTACAACTGGGAGGTGCGGCGGACCCCGGCGGACGTCGCCGCGGCGGTCTCCCGCTACGGAAACGTCGGCACGGTGCGGGACCTCGTCCCGCGGCGCCTGGGCGTGTCCGGCCGCGTCGTCGAGCTGGCCGTCGTGGGATCGGACGGCGAGCTGCTGCTGAAGGGCCTGAAGGTGCGGAGGGCGCTCGGAGTCCGCGAGAACCTCTTCGTCCTCGGCCGCGAGATGGGCCGCAGCGGCGTGGTCGAGCGCTTCGTGGTGGCGGGGAAGGGCTGGGGCCACGGCGTCGGGCTGTGCCAGGTCGGGGCCTCGGGCATGGCGGAGGCCGGCGCCAGCTACGAAGACATCCTCCGCCATTACTACACGGGCGTGACGCTGTCGCCGACGGCTTTTTGACACTCCCGCGGCGCGACCCCTAGAATCCCCGTCACGCGCACGTCATGAGCACACAGTCCCCGAGCAAGCTGGAGCCGTTCGCGGTCGCCGGGGGCTTTCGGGGAACCTTGGCCCGCCTGGCCCTCCCGGAGCTCCTGCGCGAGCTCCAGGCCGGCCGCTCCACGGGAATCCTCTCGCTCGTCGCGGGCGGCGCGCGCAAGGCGCTCTACTTCCGCGACGGCCGCGTCGTCTTCGCGACGAGCAACGTCCCGAGCGACCGCCTCGGCGAGATCCTGCTCCGGGACGGACGGATCACCGCGGAGCAGAACGAGGCCTCGGCCCGCGTCCTCGCGCAGGGCCGCCGTCAGGGCCGCGCGCTCGTCGAGGCCGGCGTGCTCTCGCCCGACGACCTCTGGAGCGCGGTGCAGCAGCAGGTCCGCGAGATCGTGTTCAGCGTCTTCGAGTGGACCGAGGGCAGCTTCCACTTCGAGGACTCGGCGCTCCCCGAGCGCGAGCGCATCACGGTCGACCTCGACGTGACGTCGCTGGTCGTGGAGGGCGTCCGGCGGCTCGACCCCGCCGGCCCGGTGCGGGCCCGCTTCCCCGACCCGGCCCTGGTCGTGGAGCGGGCCGCGCCGCCCGCGCCGGGCCTGCTGCACCCGTGGGAGGCCCACGTGCTCTCGCTCGTCGACGGCGAGCGCAGCATCATGGAGGTCGCGCACGAGAGCGAGGCGGGGGAGCCGCAGACGTTGAAGGCGCTGTACGGATTCCTCTCCGCGGGGATCCTCCGCGCGCGCGGCCGCAAGGTCCGGGCGCTCGACCAGGACTTCGTGCCGGAGGACGGCATCGCGTCGGTGCTCGAGTCCTTCAACGCGATGTACCGGCACATCTTCGCCCACATGGTGCGGGAGGTCGGCCCGATCGCCGAGAACGTGCTGGCGAAGTACCTGAACAAGGTGCGCGAGGCCCGGCCCGAGATCCTCGCCAACGTCGGCCTGCAGCGCGACGGCTCGCTCGACGAGGCGGCGATGGAGAGAAACGCCGGCCGCATCGGCGAGGACAAGCGGCGCGGCGCCCTCGTCGACGCGCTCAACGAGCTGCTCTACGCCGAGCTCCTCGCCGTCAAGCGCACCCTCGGCGCGGACCACGAGAGCGCGATCGTGCGCGAGCTCCGCCCGCCGCGGTGAGCCGGGGACCGACGGCGCAGCAGGTCCGGGGCGCCGTGATCCTCCTCGCGGCGGCACTCCTGATCGCGCTGTGGCGGCTCCTGACGCTCCGCTGATCGTCGTCGCCGGGCCGACCGCGTCCGGCAAGTCGGCTCTCGCGCTGCGCCTCGCGCGCGAGCGCGGCGGCGAGATCGTCTCCTGCGACAGCCAGCAGGTCTATCGCGGGCTCGACCTGGGGACCGCGAAGCCGAGCGCGGCCGAGCGCGCCGCGGTCCCTCACCACCTGCTCGACGTCGCCGACCCGCGCGAGAGCTACTCGGCCGCCGAGTTCGCGAGGGCGGCCCGGCTCGCCCTCGACGACATCCGGGCCCGCGGGCGGCTCGCGATCGTGGCCGGGGGGACGGGCCTCTACCTCCGCGCCCTGCTCCACGGCCTCTTCGAGGGCCCGTCGCGCGACGAGGCCCTCCGCGCGCGCCTCGAGAGGATCGCCTCCCGCCGCGGCGACGCGCGCCTGCACCGGCTGCTCGCCCGCGTCGACCCCGCCGCCGCCCGGCGCATCGCGCCGCGCGACCGCGTCCGCGTGGTCCGCGCCCTCGAGGTCTACTTCCGCACGGGCCGGCCGATCAGCGAGGAGCACCGCGGGGGCGGCACGCCGCTCGCGGGCTTCCGCCCCTTCCTCGTCGGCCTCGCCCCGGACCGGGCGCGGCTGCGCGACGCGGTGGCGGCCCGTACGCGCCGCATGCTGGCCGACGGGCTCGTCGACGAGGTCCGCGGCCTCCTCGCCGCCGGGGTGCCCGCCGACGCCCGGCCGCTGCAGGCGATCGGCTACCGCCAGGCGATGGCGGTCGTCCGCGGCGAGAGAACGCAGGCGCAGGCCGAGCTCGAGATCGTCGCCGCCACGATGCGCTTCGCCAAGCGCCAGATGACCTGGTTCCGCCACCAGGAGCCCGGCCTCCGCTGGTTCGCGGACGCCGAGGACGCGCGGCCGCCGTGCTCGAGTGGCTGGCCGCCGGGATTTCTTGACCGGAGGCCCGTTTCCGGTACAATTTGGAGGTTTGCGGTCGCACCAGATGCTGCTGATAGACATTCCGCGCATACCACCGGAAGGGCAGGCTCTCGACGAGGCCCTGGATCCGTCCGCCGTCCACCTGGACGGCGAGACGGACTTCACCCTCGACCCGGGCGGCCGCCTGAAGGCGCACGTCGACCTCGTGGACGGCCGGACCGTCCACGTCCGGGGCGCCCTCGAGGCCCGCGTGCGGGTCGAGTGCGGGCGCTGCCTGGAACGCTACGCGGTGTCGCTCGACCAGCAGCTCGACCTCTTCTACCTGCCGCAGGAGAGCGAGCGGCCGCAGGAGGCGGAGGAGGACGTCGAGCTCTCCGACCGCGACGTCGTCGTGGGCTACTACGACGGCGACCAGCTCGACCTCGGCGACGTGGTGCGCGAGCAGGTGTTCCTCGCGCTGCCGCTGAAGCGCCTCTGCCGCGAGGACTGCCGCGGGCTGTGCCCGACGTGCGGGAAGAACCGCAACGCCGGCGACTGCGGCTGCCCGCCGCCCGAGCCGCCCGAGGACCCGCGCCTCGCGCCGCTGAAGAAGCTGTTCGACAAGAACTGACAGGAGCCCCCGATGCCCAATCCCAAGCGACGTCACTCCAAGGCCCGCCGCGACCGCCGTCGCGCCCACGACCACCTGCAGTCGCCGGGGCTCAGCGTGTGCCCGAACTGCCACGAGCCGAAGATGCCGCACCGCGTGTGCCCGAAGTGCGGGCACTACAAGGGCAAGGCCGTGGCCGGGGGAGAGGAAGTCTAGTGTCGCAGCCCCGGGTGTCCGTGGACGCCATGGGCGGCGACCACGGCCCCGCGGCGGCGGTCGAAGGGGCCCTGCTCGCGAGCCGCGAGCTGGGCATCCAGGCCGCGCTCGTCGGTCCGCGCGACCAGGTGACGGCGGAGCTCCAGCGCCTGGGCGCCGACGCCTCCGTCGAGGTGGTCGACGCGCCCGAGGTCGTCGCAATGGGCGAGAAGGTGAGCGCCTCCGCCCTGCGGAAGCGCTCGTCGATCCACGTCGCCGCGGAGCTCGTGCGCGAGGGGCACGCCGACGCGTTCTTCTCCGCCGGGAACACCGCCGCCTGCTGGACGATCGCGAAGCGCGTGCTGGGGACGCTGCCCGAGGTCGACCGGCCGGCCCTCGCCGCCGTCGTGCCGAACCGCAAGGGGCGCACCACCGTGCTCCTCGACGTCGGCGCGAACGCCCAGTGCAAGGCGCGCCACCTCGAGGAGTTCGCCGTGATGGGCAGCGCCTACGCGCGCGGCGTCCTTCACGTCGAGCGCCCGCGCGTCGGGCTGATGAGCGTCGGCGAGGAGCAGACGAAGGGCAACGAGACGGTCCGCGAGGCCCACGAGGCCCTGCGGGCGTCGGGCCTCGAGTTCGCGGGCAACGTGGAGGGCCACGACGTCTTCTCCGGCGACGTCGACGTGGTGGTGATGGACGGCTTCACGGGCAACGTGGTGCTGAAGACCTGCGAGACCCTGGCGGAGTTCGTGATCGAGCTGGTGCGCGAGGAGGTCGAGAAGGACGCGCGCGGCCGCCTCGGCGAGTGGCTGCTGATGCCGGCCCTGCGCGAGGCCCGGCGGCGCAGCGACCCGGCGGAGATCGGGGGGGCGCCGCTCCTCGGGGTCCGCGGCTGCTGCGTGATCGGCCACGGCCGCTCGGGGGCACAGGCGGTCCGCAACGGCATCCGGGCCGCGGCGGAGTTCCACACGAGCGGCGTCAACGCCGCGATCGCGGCCGAGGCGCGCGCCCTCGGGACCGCCAGGGAGGCCGCCGGGGCATGAGCATCGCATTCGTCTTCCCCGGGCAGGGCTCGCAGGAGGCCGGCATGGGCCGCGCCCTCGCCGAGGCCTTCCCGGAGAGCCGCGCGGCGTTCGCCGAGGCCGACGAGGCCCTCGGCTTCGCGATCTCGAGGCTGTGCTTCGAGGGCCCCGACGAGGAGCTGAAGCTCACCGCGAACACCCAGCCGGCCATCCTGGCGACGAGCGTCGCCGCCCTGCGGCCCCTCGCCGCGCGCGGGATCCGCCCGGACTTCGTGGCCGGGCACAGCCTCGGCGAGTACTCGGCCCTGGTGGCCGCGGGCACCCTGACGCTCGCCGACGCCGTGCGCACCGTGCGCCGCCGCGGCCAGTACATGCAGGAGGCCGTCCCGGCCGGGGTGGGGGGCATGGCCGCGATCCTCGGCCTCGACCTCGCGGCGATCGAGGAGGCGTGCCGCGAGGCGGCGGAGGGCGAGATCGTGAGCGCGGCGAACGTGAACTCGCCGGGACAGGTCGTCATCGCCGGCCACGCGGGGGCCGTCGCGCGGGCGAGCGAGCGGTGCAAGGCCAGGGGCGCGAAGCGCGCGGTGCCGCTGCCGGTCTCGGCCCCGTTCCACTGCGCCCTCATGAAGCCGGCCCAGGACCGCCTCGCCCCGGACCTCGCCGCGCTGGCGTTTCCCGACCCCGCCGTGCCGCTCGTCAACAACGTCGACGCCGCGCTCGTGCGGTCGGGCGCGGCCGGCCGCGACGGGCGCGTCCGCCAGGTCTCGGGCTCGGTGAGGTGGCAGCAGTCGGTCGAGCTCCTCGTGCGCGAGGGCGTCGACACGTTCGTGGAGGTCGGGCCGGGGACCGTGCTGTCCGGGCTCGTGCGCAAGATCGCGAGGGGCGTCCGCGTGCTGAACGTGGAGTCGCCGGAGACGCTCGAGGCAGCGATTGCCGCCCTCGGGCCGGGAGCGGAGGCGCGCGGCTGATGGGCGCTCTCGAGGGCCGGATCTCGCTCGTGACGGGCGCCTCCCGCGGCATCGGCCGCGTGATCGCGCGGACGCTGGCGGCCGAGGGAGCTCACGTCGTCCTCGCCGCGCGCGACGCGGCGAAGCTCGACGAGGCGCTCGCCGAGGTGCGCGCCTGCGGGAAAGGCGAGGCCGTCGCTCTCGACGTCTCGGACCGCGCGTCCGTGGAGAGGGTCGTGGCCGGCGTCCTCGGGGCCCACGGCCGCCTCGACCACCTCGTCAACAACGCCGGCATCACCCGCGACAACCTGCTCCTGCGGATGAAGGACGAGGAGTGGCAGCAGGTGATGGCCACGAACCTCACCGGCGTCTTCCTCTGCACTCAGGCCGCGCTCAAGCCGATGCTGAAGCAGCGGGCGGGCCGGATCGTCAACGTGACGTCCGTCGTCGGCCTCGCCGGCAACGCCGGCCAGGCCAACTACGCGGCCAGCAAGGCCGGGATCCTCGGCTTCACGAAGTCGGTGGCCCGCGAGGTCGCGACCCGGGGGATCACCGCGAACGCGGTGGCCCCCGGCTTCATCGAGACGGACATGACCGCGGCCATGACCGACAAGGCCCGGGAGGCCGTCCTCTCCGCGATCCCGATGGGCCGCGTCGGGCGGCCCGAGGACGTCGCGGGCGCCGTGCTCTACCTCCTGTCGGACGCCGCCGCCTACGTCACCGGCCAGGTGCTGGGAGTGGACGGCGGCTTCCACATGTAGAATCATCTCGACTCCCCGCGGGCCATCGAGCGGGGGATTTTCGAAAGGACCATCCGAATGGAGCCTGTTGCCGACCGCGTGAAGAAGATCATCGTCGACCAGCTGGGAGTCGAGGAGGAGACCGTCACTCCCGAGGCTTCGTTCGTGGACGACCTTGGCGCGGACAGCCTCGACACCGTCGAGCTCGTGATGGCGCTCGAGGAGGAGTTCGGCATCGAGATCCCGGACGAGGACGCCGAGAAGATCTCGAAGGTCAAGGACGCCGTCGACTACATCGAAAAGCACTCCGGCAAGAAGTAGCCGCCGGCCAAGGCAGGTACACGCCACGTGACCCAGCAGCCGCGCAGGGTCGTCGTGACGGGGGTGGGGCTCGTGTCCCCCGTGGGGATCGGGACGGAGGAGACCTGGCAGGGCCTCCTCGCCGGCCGATCGGGGGCCGGCCCCATCACGCACTTCGACGCCTCTCACCACTCGACGCACTTCGCCTGCGAGGTGAAGGGGTTCGACCCCCTCGCCTGGCTCGACAAGAAGGACGTCAAGAAGGCCGACCGCTTCATCCAGTTCGCGATCGCCGCGGCGGACCTCGCGGTGAAGGACGCCGCGTTCACGGTCTCGCCGGCCGACGCCGCCCGCACCGGGGTCATCATCGGCAGCGGGATCGGCGGCTTCGCCACCATCGAGCGCGAGCACGAGGCGCTCCTGAAGGGCGGCCCCCGCCGCATCAGCCCGTTCTTCATTCCGGCTTCGATCGTGAACCTGGCCGCCGGCTGGGTCTCGATCCGCACCGGCGCCAAGGGGCCGAACTCGGCCACCTGCACCGCGTGCACGAGCGGGGCCCACGCGATCGGCGACGCGTTCCGCCTGATACAGCACGGCGACGCCGACGTGATGATCTGCGGCGGCTCCGAGGCGGCGATCACGCCGCTCGGGGTCGGCGGGTTCTGCGCGATGCGGGCCCTCAGCACGCGCAACGACGCCCCCGAGCGGGCCTCGCGGCCGTTCGACCGCGAGCGCGACGGGTTCGTGATCGGCGAGGGCTCGGGGATCGTCCTCGTCGAGGAGCTCGAGCACGCCCGCCGGCGGGGCGCGAAGATCTACTGCGAGCTCGTCGGCTACGGGATGTCGGGCGACGCGTACCACATCTCGGCGCCGTGCGAGGACGGCGACGGCGCCATCCGGGTCATGCGCGCGACGCTCGAGGACGCCGGCGTGGCCCCGGAGAGCGTCGACTACGTGAACGTCCACGGCACGTCGACGCCGCGCGGCGACGTCGTCGAGACGATCGCGGCCAAGGCGGTCTTCGGCGAGCACGCGCGGAAGCTGGCCCTCAGCTCGACGAAGTCGATGACCGGTCACCTGCTCGGCGCGGCCGGCGGCCTCGAGGCCGGCATCACCGCCCTCGCGATCCGCGACCAGGTCCTCCCGCCCACGATCAACCTCGAGAACCCCGACCCGGAGTGCGACCTCGACTGCGTGCCGAACCAGGCCCGGCCGGCCGAGGTGCGCTACGCGCTCAGCAACTCGTTCGGCTTCGGCGGAACGAACGGCGCGCTGCTGTTCAGGCGCTTCGACGGATAGCGGAGACAGCCATGAAGATCGTCGTCTGCGTGAAGCAGGTCCCGGACACCGAGACCCGCGTCAAGGTCGCCCCGTCCGGGAACGCGATCTCCGAGACGGACGTCGCCAACTGGATCCCGTCACCCTACGACGAGTTCGCGATCGAGGAGGCGATCCGGATCAAGGAGGCGAAGGGCGGGGAGGTCGTCCTCGTCACCGTCGGCCCGGAGCGGGCCCAGGCCGCGCTGCGGACCGGCCTCGCCATGGGCGCCGACTCGGCCGTCCACGTGAAGGACGCGGCCCTCGACGGCGCCGACACGCTCGGGACGGCCCGCGCCCTGGCCGCGGCGGTCCGGACGCTGGCCCCGTTCGACCTCGTCCTGTGCGGCCAGCAGGGCATCGGCGGCGACAACAGCCAGATCCCGGGCATGCTGGCCGAGCTGCTCGACCTGCCCCAGGTGACGGTCGCCGTGAAGATCGAGATCGGCGACGGGCGGGCCGTCGTGGAGCGCGAGGCCGACGGCGGCCGGGAGACCTGGGAGACCCCTCTCCCGGCGGTCGTCTCGGCCCAGAAGGGCCTCAACGAGCCCCGCTACGCGAGCCTCAAGGGCATCATGGCCGCGAAGAAGAAGCCGATCCAGGCCGTCGACCTCGCCGGCCTCGGCCTCGACGCCGCGGCGGTCGCGCCGCGGGTGACGGTCTCGGCCCTCGAGCTGCCGCCGGCCCGCCCGCCCGTGAAGATGATCGAGGGCGACCCGGCGACGCAGGCGAGCGAGCTCATCCGCCTCCTCCACGAGGAAGCGAAGGTCATCTAGGAGAACCGCCATGGCCACGATCCTGACGTTCGCCGAGCAGCGCGACGGCAAGCTGCGCCGGGCGGCCCTCGAGACCGTCTCCGAGGCTAGGCGGCTGGCCGGCCCGCTCGGCGCCACCGTCGCCGCCGTGGTGATCGGGCCCGGCGGCGAGTCCCTCGCCGGCGAGCTCGCCGCCCACGGGGCCGACGCCGTCCACGTCTTCGACGATCCCGCCTTCGCTGCCTACGCGACCGAGTCCTACGCGCGCGCCCTCGCCCAGGCGGTGGGGGAGACGAAGGCCTCTGTCGTGCTGATCCCGTTCACCGCGACGGGCAAGGACCTCGCGCCGCGCGTGGCCGCGAAGCTCGGGGCCGGGCTCGCGTCCGACTGCGTCGCGCTGGCCGTGAAGGACGGCCGGCTCACGGCGCGCCGGCCGATGTACGCCGGCAAGGCCTACGCGACGGTGGAGTGGGCGGGGGAGCCGCAGGTCGCGACCCTGCGGCCGAACGTCTTCGCCCTGGCCCCGCCCGACGGCTCGCGGCCGGCCCGGGTCGTGAAGGGCGCGGCCGACGCCTCGGCGCGAGCGAACGTCACCGCCGTGAAGGCGAGTTCCGGCGGCCGCGTCCAGCTGACCGAAGCGCAGGTCATCGTCTCCGGCGGCCGCGGCCTGAAGGCCGCCGAGCACTTCCACCTGGTCGAGGAGCTGGCCGAGGCCCTCGGCGCGGCGACCGGCGCCTCCCGCGCGGTCGTGGACGCGGGATGGGTGGACCACTCGATGCAGGTCGGCCAGACCGGCAAGACCGTCTCGCCGACGCTCTACGTGGCCTGCGGCATCAGCGGCGCCATCCAGCACCTCGCCGGCATGTCGTCCTCGAAGTTCATCGTCGCCGTCAACAAGGACGCCGACGCGCCGATCTTCAAGGTCGCGAACTACGGCCTCCTCGGCGACGTCTTCGAGATCCTGCCAAAGCTCACGGAAGCGGCCAGGGCCCACAAGGCCTCGCGCGGCTAGCGCCGCCGCGGCCCGTCCGCTCGCACGAGGAAACGGCCCCGCCCGCGGGACGCGGACGGGGCCGTTCGCGCTTCACGAAACGGCTCTACTGGATCCCGCAGGAGACCGTGCGCTCGTAGGCGTCGTGGCGCCCGGCCGCGAAGGTCCACTGCAGCGACTGCTGCGGGTCCCCGAGGAGGACCTGGGCGACCCGCTCGCTCACCTCGCCGTAGTTGTCGGTGATCTGCCCGCGATGGGCCTCGGCGATCGCCGCGTCCTGGCCCTCGCCGATGGGCTGACGCGTGACCGGGTCGACCGGCGTCACCCGGAGCATTCCGCCGACGCTGTAGGTCCGCAGGATCAGGCCGGACGGGTTCGTCTGGACGCGGAGAGAGAACTGCAGCGGCCCTTCGAGCTTCACGTAGTCCGCGGGCCCGTTGCAGAACGGCTTCGTCGTGAGCGGAACCGCGTACTGCACCTCGAAGGTCGTCGTGGTGTCGGACTTCACCGGCTCGAACGGAAAGGCGGCCGCGAACGACATCGCGACGCCCGAAGTGGGGATCGGCGCGTCGCCGCTCGACGGAAGCACGAGACCGAGCCCGGCGAGCAGAGGCCCGGCGCCGAGGCCGACGAGGCCGAGGTAGACCGGGCGGCGCACGGCCCGGAAATACCCGGCGGGGATCATGCCCGGAAGCGGCGTAATGGCGACGGGCGTCTGGGAAGAAGCGACCAGCGCGACACGTCGACGTAGACGAAGTCGCGCCCGGCGTCCCAGCTCAGCACCTCGTGCTCCGCCGTCCCCGGGATGTTCACCTCGTAGTGCGCGCCGCCGAAGGTGTGGGGTCCGGCCCGGAAGAGGCGCACGTGGAGCCGGAACGGGCCGCCGAGCGGCTTGCCGGGATCGACGCACGCGAGCTGGACGACGCCGCCCGACCAGCCCTCGACGTCGGAGTAGCCGGTCTGCTCGTAGCCCATCGCGTCCGTCCAGCGGCAGCCGGACCCGGGCAGCCCCGCCACGGGCGTGCCCGCGCGCGAGCCGTTCAGGCTCATGAGCGCCTGACGCAGGGCGCGCGGGTCGGTGTTCGGGAAGACGAGGTTCACGGGGTCCGACTTCCCGACGAAGTCCGACGAGAGGTAGGGCCAGACGGAGAACGACGCGCCGGCCGCGGAAACCGCCTTCATCTCGCCGGCCGGCGGCGGAGTGGCCGTCGTCTCGGCGAGGACCGGCGCGGCGGCCAGCAGGAGGGCGAACCCGATCGTCTTCATCGTGCGGCTCCTTTCTACGGCCGGGCCGGCCCGTCGTCGTGTCCCGGCCCCCTGACGCCGTATGCACGATGAAGAAGAGGCCGCCACCGGCCGTTACAGGACAGGGCCGCGAAGGCGCGGGCTAGTGCGTATGGCTCAGCGGTCGGGCGGTGCGATCCACGAGGAGGGCTCGGTTCTTTCGGTAGACTTGCCCTCATCTTCGAGGTGACCGCGCGATGATCCTTCCCGTCTTCCAGTCCCTCCTGACGCTCGCGCTCCTGGCCGCGACCTTCGGGTTCCTCTTCCGCCGGCTCGCCCGGATCCGGCGGCTGATCCTCACCGGGACGAAGGGCGACGAGAACCTGACGGGCGACCGCCCCGAGCGCCTGCGGAAGGTGGGGGCCCTCGTCCTGGGCCACCGCAAGGTCCTCGAAGACCCGTGGGCGGGACTCCTGCACCTGTTCTTCCTGTACGGCTTCCTCACCCTCGGGATCGGCCACCTCGAAATCGTCCTCGAGGGGCTCACCGCGTTCCTCCGCGCCTTCGGCCGCCAGGCCTTCTCGTACGCCCTCGTGCTGCCGCCGCCCCTGAACGCGGCGTACCACCTCAGCCAGGACCTCCTCGCCGCCGCCGTGCTGGCCGCGGCGGCGGTCGCGATGGCCCGCCGCTGGGCGGGCGTGCCGAAGCGGCTCACCCCGCGCTCCCGGGACGCCGAGAACATCCTGTGGTTCATCGTCGCGCTCTACGTCACCTTCTTCGTCCTGACCGGCGCGTCCGTGCTTCTGCGGCAGCGGGCGGCGGGCGGCCCGACGGCGGTGCCGTACCAGCCGTTCAGCTCGCTCGTCGCCGGAGCGCTGGCCGGGCGGCCCGACGACGCCGTGGCCGGCCTCCGCGGCGCCGCGTGGTGGGCGCACGTGCTCGTCTTCCTCGGGTTCGCCGCGTACATCCCGATGACGAAGCACATGCACCTCGTCTTCGCGACGCCGAACATCTTCTTCTTCCGGCGAAAGCGCTACGGCCTCCCGCCCGCGATCGACTTCGAGAAGACGGAGAAGTTCGGCGTCGACCGCGTGCAGGAGCTGCCGTGGAAGACGCTCCTCGACACGTTCGCCTGCACCGAGTGCGGGCGGTGCAACGACGCCTGCCCGGCCCACCGGACGGGCAAGCCGCTCATGCCGATGAAGGTCCTCAAGGACCTGAAGGTGAACCTCCTCTACCGCAACGGCGACGACCTCCTGAAGCTGCGGGACGCCGAGGGACGACCGCTCCCGGACAAGGCCGCCGAGGAGGCCGAGTTCGCCTGGAAGACGCCCCTCCTCGCGAAGGCGGCGGTCGACCCGAAGAAGCCCGGCGCCGTGCGCGCCGACGGCGCCTATCTCGAGGTCGACGGACAGGTCCACGTGGACGAGCTCTGGGCGTGCACGACGTGCGCCGCCTGCGTCCAGGTCTGCCCCGTGACGATCGACTCCGTGCCGGGCACGCTCCTGGCGCTCCGCCAGGGACTGGTGATGATGGAGTCGGAGTTCCCGCCGGAGGCCACCACGGCCTTCAAGGGCATGGAGGTGCAGGGCAACCCCTGGAGCGTGGGCCAGGACCGGCGGCTGGAGTGGGCCGAGGGCCTCGACGTGCCGGTGATCGGCGAGCTCGGCCGCCCGGTCGAGTACCTGTTCTGGGTGGGCTGCGCCGGGGCCACCGACCCGCGGGCGCGCAAGACGACGCAGGCCTTCGCGCGCATCCTGAAGGCCGCGGGCGTCGACTTCGCGGTCCTCGGCCCCGAGGAGAAGTGCACGGGCGACCCGGCGCGGCGCATGGGCAACGAGTACCTCTTCCAGCAGCTCGCGCAGGAGAACATCGAGACCCTCGGGCAATACCAGTTCCGGAAGATCGTGGTCACGTGCCCCCACTGCCTGAACAGCCTGGGCCACGACTACCGCGAGCTCGGGACGTCCTTCGAGGTCGTCCACCACACGCAGCTGCTCGCGGAGCTGATGGCGGCGGGCCGGGTGCCGCTCGACGCCGCGAAGGCCGACGAGGGCCTCGTCACGTTCCACGACCCGTGCTACCTGGGCCGGTACAACGGCGGCTACGAGCCGCCGCGCGAGGTGCTCGTCCGGCTCGGCGTGCGCACGGCCGAGATGGCCCGCCGCCGCGAGACGGGCTTCTGCTGCGGGGCGGGCGGCGGGCGCGTGTTCCTCGAGGAGACGATCGGGAAGCGGGTGAACGTCGAACGGACCGAGCAGGCGATGGCGACGGGCGCGGGAACGATCGCGGTCGGCTGCCCGTTCTGCATGACCATGATCACGGACGGCACGAAGGCGAAGGACGCCGAGAACGCGGTCCGGGTTCGCGACGTTGCGGAGCTGGTGGCCGACCGGCTGAAGGGGTGACCCGACTCGACAGGAATGTCGCCCATGACACCTGATCCGACAGATTCGTCTCCTTCGGAGCCGGTTGAGCCGGCCAGGGCAGGCAGGCCAAGCCTCTGAGCGATCGACACTAAGTCGACTCACCCCCGGTCCGGCTCATGTGGCAGGGGCCTTGCCAGGAGAGTCGGTCATGCTCGAGGCTCCTCGCGACCCCCTGCGCTCCCGCCGCCCGCCGGCGAAGGCGCCGTACCGCCCCGCGCCCGGGACCTTCGACGAGATGGTGGACGCGGACGGCGACGTCCGCCCGCACTACCGGCGCATCCACGAGCTCTGGCACCGCCTCGCCCCCGAGCAGATGCGCGAGCGGCGCCGAGCCGTCGACACCGCCTTCCTCCGGCAGGGAATCACGTTCAACGTCTATGGCGACGCCGCCGGCAGCGAGCGGATCTTCCCGTTCGACCTCATGCCGCGCCTCGTGACGGCCGAGGAGTGGCGGACGATCGAGGCGGGGCTCGTGCAGCGCATCACGGCGCTGAACCTCTTCCTGCACGACGTCTACCACGAGCAGCGGATCCTGAAGGACGGCGTCATCCCGGACTACTACGTCCTCTCGGCGCGGCACTTCCGCCGCGAGTTCATGGGATTCGAGGTGCCGGGAAACGTCTACGTGCACGTCTGCGGCACGGACCTCGTCCGCGGCGCGGACGGGAGCTTCATGGTCCTGGAGGACAACGGGCGCTGCCCCTCCGGGGTGAGCTACGTGCTCGAGAACCGGCGGGCGATGAAGCGGAGCTTCCCCGGATTCTTCGAGGCGATGGACGTCCAGCCGGTGACGTCCTACCCGGAGTAGCTGCTGCGCACGCTGCGCCACGTCGCGCCCCCGGGCGCCGCCGACGAGCCGACGGTCGTGCTCCTCACCCCGGGCCCGCACAACAGCGCCTATTTCGAGCACACCTACCTCGCGCGGCAGATGGGGATCCCGATCGTCGAGGGCTCGGACCTCCTGGTGCGCGACTCGCGGGTCTACATGCGCACGACCCGCGGCCTGCGGCAGGTCGACGTCGTCTACCGGCGCATCGACGACGACTTCCTCGATCCGCTCGTCTTCCGGCCCGACTCGCTCCTCGGCGTGCCCGGGCTCGTGCAGGCCTACCGCTGCGGCCACGTCAGCCTCGCGAACTCGATCGGCACCGGCGTCGCCGACGACAAGGTCGTCTACTACTTCGTGCCGCGGATGATCCGCTACTACCTCGACCAGGACCCGATCCTGCCGAACGTGCCGACCTACCTCGCGAGCGAGGACGAAGACCGCAAGTACGTGCTCGAGCACCTGCCGGAGCTGGTGGTCAAGGCCGCGAACGAGTCCGGCGGGTACGGGATGCTCATGGGCCCGCAGGCGAGCGCGGCCGAGATCGAGGAGTTCCGGGCCCGGATCGTGGCCGACCCCCGGAACTACGTCGCCCAGCCCGTCGTGAGCCTGAGCACCCACCCGACCGACGTGGGCGGCGAGCTCGCGCCGCGGCACGTCGACCTGCGTCCGTTCGTCCTCTACGGCGACCGCGTCTCGGTGATGCCGGGCGGGCTCACCCGGGTCGCGCTGCGCAAGGGGTCCCTGGTCGTGAACTCCTCGCAGGGCGGGGGCAGCAAGGACACCTGGGTGCTGCGGGACGCGGCCGAATAGGACGATGCTCTCGCGCGTCGCCCACTCGCTCTACTGGATGTCGCGCTACCTCGAGCGCGCCGAGAACACGGCGCGCCTCGTCGACGTGAACCTCCAGCTCCTGCTCGATTTCCGGACCGGCGAGGAGGAGCCGGCCGACTACTGGCTGCCGATCGTCGACAGCACCGGGGAGCGCGAGAGGTTCGCCGCCCTGCACCCGGAACCCGAGGGCCGCAGCGCCGTCGAGTTCCTGGTCTTCGACCCGCGCAACCCCAACAGCCTCGTCGAGTCCGTCGCGCTCGCGCGGGAGAACGCCCGCACGGTCCGCGACCAGCTGCCGGCGGAGCTGTGGGAGGAGGTCAACCGGCTGTACCTCTTCCTGCAGTCGGCGGACGCCCGCGCCCGCTTCGAGTCGAGCCCGGCCGACTTCTTCGAGAAGGTGAAGAACGCGTCGCTGCTGCTGACCGGGATCGGCCACGCCACGGTCATGCACGGCGAGGGCTGGCAGTTCGTCGAGGTCGGCCGCTACCTGGAGCGGGGCGACCAGACGACGCGGATCCTCGACGTGCTGCACGCGGCGTTCCCGGCGCGGGGAACGCCGGCCTCGTGGAGCGAGAGGGACTCGATCGAGTGGGCGGCCGTGCTGCGCTCCTGCAGCGCGTGGGACGCCTACAAGTCGCTCTTCGGGGCCACGGTCGAGCCCACGCGCGTCGTCGGCTTCCTGCTGCTGAGCGAGGAGTTCCCGCGGTCGGTGCGGTTCTGCGCCGAGGAGGTCGACGCGGCCCTGCGGCGGATCTCCGGAGTCGCCCACGGCCGCTTCGCGAACGCGGCGGAGCAGCTCTCCGGCCGCTTCCTCGCGGAGCTCCGCTTCGCGACGGTCGAGGATCTCCTGGCCGAGCACGGCCTGCACGCGTACCTCGACCGCGTGCAGCTCCGGCTCGGCGCGATCGCCGACGCGGTCGCGGAGGCGTACGTCGAGCGCGTCACGCGCGAGGTGGTGGCGCCCGTCGTGCAGTCCATGCAGCAGCAGCAGGCCACGGCCGCGCCCGCCCCGTGAGGCTCGACGTCCTCCACCGCACCCGCTACCGCTACGCCGAGCCGGTGCGGGACAGCTTCAACCAGCTTCGAGTCCGTCCGGTGGACGCCGAGCAGCAGGACTGCGAGAGGTTCCTGCTGCGGGTGCTGCCGCCGGTCCGCCTGCGCCACTACCTCGACCTCCACGCGAACCACGTGAACTTCTTCGAGCTCCACGAGGCGCACTCGAGCCTCGAGATCGAGTGCCGGTCGCGGGTCGTGACGCGCACGCCGCCGCCGGTGCCGGAGGAGGCGTTCCCCCTCGCGCGGGCGGCCGAATGCGCGCGCATGGAGCGCTGCCACGAGTACCTCCAGTCGAGCCGGTACGTCGACCCGTCGCCCGAGGCGTGGCGCCTGGCCGTCGACGCCGCGCACGGCTGCGCGGACCTCTGGCGGGCGGCGCTCGCGGTGAGCCGGGCCGTGCACCGCGAGTTTCGATACGAGCCGGGCGCGACGAACGCGCAGACGCCGGCCGACGAGGTCTTCCGGGGGCGACGGGGGGTCTGCCAGGACTTCGCGCACGTCGCCCTCGCCATGTGCCGCTCCCTCGGGATCCCGGCCCGGTACGTGAGCGGCTACCTTTACAACGGACCGAAGGAGCTCCTCCGCGGCGCCCAGGCCAGCCACGCCTGGTGCGAGGTCTTCGTCCCCGGCACGGGCTGGCGGGGGATCGACCCCACGAACGACCAGCTCGCCGACGAGCGCTACGTGCGGGTCGCCGTGGGACGCGACTACGCCGACGTCGCGCCGGTCCAGGGCTCCTACCGGGGAACGGCGGACCAGGAGCTCACCGTGGAAGTGGACGTCCAGCGCGTCGTCTCCTGAGGCCACTGCCCGGGAAGGACGGATTTGTCGCCCGGGCGTAAGGAGGCGACAGAAGTGTCCCCAGGCGAAACGACTCCGCGTGATAAACTCCCGTGTTCCCGACGCTTGAGAGCAACATGACCGACTACGACTTCCAGGACATCGAGACGCGCTGGCAGGAGAAGTGGGACGAGGCGGGCACCTTCGAGGTGTCGGAGGACCCGTCCCGGCCGAAGTACTACTGCCTGGAGATGCTGCCGTACCCCTCCGGCGACATCCACGTCGGGCACGTCCGCAACTACTGCATCACCGACGTGATCTCCCGCTACAAGACCATGCGCGGGTTCAACGTGATGCACCCGATCGGCTGGGACGCGCTCGGGCTCCCCGCGGAGAACGCGGCGATCAAGCGCGGCATTCACCCGGAGACCTGGACGCGGCAGAACATCGCGGGGATGAAGCGGCAGCTCCGGCGGCTCGGCTTCAGCTACCCGTGGAGCCGGGAGATCGCGACCTGCGACGCCCGGTACTACCGCTGGAACCAGTGGTTCTTCCTCCGGATGCTGGAGCAGGGCATCGCGTACCGGGCCAAGGCGCCGGTCAACTGGTGCCCGTCGTGCCAGACCGTGCTCGCGAACGAGCAGGCCGAGGGCGGCATCTGCTGGCGCTGCAAGAGCACGGTCGAGCAGCGCGACATGGAGCAGTGGTTCCTCCGGATCACGGCCTACCAGGACGCGCTCCTCGAGGACATGAAGCAGCTCCCGGCGTGGCCGGAGCGCGTCCTCGTGCAGCAGGAGAACTGGATCGGCAAGAGCCACGGCGCCGAGGTCGACTTCCCGGTCGAGGGCGGGAGCTCCATCCGCGTGTTCACGACGCGGATCGACACGATCTGGGGCGCGACGTTCATGGTGCTCGCCCCCGAGCACCCGATGGTCGACGGCCTCCTCGCCGGCCAGCCGGACGCGGCGGCGAAGAAGGAGGCGATCGGGCGCCTGCGCGCGCAGGACCGCCGGGCGCGCCTCGAGGGCAAGGTCGAGAAGGAAGGCGTCTTCACCGGCCGCCACGCGACGAACCCGTTCACGGGCGAGAAGATCCCGGTCTGGGTCGGCAACTTCGTGCTCATGGGCTACGGCACGGGCGCCATCATGTCGGTGCCGGCCCACGACGAGCGGGACTTCGAGTTCGCCCGCAAGTACGGCCTCGACGTGCGCGTCGTCGTGCAGCCCGAGGGCGACGCGCTCGACGGCCGGACGATGGCGCAGGCCTACACCGGCCCGGGCCGGGTGGTGAACAGCGGCCCGTTCGACGGGATGGCGGCCGAGCAGGCGATCCCGAAGATGGCCGAGTGGGCGCAGGCGAAGGGCATCGGCCGGGCGACCACCACGTACCGCCTCAAGGACTGGCTCATCAGCCGCCAGCGTTACTGGGGCACGCCCATCCCGGTCGTCTACTGCGAAAAGGACGGCGTCCAGCCGGTGCCCGACGACCAGCTGCCCGTGGTCCTGCCCCCGACGCGCCCTTCACCGGCGAGGGCGGCAACCCGCTCGACAAGGTGCCGTCGTTCGTGAGCGCCACCTGCCCGAAGTGCGGCGGGAAGGCCCGCCGCGAGACGGACACGATGGACACGTTCGTCGACTCGTCCTGGTACTTCTACCGCTACATCTCGCCGCAGAAGGCCGACGGCCCCTTCGACCTCGGGGCGGTGAAGTACTGGTTCCCGATCGACCTCTACGTCGGCGGGATCGAGCACGCGATCCTCCACCTCGTCTACTCGCGCTTCTGGACGAAGGTGATGCGCGACCTCGGCCTCGTCGCCCTCGACGAGCCCGTCGTGCGCCTCTTCCCGCAGGGGATGGTGCACAAGGACGGCGAGGTCATGTCGAAGTCGAAGGGCAACACGATCGCCCCCGACCAGGTGATCCGCCGCTACGGCGCCGACACCCTGCGGCTCTACATCCTCTTCGCCGCCCCGCCCGAGCTCGCGATGGAGTGGAGCGAGAGCGGCATCGAGGGCCCGCACCGCTTCCTCCAGCGCGTCTGGCGGCTCGTGGACCGCCACGCGGCGGACCTCCCGGCCGGCGCCCCGGCGGGGCCGCTTCCCGCGCCCGCGGCCGAGCTGCGCCGCAAGGTCCACCAGACGATCGACAAGGTCACGCGCGACGTCGAGCAGCGCATCCAGCTCAACACCGCGGTCGCGGCGCTCATGGAGCTCGCGAACGAGATCCACCGCCTCGAGGCCGCGGTCGCCGCCACGGCGGAGGGGAAGGCGGCCCTTCGCGGAGGCGCTCGAGACCTCGTGCGCCTGCTCGGGCCGTTCACTCCCCACGTGTGCGAGGAGATGTGGGCGAAGCTCGGCCACGCCGACCTCGCGCGGACGCCGTGGCCCGCCTTCGACGCGGCGGCGGCCCGCGAGGACGAGGTCGAGCTCGCGGTCCAGGTGAACGGAAAGGTCCGCGGCCGCATCGTCGTGCCGCGGGACGCGCCGGAGGACGCGATCCGCGAGAAGGCGCTGGCCGAGCCGCGGGTCGCGGAGCAGATCCAGGGCCGGGCGATCGCGAAGTGCGTCGTCGTGCCCGGGCGCCTCGTCAGCGTGGTGGTCAAGTGAGGCGGCGGCTCTTCCTCGCCGGGCTCGGTGCGCTCGCCCCCGCCGCCGGATGCGGCTACGCGCTGCAGGGCCGCGGCATCACGACCGACCCGTCCGTGAAGAGGATCGGGGTGCCCCTCTTCAAGGACCGCACGGGCAAGCTCGGCCTCGACGCCCGGGTGACGGCCGCCGTCATCACCGAGCTCCTGAAGCGGGGACGCTTCACGGTGGTGAAGGAGACGACCGGCGTCGACGCGGTGGTGGAGGGCGAGCTCATGGCCTACACGGTGCAGCCGGTCGGCTTCACCGGCTCGACCACCGGCACCGACGTCTACACCCAGGCCAGCCGCTACGCGATCGCGCTGTCGGCGAGCGTCGTCTACCGCAAGGTCGGCCAGAAGGAGCCGCTCTGGTCGAACGACGCCTTCTCCCAGCGCGACGAGTACGACATGGGCGAGCACGCCCAGAACTACTTCGACCGCGAGGAGCAGTCGATGGAGCGCCTGGCCGAGGCCTTCGCCCGCAGCCTCGTCGCGGCCATGCTCGAGGCGTTCTAGCCACGGTGGCGAAGGTGGCCTCCGGGCCCGTCGCGCCCGTCCACGTGATCGTCGGCGAAGACTCGTACCTCGCGGAGGAGGCGCTCGAGCGCATCCTCGCCGCGGCGATCGGGGCGGGCGACCGCGCCGACTCGCTGAGCGTCCTCTACGGCGACGAGGTCGGGAACCGGGGCTGGGAGCGCGTCGCGAACGCGGCCCGCGCGGGTTCTCTGTTCGCGACGCGGCGCGCGGTGGTGGTGCGCCGGGCGGATCTCATCAAGGGCCCGAAGGGCGACGAGGCCGAGGCCACGGGCCCCGCGCCGGAGGACGGCCGACGCAAGGCCCGCAAGCCCGACGTCGATCCCGCCGTCGAGCCGGTCCTTTCGTACCTCGCCGACCCGGCGCCGGACGCGACGCTCGTGCTGATGGCCTCGAAGCCCGACCGCCGGCGCCTGCCCTGGAGCCGCCTGTGCAAGGAGGGGCAGGTCCACCCGGCCGACCCTCTCAAGGGCCGCTCCCTGCGCGCGTACGTGGAGGAGGATCTCCGCCGGCGCGGCCTGCGCCTGACGGGGGACGCCGTCGTCGCCCTCGTCGACGAGGTGGGGCAGGACCTGCGCCGGCTCATCGGCGAGGTCGAGAAGCTCGAGGCCTGGGCCGCCCCCGAGAAGAAGGCGGCCCTCTCGGCGGACGAGGTCCTGGACGTCCTCGGCCGGGGCATGGCCCGCCCCCTCTACCTGCTCGCCGACTGCGTGACCGCGCGCGACCTCCCGGGGGCCGTGGAGAGGGTCCAGGAGCTGCTCGAGGCCGACGAGGACGAGTTCCGCTTCAAGATCGTGGCCACGGTCCACCGCGCGCTGCGGCAGGTGCGCGCGGCGCGCGCGCTCAAGGAGCGGCGGGCGCCGCGGCAGGAGATCGGAGCGGCCCTCCTGCCGCCGAACATGCAGTTCAAGCTGGACGCGCTGCTGGGGGCCGCCGGGCGGTGGACCGACGACGACCTTCGCGACGCCTTCTCGGCCGTGGACCGGGCGGACCGGCGGATGAAGAGGGGATCGGACGCCGCGACGACGATCGTCGCGGCGCTGGCCGAGGCGTGCCGGGGGGCGACCGGCGCTACTTCGAGGAGAGGGCGTTGACCTTCTTGGTGATCCGGCCCTTGTACCGGGCGGCGGCGTTGTCGTGGACGACGCCCTTCTTGGCCGCCTTGTCGATCTGCCCGATCGTCTCGGGGAGCAGCGTCTTGGCGGCCGCGGCGTCCCCCTTCGCGATGGCGGAGCGGAGCTTCTTCACCTGGGTCTTGAGCTGGGAGATGTTCTGGCGGTTCCGGGCCCGGCGCTTCTGGCTCTGCCTCATCTGCTTCTGGGCTGACGCGTGGTGTGCCACTAGGACTCGACTCCTTTTCGTAAACCGAACAAACCGCTAGTTTAGTGACCGATCCCACCGAGGTCAAGATGCCGGATCGGGACGCCGAGCGCGGCCGCATCGCCCGCGCCGCCGGCCTCGTGTCCGCGATGACCCTCGTCTCCCGCGTCCTGGGGCTCGTCCGCGAGCAGGTCTTCGCCGCGCTGGTCGGGGCCGGCTACCACTCGGACGCCTTCCGGATCGGGTTCCGGATCCCGAACCTCCTCCGCGACCTGTTCGCGGAGGGCGCCCTCTCGGCCGCGTTCGTGCCGACCTACGTGCGCACGGCGAAGGAGCAGGGCCGCGAGGAGGCGTTCCGCCTGGCGAACCGGGTGCTCACGTTCCTGGCCGTCATCCTCGCCGTCCTCGTCCTCGTCGGAATCGCCGCCGCGCCGTGGATCGTCTCGGCCCTCGCGTCCGGCTTCAGCGGGGCGGCGGGGAAGGCCGAGCTCACGGTCCTCCTGACGCGGATCATGATGCCGTTCCTGCCGGTCGTGTCCTTCGCCGCCGTGGCCATGGGGATGCTGAACGCCGAGCAGCGCTTCGGCTGGCCGGCCCTGTCGCCGGCCCTCTTCAACGCCGTGGCGATCCTCGTCGGCGCGGGCCTGTGGGCCGCCGGCCTGCCACCGGACCAGGTCGTCATCGGCTGGGCGCTCGCGACTCTCCTCGGCGGCGTCGCCCAGTTCGTCGTCCAGGTGCCGTCGCTGCGGCGCGCGGGCTGGCGCTTCCGGCCCGAGTGGGCGCCTCGCGACCCGGACCTCCGCCGGATGGGACGGCTCATGGCCCCGGCCACCGTCGGGCTCGCCGCGGTGCAGGTGAACATCTTCGTCAACAGCTGGTTCGCCTCGCACTCGGAGGGCGCCGTCTCGTGGCTCGACTGCGCCTTCCGACTGCTGTACCTGCCGATCGGCCTGTTCGGCGTCGCCCTCGGCACGATCGCGACGGCCGGCCTCGCGCGACGCGCGGCCGAGCGGGACACGGAGGGCCTGCGCCGGACCCTGGGGCAGACCCTGTCGATGCTCGCGTACCTGACGGTGCCGGCGAGCGTCGGCCTCGTCGCGGTCGGCGAGCCCGTCGTGAGGCTCCTCTACCAGCACGGCCGCTTCACCGCCGAGGACACGCGCGCGACGACCGCCGCCCTCTCGATCTACGCGCTCGGCCTCGTCGGCTACACCGGCGTCAAGGTGCTCGCCCCCGCCTTCTACGCGCTCGGCCGGCCGCGCGTGCCGCTCATCGCCAGCGTCTCGGCCGTCGCCACGAACGTGATCGTCGTCGTCTCCCTCCATCCCCGCTTCTCGTACCGGGCGATCGCGCTCGGCACGGCCCTCGGCTCGCTGGCCAACGTCGCGATCCTGCTCGGCGCTTTCGAACGCCGCGTGGGCGGTCTCTTCGGGAGCGGACTGTTCCGGGGGATCGGCCGCATGCTCGCCGCCGCCGCCGCGATGGGCGCGGCCGCCTGGGGGCTCGCGGCCCTCCTCGAGCGCTGGCTCGGCACCCACGGTGCCGTGGCCCAGCTCGCCACCGGACTCGTCCCCGTCGCGGTCGGCGTGGCGGTCTACGGACTCATCAGCCGCGCCCTGCGGGTCGAGGAGGCCGACGCCCTGTGGGGGATGGTCGCCCGCCGCGTGGCCGCCGGCCGCTCGCGCGGCGGGCAGTGAGGCGCATCACCCTCACGAGGGCCGGAAGGCGGCACGCTCGAGAACGCGTGCTAACCTGCGGACGGCGTCGGGCCCGGCTCCGTCACCGCACCACAGAGAGAAAGCGAATGCGAACGAGAACCCTCCTTCTCGCCGGATCGCTCGCCGTCCTGGCCGCGGGCTCCGCCTCGGCCCAGAGCGAGACGGCGCCGGCCGAGCAGTACGCCTTCCGCGTCGAGTATCTCTACTGGTCCCCGCAGCCGGCGGGCGAACTGCAGAAGGGCGTGTCGGACACGGCGGGCACGCTCGTCGACGTGCGGGAGGATCTCGGCTACGAGTCGCACGCGGCCAGCCCCATCCGGGCGGCGCTCCGCGTGGGCCGCAGCGTCAAGCTCCGAGGCTCGTGGTCGCCGATCGACTTCCGGGGCGCCGCGACGGCCGGGAGCCTCCTCGTCTACGGCACGACCGTCGTCTTCCCCGAGCAGCAGGTCGCCTCGTCGCTGAAGGGCAACTACGCGACGGCCGAGGTCGCGTGGGACTTCCTCCAGCGGCCGCGCGGCTTCCTCGGCCTCCTCGCCGGCGTGAAGTACTTCGACGTCGACACGCTCGTCCTGAACGTCGACACCGGTGACCGCGTGGTGGAGACCGAGCGCCTGCCGGTCCCGGTGCTCGGCCTCGCGAGCCGCGTGTACGTCTCCCGGCGGCTGAGCCTGGAGGGCGAGATCTCCGGCCTCACCCTGGGCGACCGCGGCCACGTCTTCGAGCTGCTGCTCGCGGCCCGCGTCCACGTGAGCGACCACCTCGCCGCCACGGGCGGCTACCGCCGCCTCGCCCTCGAGGGGCGCGACGGCCGCGACTACCTGCGCGTGGACCTGGGCGCATGGACCTTCGGGGCCGAGATCAGCCTCTGAACGTCTGGCTCGACCACCTGCGGGTGGAGCGGGGCCTCTCGCCGCACACGCTCGTCGCCTACGAGAACGACCTGCGCAAGCTCGCGGCCTTCGCCGCGGCGCGAGGCCGGGACATGCTCGCGCTCGGCCAGGCCGACCTCGCGGAGTACATCGGCTGGCTCCGCGAGCAGGGCCTCTCGCCCCGGTCGCAGGCCCGCCACGTCCACTCCTCCCGGGGCTTCTTCCGCTTCGCGGTCCGCGAAGGGCTCCTCGAGCGGGACCCCATGGAGAACCTCCGCCCCCCGAAGGCGTCCCGCCCGCTGCCGCGTTGCCTGACCGCCCCGCAGGTCGAGGCCCTCCTCGCGTCGCCGCGCACCGACGGGCCGGTGGGCCTCCGCGACCGCGCGATGCTCGAGGTGATGTACGCGACGGGCCTGCGCGCCTCCGAGGTCACGGCCCTCGAGTCCGCGAGCGTCGACCTCGACCTCGGCCTCGTGCGGGTCTTCGGGAAGGGCCGCAAGGAGCGGCTCGTGCCCCTGGGGCGCGAGGCGTCCCGCTGGGTGCGACGCTACCTCGCGGAGGGGCGCGAGCGGCTCACCCGCGGGCGGTCGAGCCGCGTGCTGTTCCTCTCGAACCGCGGCGGCGCCCTCTCCGCCACCGGCCTGTGGGGCCTCGTGCGGCGCCACGCGGTGGCCGCCGGCGTCGCCTCCGTCCTGACTCCGCACGTCCTGCGCCACTCCTTCGCGACGCACCTCCTGGAGCACGGCGCCGACCTGCGGGCCCTCCAGGCGATGCTCGGACACTCCGACATCTCCACGACGCAGATCTACACCCACGTCACCCGCGAGCGGCTGCGCCAGCTGTACGACCGCTTCCACCCGCGCGCCTGAGTCCCGCCCGCCGCCCGGCGGGGCGGGTGCTAGACTTCCCGCCGGCACACGAGAGGACCATCCCATGCCCAAGAGCGGTCGCCACCTCTTCACCTCGGAATCCGTGACCGAGGGCCACCCCGACAAGATCGCCGACCAGATCTCCGACGCCGTGCTCGACACCCTCATCGCCCAGGACCCGACGAGCCGCGTCGCGTGCGAGACGATGGTGACGACGGGCCTCGCGTTCATCGCGGGCGAGATCACGACCAAGGCCTACGCCGACCTGCCCACGATCGTGCGCGAGACGATCAAGGACGTCGGCTACACCCGGGCCAAGTACGGGTTCGACTACGAGACCTGCGCGGTCATCTCGGCCATCCACGAGCAGTCGCCCGACATCGCCATGGGCGTCGACCCCGGGGGAGCGGGGGACCAGGGCCTCATGTTCGGCTACGCCTGCCGCGAGACCGACGAGCTCATGCCGCTGCCGATCATGCTCGCGCACCGGCTGACCCGGCAGCTCTCGGCCGTGCGGCGCGACGGCACCCTCGACTACCTGCGCCCCGACGGCAAGAGCCAGGTCACGGTCGAGTACGAGGGAGACACGCCCCGGCGAGTCGACACGATCATCGTCTCCGCCCAGCACAGCAGCCTCGTGCCCACCGAGACGGTCCGCGAGGACGTCCTCGAGAAGGTCATCCTCGCCGTGGTGCCGCGCGAGCTCATCGACGAGCGGACCCGGTACTACATCAACCCCACCGGGCGCTTCGTGGTGGGCGGCCCCCAGGGGGACTGCGGCCTCACCGGCCGCAAGATCATCGTCGACACCTACGGCGGCGTCGGCAGCCACGGCGGCGGCGCCTTCTCGGGCAAGGACCCGACGAAGGTCGACCGCTCGGCGTCCTACATGGCGCGCCACGTCGCCAAGAACGTGGTCGCCGCCGGCCTCGCGTCGAAGGTCGAGCTGCAGATCGCCTACGCGATCGGCGTCGCCGACCCGGTCTCGATCATGGCCGACACGATGGGCACCGCCACCGTCGACGAGGGGCGCCTCGTCGACGCGATCCGCGAGGTCTTCCCGCTGACGCCGCGCGGGATCATCGAGTACCTCGACCTCCGCCGGCCGATCTTCCGGCGGACGGCGGCCTACGGGCACTTCGGCCGGACCGAGCCGGAGTTCACGTGGGAGCGCACGGACAAGGCCGGCGCGCTGCGCTCCTGGTTCGACCGGCCCGGCGCGCGGTGAGCGTGTCCCGCGGCCGCGTCGCCGCCCTCGTCCTCGTCGCGGCGGCGGCCGGGAGCGGACTCTTCGCCTGGCGGGTGGCCGCGTGGCGGCCCCTGCCGCTCGTCGGCGCGGCGCCGGCCGACGGCTACGTGCGCGTGGCCGGCGTCGTCCACGTCCACACGACGCTCTCGGACGGGGGCGGGACGCCGGAGGAGGTGGTCGCGGCCGCCCGCGCGGCCGGCCTGTCCTTCGTGGCCCTCTCCGACCACAACAACCTCGACGCGAAGCCACTGGAAGGCGAGCACGACGGCGTCCTCGTCCTCGTCGGATCGGAGCTCTCGACCCCGGCCGGGCACGTGCTCGGCCTCGGCCTCGACCGCGACCCGCCCTTCCGCTTCAGCGACGCGCGCGGCGCGGTGCAGGACGTCGAGCGGCTCGGCGGGGGTGGCCTTCGCCGCGCACCCGTTCTCGACCCGCCCGGACCTGCGTTTCACCGCGTGGAGGACACGCCGGGTCCGTGGGGATCGAGCTTCTGAACGGCGACAGCGAGTGGCGACGCGCGGGCCCGCGCGTCCTGCTGAGCGTCCTCCTCTACCGCCTCAACCCCCGGCTACGCCCTCCTGCAGGGCGCAGGCCCGCCCGACGAGGCGCTCTCGCGCTGGGACGCCCTTCTCGCGAGGCGTGACGTCGTCGGCCTCGGCGCCGACGCCCACAGCCGCCTCCCGCTCACGAAGAAGCGGGCTCTGCGCTTCCCGTCGTACGAGGCGCTCTTCTCGCTCGCGCGCGTGCACCTGCTCCTCGACCGCCCCTGGGCGCGGACGCCGCCGGCGACCGCGCCGCCGTCGTCGGGCCCTGCACCGGGGCCGCTTCTACGTCGGCCTCGACGGGCTCGCCTCCGCCAACGACCTCGCGTTCACGGTCGAGGCCGGGGGGCGACACGCCACGATGGGGGAGTCGATCGAGCCGGCGGCCGGAGGACGCATCCGGGCCGGAGGCCGGATGCCGGCGGGAACGCACGTGGTGCTCCTGCGCGACGGCCGGCCGGGCTCGCCGACTCGGTCAGTGCGCTCGGCGTCGCCCTCGGCGGCCCCGGGGTCTACCGGGTCGAGGCTCGCGATGCCGGGCTGGTCGACACCCTGGGCCATCACAGACCCGGTCGTCTTCGACGCGGCCACTCGGGCCGCGCGGCTCCAGGCAGCCGCGTGGCCCGCGCCGCCGGCGGTGAGGAGGCGCAGGCCCTCGTCTCGCTGCCCGGCTCGGCAGCGTTCACCCCGGAGTTCGACCGACCTCGTCCATCCGGCCCCGGTCCGCCGCCCGACGCGCCCGCGGGCGCCGCCGCGCCGCTCGGCCTCGCGTTCCACCTTGGCGCGCCGGGCCGGCCAGCCGTTCACCTGGTGCGCCCTCACGTCCCGGCCACGTCAGGCCCGGGACCTCTCGGCCTGGACCGGCCTGCGCTTCCGCGTCCGCGGCGACGGCGAATGCGGCCTCTGGGTCCAGGTGCGCGACCCGAACCCCCGCCTCGGCCGACGAGGGGCTCGAGTGGTGGCTCGCCGCCGCGCACGACGACGCAGTGGAGCGAGGAGATGTCCTCCCGTTCTCGCGCTTCCGGACCATCAACCCGAAGAGCGACGGCCGCGCCTCGACACCGCGCAGGCCCGCGCGATCGTCTTCGTCCTCGACCCGGCCTCGGTCAGGCCGGAACGTCCGGTTCGATCTGGATCGATGACGTCGAAGTCTACCGCTGAGCAGGCGGCGCCGGCCGCCCTCTACGTCTCGAGCGTGAGGATGAGGTAGAGGCCCGCCGCGCCGAAGATGAGGTTCGGGGCCCAGGCGGCGAGAGCCGGGTGCAGGTACGCGTTGTTTCCGAGCGCCTCGAAGATGCCGAGAGCACGGCCCAGTAGACGATCGCGATCACGATCACCCGATCCCGATGCCGGCCAGAGGGCGCCCCGGCGCGCCACCACGAACGAGAACGGCACCGCCAGCAGGGTCATGACGAGCCCGACCATGGGGAAGGCGATCTTGCGCGCTGGAAATGCACCCGCAGCTTCGCCACGTCGAAGCCCCGGGCCTCGAGCGAGGCGATGTAGGCACGGAGCTCGCCGAAGCCCATCGTGTCGGAGGGTTTCTCCTCCCGCCTGAAGTACGGCGGGGGCTCGATCTCGCCGCCGGGGTCCCCGCCGCCGATCGCCCCGCACCCGGCGGTGGACGAACGGCTGGTAGGAGGACTGCGCCGCTTCCGTGCGTCGCCAGCCGTGCTCGAGGTCGTAGCTGCGCGACGCCGAGATCCAGGTGGCGCGCGCGACGAACGTGCGCTCGCGCAGGTCCCACGTCTTCGGCTCCACGTCGTAGATCGACAGGCCGTAGACCGAGAACTCGCCGCCGCGGCCGGCGGGCGCTCCGCGACGCCATTGGGCCGGCGGACGGTCGCGCTCGACGATGTAGTCGAAGTTGTAGAAGCGGTCGTCGCTCGCCACCAGCCACCGCCAGTCCGGCGAACTGGTCGGACGACTGGGCCGGCCGGCCCTTGATGACGTTGAACTGGGCGCAGCCGCAGCGGTGGTGCTCGGCAGGACGAACTCCTGGAGGCCGTAGAGCGCGAGGCTCGCGAGGAGGCCCATGCCGAGCACCGGCCCCGCCGCGCGGTAGACGCGCTCACCCCGCCCGCCTTCATGGCGGTGATCTCGGTTCCTCCGGGCGAGGAGGCCGAGCGTCGCAGGACGCCGACGAGCACCGCGATCGGCGCGACCGTGAAGCCGATCATCCACGGGTGATACAGGTAGTAGAGGCGAGCGTCTTTCCTTGACGTGGTTCTGCTGGATGTCGTCGATCAGGTCCATGAACTCGCCGAGGACGTAGATCGACGTGAAGGCGAGGAAGGACGAGGGCGACGTTCGACACCCAGGATCGGGCGATGTAGCGGTCGAGGATGGAGGAAGTGGAGGGTCATGCGGGGGATCCGCATGACCACCACCGCCCGCCAGGGAGCGATCGCCGGGACCGGCTCGCGGGTGGCCACGGGCGCCCGCGCCCGCCGCACCCGGGGCACCCAGCTCATGTAGTGCGCGGGGGTCGAGCGGGTCGAAGGCCGCCTCCCGGTGGTTGAGGACGAGGAGAGCCGCCGCGATGACGCCCAGCACGATGTTGGCGCCCCACATCGACAGCCACGAGCTCAGGAGGCCGGTGTCGCCCGCCTGCTCGCCCATGCGGATGAGGACGTAGTAGACGAAGGAATGACCCCGATCGAGAGGGCGAAGAGGCGGAGGAGCGCGCACTCCTCGCTGCTGCCGAGCGACAGGGCGAGCCCGAGGACATGAAGACGGCACACGCGGCCGGGATCGCGAACTTCTTGTGCCACTCGACGGCGAAGCGCCCCAGTCCTTGCGGCCCTTGCCCTCGCGGCGTAGGGCGGCGATGCGCTCCTCCAGTTCCGGCAGCGACATCTCGCGGTCGCCCTTCGACAGCAGGAGCTTCCGCTTGTCCGGGAAGAACTCGTCGACGGGAGGTCCCAGCCCATCGCCTGGAACTGCGTCTTCTCGTACTGCCGCGGGTCGGACGTGCGAAGGCGTGCTGGCTGCCCGGGCCGAGCTCGAGGCGGACGGTCGCCTTCTCGCGGTCCACCACGAGCTCGCCGGTGCGGGCCAGGATGAGCTTCGGCTCGCGCGAGTCGCGCGTGTCGTGGACGAGGAGGTTCTCCCAGACCCGGTCTGCGGGTCGATGTCCTGGACGTAGAGCATCATCCGCCCCGGGAGGAGCGTGTCCGTGAACGTCCGCGCCCGCACGTCGGTGCGCGCCTTGCTGACCACGAGGCGGAAGACGAGCTCCCGGTGCGCCTGGTTCGCGGCCGGGAGGGCGATCGCGTTGATGTGAAGGTCACCCCGGTCATCGCCGCGGCCATCATCATCACCGGCCCGAGCAGCCGCGCCGGGCTCACGCCCACCGCCCGCAGCGCGACGATCTCGCTGTCGCTCGCCATCCGCCCGAACGCGAGGAGGACCCCGAGAAGGAACGCCATCGGGATCGTGACCGCGAGGATCGACAGCAGGAGGTTCACGAAGACGCGGACGATCGTCTCGAGGTCGGCGCTGCCGCGCCTTTTGAGGACAGCGAGGAGGCAAGGATCTGGTCGATGAGGAGGACGAACGTGAAGACGAGCAGCCCGATGGCGGTCGAGGCCAGCATCTCCTCGACGATGTAGGAATCGAGGAGTCGCAGGCGCCTCGGCCCGCCGGAGGAGCGTCATCGAGGCGATCGTAGCACGCGCTTTCCGCGCGCGCCCAGAACGTGCCGTCACCTCGCCGCCACGTTCGTTTTGCGATATCGTCACCCGTTCCATGGACCGCGTGACGGCGTACTCTCCGGGCTCGACGTCCAACGTGGGCCCGGGATTCGACTGCCTGGGCATCGCGATCGCGGGCATGGGCGACCGGGTCCGCGCGACGCGGGTCTCCGCGCCCGGGGTGGTCGTGGCCCACGTCTCCGACGCCCGGATCCCCACCGACCCCGCCCGGAACACCGCGGCCCTCGCGGCGGCCGAGGTCCTGAAGCGGGCCGGGTCGGGCGCCGGGATCGAGCTCTCGATCGAGAAGGGCCTGCCGCTCGCCGGCGGCCTCGGCGGCAGCGCCGCCTCCGCGGTGGCGGGCGCCGTGGCCGCCGACGCGCTCCTCGAAACGGGCCTCGCCCGCGAGCGCTCCTCGACTGCGCCCTCGAGGCCGAGGCCGTCGTCGCCGGACGGCACCCGGACAACGCGGCGCCGTCGCTCCTCGAGGCGCCGTCGTCGTCCTCGGCGTGTCGCCGCTGCGCTTCGCGCGCGTGCGCGTGCACCCGTCCGACTGGTGTTCGCGACCCCGGCGTACGGCGTCGAGACGGTGCGCGCGAGGCCGTCCTGCCGGCGGCGGTCGCGCGGGCGGACGCGGTGCGCCAGGCGGCCGCTCTCGCCGGGCTCGTCCTCGGCCTGGAGCAGGGCGACGCCGGCCTGCTGGGGGCCGCGGTCCGGGACCACATCGCCGAGCCGTACCGCATCCCCTCTACCCGGGCTACGCGGAGGCCCGCGAGGCGGCCCTCGCGGCCGCGCCTTCGGCGTCGCGGTGAGCAGGGCCGGGCCGACCCTCCTCCGCGTCGTCCCCGCCGAGCAGCGCCGAGGCGGGGGTCGGCGCGGGGGTGGAGAAGGCTATGCCGCCGCGGGCTTCGCGGCAGACCTGCACGTCGCGGCCGTGGACGACCGCGGGCGAGGATCGAGTGACGACACCCTGCCTCCTGTGCGATCACTGCGGCGCGACCTGCCCGGCGCTGTCGCCCCGCGCCGACTGCTCCTGCGGCGGCCTCCCTGAGCGTCGAGCAGGCCCCGCGCGAGCGGCCGGGCGCTGCGGGCCCGCTTCGACGCGCGCCGCCGCGACGGGGACGCCGCGGTCGGCGGCAGCGGCGTGTGGCGGTTCCGCGGCTGCTCCTCGGCGGGCGGGGAGCGACGCTGACGCCCCGGGCAACGGCCCTCTACCGGCGCGACGCGATCGCGCGCTACGTTGGCCTCGAGGACCTCGCGCTCAAGCACGAGGGGGAGAACCCGACGAGCTCGTTCAAGGACCGCGGCATGACGGTCGCCGCGACGCAGGCGGCCCGGGCCGGCGCGACCGCCGTGGCCTGCGCCTCGGCCGGCAACACCTCGCCTCGATGGCGGCCTACGCGGCCCAGGCCGGGCTGCCGGCGCTCGTGTTCGTCCCGGCGGGCAAGGTGGCGGCGGGGAAGCTCGCCCAGGCCCTCGCCTACGGCGCGCGGACGCGCTCCTCGTCGAGGGCGACTTCGACGCGTGCCTGCGCCTGGTGCGCGAGGCCTCGGCGCTTTCCCATCCGCCCTCCTGAACTCGATCAACCCGTGGCGGCTCGAGGGGCGGAAGACGATCGTCCTCGAGATGCTGCAGCGGCGCGGCTGGAACCCGCCGGACTGGATCGTCGTGCCGGCCGGAAACCTCGGGAACACCTCGGCGTTCGGCAAGGCGCTGCGCGAGGCGAAGGCCCTCGGCCTCGTCCGGCGCGCGCCGCGGATCGCGGCAGTGCAGGCCGCCGGCGCCAACCCGTTCTACCGCAGCTTCCGCGGCGGGTTCCGCCGGCGGTACACCGTCGAGGCCGACACGGTGGCGACGGCGATCCGCATCGGCGACCCGGCGAGCCACGACCGCGCGGTGCGCACGATCCGCGAGACGAACGGCGTCGTCACGCAGGCGAGCGACCGGGAGATCCTCGAGGCGAAGGCGGTGGTCGACGCGGCCGGCATCGGCTGCGAGCCGGCGTCGGCGGCGTCCGTGGCCGGGGCGCGGCGCCTGCGGCGCGAGGGCGTCATCCGGCCGGGGGAGTCGGTGGTCGCGATCTGACCGGCAACGTCCTCAAGGACCCGGGCGTCGTCATGGAGTACCACGCGCGCGGCCCGGGGCCCACCACAACCCGCCGGTGGCGATCGCGCCGCGGCTCTCCGAGGTCGAGCGGCTTCTGAGGCGCTGGCGGGCCTGAGGACCAGCTACGCCTTCGCGGCCGAAGCCGCGGCGGCGAACGCCGGGGCCTTCACGACAGAGCGGGCGTCGACCGGCAGCGAGAGGCCGAAAGTGCTGCCCTTGCCGACCTCGGACTCCACCCAGATCTGCCCGCCGTGGCCCTCGACGATGAGCCGGCAGATGCCGAGGCCAGGCCCTGTGCCGGAGACCTTCATGTGGTCCTCGCTGCGCACGCGGGCGAACTTCTGGAAGAGCTTCCCGATCTGCTCGGCGGGATCGAGGCCGTGGTCCGACCTCGATCACGATGTGCTGCGTCCCGCGCTCGCGGACGCGCACGATGATCGAGCCGCCCTCGGGCAGTACTTGACCGCGTTGCTCACGAGGTTCGTGAGCACCTGGCCGCAGCCGGTCGGGATCCGCCAGATCTTCGGGAACGCCGGCGGGACGTCCATCAGGACCGAGTGGTCGGGGAAGGCCGAGCGGCACCGAGTCGAGGAGGAAGGGGGCCGAAGTCGATCTCGCGGAAGTTGTAGCTCATCTGGCCCGTCGATCTGGGTGATGAGCAGCGTGTCGAACGCGAGGAGGGCGAGGTGCTCGGTCTCGCTGATGACCGTCCGCATGAAGTCCTGGCGCGTCTCGAGGGGCAGGTCCATCTCCTCGAGCACGAGCTCGGCAGAGCCGCGGATCGCCATGAGGGGCTTCCGGAAGTCGTGGGCCACGATGCCGACAGGCTCGCTCTTCAGCCGGTCGTACTCCTGAAGGAGCTCGTTCGCGCGCTTGATCTCCTCGTGGAGGCGCAGGTTCTCGACCGCGATCGTGGCCTGGCCGGCGAGGGCCAGGAGCAGGTTCAGGTCCTCGTCGGTGAAGGGCGCGCGGCCCATGCGGTCGGCCACCGCCAGCAGGCCGAGGATCTGCGGGCCGCGGGTGATCGGAGCCACCATCAGCTGCTGCACGCGGAGGTCGGCGACGAGCTCCGGAAACAGGCGCGTGTCGGCCTGGGCCTTGTTCGACAGCAGCGGGCCGTTCCGGCGGAAGTTCCAGCGGGAGTCCGCTTCGCCGTCGACCCGGTATCGGACCCAGTGGACCTCCTCGCGGGTCAGGCCGTGGCCGGCCCTTGCCGACGAGCTGACGCCGCTCGACGTCGTAGAGCATCACGAGGCCGCTCGGCGAGCATGTCGGCCGAGTGCTTCGCGAGGGCCGCGAGGCATCGGAGCCGCCGGCGAGCGAGAACGCCCAGGACATCTTGTAGAGGCCCAGCAGCTCGCTCGTCTTCTTCTGGAGGTGACGCCGCTCGGCTGTTCGCGCAGGAGGCGGCTCACGCGGATCTGCAGCTCCGTCTCCTGGAGCGGCTCCGCGCGCTGGACGTCGTCGACGTCCTCCGGCGCGCCGTGCGGGTCGAACCCGTAGGAGGACGAGGATCTTCACCTCGGGGGCCGAGGGCCGGCGCCGCCGCGGACGGCACTCGCCATCGGCGGGTCGCCGAGCGAGTGCGAGACGAGGACGAGGTCGGCCGAGCTGTCGACGACGCTCTGGACCGCGGCGGCCCAGGACGACGACGCTGACGCGGTGGCCCGGCGTGCGGAGGATGCGGGCGATCTCCTCGGCCCGGTCGGCATCCTCGTGGACGATCGCGATGTGCCCGAGCGGTCCGCCGACCGCCCAGGCGATCATCGATCAACCCTGAAGGCCGAAGTCGGGCCGCCGCGACGCTCGATCGACGTGAAGAGGTTCACGATCGAGCGCAGCGCGGCGAGGCGATCGGCGCGGCCCGAGGTACGGTCGCCGCCGGCCTCGCGGCCCGCGAGGCGCCAGTCCTTCCAGGTCGCCCTTGGCGGTCACGAAGACGATCAGGACCTTCTTGTCCACGTGGCGCAGGGCCCGGCACACGGGTAGCGCCGTCCATGTCCGGCGGGTGACGTCGAGCAGCACCAGCTCGAATGGCCCCTGCTTGTCGGCGGCCTTCGGGCACTCGGTGCCGGTGCCGGCCTCGACGACCTCGAACTGCTCGTTCTTCTCGGCCTCCAGGATCGTCGGGATGAGCGCACGGGTGGGGACGTGATCGTCGACGACGAGGACCCGCCCAGGCAGATTCCGTCCTCCTGGATGCTGCGACGCCTGTCGCGACTATTCTAGCCGAGCGCGGCGATCCCGCCGCGCAATTCGACTCATCGAGAGGGCCCATCGCTCGGGCCGTCGCGTGCGTGGGGGCGCAGGGGCCCCGGCGCCGGTGGAGAGCACCCCGGGACAGGAAGTCAGAATCGTCTCGATGGGCCATCCATCATCCATCTCTCTCTTTATCAGACACTCAACCTCAGTCTGCCAGCTCTCCAATCAGGTTCCGATAACAGATATTATAGTGGTTACTAAAATAGGTTGACAAAATGTCAGGAAGGTGTCAGGCTCTCGCCATGCCGAAGCGCGCCTCGTCGCCGGTCCGCCCCTCCGACCCCGCCTCCCCAGGACTCCCGCCGGAGTCCCGCCACGAGCGCAGACCCGTCCCCGCCTCGCCGCATCGCGGCCGGCCGCCGACGCCGTGCGCGGCCGGGTCGCGGCCTACCGCCAGCGCTACGGCGTCGTGGCCGGCGACCACGGGCTCCTGCCGTTTCGCCGGTCGCCGCGAGACCGCGCAGCACCGCGAGTGGCTCACGATCTACCGCGCGGTTCGCCGCCTCGACGCCCGCACCGGCACCGCACCCCGAAGGCCTCCGCCTCGCGCGGGAGCGCCGCAGCCACGCCGTGCGCCGTCTGCGCGAAGCCGCTCCCGCCGTCCGCGCGCGAGGTCCGCCTCGGCGCCCGAGCGTTCCGCGGGCGCGGCTCCACCTGCACTGCGTCGACCTCGTCGAGCGCCTCCGCCGGGCGGCCCGCAGGCGGTGCGGAGCGCGCCGGCCGCCTGCTCTGGAGCGCCCGGCCCGTCTGATCGGCCCCTCTTCCGAACCCAACCCCTTCCGAATCCTTCGCGCCGCCCGGCCCGTAGTACCCGTTCGACCTCTCCAAGTCCGGCGAGCTGGTGCTCGAGAACATCAACGGTGCGTCCGCGTCGCCTCCTGGGACGAGGCCACGGTTCGCGTCGAGGTGATCAAGGGCGCTCCCACGCGCGAGAGTGGGGCCTCGATCGATCGAAGTCCTCGTCGAGGGCGAGGGAGACCGCGTTTCGGGGAGGGACCCGCCTCCCCCGCGGCCGGTCTTTTCGGGTCGGGCGGCCAGGTGGAGTACCGGCCTGGTCCCCGCGGCGCTCGCGTGAGCGTGAAGAACGTCAACGGCGGCGTCGAGGTCGCCGAGGTCTCGGGCGGAGCAGGAGCCCCACTGGCCGTAACGGCTCTGTCGACCTCTCGAGGATCGCCGGCGCGCCGAAGCCGAGGCGGCGAACGGCACGGTCGACGTCGCGATGACCGCCGTCGACCCGGCGAGCCACAACCGTATCGGGACCACGAACGGGACGGTGCGACTCCACGCCGTTGCCCCGCGACGTCTCCGCCGAGGTCGAGGCCGGGACCGTGAACGGCGCGGCCCACTGCGACTTCGAGCTCGCGGACGGCGCCACCGAGCCGCCGCAAGGTCGCGGGACGGATCGGCCAGGGCGGCGCGCGCTTCGTGCTCAGCACCGTGAACGGCACCGCCAGCATCGACCGCGGGCTCGCCATCGGGACGCCCGCAGGTTTCGACGGGCACGGCCGAGCCGCGCCCGCCCGCTGACCCCTTTTTCGGCATCGCACGGCGGCGGTCGGCGAGCGACGGAACGGTCCCCGGTCGATCGGCGTAAGCTTCGACGAGTAAAGGGGAAACATGGGTATCGCCTGTCGCCGCCGATCGTCGTCCTGCCGCCGATCAGCTTGAGCCGCCGACGAGTCCAGCTGGCCGGCATCGCGGTCTTCCTGCTCCTCACGACGACCGGCCGGCTCCCGTGGTCGTTCTGGATCGACGCCATCGCCCTGCTCGTCCTGCTGATGGCGGCCGGCCTGCGGATGGTGGCGCTCACCTGCCCGCGAGCGCCGTGGCCAGGCTCCTGGCGCCGGCCTGCATCCTCGGCACGCCGCTCGGCTCACGGCGCCGCAGCCGTTCGCGCCGGCGCGGGACTGGCAGCCAACTTTGTCGAGCTGCCCCTGCCAGGGCCGGGCGGCTGCAGGTCGAGGGCAGCATCTCGGCGCGTCTCGCCGCGGCCACGGCTCCCCTGCCGGCGGGCTTCGCCGAGGGCCGTGGCCAGGCCGGCGGGCACCGCGCGCGGCTCGACTTCGCGCGGACGACGAGAGCCGGCGTCGATCCGCACCAGGCCACGGCACGGCGGCCCGTTCCTGTGGATGCCCGGCGCCTCCGACACCTGGGACCTGCGTCTCGCCGAGGGCTGCCCGTGACCGTGAAGCTCGGCGGGTACATGTCGTGCGTGGCCTCGACCTGCGCACGGGCCGCGTCGCGCACGCCGCGGTGGAAGGCGCCTTCATGGGGACTGGACCTCCGCCTCGCCCCGCCGGAGAAGGACACCGAGATCCGATCGCCATGCCCTCAACTCGTCGCCTCCTGGTGCCTGAGGGACGCCGAGGGGTCCACGGCGCGGGTCTGCCCACGTCGCCGATCGCGGCTCGGCGGCACCGGCCCCGGCTACGACGTCCAGCTCGCCGGCGTCTTCAGCGCGGCCACCGTCGAGGCGCGGTCCGGTCTGCGAGCGCGCCGCCCTGACCCGCCGCCGGCGGCCTCGGCTCGACCCGTCGCCGTTCCTCGCCGCGCCCGCCGGCCGAAGGCCTCGCCGGCCTCGAAGGTAGTCGCGGCAGGGCGGTGGCGACTCCTCCGGCGCGACCTGGGCTCGCGCAACCCGGCGCGGAGGATCGCCAGGCGCACAAGAGGCGACTCGACGCAGGGCTCGAGGTCAGCATCGGCCCTCGGCTGCATGGGGATGTCGGACTACGGCCTCAGCGAGGACGCCCTCCTGTCCATCGCGACCATCCACCGCGCCCTCGACCTCTATGCGTCACCCTGCTCGACACCTCGGACGCCTACGACCTCTACGACGAACGAGGAGCTTCGTCGGCCGCCGTCCGCGGCCGCCCCGCGACCTTTCTACGTCCTCGCCACCAGTTCGGCATCCTGCGCGGGAGCGATCCTCGTGCGGCGGAACGGCCGCCCGAGTACGGCCCGGGTCGCCGAGGGCAGCCTGCGGCGCCTGGCTCGAGACGATCGACCCCTTCTACCAGCACCGCGGACCCCAAGGTGCTGATCGAGGAGACGGTCGGGGCGATGGCCGAGCCCGTCCGCGAGGGGAAGGTCCGCCACGACGTTTCGTCGGAGGCGTCTCCCGCGACGATCCGCCGGGCCCAGCGCCGTCCACCTGATCGACACGGTCGCGCGAGCGAGCTCGCCTTCACGCGCGAGCGACGAGGGGGCTCGCTCGCGGCCTGCCGCGAGCTCGGGACTGGCTTGTCGCCGGCGAGTCGCTCGGCCGCGGCTTCCTGACGGGCCGCCTCAAGAGCCCGGGCGACCTCGCGGCGGACGCCTTTTTCCTTCTTCTTCTTCTCTTCTTCTCCGCCGCCTACCTGGCGGCACTCCTCGCCTCGCTTCCAGACGCACCCCGCCTCGCACCGCTGCGCTTCGCCGATCAGGTGGCGGCGATGGCGAGGAGAAGGCCGGGCTGAGCGCAACTTCGCCCGCCTGGTGCCGCGCGGCGAGGACGGTGCCCATCCCCGGGACGAAGCGCGTCCTCTACCCGAGGAGGAACTCGGTGGCCGAGGCCGTGGCCTCGACCCCTCGGAGATCGAGACGCTCGACTGCCCAGGCCGCCGGGCGCCGCGGTCGGCGAGCGTATGGTGCGGTGGCCGCCACCTTCATCGATCGCTGTGGAGGACGCGGTCGCAGGAGAGACGGATGAGCGAGAAGCGGTCAGTTCCTCGACGCTGCGCCAGGGCCTGACGCCCGTTCCGGCGGCTGCGGGTCAACCTGGCTGTCCGGCTCCTCGCGGCCCTCGTCGTCGCCGCGTGGTCCGCCCGCCCGAAGGTGCCCGCGGGAGCTGCCCGTGCTGCGGCTGCAGGGCACGATCGTCGAGGGTCGCTGGGGCGGACCGCCTTGAGCGGCTGGCCGCCGAGCGCGCGGGGGCGGGCGCCTGGAAACCCTCCTCCGCGACTCCTCGACGCGGTCCGCCTCGCGAAGGACGACGCGCGGATCAAGGTCCTCTTCCTCGACCTCGACGCCATGTCCGCGCGGGGCCGACGAAGCTGCGCGACCTCGGCGCCGTGATCGCCGAGTTCAGGAAGAGCGGCAAGAAGGTCGTCGCCTACGCGGACAGCTACGCTCAGGGCCCGTACTACCTGGCCGCGCAGGCGGACGAGTTCATCTGCACCCAGGCATGGTCCTCCTCGAGGGCTGCCGCTGGCGCAACTACTACAAGGAGGGTCCTCGACCGCCTGGCGTCTCCGTCCACGGCCTGGCCGGCGAGTACAAGAGCGCCGTGGAGCCCTACCTGCGCGACGACATGTCCCCCGAGGCGGAGAGGTCGCTCGACGCCTACGGCGACCTCTGGCGCGACTACCTCGGCGACGTCGCCCGCGCGGAAGCTCCAGCCGGCCGAGGTCCAGGCGCTCGTCGACGGGCTGCCCGACCGCCTGCGCGTTGCGGGCGGCGACATGGCGTGCGCCTTCGCGAAGGAAGCCCGCCACGAGCATTGCGCCCTGGCGCGACGCGGTGCGCCAGCGCTTCATCGACCTCGTCGAAGCGCAGGACGACGGGTGCACCCGGCAGGTCGACCAGCAGGCGTACCTGCTGGCCCGGTCCGGCGACCGCCGCCGGGGCGCGGCCCTCGGCGACGCGGTCGCGGTCGTCGTCGCGCGCGACATCCTCGACGGCCAGCAGCCGGCCGGCATCGTCGGCGGCGACTCTACCTGCGCTCCTCATCTGCGCGCGCGAGGACGCCTCCGTGAAGGTGATCGTCCTGCGCGTCGACAGCCCGGGCGGGAGCGCCTTCGCCTCCGAGGTGATCCGCCGCGAGCAGGCCGCGCGCGGCGCCGGCAAGCCGGTCGTCGTCTCGATGGGAAGCCTGGCTGCCCGGCTACCGATCTCGACGGCGTCCGACGAGATCTTCAGCCCAGCCCGAGACGATCACGGGCTCGATCGGCATCTTCGGGGTTCTCCGACGGTCGAGAAGCCGCTCGCGAAGTACCTCGGCATCCACACCGACGGCGTCGGCACGACGCGCTTCGACGCGCCAGGCCCGACCGCGCCCTCGACCCCGCGCGGTGGCGGACGTGATCCAATCGATCGACCACGAAGGCGACCGCCCACGTCGCGCGAGGCCCGGAAGATGACGCCACCAGGTCGACCGGATCGCGCGCGGCCGCGTCTGGAGCGGCGAAGACGCTGTGCTGACGATCGGCCTGCAACCGGCTCGGCGGCCTCGACCAGGCCATCGAGTCCGCTGGGAGGAAGGCGAAGCTGCTGCCGGGTCACGCGTCTTCTACGTCGAGCCGGAGAAGAGCTCTCCGCGACCGACCGCCGAGGCCCTCTTCGCGCGCTGCCGGTGCTCGGCGGGCCGGGCGAGCTCGAGCCGGGCGCTGCCGCCGGTGCCGCGGATCGGCCCGGTCGAGGGCGTCCTGCGCGCAGCGGCCGACTCGAGCGCCTCGCCCGGTGGAACGACCCGGGCGCGCCCACGCGCACTGCCTTCAGTGGCGAGATCGACGCCCCGCCTCGTCGACGACGTCGACCGTGGCCCGGTCCTTCTCGCGCTTCGCGACCTCGCCCGGCGCGCGGCGGCCGGCGCCCGCCCGAGGCGGCCGTAGAGTTCAACGCCGCCTGGCCTTGTGGCCGGCCTCGAAGAACATCATCGGCCGGGCGGCGTGGTGCGACCTGGATGCGCACCGAGGCGGAGATGTAGGCCTCGAGGACGCGCAGGCCGTCCTGCGCGAGCGCGTCGACCGCCTGCTGCGGAAGTTCGCGCGGCCGAGGAATCGGCTGACGACGACCCTTCCACCAGCCGTGGGCCGGGGTCGACCACTTCCTCGACCCGCTCGAGGACCGGCGCGATCGCCCGGCGTGCGCGAAGTCGTCGCCGTAGTCGAACGGCACGAGCACCCGGTCGGCGGCGACGAGAGCCGAGAGCGCGAGGACGCTGGGTCGACGGCGGCGTGTCGAAGAAGACGGTCGGGTAGAGCGCGTCCACGACCTCCTGGATGCGGAAGATCTTGTGGCGCTGCTCCAGCTTCGGCACGAGCGACGACACCGACGGGTGCGAGGGCACGACGTCGAGCTTGGGAACGGCGACGGGTGGACGAAGAGCTGGGTCGGTGCGGAAGAGGCGGAACGAGAGCGCCTCGTCGAACAGCTCCGCGAGGTTCGGCTCACCTCGGCAGCGGCCTCGAGGAGGTACTGTCGCGTTCGCCTGCGGGTCGAGGTCGACGACGAGCGTCCGCTCTCCGCGCGACGTCGGCGGCCGCCGCGAGGTTCACGGCGATCGTCGACTTCCCACGCCGCCCTGGTTGAACACCACGAATCGCATGGCGTGGCTCCCCGCGCTGGCCATGCGGACCGGCGCGTGTCCCCTGCCGCGGATCGATCGGGACCCCCGTCGCGCCCGAAGCCGTAGATCATGCGGCTCAGGCCGCCTGCATGCCTTACGCTAGGGCCTCCGGGAGGACGCCATGTCCGACGAGCGGAACCCCGAGAGCGCTTCGACGAGACTGACACCCTCGACGACCTCGAGCTGGAGCGAACGGCCGTTCCCGACGACGAGCCCACGGCCTTCGACGCCGCGGCCGGCCTGGACGGCTTCCTGCCGTACGCCCTGGCCGCGGCGGCCCTCCTGGCGGCCGGACTCCTCGCCACGGTCTACTTCGTCTTCCGCACGCCCGCCACGCCGCGCCTGGCGGCGGCCGCCTCGGCCGCGCCCGCTGCCCCGGCGACGGCCGTCCCGTCCCCGGCTCCCTGCTGCCGCGCCTCGACGAGAGCGACGCGCTCGCGCGAAGCCTCGGCGCGACGCTCGGCCCATCCCGAGCTCGCGCGCTGGCTGGCCCGCGCGGGCCTCGTCCGTCTGGTCGCCGCGGCGGTGGTGACGAACGTCGCGGACGGCGAGTCGCCGGCGCCCCACCCTCGACTTCCTCGCCCTCCCGGCTCTTCCCGGCCCGCGCGCCGCGGGCCGCGCGCTCGTCGCCGACGCCGCCGGGTTCGCGGGCTACGACGCCTTCGCCGACGTCATCGCCCTGGTCGACGCGCGCGCCGCCGCCGAGGGGCCTGCCGGACCCTCGAGCCTCTCTTCGACGAGGCGCACCGCGAGCTGGCCATCCGGAGGGCCGCTTCCGCCGAGCTCCGACAAGGCCGTGGCCGCCCTGCTTGCCACGCCCGTGCCGGCGGCCGACGCGCCCCTCGAGCGGCACGCGACGTGCTCCTGCGGTGGGACCCGGCTCTCGAGGCGGCCTGACCCCGGCCCAGAAGCAGTTCCTCCGCATCGGCCGCGCAACGTGCGGATCGTGCAGGGCAAGCTGCGGGAGCCGCAGTCGGCGCTCGCCGCGCCTCCCGCGCCCTGGAGAGCCGAGGAGCGCCTCCTCGACACCCCTGGCGCGCTCCGGCCGTATAGTCGCGGCGCTCATGGTGGCCGACTTCCTCGTCCTCGAGAACCCTGGCCCAGCTCTACCGCGTGGGGCTCGCGGACCGCGATCGCCGAGTTTCTGGGAAGGACGTCGCTGTCGGCGGGCCCGGAGGCCGAGCTGATCGGCGCCCGGTTCGAAGGCGCCGTCCCGCGTCGTCGAGCCACGGGACTCGGCACGCTCGACGTCGCGGTCGCCGCCCACCCGGTGCCCATCCTCGGGGCCGCGGTGTCGACCGGTTCGGGAGCGAGCTGCCCTTCCTCTTCAAGGTCCTCGCCGCGGCCAGCCCGCTGTCGGATCCGCGGCGTACCCGAACCAGGAGCAGGCCCGGCGCGGCTGGAACCGCGAGAACGCCGCCGAGGGCGTCCTCGTCGACGCACCGCACCGGAACTACCGCGACCCGGAACCACAAGCCTGAGCTCGTCTGCTCGCTCTCGGAGCCGTTCCTCGCGCTCAAGGGCTTCCGCCCGGTGGACGAGATCGCCCGGCGGCTCGAGCGGTCGGCGGCGAAGAGCTCCGCCGCGAGATCGACCTGGCCGCACGCGAGCGCGGGCCCGCTGCGCTGCGCGGCGCCTTCTGCGCGGCTCCTGACTCTCGAGCTCGACGAGCACGGCCCGCCTCGCCCGCGCCGCCGTCGAGGCCTGGGCTCCGCGGCCTGCTCGACGCGGCCTGGGGCTGGGGTCGGTCGCCTGCTCGAGCGGTACCTGGGCGACCTGGGCTGCCTCGCTCCGGCTCTACCCGAACCTCGTGATCGCCTTCCCCGGCGAGGCGCTCTACCTCCCCGCCGGCGAGCTCCACGCCTATCTCGAGGGCACCGCCCTCGAGATCATGGCGAACTCCGACAACGTGCTGCGGGGCGGGCTCACGCCGAAGCACGTCGACGCGCCCGAGCTGCTGGCGACGCTGTCGTTCGAGCCGCGCGTGCCCGAAGCGAGCGTGGCCCGTCGAGAGCGGGGCCGGGCGAGCGCGTCTTCCGCACGCCTGCCCTCGAGTTCGAGCTCGGCTTCCTCGACGTGGTAGCGGCCGACCGGCCGTTCCGTCCCGGCCCGGGCGGGCGTCGAGTCCTGCTGGCCCGAGGGCGCGCGCCGCGCCTCCAGGCGGGCGCCTCCACCTGCGCTCTCGGCCGAGGGAGGTGCGTCCTCGTGCCGGCCGCGACCCGCGCGTACACCCGACGGGGAAGGCCGGGCCGCGCGGGCGCGCGTCCCGGGATCGAAGGGCCGTCCTGACCACGCGCTCTACTAGGCTTCGGCCGGCGCGGCGCGGCCCAGGCCTCGAACTCCTCTCCATCGCCTCCGTCCACTGCGTCGACCTGACCCGGGGTGTACTCGGCCCCGCCGCAGCATCTCGTCCCCAGTCGTCGCGCAGCCGCATCGTCCTCCGACGAGGAGACGACCTTCTCCGCGAGCTGCGGAGGGATGAACGTCAGGCCCTCGGGATCGCTCAGGACGACGCTGCCCGGCAGGACCGTCACCCTGCCGATGCGGATCGGCACGTTGATGCCGACGAGGGTCGCGTCGGCGAGCGCCGTCGGGTGGAAGTCGCGCACGAAGCCGGAAGCCCTTGACCGGAGACGCTGGACAGGTCGCGCACCGACCTGCTCACCGCGACGCCCCCGCCGTCTTGGCGTAGATCGACGCGGCCCAGGTTGTCGCCGATGAAGGTCCCCTTGATCTTCCACAGGTCGACGACGAGGACGTCGCCCGGCTGCAGGGTGTCGATGACCTTGCGGAATTCTGGCCGCGGCCGACGCGCTTCTCCGCCGCGCCCGCCTTGTTGATGGCATCGTTGAGGTCCGGCGCAGCGGCATGAACACGGCGGTCACGACGCGGCCGACGAGGCGCCGCCCCGGCGCGCTCCGCGTTTATCTCCTTCAGCCTCCTCGAACTGCTGGCGGTAGCCCGCCTCGGTGAGGACGCCCCACGCCTCCTCGGCCGTGACGGCCTTCATGCGCTCGAGGATCCCGTCGCCGACCTTCGGACGGCCGTCGGCGAAGCGTTCCCTTCGCTCCAGCCCGCCGTGACCGCCAGGCGCTGCTCGCTCGTGAACGTGCCGAGTTGCGCCAGCGCCGTCGGCAACGCCAGGAAGGCCGGCGGCCGCCGCGCTCTTGAGATCGATCATTGTGGAGGCCTCCTCGTCGGGCGCCGGGCGAGCCGCGGGCGCGCCGCGCCGACTCGGCCGGAAGCCTAGCACGCGCGGCCGCGGCCTCGACACGCGCCCGCCCGCGCGGCGAGAATGGGCTCGAAGCGATGCGAGAAGACCTCACCGCCGCCCAGGTGCGCACCGCGCACGCCGTCGCCGCCGCGGCCGACCTCGTGCAGGCCGTCCTTGATGCCCGCCTTCTTCCCGGGCGCGGCCTCGCCGGCGAACGACGTGATTCGACGTCGCGGGTGGCGCTCGTCCTCCTGCGCCTCGTCGGTTTCCATCGGGCCTTCCTCCCGCCTTCCTCGCCGAGGCCGTGCCCGTGCTCGACCTCGCGCCGACGTGGACTGCCGCGGTCTTCCTCGCGACCCGCAACGCCGCGCTGAAGCTGGAGCCTGTCGACGTGGTCGTCGAGAGGCCGGCCTCGGGCCTTCGACGCGCCGAAGGCGCTGCCGGGTGTCCCGGATCAGGCCCCGCGTGGCCCCTCGGGCGCGTAGAGCAGCCCGAAACGAGAGGCCGGCCGGCGGTCCAGCCGGCCGCCTCAGCGCGTCGAGGCGGACGTCCCGCGCCGCGTCGTCACCTCCTCGCGCGAGAAGCGACGACGATGTCGGAGAGGATCGGGATGTCGGGAAGCTTGACCTGGATGTAGCGGCCTGGCCCCGCCCTCGACGTCCTTCTCCTCGAAGGCGCGCACCGGGCCGTAGTCCGCGAGGGCCCCGAGGTCCTCCGGGACGTGGATCTGCGGGCTGTCGTGGCCGAGCCGCTGCTGCAGGTACTGCTGGATCTCGACCTCGACCTCCATGAGCCGGAAGAGCGACCGCTTCACGCGGTTCTTGTGGAGGATGCCGAGGAGCGGCTGGGCGACGACGTCTCGGGCCAGCACGTGCTCGCCGGCGCCCATCGGCGTCGCGAGCTGGTCGAGGCTCTTGAAGAGGATCCCGCTCTCGGCCGGCGTCAGCCGGACGCTCGAGACCTCGAGGAGGATCGTCTCCAGCGAGCCGCAGGGCTTCGCCGGCACCGCCGCCCGCGCCGTCGTCCCACGCCATGGGGACGAGCGTCGGGATCAGGCGGAAGAACGTCGCCTTCACCTCGCGCGCCGAGCCTTCCCCGAGCGTCGGCACCAGGGCCTGGAAGAACACGACGAAGCTCTCGACTGCCTGGGCGGCCTCGTGGCGAGGACTCCGCCGGCCGGATTCGAGGAGGCCGTTGCACCGCTCGGCGAGGTCTCCGGGCGACAGCGCCTGGAACGTCGCCTCGTTGAGCGGCGGGCCGTCGGGCGTCGTCGGCGCCAGGAAGCGCGCGAGCGTCTCGCGATAGCCCCACGCCGCAGCAGGCGCCTGCCCCAGGCCGATACCGCGATGCCCGTCTCGTTGACGAGACCTCGAGCTCGGTCAGGAACGCGGAGTCGAAGACGTCGCCGGGCGAGTCCGGGATGGAACCTCCCGGGGACAGTTTATGCGCCGCGCGATGCGGAGGTAAAGACGAAGCCGTCCGGGCCGCCCCCGGTACTAAACTTCGGCCGCCGCGGCATGAAGCGACTCGCCCATCGCCTCGCCCAGGTCCTGCCGGGCGTGGCCTCGCTCGTCCTGCTCGCCCTGCTCCTCCGGCGCGCCGACCTCGCCTGCGCCTGGGACCTCGTGCACGGCCTCGGCTGGGGCCTTCCTCCTCGTGCTGCCGAACCTGGCCGCGATGGTCCTCGCGCCCACGGCTGGCGCCTCTCCTTCCGGCGGTTCGGAGCCGCGCCGCGCTTCTGGCCGCTGCTCGGCGTGAGGGTCTGCGGCGACGCGCTCATCCTCGGCCTGCCCTCGGGCTCGGTGGTGTCCGAGTCGGTGCAGCCGTACCTGCTCCGACCCGTTGCACCTGCCGCTCGAGACGGGCATCGTCGCCACGGTCGCGCGCAAGTTCCTGGTGGTGCTCTCGCACGGCCTCTTCCTCGCGACGGGCACGCTCCTCGCCTGGCCCCTGCTCGAGCTGGGTTTCGCGCGCCGCGATCGGCCGCGGCGGCCTCCCGTGGGCCTCCTCGCCACGGCCGTCGTCCTCGCGTCTTCCTCCGCGGCCCTCGCCGCGACCATGATCGGCCGCGGGCCGCGCCGCCGGACTGCGTCCACGCCGCGCTGCAGCGCGTCGGCGGCCGCTGGATCGGCAGCTGGCTCCGAGCGGAACGCCCGGCGCTTCCGACGCACCGACGACTCGCTCGTCGCGTTCTTCTCGCGGCCGTTCGACGCCTTCGCGGCCTCGCTCGCCCCCACCTCGCGGGCTGGCTCGTCCGCTCGCTCGAGACGGTGCTCTTCCGCGGCTCGTGGGCGTCGACCTCCCCTGTCCGCGGCGATGGTCGTCGAGACCGCCCTCATCCTCGTGCGGGCTGCGGCGGTGCCCGTGCCGGCCGGCCTCGGCATCCAGGACGCGGCCATGTCCTGCGCCTCCAGGCCCTCGGCCTTCCGGACGCCACCACGGTCGGAACCGCGTTCGTGCTGCTTCGCGCGGGGCCGCGACCTCTTCTGGGTCGCCGCCGGGTTTCTCCTTTCTCGGCGTCGGCCGGCGGCGGGCGGCGCCGGCCGAGCCCGCGGCGGTTGTCCCGTCGCGGGCCTCGTGGGATTCACCGGCGTGTCCATGGTGACCGCGCAGCGCCGCGCCGCCGCCCCGGCAGGGCGCCGTGGCTGACTTCCTGGTCGGCGCCAACCCGCCGTGGCTCGACTACGGCCAGGACTTCGGCGCCAGCGCGTGGCGGCTGGCGCGGCGGCCAGCAGCCCGACCGTCGCGAGATCAAGCGCGACGCGAGCTCGGTGTCGTCGATGGGGCACCCTCGTCCGCTGGTGGCTGCTCGGCGATGGCCGGGCCGGGTTCCGCGAGCGGGCGGGCGAGGCCCGACGAGCGGCTCCTCGAGGACGTCGACGCCGCGGTCGCGCTCCCTCCGCGAGGCGGCCTCGCGCGCTGCCTGTCCTCACCGATCACCTCCTGTGGTTCCGGCCTTCGACAGCAGGAGAGCGCCGTGGCCCTCTTCGGCCGCGCCGATCTCGTGCGCGACGTGCGTCCCGCCGCGCGGTCCTCTCGAGCGGGTCTTCGGCGCGTTTCTGGTGACCCTCCGCTTCGGCCGAGAGCCGGCGGTCCATGCCTGGGACCTCCTGAACGAGCCCGAGTGGGCGACGCTCGGCGTGGGGACCCCTCGACCCGCGGTCGGCCATCGCGGCCGGCGACATGCGGGCTTATCTCGGGGAGCTCTGCGCGCCTTTCCACGCGCGCGCCACCCAGCCGGTGACCGGGCCTTGCCTCGGTCCGCGGCCTGCCCCTGCTTCGAGGGCCTCCCCGTCGACTTCCACCAGGTCCACTGGTACGAGCAGAACGACGACGTCGGGGTGAGCCTCTCCTGCCCGGTGGCGATGCGCGACCTCGGCGGCCGCGAAATGCTCCTCGGCGAGTTCCCGACCCGCGGTTGCTCGCTCACCCCGGAGGAGATCCTCGTCCGCGCGCGCGACGCGGGCTACTGCGGCGCCCTCGCGTGGTCCCTGCTCGCGACGGACCACGCCACCGACGGGGCCGCCTGCGCCGCCGCCCTCGGCGACTGGTCGCGCCGCGGCGACGGCGTGAGTCGCTCGCCTGAGGATGCCTGTCTACCGCCTCGACGACCGCCTGCTCTTCCTCCGCCCGACCGCGGTCCGCGCTGGGGACCGATCGCGGTCGGCGGCGACCTGCGGCCCGAGCGCCTGCTCCTCGCGTACTCGATGGGCATCTTTCCCGTGGCAGGGCGACCTGCTGCACTGGCACTCGCCCGACCCGCGGCGCATGGTGCTCCTCGCCGAGGACCTCCTCGTGACGAGGAGCCTCGCGAAGACGCTGCGCCAGGGCCGCTTCGACCGTCGACCGCGAATTCCGCGAGGTGATGGTCGCCTGCGCCACGGTTCCGCGGGCCGGGCCAGGACGGGACCTGGATCACGCCCGGGATGATCGAGTCCTACGGCGAGCCCACCGCCGGGGCCTCGCCCACTCCGTCGAGGCGTGGGAGGACGGTGCCGCCCCGCCGCGGGCTCTACGGGACCCCGCTCGGCGCGGCTCTCTTCGGCGAGCGTCGATGTTCTCACGGGCCCGCGACGCATCGAAGGCGGCTCTCGTCACCCTGGTTCGCCAGCTCGCACGGTGGCGCATCCCTCTCGTCGACTGCCAGGTGTACACGCCGCACCTCGCGTCCTTCGGCGCGACCGAGTGGCCGCGGCGGAGTTCCTGGCCGCCCTCGCTCGAGCCTGGAGGCCCCACGCGCCGGGCGGTGGTCACTCGACGACGATCTCGCCTCCGGCCTAGCTCGGTCCGTCCTCAGGGCCCTGGAGGAACTCCGCCATGTCGGGAGGCAGCGGCACTCGATCGACAGGGCGTGGCTCTCGTGACCGGTGGACGAGAGCCAGACGGGACGCGTGGAGCGCGGCGCCGCCTCCGCGACACCGTAGAGCGGGTCCCCGAGGATCCCGAGGCCCGCGTGGGCAAGGTGCACCCGGACCTGGCGCGCAGCCCGCTCCGTAGTCGCGCTTCGACCAGAGCGCGGCGCCCGCCGTCCAGGATCGATGACCTCGGTCCCGCGCGGCGCGCGCCCCGGGGCCGCCGAGGACCGGCCGCCGCGCCGGCCCGCCCTCCGGACAGCGGGGCGTCGACCACGAACGACGCCGGCGGCCGGCGCGGGCCGCTCGGTGAAGCGCCACGTAGCGCTTCTCCGCCTCGCGCCCGGCGAACGCTCGCGCTGGCTCGGCGTTCGCCGCGGGATCGACCGAGAAGAGCACGATGCCCGACGTCCCGATCGAGGCGCTGGTGCACGGCCACGCGCGCCTCGACGCCGGCGGCGGCCAGGAACCGCTCGACGCCCCGACCAGCCGGGGCTGACCCGGCCTGCGCGGTGGTCGGCAGGCGGCCGAAAAGCCGCCACGGCGATAGCCACCGGCCGTAGAATGGACGACGGAGAGAGTACCTGCCGGTCACGGCCTCGCCCGCCGCAGCGACTCGACGCGGGCGAGGCCGTCGACGACCTGGCCCGCGCGCAGCCGCGCGGCCGCGCGGACGACGAGCCCGTCCACCCGGACGAGCCGGCCGCGATCATCGCCTCACGCGCGAACGCGGCGGCACCCGTCCGACGACCGGCCTCGAGCGCGCCGCGAGACCTCGGCGAGGCTCCGCCTCGTCCTCGTCGCGCGCCACGCGGTGTCGCACCTGGCGCGCGGGGCCGGCCTCGGGCTCGCTCACGGCCGCAGGCCAGCACCCTGCGGCCCGGCCCGGCTTGCCCTATCATTCCCGCCCCATGGCGGCTGCCCGTTCCTCAAGATCACGTTCCTCAACCAGGGCCAGGTCTACGAGGTCACGCGAAGAAGGTCTCCCAGGGGCGGGCTCTCGGCTTCGTCGAGGTCGAGGGCCTCGTGTTCGGCGAGAAGACGCGCTGTCGTCGTCGATCCTGCCGAGGAGCGGCTCCAGCGGGAGTTCGAGGGCGTGAAGCGCTGCTACCTGCCCATGCACTCCGTGGTGCGCATCGACGAGGTCGAGAAGCAGGGCCGAGCTGATCACTGACGCGGCCAAAGGCAATGGCCGCCTTCCTGCGCCCTACTCGTCCCCGGGGCCGCGACTCCGAGTCCTGAGGCGGCGGCCTCCGGCACCAGCTGCCGGAAAAGAGGCTCGACTCGCGCCGGAAGAAGCCCTCCGTGTGGAACGCCGCGATCAGCGCAGCTTCAGGAGCTCGTAGTCGAGGTGGTGTCCGACCTCGTGGAGCAGCGTGCGGAGGAAGGTCCGAACGCCACGACGCGCTTGTGGCGGACTGTCCGCATCCACAGCTGGATGCGCCCGCTGGCCGGGCTCCCGGGTGTAGAGGCCGTGGAGCTCGCCCCAGCTCGAGGACGGCACGCCAGGACCGCGATCGCGACCGGCGGCACGCCGAGGGCGCGCGTCATCCCGAGCGCCAGGCGGCCCGCGGCCGTTTCCACCGCCGCGCGGTCCTCCCCGCCAGCGCTTCCCCGAGCTCGGCGACGGCCGGGTGGAGAGAGGCCGCCTTCGGCAGCGACACCGACGTCACGGCGTCGCTGTCGCGATAGACGGCCCGGCTGCGGCCGAGAGGCGGTCGTAGTACGAGAAGGGCATCGCCTCCACCGGATTGCGCGAGCGGGTGCGCATCGTCGCGCCGGTGCGTCGACTCGTGGGCCGCCGTCGTCCTCGCCGTCGGCGTCGCCGGCGCCGGGCCGGGCCACGCGGCCGTCGCGCGCCGCGACCTCGGCCGCGACGAGCCGGGGCGGCCACACTCCTCGCGAGGCCGCTCGGCCGGACGGACGACGATCTGCGCGCGCGCCCGCGACGCGAGACGCGGATCGCGCCGCGGTCCTCGTTCGAAGACAGAGCCACGGCAGAGGAGGTGGTGGCGGCCACCCTCGGCGCCGAGAGGGACCGGGTGCGCGAGTGGTCCTGCCGCGAGCCGCCCCGGCCCAACCTCGCCCTGGACTATCGGGGTGGTCGACCGATCGGCCGGTCCTCCGCCGTCGCAGCCGCGTCGAGTTTCTGCCGACGCCGTCGTCGTCCCTTGAAGTGGCGGAGCGGCGACCCCGACTTCTTCGTCCTCACGGCGTACCCGGAGGTCTGGCATTGAGCGAGCGCTACCCCGCCCTGGAGCGCCTTCGCGCGGGCGTACTTCCACGAGGACCTCGAGGCGGAGCACGGCACGGCCGAGGCGGCCCTCGACGCCTTCCTCGCGGCGGACCGGCCCGCCGAACGCGGCAAGGCCAAGGCCGAGGTGCGTGCTCGGCCGCCGACCGCGGACTGGCCCGTCGCGCGTGCGGGCGCCCGCGCCGAGCTCGGAGCGGCCTGGCGGCCCGAGCGCGCTGCCGAGGTCCGCCACCTCCTCGCGCGGGCGGCTCGCTCGCCGGGCGGATCGGGACGCGGTCCACAGTCTGCGGATCGGAGACGCGGTAGGCGCACCGCTCACATCGCTCGAACGACCACGCCCACGACGTCGTCGCGCCGTTTTCCGTTGACGCCCCGGCCGACCGGGCCTACCTTCTCTCCGACGGGCGTGTCGCGGAGCGCTCTCCGGCGACGAAGGCCGAACGACTCTCGGACGGAACGCGGGTGGAGGTCGGCCATGACGAAGGCGCCTTCGGTCAGCCGGGCGGCGCGCGCGGCCGTCGACGAGCACTTGCAGCTCCGGCGGCTCGTCGGGCAGGTGGAGCAGGCCTTCTCGCGGCCCGAGCCCCACGAGGCCGTCGGCCCGGACGTGGTCGCCGCGCGGCTCGACGAGCTGCGAGGCCCCTCGGCGCGCACTTCGACGAGGAGGAGAGGGCCGGCCTTCTTCGAGCAGATCGAGACCGAGGCGCCCGAGCACGCCAGCCTCTGCGCCCGCCTGCGGGGAGAGCACGAGACGATCCTGCGCCGCCTCGACACCCCTGCGATCGACCAACCCGATCGAGCGGCGCCGCCCCCTTCTGGATCACCGAGGTCCGTCACCTGCTCGACGAGGTTCACGGGCACGAGTCGCGCGAGACGGAGCCCTGACCCGCGCCCTCGATCGCGCGACCCTGGCCGGGGGGACTTCGACCTGGCCGGGGCCTTCCGCCGCGCCCTGCTCAGCGCGCGGCGCGTGCCCTCGATCAGGCGCTCGACCACCTCCGGCTCGGCGAGCGTCGTCAGGTCGCCGAGGCCGTCGTACTCCGAGGCGGCGATCTTGTGAGGATGCGCCTCATGATCTTTTCCCGAGCGCGTCTTGGGGAGGCCGGACGCGATGTGGATGACGTCGGGCGCGGCGAAGGCGCCGATCACGTGGCGGACCTGCTCCTTGAGGGCGCCCTGTGCCGGTCCTTGTCCGCGCCCGCGTACTCCGAGCCGACGAGCACGTAGGCGTAGATCCCCTGGCCCTTGATCGGGTGCGGAAGCCGACGACCGCGGCCTCGGCCACCGCGTCGTGGGCGACGAGCGCGCTCGATCTCCGCCGTGCCCAGCCGGTGGCCGGACACGTTGAGGACGTCGTCGATGCGCCCGGTGATCCAGTAGTAGCCGTCCTCGTCTCGCCGCGCGCCGTCCCCGGTGAAGTAGTAGCCCGGGTACTGCGTGAAATAGGTCTCCTTGAACCGGTGGTGGTCGCCCCACACCGTCCGCGCCTGGCCGGGCCACGGCCCGCCGAGGAACGAGGGCGCCCGGCGACGCCGTTGCCGTCGAGCAACCTTGCCGTCGGCGATGTCCATGATCATCGGCTTCGACGCCGAAGAACGGGAGGGTGGCCGACCCGGGCTTCGGCGGAGTCGTCCGGCTGCCGGGAAGCGGCGAGATCAGGATCCCGCCCGTCTCGGTCTGCCACCACGTGTCGACGACCGCACAGCGGCTCTCGCCCACCACGTCGTGGTACCACTTCCAGATCCGGGTTGATCGGCTCGCCGACGCTGCCCAGCACTCGAAGCGAGTCGCGGCGGTACTGGCTTCACCCACTCGTCGCCGCCGTGGCCAGGGCTCCGCAGCGCCGTCGGCGCGGTGTAGAAGATGTTCACCCCGAGGTCGTCCACGATGCGGCCAGTAGCGGCCGCGTCGGGATAGGTCGGCGTCGACTCGAACATCACCGTCGTCGCGCTGTTCGCGAGCGGCCCGTAGACGATGTAGCTGTGCCCGGTGACCCAGCCGACGTCGGCCGCGCAGAAGTAGACGTCGCCGGGTGGTAGTCGAAGCAGAGCTTGTGCGTGTAGGCGGCGTAGACGAGGTAGCCGCCGGTCGTGTGCATCAGGCCTTTGGGCCTGCCCGTGCTGCCGGAGGTGTAGAGGACGAACAGCGGGTCCTCGGCCCCCATCCACCTGTTCGTGCAGGTCGAGCGCTGCTTGTGGGTCTCGTCCCCCGAGCCACAGGTCGCGGCCGGGCTGCATCGGCACGTCGGTGTCGGTGCGCCGCGCGACGAGCATCGTCTGGACGAGGGACATCCTCGATCGCCCGGTCCACCGTCTTCTTGAGCGGGATGCGCTTGCCGCCGCGGAGCCCCTCGTTGGCCGTCACCACCATGCGGCAGCGGGCGTCGACGATGCGGTCCCGGAGGGCCTCGGAGCTGAAGCTGCCGAAGACCACGGAGTGCACCGCCCCGATCCGCGCGCAGGCGAGCATCGCGCGGCCACGAGCTCCGGCATCATGCCCATGTAGATGCACACGCGGTCGCCGCGCTGTGGATGCCGTGCGACAGGAGCACGTTCGCGATGCGGCAGACGTTGTGCTTCAGCTCTCGGTAGGTGATGTGGCGGTACGCCCCCGGCTCGTCCTGGGCCCAGACGATCGCGGTGCGGTCGCCGAGGGTCGGCAGGTGGCGGGTCGACGCAGTTGAACGACGCGTTCAGCCGCCCGCCCGAGAACCACGCGAAGTCGACCTCGTCGTAGTCCGCGTCGAAGACGTTCTGCCAGGGGTGGAACCAGCTGACCGCCTTCGCCTGCTCGGCCCAGAACCACCCGGGTTGTCGAGCGACAGGCGGTAGAGTTGCTGGTACTCCGCCATCGAGCGATGCAGCGCCCTCGCGGCGACCTGGGGCTTGACGGGATATGGCAGCCGTCGGACACCGCTCGCTCTGCTCCTGTGGTCTCGGATGAGAACGGGACTTAGCTCACCACCCGCCGCCCCGAGCGCTCGCTCACGCTCCCTCGCGCAGCCGCCGCGCGATGAACACCGTGCGGTGCACGGCCGTGGCGAGCGCCCCGCCGCGACGAGGGCCAGCACCCAGAAGAGGACGGCGCCCCCGGGCCGGGCTGGATGGCCCGCGAGACGGGCGGGTCGAGGGAGGCACCCGAGGAGCGTCAGGACGAGCCGCTCCGCCTGCTGCATCAGGCCGCCGGAGCCGGACACGTTCACCGTCTCCTCCCCGCGCCTGCGCGTAGCCTACGAGGAGCGAGCCGCCGAGCCCGGCTGCAACCACGAGCGGCTCCCACGGGCGCGAGGCGAAGTAGACGGCGGCCGAGGAACGCGAAGGTCTCGACGAAGCGGTCGAGCGTGCTGTCGATGAACTTGCCGTACGGCGAGGCCAGCCCTGGGCCCGGGCGAGGCGGCCGTCGAGGATGTCGCAGACGCCGGCGAGGGCGATCGCCCAGCCCCGAGTTCGAGCCGCCCGAGCGCGATCGCGACCCCGCTCGCGAGGCCGAAGAGGAGGCCCCCGGCGTTCATGGTCGGGCGTCGCCCCGGCCGCGGTCAGCGCCTGGCCCGCCGGGCCGATCGCCCACATGAACCAGTGGACGAGGAAGTCGCCGGCGCCGAGCAGGAACCGGGAGCCTGCAGCGCGGCGTCCGCGTCGCGCGGTTGTGCGGTGAGGAAGGCGAACGCCGCCATTGACGCGACCGCCAGGGCGAGGACGACGAGGAGGACGGCGAGGCTCGTGGTCACGGGCGCGGGTCCTTTCCATCCTTCCGGCGCAGGTAGCGGAACACCTGCCCCCAGAGAAAGACGAGCGGCCAGCGGCGTTCCCGCTCGGAGAGCCTGATCGTCTCGCCCGCGTGCCGGCTGGCCTTGCGAACGATGCAGTCGAGCCATCCTCGAAGGACAGGGATGTGCTTGCCCCAGCGCGGCCGTGGCGCGCAGCATCGACAGGCTGAAGTAGAACCGGAGCCGAAGCTTCCTCAAATGAGCCTGGGAGTTGTGTAATCGACCAGGCTCGGTCGCCGAGCTGAGCTTCGCAGCGCCCCTGCGTCCGCCAGATCGTGAAGCAGCACGTCGTAGACCGGCGCCCCGGATCGACCGCTGGGCCTCCCATGCGCCGCGGCGCGCCCTTCGCGGGTTCCGGCCGCACCTCCCACGACATCGACACCTCGAGCAGGCGACGGCCGCAGGACTGGGCGTCGAACGACCCGGCAGCCACGGGCGGGACCACCAGGTCTCCGCGTGAGCCGACACCAGCGCGCCGAGCAGCTCCTCCTCGAGCTCGTCCGTCCGCGCCGCGAGGATGCGGCTCGGCTGGAAGAGCCGCCCGATCGTGAAGTGGTCGCGCCGCCGGGCGGACGTCTCACGGGCGAGGACGTCTTCCTCACGACCGAGACCTGGCCCGCAGCCTGGCCCCCGGAAGACGACGGAGACCTGCGTCGGCGGGAGCAGGCGGCTGATCGCCGCGAGGGAGCCCGGGGCTCTTGCTCGAGAGGCCTGCCCGCCGGAGCGCCTCGTAGAACGGGCGGTAGGCCTCGACCACGGCGAAGAGGTCGTACGCGCCGAAGGCGTTCGCGTTCGCGGCCCGCGTCTGGCGCGAGCCGAAGAAGATGCAGCCGACGAGCGTGTCGCCTGGCCGCCTCCGGAGTCGGGCCGTGGCCGCGAGGAGGGCCTTCGTCTGTCTCGGGCGACAGCGCCGGCTGCGCGACGGCGTCCTGCAGCGCGGCGGTCGGCGTCGCCCTCATGGAGCCGGGGCGAGGACCCGCAGCGCCTTCGGCACGGCCTCGATGACGATCTCGTTCGACTTCGCCTGGTTCCACTCGCCGTCGGTCTCGTAGGCCGGCGGCTCCGCGAAGCGGTAGACGAGCCGCCGGCCCGCGCGGCGCTGACCTCGGGTGGCGCAGGTGCGTGCCGCGCAGGAGCCGCGGCACGAGCGCGCCCACGCGGGAGCCGAGGCCCATGTTCTCGAAGGACACCGCGTCGAGCAGCCCGTCCTCGACGTCGGCCCCGAGCACTCCAAGCCCCCGCCAAGACGCGGGGCGTTGGCGACGATCGTCATCAGCTGGTCGGTCCTCCGCGCGAGAGCTGTCGACCGAGCTCCACGGCGAAGCCGCGGTAGCCGCCCAGCTGCTGCAGGGCGCAGAAGAGGTAGAGCGCGCCGCCCCCGAGATAGCCGACGCTCCACGAGTCCTCGAGCACCGCGACGTCGTAGCCGAACCCGGCGATGTTCAGCGCGCCGGTCCTCGATCCGGCCGACGTCGATCGTCCGCGTGCGGCCGGCCAGGATGATCCGGCAGCACGCGTGGATGTCGCGGGGCGGGACGCCGATCGTCTCTGCCAGGCGTCGCAGCCGGTGCCGCCCGAACGAGACCCAGGCGGACCGGCTCGCCGGCCGCGAGGATCGCGTTCCCGACGTTGCTCCAGGTGCCGTCGCCGCCGACGGCGACGATCGTCCGGAAGCCCATGCCACCGCCTCGCGGGCCAGCCGGGCCTCGTCACCCGGCCCCGTCGTGAGGCCGTGCTCCACCCGCGCGGCGGGGGCCAGTCCCTGGAGGACCGGGCTCACGAACGAGGCTACCCCCCGCCCCTTGCCCGACTGCGGATTGAAGACGACGCAGATCGGCTCGTCCACGCGGGAGGGGCGGGGCGAGGGCCGCGGCTAGCCCGGGAGCTGGACGAGCGGCCGGGGAACAGCTGGCAGCCCCGGCGCAACCAGAGCTCCTTCAAAGGGCGTCTCGTACACTCGGAGAGTGACGATGTCCTTGTTGAACGGGTTGTCGTGGAGGACGATGCGGCCGCTCTCCTCCTCGTGCTCGCTCGTCGCCCTCGAAGAGGATGTTCGCGAGGTAGGCGCTGGAGTCGTCCTTCTGGAACGACTGTAGAGGTGCGAGACCGGGTGCCACCGGTGCTCGGTCACCGTCAGCTCGAGCGCCGGGGCGCCGTCGGCCTTGACCCGCGCCGTGGTCCGCTCCGCCGTGCGCGGCGGTCGAACTCGATCTCGACGTCGTCCATCCAGTGCGGCAGGTGCCACCGGCCGATCGCGTGCTCGCGCGCGGCCTTCGTCGTCGTCGCGACCTGCCACGGGAAGAACGCCGATTTCCGGGTGCGCGCGCGTCGCGGACGAGCGGGAACGATCACGGCGTAGACGACCTCGCCGTACTCCCCACCGCTCTCGTCGAAGTCGAACACGGTCACCGCGAGGATGCTCGTCCTGTGGTGCGGCTCCACGGCCCTGAAGCTCGAAGCGATGCGGCGCGTTGTTTGTCGGGAACTCGAAGAACCTGCCGATCGCGTCGCGGTAGCCGTAGCGGGTTATCGACAAATCCCCTCCTCGCGCAGGACGCCGGCGATCGTCTGCACCGCCTGCTCGAGGTCCTGCTCCCGGGTGGCCGAGACCGAGATGCGGAGGCGCGACTTGTGCTTCGGGACGGCTGGTGACGTGACCGGGTTCAGGTACAGGCCGCGGTCCTGGATCTTCTCCGCGACCGCGAACACCTTCGCGTCGTTGTTGACCATCACGGGTACGACCTGCGAGTTCGACCGATGTCGACGCCCTCCTCCGCGAAGCGACGGCGCAGGCACGCGCAGCTGCTCCACAGCTTCGCCCGCAGCTGGTGCCCGGCGGCGGCGATCCGGAGGCCGGCCAGGAGTGCCCGCGGTGAGCACTGGCGAGGTTGCAGGAGAAGAACCGCGAGCGCCGAACGCGTTCACGTAGTCGATATCGGGTGGGCGAGCCGGCGACGAACCCCTCCTGGCCGCCGAGGCTCTTCGAGAACGTGCCGAGGTGAAGTCCACCTCCTTGTCGAGCCCGGCGGCTCTGCGACGCCGCGACCGTTCGGCCCGCGAAGAGAAATCGCGGAGTGCGCTCCTCGTCGATCAGCATCCGCGCGCCGTGGCGCTCGTGACCTCGAGGATCTCGGGCAGCGTGCAGATGTCGCCGTCCATCGAGTAGACGCCCTCGACGACGACGAGCTTCTTGCCCTTCACGTTCGCGGATCTTCCGCCCGAGGTCGAGCGGGTTGTTGTGGCGGAAGAAGACGGTCTTCGCCCAGGCCAGGATCGCCTCGTCGACGATCGACGCGTGCGAGTACTGGTCGAGGAAGACGGTGTCGCCCGAGCGCATCAGGGCGGAGATGAACCCGACGTTCGCGCTGTAGCCGGTCGGGAAGACGATGCAAATTTCGTCCACCGCGCGAGCTCCTGGACGAACTGCTCGTGCACGTCGAACGTCCCCGGAGAGGATCGGCGAGCTGAGGCGCCCGAGGCCGTGTACTTCTCCACCGCCTCGATCGCGGCCTGCTCTACCTCCGGCCGGTACGAGATGCCGAGGTAGTTGTAGGACGCCAGGTTCAGGAGGTCCTGCCACTGGCCGGTGCGCCCGTTCCTTCACGCGCACGCGGGTGGTCGGGGCCGAGGCGAGGGCCTCCTGGTAGAGGTAGTAGCCTGTTGGGCTGCGCTTCGCGGTACCAGTCCGCGTAGGGCGCAGCAGGTTCAAGGGGTCGTCGCCGGCGCCGTAGTAGAAGCTGCTGTAGTCGTACTCAGCGAACTGGGACGACTTCTCGGCCGGGCTCTTCTGGGCGGCCTCCATCGTTCTGCTTTCCTCTTCTTCCACCTCACGGGCGCACGCCCGAGGCCGGGCTCCGCCCGGACGAAAACCACGAGATGATATTGGGCCATGTCATCCCTGCGAAGGGATTCCGGCCTTCCCTCCGTCGATCAAGGCGTCGGAAGGTCCGCCGCCCGGCCGACCCACCTACAGTCCTTCGCGGGCGTCCGTCGAGCGCCGTTCGATCGGAGTAATCGCCATATGGGACGGCAACTTCAATAGCGTTAGCTCAACTTTGACTTGATTCATGGATCCTTAAGTCTCACCCAATGCTGGGCCGAGGAGCGCCACCTGCAGCTACCGCTCCGCTCCTCAGGCTCTCCCAGGATCGCCCCGAGCGTCCGGATCACCCTCGTCGCGCTCCACGTCGCCCTTCGGAACTGAAGCGCGAGAGAGAACTCCTCTGCGCGCGGCTGGAACTCTGAAGATGGGTGCCTGGGCCGTCCGCGCCCACGCCTGGCCTCCGGCTTCGCCAGCTTGCGGGCCCGGCTCGGGGTCGGCCCCTCGCTGCGCGAGCTTCCAGCAGCGCGATCATTTTTCCGGCTCGCCCTGCCTAACTATCTGCAAAAGAAGAGACTTAATTGAATGTCGGCCAGCCGACACAGCTGACGGACCTCTTCGGGCATCGCCGTGAGCGAGACGACTCGGTGATCGTCGAGCGGCTCTGCCGATCTTTTCCGCCATGTCCTCGTGCGCATGTAGCCGTACTTCTCGGCCAGCACCTTGAGGCCATCCGCCTCTTCGAACGCGCTCAGGTCCTGCGCCAGCGGCAGGTTCCTTGATCGGGGCGATTTCCATCGTCTCCGCGTCCGACGAGTCCCGCACGACGCACGGCAGCTCGGCCAGCTCCGCCTCCTGGGCGGCGCGGTACCGGCGCCTCCGGCGATGATCTGGTATCGGCCATCGACCTTGCGGACGAGGAGCGGCCTGCAACACCCTTCTCCTGAATCGAGGCCGTCAGCTCCGCGAGGTCTCCATGGACTGGCGCGGCTGGTTCGGATTGGCGTCGGCGTCCTCGATCGGAACGGCTGGCCGACGGCGTCTCACGGGGAGCGACGAGCTGGTCCACGAAATGGGTGTCGCCGCATCCGAATCGTCTGGGGCAGTCCGATGCGCCTTGGGCTAGACACGGGCGATGACCTCTCGCACAGGCGGTAGCACTGTAGGCTTCGCTCGATTGGGGTGCGAACGTGAAGATGGACTCCCGATGCGCGGGGCTCTCCTCGAGCCGGATGCTCTTCGAGATCGTGGTCTCGAAGACGCGGTCCCTGAACACGTCCGCTACGGCCTTGTGGACGTCGCGAGCGAGCGTCGTCCGCTTGTCGTGGAGCGTGACGACGGCTACCAGCAGCTTCAGGTTGTCGAAGTTCAAGCGCGCCCGAATTCGGTCCACGGTCTCCAGCAGGTCGTCCGTCCCCTCCAGGGCGAAGCGCAGCTCGATCGGACTGGGATCAGGAGGTGAGTCGCCGCGACCAGGGTATCTTGCGTGATCAGACCGAGCGCCGGCGGTGTGTCGATGACGACGAAGTCGTATCGGTCGCCGACGGAGCTGATCCGGTCCTTGAGGCGGAAGTGGCTGTCGATTTCGCCGACCAGCTGCGCCGAGGCTTGGCGAGGCCGATCCGAGCTGGAGCGACGGAGCCCGGGCACGGAGAGGGCTGATGACGTCGTCGAGGGTCGCCTGGCCGGTCAGAACGTCGTACATCAGATCTCGCAGCGATCTCAGGTCGAGAACGTCGGCGACGAGTTCGCCTGCGGGTCGAGGTCGATGAGCTGCGGACGTTGCGACCGCGCATGGCCAGGGCGGCGGCGAGGTTGATCGCCGTCGGGTCTTTCCGACACCACCCTTCTGGTTTGCGATCGCGATGACGGTCAACGGGGATCTCCCGGGGAAGGCGTCGCGGACGCGACGTGTGCGCGATGTTAGAGGAACGCGAAGAGGGGCTTCGGCCGGCGCAAATGCCGGCGCATGCGGGCGCGGCCGGCCCTACATCTTGTACTTGCCGAGATCCTCGTCGGAGAGGTTCTCCAGCCACTTGGAGACGCCTGACGTCGACGTTCTCGCGGGCTGTCTCGATACCGTGGCGTTCGAGATGACTTCTTCCTCGACGAAGATGCGGGATCCGGCTTGCAGGGCGAGCGCGATCGCGTCCGAGGGCCGCGTCGATCGCCACGGGCCGTTCCGGAGCGGTCACGTGCAGCAGGGCGTAGAAGGTGTTCTCGCGCAGGTCGGAGACCACCACGCGCTCGACCTGGGCGCCGAGGTCCGCGATCACGTTGCTGAGCAGGTCGTGAGTCATCGGACGCGGCGCGTTCGACGTTCTCGGCCCAGGGCGATCGCGTTGGCCTCGAAGACGCCCACCCAGATCGGAAGCACCCGCTCGCCGGCGACCTCATGCAGGACGACGATGGCATGTTCGTGATGGGATCGACCATCAGTCCCTTGATGGCCATCTCGATCTGCACCGCGTCCACCCTCCTCTGCGCGAACAGCAGGGAGGGCGGAACGCCGTCAATGAACGATTTGCGAAACCCGCCCTTGCAGCGCGTTGGGTCCCGCGGCGGTGATCTCGACGCGCGTGCGAATCGGCCGATCAGCGAGCGATCACCCTCGACATGGACGATCTTGAACTGCGGCGTCCGCCCGGAGACGCGGCCGTCTCCGGCCTCGATCGACGAGGATCTCCTGACCGTCCCGACGAGCGGCTCGTGGCGTCGACGCCGCCACCGCCGCTGCGCCCGTTGACGACGTGCAGCCGGTGAGCTCACTCCTCGGGGACGTCGTCGTCGAGCCTCAGCGGTCGTCCCGGGACGAGCCGAATAGGCGAAGGCGAAGAGCCCGTCGAAGCCGACGTCCTCGAGGACGCGGAGCGTCTCCTCGAACTCCGCCTCGGTCTCCCGGGTAGCCCACGATGACGTCCGTCGAGAGGGCCAGGTGCGGGACGTGGTCGCGGAGGAGTGCGATCCTGTCGAGGAACTCGGCCCTCGTGTAGCCGCGCCGCATCGACGCCAGCACGCGCTCGAACCCGACTGGAAGGGCAGGTGGAGGCAGGGGCACAGCCGCGAGAGATCGCGCATCGCCCGCGCCATGCGAGCGTCGACGTGCTCCGGGGTGCGAGGCGTTGTGAAGCGCAGGCGGCGGAGACCGGCCACATCGTGAACGCGCTCGAGAAGGCCTGCGAAGTCGGTCTCTCCGATCCGGTAGGCGTTGACCGTCTGCTCCGAGGAGCATGACCTCGGAATAGCCCCGGCGACCACGGACGCGACCTCGTCGACGATCGCCTCGACCGGCCGATTGATCTTCGGGTCCGGCGCGGCGCGGGACGACGCAGAAGGAGCAGACGTGATTGCAGCCCTCCATCGCCGTCACATACGCGCGACCGGGCCTCGAGTGCGCTACCGCGGCCGGGGACCACGAACGCATCGGCCTTCCGGTCGAGGTCGACGAGAGGCGCTCCCGCGTCGAACGACTGCTCCAGGAGCTCCGGGACGCGGTGGAAGTTGTGCGTGCCGACGAGGACGTCGACGTGCTTCGTGCGCTCGAGGACGCCGCCCTCGAGCTGCGCGACGCAGCCCCCGATGGCGATGCGCAGCTCGGGCCGCTGCTTCCGCTCGGCGGAGCCGCGCGAGCGAGTGGTGGAGCTTGGCCGACGCCTTCTCCCGGCACGGCGCACGTGTTAGCCGAAGACGACGTCGGCTCCGTCGGCGGAGTCGGCCGGCTCGTAGCTGCGCTCGCGGAGCAGCCCTTCGACCTTCTCCGAGTCGTTGACGTTCATCTGGCAGCCAAACGTCTGAACGAAGAAGCGGGTTTTGTCTTTCTTCATCGTCGCTTGAGCTTCAGCTGCGCAAGCTCTGCTTGAGCATCTCGCGCGTGGTCGCGGGCGGTGGCGGTGATCGTCTCGCCGCCGAGCATCCGCGCCACCTCTTCCACTCGTGTCGTCGTCGAGCCGCTCGACGAGGGTCACCGTCCGGCCCTTCGCCACCTGCTTCCTGACCGAGAGGTGCTGGCCGCGAGCGCTGCGATCTGGGGCAGGCGCGTCACGCACAGGATCCGGCAACGGGCCGAGACCGCCTTCAGCTTCCGGCCCACGACCTCGGCCACGCGGCCGCCGATGCCGGAGTCCACCTCGTCGAAGACGAGCGTCAGGCCCGGCGCGTCGCGTCCGATCACGGACTTGATGGCGAGCATCAGTCGGGAGAGCTCTTCCGCCGGAGGCGATCCTCGCGAGCGGCCGCAGGTCTCCGCCGGGGCGAGAGCAGAACTCGGCCTGCCCGAGGCCCTCTCCGTCCACAGCGACGCATCCGCCGTCGCCGCCTCGGCGTCCGCCGGCTCGAAGGCCACGTCGAATCGCGTCTTCTCCATCGCCAGCCGCCCGAGCTCCGCCTGCACGCGCCTGCGAAGCTCGACCGCGGCGGCCCGCCGCTTCCTCGAGAGCGCGGGCCCGGTCCAGGTAGAGGCCGGCGAGACGGTCGTGGCGCTCGACGAGCAGGCAGGCGCCCTGCTCCTCCGGGGTCCTGAGCGACTCGAGTTCGCGCCGGCAATTCCTCGCCGAAAGCGATCACGTCTTCGACCGTGGCTCCGTACTTCTTCTTCGGCATCGGAGCACCGCGAGGCGCGACTCGATCTCGTCGAGGCGGCCCGGGCTGACCTCGAGCTGCCTCGGTAGTCGCGCAGGCGCAGCGCCAGGTCCTCGAGCGGAGCGAGGATCTCGCGCCTCCCCTCCGCGAAGGGCCGGAAGTCCGGGTCGATCTCGGCCAGCTCGTCGACCCGCTTGTAGACCCAAGGCGAGCCGTCCGAGGACCGCTTCCTCGTCGTCGTAGAGAAGGGCGTACGACTCGCCGCTCAGCGCCGCGAGCCTCCCGGCGTTGGCCTGGCGCGCCTCTCGACGCGCAGCGACTCCTCCTCGCCGGGCGCGAGGCCGGCCTTCTCGATCTCCGTCGCCTGGTACTCCAGCATCTCCCGCCGGCGCTCGTCCTCGCGGCGGTCACCGCCGCGGTGCTTCCTCGACGGCCTGGTCGGCGGCCCGCAGGTCGCGGAAGAACTCGCCGCACCAGACCCGCCCGAGTCGAGGCCGGCGAAGTGGCCGAGGACGTCGAGGTGCGTCGCGGGGTCCAGGAGTCCCTGCGGCTCGCTGGCCGTGGATGACGGTTACCGCGGCGGCGCGAGATCGCGCAGCAGGCTGACGGGAACGAGGGGCGCCGTTGACGGTCGCCCAGCCCCTTGCCCGTCGCCTGGATCTCGCGGCGGATGACGATCTCGTCGCCGTCGGTGGGCAGGCCGCGCTCGCCTGTGCCTGAGGGCGCCGGCGGTCTCGAGGACGGCCTTGACGATCGCCCGATCCTCGCCGGTGCGAATGAGCTCGGGAGGCGCGCTCGCCGAGGAGGAGGGGACAGGGCGTCGATCACGATCGACTTCCCGCTCCCGTCTCCCCGGTCAGGAGCACGAGGCCCGGCCCCAGCTCCACCTCGAGCGAGGGAATCAGGGCGCGATGCTGTTGATTCTAAGGAACTTGCAGAGTATTCAGGTCGCGGCTCCGAGCAGAATATCACAGCGCCCGGTGGCGCGTAAATGCATGATGGAGCGTCAGAAGGACGTACGGGGGACCAGCCGGTGCCCGAAAATCGCGCCCAAATTGATAGGCCCCAACAGATTGTGGCATCCTCAAGATCCAGCGCAACTTGTGAGAGGTATCCTTGATCCTCGCGACCCTGGCCCAGGTCCCCTCCCCGACGTCGGCGGCGTTCCAGGGCGGAGCCGCGGCCCCGCTATCGCCAACGCGGGCGGGGTCGCCCGGTCGGTCCTCCCCGTCCTTCTCCTTCTCCCTGGTTTCCTGGGCGATCATCCTCTACAAGGGAATCTCCCTCCACCGGGCCCACGCGCAGTCGACGACCTTCCTCGAGATCTTCCGCAAGAGCAGCAAGTTCTCCGAGGTGAACCCATCTGCCCGCAGCCGCGGGCGAGCCCGCTCGTGGGCGTTCTCCAGGCGGGCTGCTACCCTCGAGGTGAACCAGCAGGTCCGAGGCGCCCAGACGAAGGAGGGCGGCGCGGCGAGCCGGCCCACGGTCCGCAGCCCGAGTCGCTCTCGCGCTCGCTCGCTCGGGCGGGCGGCGTCGAGGTGACGCGGATGGAGAGGCGGATCAGCTTCCTCGCCACCACCGCGAGCGTCACCCCGTTCATCGGCCTCTTCGGGACGGTGTGGGGCATCATGACCGCGTTCGGCGACATCGGCCGGATGCAGTCCACGAACATCGCGGTCGTCGCGCCCGGCACCTGAGGCCCTCATCACGACCGCGATGGCCTCCTCGCGGCGATCCCGGCAGCCGTCTTCAACTACTTCCTCGAGCCGCGTGAAGGTGCTCCTCGTCGATGATGGACGACTTCGCCCTGGAATTCCTGAACATCGTCGAGCGTAACTTCACGTAGGGCGCGGAGCGGAGGCCACCGAGCGGATGCAGAGCGGAGGAAGCGGCGGGAGCGAGTCGAGCGCGGTCTCGACCTATCGCACCCTGCGCCAGGCGCCGGTCGGCCGATGATGGGCGAAATCAACGTCACGCCCCTCGTCGACGTGCTCGTGCTCCTCCTCGTCTTCATGGTGACGGCGCCTGATGATGAGCCGCGGCATCGACGTGTCGCTGCCGGTCGCGAACCAGCCGCAGATCCAGCCGAGGACCGCATCACGGTCTCGGTGCGGGCGGATGGGCGCGCGTGTTCGTGGGCGACAAGGTGGTGAACCTGGTGCTCCGGAGGACCGGGTCCGCGGCATGACCGGCGGTCGGCCCGACGCGGTCGTCTATCTCCGCGCCGACGAGGCCCTGCGCTACGGCGAGGTCATCAAGGTCGTGGACGTCATCAAGCGGGCCGGCGTCGACCGCATCGGCTTCGTGTACGCGCTGCCGGAAGAGAAGGCCCGGTGAACGACGCGGTCGACCGGCTCATCGCCGAGCGCGCGCGGCTCGATCGCGGCTTCCTGGTCACCGCGCTGGCCTCGCTCTTCGGCCATACCGCGCTCGCGGCGTCGGTCCTCGTGATCCCGCGCCTGCTCCCGCACGACCTGCTGCTGCGCGTGGCGGATGGCTTCGCGATCGTGCTCCCCGCGGGGCGGCGGCTCCTTCGAGCCGCAGGCCCTGCCGGCCGACGCGCCCGTCGCGCGGCCGGCTCCCGTCGAGTCGCAGGCGCCGCCCGCGCCGGTGAAGGTCCTCAAGCCCCCGGTCGAGCGGCCGAGCCCGCGGCCCTGCCGCTGCCGGACTCCGCGCCGCGTCGCGCGAGCCTGCCCCGAACCGCCCTGCTGCCGAGCCGCGCGACGCCCACGTCTGCCGCGCGGCCCGCGCCGTCGGCCGGCGGCGTGCCCGGGCGGGGTATCGGGGGATGTCGCCGCCTTCCTTGGCCTTCTCACCGGACTGCCCGGCCCCGGTGTCCTCGACGGCACCGAAGCACCGGCGGCGACCGGTACATGGCCGGGGTCACCCAGAAGATCTGGATGCTCTGGAACCAGCAGATCAAGGCCGGCTTCTCGCAGCCGATCGGCGTCACGTTCACGATCCAGCCGAACGGCAGCGTCACGGACGTGCGCGTCACGCAGCCGAGCGGCGCGGCGCTCCTCGATACGGCCGCGCAGCGCGCGGTCCTCAACGGGCGCCTTCGGCCCGTCTTCCCGAGGGAGTATGGTGGAAACCCCCGAACGATCCAGGCCCTCTTCCGCTCCGACGTCGTAGCGCCGGCCCGGTCCGGCCTGCCCTCGCCCTGGCCGGCCTGCCGGTCGCGCTGGCCGCCGCGCTCGCGGCGGCGCCCGCGGCCCTCGCGGCCCTGTCGCCGGCGACGGCCCAGGGCGCCGGCGACGGCCGCCGCCCACCGCTCCCTGGGCATCCAGCAGATCGTCATCGGCGGCACACCGCCCCGGTTCGCGATTCCCGACTGCGCCCCGCGCCGCCGACGCGGCGAGCGCCGCGGCCACCTGCCGGGGCGATCAGCCAGGTGCTGCGCGGCGACCTGCGCTTCGAGGGCTTCTTCGATTTCGTCCCGACAGCCTGCTCTCCGCGATCCCCGCCCAGAACCTCGACGCGCCGAACGCGGGACTGGAAGGGCATCGGCGCGTCGCACCTCGTCGTCACGCGGGTCTCGCCCGCGGCCGGCGGCGAGATCGCGGTGGAGCTCTCTTCGTGTGCACCACGTCTCGTCCGGGCCAGAGCATGCTGGCGCGGCGCTACGCGGATCGGCCGAGAACCCGCGCGGCATCTTCGCCCACCGGGCCTCGGACGACATCATGGCCCTGACGCGGTACACGGGCGTCGCGCAGACCGCTCATGTCGATTCAACCGGATGCCCTGCAAAGCCGCCGTGGTCGAAGATCATCGCGCATCGATAATACCGACAGCCCAGCCGCAGCGCGTGCGTCGAGGGCGACGCTCCTCGATCACCAGCAGCGGACCCCGGAACGGCGAGATCGGCGCCTGTCCTGCCGGGCAGGGCAACTGCGCATCGCTCCATCGGCGCCCGGATCTTCCAGACGCAGCGTCACCGGATATCACCGGCGAGCGCAACGGCGCGTGCACCCTGGACGTCATCGCCGCGCAATGCCGAAGACCTGGTGGCCGAGGACAACTCGAGACCCTCGGCGTGCTGGCCGACGAGATCGACCGCCGCCATCCGATCGACGTCGGCGCCGGCGACAGCATGCCCGCCGGCGAGCAGTTCGGCTACGACATCGAGCGCCTTGGCCGCCGTGCTGGAACTGACCGGACCAGGAGATCGCCACGTCGAACCGCACGGGCACGCCGCAGATCTGGGTGATGGACTCGGAGGGCCTGAACGTCCGACGCCTGAGCTCGGTCGGCAACTACAACGACGGCTGCGCCTGGAACCCGTCGAGGCAGTACAGCGAGATCGCCTACACCTCGCGGCTCGAGGCGGGCGGCTTCGACATCGCCGTCGTCGACCTGGCCACCCGGCAGGTCGCCAGATCACCCAGGGGCAGGGCTCGTGCGAGTACCCGTCCTGGGCCCCCAACGACGCACCTGGTCTTCTCGTGCAAGCGCGCGGACCGCTGGGAGCTCACGATCTCCGACCAGGAGGAGCCGCAGCCTCACGACGCTCGCCACCGGGCCAGGAACAACGTCCAGCCGGACTGGGGCCGGGCGCCATGGTGCTCATGTCGATCCGTCTCGATGGCCGACTGCTGACAGTTCTCGCCCTCGCGCGGCGCTCTGCAACCCTGCCGGCGTGCAGGCCGAGCGCCCCGCGCTGGCCGGGGCCCATCCCGGCGCGGGCGGCGCGGGCCAGGCCCGGCCAGAAGAGTCGCAGCCTGCGCTGCCGGCCGACCAGGGCCCGGACGTCCAGGCGATGGCCGGCGAGGGCGCCACGGGCAGCGACATCGGCTCGGGCGGCGCCTCGGCGACGGCGAACACGGAGGAGCCGCTCGACGACATCCACTTCGAGCTCGACTCCGCCATCCTCTCCGACCAGGCCCGCGCGATGCTCGAGAAGCACGCTGTGGCTGCAGGCGCACCGCGAGCGCGCCTCACGATCGAGGGCACTGCGACAGGCGCGGGACGGTGGAGTACAACCTCGCGCTCGGCGACCAGCGCGCGCGGGCCACGGGACTACCTCGCGAGCCTGGGAGTCGCCGCGGCCCGGATGAAGGCCGTCTCCCTGGGCAAGGCGCCGGTCGACGCCGCGCAGACCGAGGAGGCCTACGCCCGGAACAAGCGCGCTTCGTGGTGGAGCCGCTGACGGGCGGCGCGGGCCCCGGACCCGCGCCGCTGGGATATGATCAGCCTTCCAGCTCCCGCCGGGACCAGGCCCCTGCTGGAGGAAACCGTGAAACGCCTCACCGCTCACGCCGCGGCCCTCGCTTTCGCCGCGTCCTTCGTCGCCGCGCGCCCGGCCGCCGCGGCCAACAAGGACATCAACGCCTGGCCGCTTCAGGTCGCCGCTGCGACCAGCGAGCTTCGCCGAGTTCAGCGCAACGCCGAGGTGCAAGGAAGTCAAGCGGCTGACGGAGCTGTTCGCCGAGCAGAACGCCCTCCTCCAGCGGCTCGCCGCCGACCGCCGCCAGCAGGACGAGTCGATGGAGCACCAGGCCTCAAGGACCTGGCCGACCGCGTGTCGGAGCTGGGCGAGGCCGTTCAGGGCCTGAAGGCCGCCGGCGAGGTCGTCCCGATGCCGCCGACCGGGGCTCCGTGGCCGGCGGAGCGCCGTCGGCGACGCCGGGCACCGCCGACCAGGCGCCGCGCGGCGGCGCCGCGGCGGCGCCTTCCGCTCCGCAGCCCCGGCTCCAGCGCCCGCGAGCTGTACTCCCAGACCTACGCGGACACGCCCGCGCACCGAACTTCGACCTCGCGATCCAGGGCTTCACCGAGTACATCCGGAACTACCCCGGCACCGACTTCACCGACAATGCCCAGTACTGGATCGGCGAGTGCCTCTACAGCAAGAAAGCGTACGCCGAGGCGATCGACGTGGAACGTGCTGCTGCGCGACTACCCGTCGAGCGACAAGATCCCCGACGCGCGCGCGTGAAGAAGGGCATGGCGGCGCCGAGCGGCTCGGCCGCAAGGACCAGGCGCTCGTCGAGTACCGGTACGTCGTCGACCGTTTCCCCAACTCCCAGGCGGCCCGGCTCGCGCGCGGGCTCGCCCTGAGCGCGGCAGGAGAGAACGAATGGCCTTCCTCCAACAAGGTCATCCTGATCAAGACCTCGGGCGCGACCGGAGATCCGGTACACGCAGTCCGGCGAGCCGATCGCGAACTTCAGCCTCGCCACGAGCGAGAGCTGGAACGACAAGTCCGGCCAGAAGCAGGAGCGCACGGAGTGGCACCGGGTCGAGGTCTTCGGCAAGACCGCCAGATCGTGCGCGACTACCTGACCAAGGGGCGGCGGAGTCTACCTCGAGGAGTCAAGATCCGCTACGAGGAGTGGACCGACAAGGACAGCAACAAGCGCAACACGACCCGGATCCGCGTCCAGCGCGCCCCGGCTCGCGCCTCGTCCTCCTCGGCGGGACGCGGCGAAGGCGGCTCGCGGTCGAGCGGCGGCAGCAGCAGCGCTCCCCGGAAGGTGGCGGTCGAGGACGACTTCCAGGCGTCGGACGAGGACGTGCCGTTCTGACCCGAAGGTTTCGCGAGGCCGGCCGCACGCCTCGCGAAACCTTCGGAATCCCCGCTCCCGCACCCGGCGGCGGTGCGAGTTGCCGACCTGGCTCCTCCTCTCTGAAGTCGGCCAAGGCGAAGTCCGTTCGTTCGATTTCCGTTTCCGTCTCCGTTTCCGTTCGCCCCCACCCAGCCCCGGCCGAGCCGGCGACAATGAAACGGATACCCTCCCTGCTGTCCGTCGAGCGCTGGGTCCCCGCCGGCCGCTACGACCAGGCCACCGTCACCGAGCGCGTGCGACGCTGGCTGGAAGCCGACGCCGCCGGCACGGCCCGGCGGCTGCTCTCGGTCTACGCTGCGGCCGGCGTCCGCAGCCAGGGCTTGTTCAATCGTCCCGATCGAGGAGGTGTTCGCGCCGGCCGACTTCGAGACCCGCAACCGCATCTACCAGGAGACTGCGTGCGCCGCCGGCGTGGACGTCACCCGCCGCGCCCTCGCGACCTCCGGCCTGTCCCCGGCCGACGTCGGCCTCGTCGTCAGCGTCTCCTGCACGGGGTTCATGATCCCGGCCAGCTCGACGCCCGTGGCGAACGCCCTCGGCCTGGGGCCGCGCCTCTCGCCTCCCGATCACCGAGGCCGGCTGCGCGGGCGGCGTCGTCGGCCTCGCCCGGGCCGCCGACTACCTCGCCGCCCACCCCGACCGCGCGGTCCTGCTGCTGGCGATCGAGGATGGCGAGCCTGACGTTCCAGCCCTGGGACCCGCTCGGCCACGAACCGTCGTGTCGACCGCCCTCTTCGGCGACGGCGGCGCCGCGGCTGATCGTCGGCCCGCGCCACCCCGCCGCCGTCCGCGGCCTCGTGCGCCTCGGCGACCGCGACAGCCTGTTCTTCCCCGGCACCACGCACCTCATGGGCTTCGACCTGCGGAACTCGGGCCTGCAGATCCGTCTCGACAAGGGCCTCGCGCCCTTCGTACGGCGCGAGAGTGCGCGCGGCCGTGGACGGCTTCCTCGAGGAGCGCGGGGCCTCGACCGCCTGTCGGCTCGCCCCACCCGTGCTCCATCCCGGCAGCCGGCGCGTGGTGGAGGTGATGGCCAGGGCAGCTCGGCCTCGCGCCACGGCCGACCTCGCGCCCACGGAGGCCGTCCTCGCCGAGCACGGCAACGCCCAGGCTCGGTGACGGTCTCGCTTCGTCCTCGACGAGGTGCTGCGCCGGCACCGCCCCAGCCCGGCGCCCTGGGCCTCCTCGCCGCCTTCGGCCCCGGGTTCTCCGCCGAGCTGGCTCTCCTCGAGTTCCGGTGACGGGCTTTCTCGCGACGCGGGCGACCGACCCGGAGCAGCTCGACCAGGGCGTGCCGGAGGCGGAGGCGCTGCGGAGCCTCCGCGACCTCCAGTTCGTCAACCGCCGGCTCGGCAACGCCGGCCGGCTCCTCCCGCCGTGCGGCCCCACCTGCCGCCGGGCGGCCGCCTGCTCGACGCGTCGGGTCGGCCTCCGCGGACGTGCCCCGTCCACCTCCTCGATTGCCTGCCCGGGCCGATCACGGCGGTGGCGGTCGACGTGAAGGGGCTCCACCTCCCGCCTCGCGCGCCGGCCCGCGTCCGCCGCGTCGTGGCCGACGTCCGCTGGCCTCCCCTTCCCCGCCTCGCGCCTTCGACGTCGTCACCGCGTCGCTCTTCCTCCACCACTTCGACGCCGCGGAGCTGCCCGCGATCCTCGCCGCCTACTCTACGCCCTGGCCGGGCGCGCGCTCGTCGTCAACGACCTCCCACCGCGCCCTCGTCCCGTACGCGTTCGGGCGGGCCTTCTTTCCCCTGCTCTTCCGCAGCCCCGTCAGCGTGGCCGACGGCCTTCTCTCGATCCGGCGCGCCTTCCGGCCGGCCGGGCTGCGCGAGGCATTCGCCGCGGCGTCCGGGTCCATCCGCGCGGATCGAGCGCTGCTTCCCCTATCGTCTCCTCGCCGTCGCGGAGCGGCGCCGTGACCGAGCGACGGGACGTCGTCGTGGTCGGGGGCGGCCCGGCCGGCTCCGCGGTCGCGGCCCGTCTCGCCGCCGCCGGGCACGTTCTCCTCGTGGACTCCGCGCACTTCCCCGCGACAAGGTGTGCGGCGGGGCGTCTCTGCGGGCCTGGCGGCTCGCGGACGCGGGTCGGAGCGACCTTGCCCCCGTCGGAGAGCGCTCCGTCCCCGCCCCCTGCTCGGCGCGCGCTCGCTCCCCGCGGACGCGCGGCGCCTGAGGCCGCTACAGTGCTCGGCCGGACCGCGGTGCGCCGGCTCACCTCGGCCTTGTCCTGTCGTCGCCGCGGGCTGGACGCCGAGACCGCGAGGAGCTGCATCACGGCCTCTCCGCGCGGCCGACAGCGCCGTGGCGCGAGATCGAGACCGAGCGCGCCGGCGAGGCGTCGCGGGTCGAGGCGCGCCTCGTGGTCGGCGCCGACGGGCGCCGCGGCGTCATCGGCCGCTCGCTCGAACTCCTGGGCGAGCACCGCGCTTCCGGCTTCTCCGTCTGGCTACTGGGACGGTGTCGACGGCCTGGGCGACACCGGGGAGATGCACGTGGGCGGCGGCGGCACTACTGCGGCCTCGCCGCTCTCGACACGGCCAGCGAACGTGGCCTTCGTCCTCCAGGCCGCGAAGAGATGGCCGGCGCGGCCGGCAGCCTCGAGGGCTTCTACCGCGAGAGCCTCCGCCGGCGCTGGCCCCGGATCGACGAACGGCTCGCGCGGGCACGCCTCGGCGAGCCGCCGAAGGCGATTGGCCCGCTGGCTCTCCGCTGCCGCCGGGTCGTCGCTCCCGGCGCGCTGCTGGTCGGCGACGCGGCCGGCTTCCACGACCCCTTCACGGGGGAGGGGTCACGCTCGCGCTGCGGACGGCCGAGCTCGCGGCCGCCGCGGCCGACGGAGCACTGCGGACGGGCGACGACCCGCTCCCCGCCTCCACCGCTACGAGCGGGAGCGCGCGGCGGCGACGGGCGACAAGTTCCGGTTCAACCGTCTCCTCCAGTGGGCGGTGGCCTTCCCCGCGCTGGCCGGCGCGGTCGCCCACCGGCTGGCGCGCCGGCCGGACCTCGCCGACGACCGCCTCGTGGGCATCGCCGGCGACTTCGTCCGGCCCGGACGGCCTTCGGCCCGGGCTTCCTCCTCGACCTGCTCAGGGCCTGAGCGATGGGAATTCGGGGTAATCCCGATGGCCACGACCCGCCGCGCATGGCTCTCCCGGGGAGCGTCTCATTGAGCCAGGCCACAACCGTCGCGAGCCCGCTGCGCCAGAAGGGCGACGCGCTCGTCGGGCTGTACCGGACGATGTCCTGTCGCGACGGCTCGACGACAAGGAGATCCAGCTCAAGCGCCAGAACCGGGTCTACTTCCAGATCAGCGGCGCGGGCACGAGGCCGTGCTGGTCGCGGCGGGCTCGGTCCTGCGCCCCGGCCACGACTGGTTCTACGCCTACTACCGCGACCGCGCGCTCCTGCTGCAACTCCGGGATGACGCCGCTCGAGATGCTGCTCGGGCCGGTCGGCTCGAAGGACGACCCGAGCTCGGGCGGGCGTCAGATGCCGTCCCACTGAACCAGCACCCGCGCCTCAACGTGGTGACGCGCTCCTCGCCCACCGGCACGCAGTTCCTTCAGGCCGTCGGCTGCGCCGAGGCCGGCCTCTACCTCACGGCCGGCCACGTGGCCGGGCCCGACGTGCCGGCGTTTCGCTCCGACGGGGTCGTCTACTGCTCGTGCGGAGACGGCATTTCGAGGGCGAGTTCTGGGAGAGCCTCAACACCGCCTGCAACCTGCGGCTCCCGGTCCTGTACCTCGTCGAGGACAACGGCTACGCGATCTCGGTGCCCGTCGAGGTCCAGACCGCGGGCGGCAGCGTGTCGCGGCTCGTCTCGTCCTTCCCGAACCTTCTCGTGCGCGAGGTCGACGGCGACCCGGTCGCCTGCCTCGACGTTCTCTCCAGCCCCGCCGAGTGGTGCCGGGCGCGCCGGGGCCCCGCGTTCGTCCACGCGAAGGTGATCCGCCCTACTCGCACTCGCTGTCCGACGACGAGGCCCTCTACCGTGCCGCCTCCGAGCGTGCGTCCGGAGCCCGGCGCGACCCGCTTCGTCGCCTTCCCCCGCCGGCTCGTCGAGGAGGTCCTCGTCACCGAGGATCGCCTCGCGCGGATCCGCGAGAGGTCGACCCGCGAGTCGCGTCCGCCACCGAGGCCGCCCTCGCGGCCCCGGTCCCCGATCCCCGGAGCGCGACCCGCCACGTCTACTCCCCGGACTTCGACCCCACCTCGGCCTCCCTCGCCGTCGAGCCGTCGCTCTCCGGCGACCCGAAGACGATGGTCGACCTCCTGAACGCCTGCCTGAACGACGAGATGCGGCGCGACGCCCACGTCGTCGATCGCTCGGCAGGACGTGGCCGACTGCTCGCGCGAGGCGAGCCTGTCGGAGGTCAAGGGCAAGGGCGGCGTCTTCAAGGTGACCCACAACCTGCCAGCGCCGCCTGCGGCTCGCACCGCGTGTGGAACGCGCCCCTCGCGGAAGCGAACATCGTGGGCCGGGCGATCGGCATGGCGACGCGCGGCCTCAAGCCCATCGTCGAGGTCCAGTTCTTCGACTACATCTGGCCTCTACATGCAGATCCGCAACGAGCTCGCCCTCATCCGCTGGCGCTCGAACGGCTCGTTCAGCTGCCCCGTCGTCATCCGCGTGACCTACGGCTACCTGCTAGAGGGCGGCGCCGTCTACCACAGCCAGTGCGGCGAGGTGATCTTCACCCACGTGCCCGGCCTGCGGGTCGTGATCCCCTCGAACGCCGAGGACGCGGGCGGCCTGCTGCGCACCGCGATCCGCGGCGACGACCCGGTGCTCTTCCTCGAGCACAAGCACCTCTACCGCCAGACCTACAACGAGGCCGCTACCCCGGCCCGGACTACACGATCCCGTTCGGCCGGGCCGCGCGCGTGCGCGAGGGCGCCACGTCACGATCGTGGCGTTCGGCGCCCTCGTCCAGCGCTCGCTCGTCGCCGCGCGGCGGGCGCCGACGGCATCGAGGCCGAGATCCTCGACCTGCGCACGCTGAGCCCGTACGACTGGGACGCGATCGCCGCGGTAGCGTCGGAAGACGGGCCGGGTGATCGTCGCCCACGAGGACGCCCGCTCCTGGGGCTACGGCGCGGAATCGCGGCCCGCGTCGCCTCCGACCTCTTCGAGCACCTCGACGCCCCGGTGCGGCGGGTGGCCGCCCTCGACACGTTCGTCGGCTACACCCGAGCCTCGAGGACGCGATCCTGCCGCGGTGGCCGACCTCGCCGCCGCGATCCGCGAGGTCGCCCGCTACTAGCCTCGGGGTCGGGCCGCCTCGCGACGCCGTGCCGGCTGCGGGGCGAGCACCTCGGCCGGCAGCTCCCGGCGCAGGAGGGCCTCGATCTCCGCCCGGTCGGGCAGGAGCAGGCGGCCGGCCACGTCGCGAGCCCTCTCCGCGCTCACCGCGCGCAGGGCCGCCTTCACGCGCGGGATGGCCGGGAGCGCGGACGGCTCGCGTATGCCGAGGCCGACGAGGAGGACCGCCTCGAGCGGCTGGCCAGCCATCTCGCCGCAGACGGAGAGAGGCCGGCCGCTCGCCTACGCCGCCGCCGCCACCTGCCCCAGCGCGCAGCACCGCCGGGTGCAGCGGCTCGTAGAGGGCGGACACCCACGGGTCCGTGCGGTCGACCGCCAGCAGGTACTGGATGAGGTCGTTCGTGCCGACGCTGAAGAAGTCCACCGAAGGCGCGAGAAGGTCGGCGACCATGGCCGCGCCGAGCACCTCGAGATTGACGCCCACCGGCACGTCGTCCTCGAAGTCAACGCCCTCGGACCGCAGCCCAGGCGCGCGCCTCGTCGAGAGGTCCAGCGCGAGGCGCAGGTCGGCGGCCCCGCTGACGAACAGGAACATGATCCGGGATCGGCCGGCCGGCGCCCGCGCGCAGCAGCGCCCGCAACTGCACGTCCGGAACGGCTCGCGCGAGCGGTGCAGCAGGCGCAGCGCCCGCTCCCCGAGGGCCGGGTTCGGGCTCGACAGGCCCGACGAGGCCGAGCCTCGGGCCGACGTCCACGTCCGCACCGTCACCGGGTGCGGGTGCATCTGCTCGATGAGCCGCCGGTAGACGTCGACCTGCTGCGCCTCGCTCGGCAGCGCAGGCCCCGGCAGGAGGTACTCCGAGCGGAAGAGCCCGATGCCCTCGGCGCCGTGCTGCTGGGCGGTCGCCGCCTCCTCAGGAACTCGACGTTCGCCTCGAGGCGGACGACCACGTCGTCGAGCGTCCGCGACGGCAGGGCCCGCGTCCCCGGGCCGCTCTCCTGCAGCCCCGGAACTCCTCACCCGCCTCACCTGGCGCGGCCGGGGCCGGCCCCGAGGCTCGACGACGACCTCGCCGCGTTCCGTCGACGGCGATGAGGACGCCGGGCGGGATGAGGCGCGTCGCCTGTGAGCCCCGCGACGGCCGGGATGCCGAGCGAGCGAGCGATGATCGCCGTGTGGTGGTCGACGACCCGACGTCCGTCACCACCGCCAGGACCCGGTCCCAGTCGAGCCCGGCCGCCTCCGACAGCGTGGGGTCGCCCGCCACGAGCACCACCGGGCCGGGCAGCCGCGCTGCAAGGGACGGGGCCTCCTCGCTGCGATTCCGGCTGCACGCGGCCGACGACGTCGTCGAGGGTCGGTGCTCCGCTCGCGGAGGTAGGCGTCCGAGAACTGGCTGAAGAGATCGACCAGGGCTCTCCGAGACGCAGCGCAGCGCCGCTCCGCGTTGACCCGGTCGGTCCGCACCAGGGCCACCGCCCGGTCGCGCAGCAGCGGGTCGTCGAGCATCAGGAGGTGCGCGTCGAAGATGTAGGCGTGCGGCGCGCCACCTCCCGCGACAGCCGCTCCTTGACCCGCCTCAGCTGCTCTCGCGACTGCTCGAAGGCCGACTCAGAGCCGGCCCACCTCCGCCTCGACCTCGTCCGGCGCCACGGACAGGCGGAAGACGGGAGCCCGTGTCCCGCTCGACGACGATGGCCGGGCCGACCGCGATCCCGGCCATACGCCCGTCCCCCGCAGGCCGCTCACCGCGACTCTCGAAGCCGCTCTCGACGAGCGCGGCCAGGGCTGGTCGCCTCCACCTCGTCCGGGCCGTCGGCGGTGACCTCGATCGTGGTGCCCTGCGACCCCGGCGCCGAGGAGGAGGATGCCGAGGATGGACTTGCCGTCCGCGGCCAGCCTCGCGGCCGGCGATGAGCGCGCGAGCGGAACTGCTGCCCCGCGGTGTGGACGAACCGCGCGGCAGCCCGGGCGTGGAGGCCCAGCCGGTTGCGGATCCGCAGCTCTCTCCGGATCACGCCCCGCGCCGCTCCAGGATCTCGCTCGCCACGTAGATGGCGCCCTTGCCCCTGCTCGCGCACGGCCCGCGCCACCTCGACGAGCGCGCCCTCGCGCAGGGCCGAGCGCCTTGATCAGCGTCGTAGGTTCACGGTCACGATCTCCACGTTCTCGGAGAGGAACGGCAGGGTCGAGATTCGTCGGCGTCCCGCCGAACATGTCGGTCAGGACGAGCGTCGGCCCACCGCCGCCGAGGCGCGCAGGCCCTCCTCGATCGCGCCGTTCGCCGCCCCCGGGTCGTCACTCCAGCCGATCGACACGGCCCGGATCGACGGGATCTCCCCCACGATGTTGCGCGCGGCGTTCACGAGCTCCTCCGCGACGCCAGCGTGCGTCACCACCAGGATCCCGATCATGCTCACCTCTGGCCCACGTCGCGGTGGTAGACCCGCACGGGGTAGCCCTTCTGCCGCACCGCCGCCCCACCGCGTTCGCCACCATCACCGATCGGTGGCGACCGCCGGTGCAAACACCGCGATCGTCAGGTAGCTGCGCCCCTCGCGTTCGTGCCGCGGCAGCACGTACCGCACGAGGGCCAGCGCGCGCCGCGGAACGCGGCCGTCTCCGGCTGCTTCTTCAGGAACGCGACGACCTCGGCGTCGGCGCCCATCTTCTTGCGCAGCAGGGGACGAAGTTCGAGTTCGCGAGGAAGCGCATGTCGAAGACCATGTCGGCTTCCGGCGGCAGGCCGGCGGCCAGGGCGACAGCACCGAGACGACCATCCGCCGCCCCTCGTGCCGCACGCGTCGTAGCGCTCGCGGACGTAGTCGCGCAGCTCGTGAATGGTAGCGACGTGTCGACGATGACGTCGGCCATCTTGCGGATCGGCGGAGGAGGGTCCCGCCGGCGCGGATGCCGTCGATCACCGGCGCGTTGCCGGCCAGCGGGTGGGGCCGCCTCGTCTCGCTGAAGCGGCGGAGGAGCGCCCGCTCGTCGGCCTCGAGGAAGATGAGGCTCGCCGGGATGTCGCTCTCCCGCAAGGAGCGGAAGACGGCGGGGAACGCCTCGAGGAAGCCACGCTCCCGCACGTCGACGACGAGGGCCGACCGCTACGGAGCTGGGCCGAGCCGCGGATGAGCCCGGCGAAGGACGGCACGAGGGCGATCGGCAGGTTGTCGACGCAGAACCAGCCGGCGTCCCTCGAGCGCGCGCGACACGGGTCTTGGTCGATTCCGAGGAGGCCTTCGCGGATCACGAGCAGCCGCGGCTCCCGCCGCCCGCCTCCTTCTCCTTCACCGCCGTCTTCCCCGGAGCGCCGCCGCGCGGCCGGCGCTGTCGTCGCCCACCATCTCGTCGACCCGTTGACGAACCGCCGCGCTGGCGGGTCGTAGGCCGCCCCCGCGCAGCAGTTGGCCGGCATGGGCCGCCACCTCGACGAGGAGCGCGATGTTCCGCCCGGGGGCGACCGGCATGCGGGCGAGCGGCACCTCGACCCCGAGCACGGGGAGTTCGCCGGGTGGAGCCGAGCCGCCTGTACTCTTCCTCGGCCTCCCAGCGCCTCGAGCTGGACCACGAGCTCGAGCTTCTTCGACAGCCGGATCGAGGACACGCCGTAGAGGTCCTTGATGTTCAGGATTCCGGAGGCCCCGCAGCTCCATGGTAGCGTTGTCAGGTCCGCAAGGAGGCGCCGACGAGCACGTCGCCCATGCGCTTCACCTCGACCACGTCGTCCGCGACCAGCCGGTGGCCCCGGTCGATGAGGTCGAGGGCGCACTCCGACTTGCCGATGCCGCTCTCCCCGAGGATGAGGACGCCGAGGCCGAACACGTCGAGGAGCACCGCGTGCAGGTGGAGGCGAGTGGCGAGCCTCTCCGAGAACGCGGAGAGCAGCTTGATGAGGGCCGTCGACTCGAGCGGTGTCGGCGAGCCGGGATCCCCGCCTCGGCCGCGGACAGCAGCTCCGGCGGCGTTGATCCCCTTGGTCACCACGAAGCAGGTGATCCGGCACCGGCAGAGCTTGCCAGGAATCGCCCGGCGGCTGGCCGGGCTGGAGCCGCGAGGTAGCCGGTCTCGCTGCTGCCGATGATCTGCACGCGGCCGTACCGGGATGTAGTCCGTGTAGCCGGTCAGGCGAGGCCCGGCCGCTGTTCGCGCCGCGTGGATCCGGTGGCCGAGGTTGCGCCGGCCGGCCGCGAGGCGCTCGGCTTCAGGCCTTCCGCCGGCCTGGAGGATTCGACCAGGTATTGCCCCGTCGGCGACGGGCGTCCGCGCGGGCACCGCCGGGCGTCCAAGGCGCGGCGGCGGGCGGGCATCGCGGCCTCAGGCCTCCGGTTCGACCAGGCCGAGGTGGCCGTCGGCAAGGGTAGAGCACCACCGGATGCGGCCGGCCTGCTCGTCGCGGTACATCGAGATCGCCTCGCGGCGGCCGCCGAGCTCCAGCAGGGCCGCCTCGTCGAGGGTCATCGGTTTCCACGGCCGCCCGGCGGGAGTCCATGATGCGCGGACCGCCCTCGCCCGCCTCGGTCGCGGGCGCGGGTCGACGTCGCGGCCACGAGGCGCGGCGAGGCGGGTCTCTTCCACCGTGCCGGCGCGTCTTCCTTCTTCTCGGTCGCCGCTCGAGCTTGCGAGATCGCGTCCGAGAGCGACAGCCGCGTCGTTCGACGCAGCCGTCGCGGCGAGGTCGGCGTTGCGCGAGTGCAGGCTGACCTCCGCCACGAGGCGCGCTTGTCGGCGGTGAGGATGACGTGGCCCGCGTCACGCCGGGCAACAGCCGGGACAGCCCGAGCTTGATCTCGGCGAGCCGCCGGATGGCCGCGCCCACCGTCTGCCGGCCCGTGAACTCGATCGACCTTCCTCCGGCGCCGCCGAAGGCGCCGTGGCTCACTGGACCGTCTTGCGCAGGTTCGAGGGCGGATGCGGAGCTCCTCCCACTGGGCGACGGTGCGGGCGGGCGAGCGGGCAGGCCCTCGGCCTCGAGGACCTCCGCGATCTTCGAGTCGGACAGCGGCCGCGAGGCGTCCTCCTCGTCGATCATCTTGCGGATCCGGTCCTTGATCGTGACCGAGCTGACCGCCTCGCCGAGGAGGACGTGATCCCGCTGTGGAAGAAGAAGCGCATCTCGTACACGCCGCGCGTGTGTATGTACTTGTTCGCCACGACCCGGGACACGGTCGACTCGCATCCTGATGTCGCTCGCCACGTCGCGCAGGACGAGCGGGCGCAGGTGGGGATGCCGTGGTCGAGGAACCGCCCGCTGGTGCCGCACGATCGAGTCCGCCACCTTGTAGATCGTGCGCCGTCGCTGGTCGACGCTCTTCAGGGAGCCAGCGCGCGCTGCGGAGCTTGTCCTTGACGTACGCGCGCGGCCTCGCCGGGTCCTTGTGGTCGAGCATGCGGCGATAGGTCGGGCTGATCCGGAGCTTCGGCAGGCCGTCGTCGTTCAGGACGATCTTGTACTTCCTCGCCCTCCTTCACGACGAACACGTCGGGAAGGATGTACGCCGACTTGTTCGGCTGTAGCGCGGTTGCCCGGCTGCGGGGAGAGGGCGCGGATATCCCGAGGTAGGTGCGCTGACCTCGTCCGCGGTCAGGCCCATGCCGAGATGTCCTGGTACTGGTGGCTCTGGAGCTGCTTCATGTGGTCGCGGACCATGACGTCCGCGGGCGAGCCCTCGAGCCCGAGGAGGCGCAGCCGGACGCCGCGCAGGCACTCGGTGAGGCTGCGCGCGGCGACTCCCGGCGGGTTCTCGAAGGTCTGCACGAGGAGCAGCACCTTCGACGTCCTCGATCGCCCACGGCCCCATGGTCAGCATCCTGCTCGAGCCTGACCCGCAGGAGACCGTCCTCGTCGAGGTTCTGGACGATCGCCTCGCCGATCTCCACCGTGTAGTCGTCGGCCGCGACCATCTCGCGTCGCCACAGCAGGTGGTCGTAGAGGTCGGGCGATCGGTGAGCGTGTTCTCGATCGGCGGGACCTCGGGCAGCTCCGCGCCGGCCGCACCCGCCGCTCGGACCCGTCGTCGAAGTAGTCGTCGAAGAAGCGCTCGACCTCGATCTCCTTGAGCGGGTCCTCGGCCTTCTCGCGCTCGACCGGCTCCTCCTGCGCGATCTCCTCGGCCTTCGTCTCCTCGACCGGGACCTCCTCGAGGGTGCGGGGTTCTCCATCACCTCCTGCTCGAGAACCTCGGCGAGCCGAGGGCTGTGGAGCGGCAGCAGCCGATCGCCTGGCCGGAGCACGCGGTGAGGATCAGCCGCTGCGAAAGCCGGGCCGAGAGGCCGAGCTTCTGGTGGAGAGCCAAGCCTATTCAGTCTCCGGCTTCGAGGAGCCCGTCAGGCCTCGCGCCCGTCCAGGCGGAAGCCCTCGCCGAGGTAGACGCGGCGCACCTCAGGGTCCGACGCGAGCTCGTGAGGAGTGCCGGAGCGGAACACATTGCCGTCCTTGAGAATATAGGCGCGATCCGTTATTTTCAAGGTCTCGCGCACGTTGTGGTCGGTGATCAGGATGCCGATTCCGCGGTCGCGCAGGTGCGCGATGATCTTCGATGTCGATGACGGCCAGCGGGTCGATCCCGGCGAACGGCTCGTCGAGGAGGATGTAGGACGGCTGCGCGGCGAGGGCCCGCGCGATCTCGAGCCACCGGGAGGGCAGCCCGCGGGTCTCGAGGATGGCGAGCACGTTCTCCTCCGTCGTCAGCTTGCGGAAGATGCTCGCCTCCTGGGAGGGCCGGCCGGCGCGGGCGCGCTGGTACATCGGTTGGGCCGTGATGTCCTCCTCGCCGAGGAAGACGCCCGCTGTCGGGCCGGGGTCAGGCCAACGACCATGCAGAACGTCGTCGTCTTTTCCCGCCCCGTTCGGGCCGAGGAGGCCGACGACCCCGCCCCGGCGGATCTCCAGCTCGACCTCCCGCACGACGACGCGGCGGCCGTACGACTTCGTGAGGGCGGACGCCCGCAGGACGCGGAAAGGCCGCTCAAGGCTTGGGGGGAACCTGTTCCTTGAAGACGGCCTCGGTCCGGACTTCTCCTCGCGGCCGTCGACCCCGGGATCCTATCACTGCCCGACTGGAAGGTGAGGACGCGGCCCTCCAGGCGCCGGTCGGCGTCCTCGAGCACCACTCTTCGCCGACGAGGACGAGGGTCTCGTCGGCCGGCGTGTACGTCGCGCGCTCGCCGTTCGCCTTCTTCGTCCCCTGGCGCAGCTCAACCGGGGAGCCGGCGAGGAGCTTCCATCGTGCGGCCGTCCGCGCCCAGCAGGACGATCGCCCCTGGGCTCTTCGTGATCAGGTCGCCCTGGCGGATCTCGACCTCGCCCGTGTAGACCACGCGCCGCGCCGCCTCCTCGTAGAGCGGCCGGCTGCGGGCGCTCACCGGCTCGGCCGGCTTGTCGGCGCCCTTCTTCGTCTTTTCGGGTGGAGGGTCGACTGCACCCCGCCCGTCGCGCTCAGGCGGCCCTTCCTCACCCGGCTGGTCCACGACGACAGGGCGTCGGATTTCGTCCGCCCCGGACCCCAGCGAGGGGCGTTGTCCTTGTAGCGGGCGGACTTCGTCACCGGGTCGTAGTCGAACTGCCGGCACAGGACGATCGTCGGCTCGTCGCCGGAGAGGGGCAGCGTGGGCCCGGCGGCGCCGCCCGCGCCCGGCGCGGCGCGGGACGCGCCGGACGCCGTCGAGAGCGACGGCCCGCGATCGCGCCGATGCGGATCTCCTTCCCGCGCAGGTCGCCGCCCTGGGCGTCGTCTTCGACCCGCGGCTCGCCGCCGGTCAGCGTGACGAGGCCCGCCGTCGTCGAGCACCGCCTTCTGCGCCGACGCGCGCCGCCCCGGCTCGCTGAAGCGCACCCCGCTCCTCGAACGTCGCGTGCCGGACGAGCCTGCTCGCGGGGTCGAGCGCGGCCGTGAACCGGCCTGCTCGGGACGCGCCGCGCGGGCAGCGTCGCGGGCGGGACCGGCTCCGAGTCAGGACCGCCATCGGGGGCACGCGCGTGCTCGTGAGCTGCCCGGACCCTCGACGCCCGTGAGCTGCCCCTGCTCGTCGAAGAGGTACGACAGGAGGGGCGCCGTCACGTCGTTTCTCGGGCGGGTCGCCGGTCCCGGGCAGGATGTCGAGGGAGGCGCCGTTGACGCAGAACGCCTCCTTGAGCACGCCCTTGCCCCGGAACGCCACGTTGAGCCGGCGGCAGCGCATCTCGCGGGTCCCGGACTGCGCCGCGGGCGCGCCCGGGACCGCCTCCCCCGCCCTGCTGCGCACGAAGACCTCGTCGATCGCGGCCGCCCGCTCGACGTACGACCGGTCTTCCGACAGGGCGGAGGAGGAGCCGGACGGACGTCAGCTCCCGTCCGCCCTGCCGGACCACGACGCCGTCGTTGAACTCGATCGTGCCCAGCTTCGATGCGACCGCCTGGCTCGACTCGACGTCGGCCGGCGGGCCCGCCGCGTCCTCCATGTGGATCTTCACGGCGGCGTGGAGGACGAGCCCGGCCTCCTCGTCGTAGTCCATCCCGTTCGACGAGCCCGACACCGCTCCGCGGCGGAAGCGGCACCTCGTCCCGGCTGAAGAGCCGCTGCTCCTTCGCCCAGTACTTGGAGCCCGTCGGTGTCGAGCTTCCTCGAGCCCGTCGTCGGTGCGCACCTTGACGTTCCCCTGAAGGAGGCGCGCATCGGGTCCGCCTGGTAGAGGCACTCGTCCGCGGTGATCGTCGCCGTCCCGGACCGCCCTCCCGTGGCGTACGGGAAGCTGACCTCGACCCCGGACAGCTTCTGGGCTCGCCCTCCCGGCCCAGCATCTCCCGCGCCCGGATCGAGATCTCGCGGCTGCCCTCCTTGAAGCGCATGAAGGAGAGGTTGCTCACGGTCGTGCCCTGGTCGCCGCGCTGCTCGCTGACGGTCGTGGCGGCGGCGCCGTCGGGGACCCGCGGCGCAGGCTCCAGGCCACGGCCCCGCTCACCACGAGCACGAGGCGAGGAGCGCGCGGCGAACCGTCCGGGTGCGGTCGGGTCTCATCCGAGGGGCAGCCCGCGCACGATCCGGTAGGTGTCGCGGGCGATGAGCAGCTCCTCGTTCTCGTCGGCACGACGAGCACGGCGCAGGCGCGGTCGTCGGGCGAGATGCGCGTCTCGCCGCCCCGCACCCCGGCGTTGCGCGCCCCGTCGACGGCGAGCTCCAGGCGCTCGAGCCCGGCCACCGCGCGGGCCCGCACCGGGGCCGCGTTCTCGCCGATCCCGCCCGTGAAGACCAGGGCGTCGAGGCCGCCGAGGACGGCGACGTAGGAGGCGATGTACTCGCAGCAGCCGATAGCAGAAGACGTCGACCGCCAGCTTCGCCCGGTCGCTGCCCGCGGCTTCCGCCTCGAGGAGCTTGCGCATGTCGTTGTTGAGGCCGGAGAGGCCGAGGAGGCCGGAGTGCTTGTTGAGGAGGGCGCTCATCTCCGCCGCCCCGAGCTCCTCCTTCGCCATGACGTGCATCAGGATGGCCGGATCGAGGTCCCCGCTCCGGGCTGCCCATGACGAGACCCTTCGAGGGGGTGAAACCCATCGAGGTGTCGACCGAGCGGCCGCGGACGGCCGCGAGCGAGCAGCCGTTGCCGAGGTGGCAGGTCACGAGGCGGAGTGGTCGGGTCGTCGGCCCGGCCGAGGTCGCGCCGCGCGGCGCGAGACGTGGCGGTGCGAGGTCCCGGGGAACCCGTAGCGCCTGATGCCGTGGCGCTGGTAGAGCACGTAGCAGCGCGTAGAGGTAGGCGACGGGATCCATCGTTCTGGTGGAAGGCCGTGTCGAACACGGCCACGTGTGCGCACCTCCCGCAGGAGGTCGCGCGCCGCCCGGGTAGCCCTTCACGTTCGGCGGGTTGTGCAGCGGCGCGAGGTTCAGCGCACCTCGATCGCGCGCAGCACCGCGTCGTCGATCACGACCGAGGAGTGGAATCGCTCTCCGCCGTGCACCACGGCGTGGTAGCCGACTGCCCCGATCTCCTGGCGGTCCGGCAGGACGCCGAGGCCGTTCGGGCCGAGAAGCCCGCCGAGCGCCCGCTCCACCGCCACCTTGCGCTCCAGGATCTCGGCCGTCTCCCGGATCTCGGGCCGTCCGTCGGCCTCGCACTTGAGGATGGCCGTCCCGCCGATGTTCTCGACGAGGCCCTTCGCCAGGGCCCGGTCGGACCTGGCCGCCGCGGAGGTCTCGTCCGTCTCCACGAGCTGGAACTTGACGGGAGGAGCTGCCGCAGTTGAGGACGAGCACCTTCATGGGGTCATTCTACCGCCTGCGGCCTGCGCGCCCCGAGCCGGCCCGGGCTAGCGTCCCCGCATCCTGGCGAGGGCAGAGGCGTAGGACAGCGCTCTCGCGCTCGGCCGGCTCGAGCGGACGTCCTTGCCCGTTTCTCGCGCGCCCGCTGGGCGATGCCATCGCCTCGCGAGGACGCGTCCGCGCTGGCGCGGGTCGGCGAGGACGCGCCGGGTCACCGCCTCGAAATGCCGCGAGGTCTTCGTCCGTCAGCGAGGGGAACTGCCGGCGCAGCCGCTCGGGATCGACCGGGAGCGTCATTTCCGAGCCAGCGGGTTGCCGTCCTCGTCGTACTCGAAGAAGCCCTTCCCGCTCTTCACCCCGAGCTGGCCGGCGTGGATCATCTTGCGCAGGAGCGGGCACGGTCGGTACTTCAGGTCGCCGAGCCCTCTTCGAACAGGTACTGCATCCAGCGCGACACCTCGTCGAGCCCCATGCGGTCGGCGAGGGCCAGCGGCCCGACCGGCAGGCCGTAGCCCAGGCGCATCGAGGTGCCGACGGCGTCGGGCGTCGCCACGCCCTCCATCACGACGTGCATCGCCTCGTTGAGGAACGGCAGGATCGGCCCGGGTCGTCACGTAGCCCGGGTACTCGAACACCTCGATGCCGGTCTTGAAGCGATAACTGCACGAACTCCATGGCCGCGTGGAACGTCTCGTTCGACGTCGACAGCCCGCGGACGACCTCGACGTGGGGACTCGGCACCGGCTGCAGAAAGTGCAGGCCGATCACCCCGGTCCGGCCGCTTCGTCCGCGTCGCGATCTCGGTCACGGAGAGCGAGGACGTGTTCGTGGCGAGGATGTCGTCCGGCGGACAGACCTGGTCGAGGCGCTGGAAGAGGGAGGCCTTCAGCTCCAGGTCCTCGTAGACGGCCTCGATCACGATCTGGGCCGCCTCGAGCCGCGAGGTCGTCGACCGTGCGCACCCGGCCCAGGATCGCCTTCTTCTCGGACTCGGTGCGGCGCCACTTCGCGATGTCGCGGTCGAGCCGACTCGCCGATCGCCTCGACGCTGGCCCTCGCGCGCTCGGCCGTCTTCTCGTAGAGAGCGACGTCGAGCCCGGTCGCCCCGCAGGTGATCGCGATCCCCTGCCCCATCGTGCCGCCGCCGACGGAGCCGATGGCCCGGACCGTCACGGCGCCGCCTCCGCCTCCCTGGAACTCGCGGCCGAGCCGGCCCATCTCGCGGAACTTGGTACCGCGCCCGCGGGAGGCGATCGGGATCCTCTCCCCGCGCAGCTCCTGGTTCTCGGCGCCACAGGACCTCGTCCATGGAGCGGAACAGGGCCTCGTGGTTGACGTGGTGCCGCCGGTGGCTCCGGGATGACCTCGTCGACGAGACCGAGGCCGGCGAGGTCCGGCGCGGTGATCTTCATCGCGATGGCCGCCTCCGAGGCGCGGGAGGCGTCGCGGAACAGGATCGACGCGCACCCCTCGGGCGAGATGACGGAGCGGGAGACGTGGAGTGGCCGATGTTCACGCGGTCGCCGACCGCGATCGCGAGGGCCCCGCCGCTGCCGCCCTCGCCGGTGACGGTGACGATGATCGGCGTGCGCAGGGCCGCCATCTCGCGCAGGTTGAAGGCGATCGCCCGGCCTGCCGCGCTCCTCCGCGTCGATCCCGGGTAGGCCCCGGCGTGTCCACGAAGGTGAGGATCGGGCGGCGAAACTTCGCTGCGAGCTGCACGGATCTCGCAGGGCCTTGCGGTAGTTCTCCGGCTTCGGCATGCCAGTTGCGGTGGATCTTCTGCTTGGTGTCGCGGCCCTTCTGGTGCCCGATCACGCACACCGGCACGTCCCGGTAGAACGCGAAGCCGCACACGAGGGCCGGATCGTCCGCGTAGCGCCGGTCGCGCCTTCACCTCCGTCCACTCGGTGAAGAGCGCCTGCACGACGTCGAGCGTGTACGGCCGGTTGGGGTTCCGCGCGACGAGCGTCTTCTGCCAGGGCGAGAGCTGCGCGAACACCTGCGCCGCTTCGTCGAGCTCCTCCCGCAGCCGCCGCGCCTGCTGCTCCTTGTCGGGGTCTCCCGGCCAGCGCGCGAGCTCGCCGATCCTCTTCTGCAGCTCGACGAGCGGCGCCTCGAAGTCGGCCTCGGCCATCGGTGTTCTCTCCTAGGCGTCGCGGAACGGGCCGCTCGCCCGCGAGAGGACGAGGGCGCCCTTGCCGAGCAGCGCCTCGATCTCGTCGCGGAGCACGGGCCCGGGCCGCACGCGGTAGTACCGCGCTCGGGGCGAGGGCGACCGCCCACGAGCCGGGACGCACGAGCCCGAGGGTGACCGGGCAGTCGCCGCGGTGCTGCCCGAGGATGTCTCTCAGGCGCTCGCCCTTGCCGCGGTCCCACACCGGCAGGGGGATCCTGATCGTGACGAAGCGCGCCTCCGCGAGCTTCGCCTGGTCGAGCGGCTGCACGTCGGCGGCGAGGATGCGGGCCTTGGGCTGTCGTCCTGCACCTCGGGCTTGCTCTTCACGACCACGACCTGGTCGTCGGCGAGGCGCCCGGCCGTCTTCTTGTACGTCTCCGGGAAGACGAGCGTCTCGGCCGAGCCGTCGAGCCCTCGAGGACGAAGCTCGCCATCCGATCGCCCTTCTTCGTCTTGATGAGCCGCAGGGCCGTCACGATGCCGCCGACCGCCACCTCCGGCGACGAGGCGAACTGCGGCAGGGTGCCGACCGTCGCGGTCGTCCACTGCGCGAAACTCGGCCCGGAACCGCTCGAGGGGGTGGCCCGAGATGAAGAACCCGAGCGACTCCTTCTCGAAGGCGAGCCGCTCCGCTTCGACCACGGCGGGGCGTCCGGGATCCGCTCGACCGGCGCCTCTTCTCCTCGCCGCCGGCGAGCATGCCGAACAGGCTCGGACTACCCGCCTCCCGGTCGCGCTGCCGCTTCTGCCCGGCCTCCGTCGCCTTCTCGATCGCCGCGAAGAGGGCCGCGCGGCGGCCGTCGGTCGAGTCGAAGCATGCTCTTGACGAAGCCTTCCACCACCTCGCCGGTTCACCGTCTGCAGGTCGACGCGGTCGCAGAAGTCGTAGAGGGACGAGAACGGCCCTCCTTCCCGCGGCCCCAGGATCGCCTCGACCGCGTTTTCGCCGACGTTCTTGATGGCGGAGAGGCCGGCGGACGTCCTCCCCCGAGGCCGCCTCCGGGGCGGGGTCGCCGGCCGGGCCGCTCGCCGCCGGGGTGCCGTTCCTGGCCGCCGCCTTCACGACCGTGAAGAAGATGTCCGACTGGTCTGGTCCGGCGGGAGGACGCGGATGCCCATCTCGCGCACTCCCCGATGTACTGCACCATCTTGTCGGTGTCGCGCCCGAGGTCAGAGCCGCCATGAAGAAGGCCGGGTAGTTCGCCTTCTTCAGGGTAGGCCGTCTGGTACGCGAGCCAGGCGTACGCGGCCGAGTGCGACTTGTTGAAGCCGTAGCCCGGCGAACTGCTCCATCGCGTCCCAGATCTTGTTCGGCCTTCTTCTCGTTCACCGACCGCGCGGAGCAGCTCCTCAGGAACTTGTCCTTCTGGGCGCCCATCACGTCGACGTTCTTCTCTCCCCATCGCCTTGCGCAGGAGGCCAAGTCGGCTCGCCGAGCGTGAACCCGGCGAGGGCGGAGGCCTGCATGACCTGCTCCTGGTAGACCATGACGCCGTAGGTCTCCTTCAGGATCGGCTCGAGGGCGGGGTGCTCGTAGACGACGCGGGTCTGCCGTGCCGGCGCTTGATGAAGTCGTCGATCATCTGCATCGCCCCGCCGGTACAGCGCGTTCGCGAGGTGCTCGAGGCGGTCGGGAAGTGCTTGAGGATGTCGCGCATGCCGTCCGACTCCGAACTGGAAGAGGCCGCCCGTCTTCCCGGCGGTGAAGAGGGAGTACGTCGCGGCGTCGTCGACGGGGATCTGCGACGGGTCGACCTGGACGCCGCGTACAGGCTCGATCATCTTCACGCAGTTGTCGATGAGGGTGAGCGTCCGCAGGCCGAGGGGAAGTCCATCTTCAGGAGGCCGATCTTCTCGACCCCCTTCATGTCGAACTGCGTCGTGATGTCGCCGGTGTTGCCCTTGAAGAGCGGCACGAGGTCGGTGAAGCGGCTGCGGCGCGATCACGACGCCGGCCGCGTGGATCGAGGCGTGGCGCGCTCGTCCCCTCGAGCCGCCGCGAGATGTCGATGAGCTCCTTGACCTTCGGCTCCTTCTGGTACGCCTCCTGGAGCGGCGGCGACTCCTCGAGGGCCTTGTCGAGGTCATCTTGAGGTCGAACGGGATCATCTTCGCGATCTTGTCGACCTCGGCGTAGCTCATGTCCATCACGCGGCCGACGTCGCGCACCACCGCCTTCGCCTTCATCGTCCCGAAGGTGATGATCTGGGCGACGTTCTCCTGCCCAGGTCACTTCTTCGTGACGTACTCGATGACCTCGCCGCGGCGCGCCTCGCAGAAGTCGATGTCGATGTCGGGGGGCTGATCCGCTCGGGGTCTTCAGGAAGCGCTCGAAGATGAGCTCGTTCTCGAGGGGGTCGATGTCGGTGATGCGCAGCGCCCACGCGACGAGGCTGCCCGCGGCCGAGCCGCGGCCGGGGCCGACCGGGATCCGCCCTTCGCGTAGCGGATGAAGTCCCAGACGATGAGGAAGCAGCCGGAGCAGGCCGGCCTTGTGGATGACGCCGATCTCCTTCTCGAGCTGCGCCTCGTAGTCCGCGATCGGGTGCCGCAGGCGGGCCGGCCGAGGTTGCGGGCTCGAGCGCGCGCGGCAGCGCTCGGCGAACGAGCGCCGCGTCACGTTCTCGAAGTGGCTGTCGATCGTCTCGCCCGGCGGGACCTCGAACGCCGGCAACGAGGACACCGGCTTGAGCTCGAAGTCGCGGCCATCTCGGCGATCTGGACGGGTCGGCGAGGAGCGCCTCGGGGTAGTCCGGGAAGAGAGCGGCCATCTCCTCGGCCGACTTCAGGTAGAAGGCGTTCGTGTCGAAGCGGAGCCGCTCGGCGTCGGCGACCTTCTTGCCGGACCCGATGCACAGGAGGACGTCGTGGGCCTGGTAGTCGTCCCGGTGCAGGTAGTGGGCGTCGTTCGTGGCGGCGAGCTTCAGGCCCGTCTTCTCGCGGAGTCCGCAGGAGCCCCTGGTTCACCCGCCGCTGGTCGTGGCCGCCGTGCTCCATCACCTCGAGGTAGAAGCGGTCGCGGCCGAGGACCTGGGAGAAGAGCCCCACGCTCTGCAGCGCCGCGGCGTCGGCTCCGGCGAGGATGTGCTGGGCGATCTCGCCGGACAGGCAGCTCGAGAGGCCCACCAGGCCCTCGGCGTACTTCGCGAGGAGGTCCTGTCGATCCGCGGCCGGGTGGTGGAAGCTGTCGAGGTAGCCCGCGGAGACGAGCTTCATGAGGTTGTGGTAGCCGGCGTCGTTCGTGGCGAGGGAGCGTGAAGCGGTTGTAGGCGTCGGAGGCGCTCGTGGCCTGGCGCTCGAGATTGCCGCCGGGGGCCACGTACACCTCGCAGCCGAGGATCGGCTTCAGGTTCTTCTTCTTGCACGCCTCGTGGAAACGCGACCGCGCCGAACATAGTTGCCGTGGTCCGCCGGCCATGGGCTTCATGCCGAGGCGCGCGCCTCCTCCACCAAGCTGTCGAGGCGGCACGCCCCGTCGAGCAGGCTGTACTCGGTGTGCAGGTGGAGGTGGACGAAGTCCGGCTTCGTGCTCATTCCCACTCGATCGTCGACGGCGGCTTGCTGCTCACGTCGTACACGACGCGGTTGATCCCGCGCACCTCGTTCACGATCCGGCTCGACGCCCGCGCGAGGAGGTCGTACGGCAGCCGCACCCAGTCCGCGGTCAATCCCGCGGCAGGTCGAGGACTCCACTGCCCGCAGCGCGACGTACCGGTAGGTGCGGTCGCCGCCCATGACCTCGACCGACCGACCGGCAGGAGGACGGCGAAGCTCTGCCAGAGCTTGTAGAGGCCGGCCTTGATCTCCTCGACGAAGATCGCGTCGGCCTCGCGCAGGAGGTCGAGCCTGTCCTTCGTCACCGGGCCGAGGCAGCGACGGCGAGCCCCGGGCCGGGGAACGGCTGGCGGTAGACGAACTCCTCGTCGAGGCCGAAGCCGATCCCCGCCTTGCGCACCTCGTCCTTGAACAGCCAGCGCAGCGCCTCGACGAGCTTGAACTTCATCGACTTCGGCAGCCCGCCGACGTTGTGGTGGCTCTTGATGACCGCCGAGGGCCCGCGGACCGAGACGGACTCGATCACGCTGGATAGAGGGTCCCCTGGGCCAGGAACTCGGCCTTGCCCACCTTCCGCATCGAGGCCTTGAACACCTCGATGAACTCGCGGCCGATGATCTTGCGCTTCCGCTCGGGGTCGCTCACGCCGGCGAGCTTCGTCATGAAGCGCCGCGTCGCGTCGACGGTCACCACGTTGAGGTGGTGCCGCTGCGCGAAGCGCTTCTGCACCTGCTGCGCCTCGTCCTTGCGGAGCAGGCCGTTGTCGACGAAGACGCACGTGAGCCGATCGCCGATCGCGCGGTGACGACATCGCCGCCACCGACGAAGTCGACGCCGCCCGAGAGGGCGGGATCACCCGGCCCTCGGCCCCACCTGCTCGCGGACCCGCTCGGTCGCCTCCTCGACGAACGACCGCGCGTTCCAGTCCCGCCGGCAGCCGCACGCGTCGAGGAAGTTCGGCGAGGACCTCGTGCCCTCCTCCGAGTGGACCACCTCCGGGTGGAAGAGCATCCCGTAGAGGCGGCGCCGCGGGTCCTCGATCGCGGCGATCGAATTCGTCTCGCAAGCCTCGACCACGCGGTCCTGGCCGGCGCCCGCCGCACGTCGTCGCCGTGGCTCATCCAGACCCGGCTCCGCGAGGAAGCCCTGGAGAGGTGCCGCCCGGCAGCAGGCGAGAAGACGGCCTGGCCGTACTCCCGGTGCCCGGAGCGCTTCACCTCGCCGCGGAGCACGTGGCTCATGAGCTGCATGCCGTAGCAGATCCCGACGACCGGCATCGCCGAGCCCGAAGAGCTTCGGGTCGCAGCGCGGGGCTCCGCGCTGGTGGACGCTGTCCGGGCCGCCCGACAGCACGATGCTCGCGGCGGCGGCGGGCCAGCGACTCCGCGCTCGTGCGGGGCGGCAGGATCTCGGAGTAGACGGACAGCTCGCGCAGGCGCCGCGCGATGAGCTGCGTACTGCGAGCCGAAGTCGAGGATGAGGATGCTCTCGCGGTCCATGGCCTCCTGGAGTGCCGGCGATTATAACTCCCGGCTCCGGCCCGCCGCGGCGCGTCGTGTATAGTGCGCCGACGGTGGCGACGAGCTCCCGCCCTCCTCCTCGCGACCCTCGCCGTGCGCCGGCGTCCCCGCCGGCTGCGCCAAGGGGCTGCCGCGCCCGCGCCCGACGATCCTGCCCTTCGCCCCGGCGTGGAAGACGATGGTCGGCGAGTTCGTCCGCCCGCCGCTCGCGGCCGACGGCAAGGGATTCGTCGCCACGCGCGACGGCGCGCTGCGCGGGTCGATCCGGCGACCGGGGCGTGGACTGGAAGAACGACTCCGTGCCCGGCACGATCGCCGCGACGGACGGCGTTCTCCTCGCGCGCGACGAGACGGGCGTCGTGCGCAGCGTCCACCCGCGCACGGGCGTGGTGCGCTGGTCCGTCGAGATCGGCATCGCCGGCACCCTGCCCGCGGTCATCGACGGCGAGCGCGCGTACGTCGCGGGCGACGTGGCCTGCTCGCCTCGACGCCGCGACCGGACGCGTGCCGTGGACCGACCGCTCGGGACCGGGCGTCACGGCGCCCCTGCTGCGCGCCGGCGGCCGCCTGCTGACCGGCGAGAAGATCAAGCCTGCAGCCGCGACCCGGAGACTGGCCGCGTGACGTGGTTCGCGACCGGCCGCGCGCTCGAGGCGCCCCCGCCTGCCGACGAGGCCCGCGGCAAGGCGTACCTCGGCACACCGGACCGGCGCATCCTGGAGGTCGACCTCTCCCGCGGCCACCGCGGCTGGCGCTGGAAGGTCGGGGCCGACATCGTCGACCACGGGGCGCTGCTGCCGCGCGGCATCGCCTTCGCCGCCTTCGACGCGGTCCTCTACGGGCTTCGCCGCGGGGGAACCTCGACTGGCGGGCCGCGCTCCCCCGCGTCCTCTCCGGGCCGATCCGGGTCGGCGACTTCATCGTCGTCGCCCGCCTCGAGAACGATCGTGGTGCTGGCCCCCGACACCGGGAAGCGGCGGGGTCTTCCGGACCTCACGGCCGAGATCCGCACGCCGCCCCTGGTCCTGGGCGGGCTGGCCGTCCTCGGCCTGCGCGACTGGTCCGTCGTCGCCTACATTCCGGCGGGCGTCGAGCCTGTTCTCTCCGGCGCCGGCCGTCGAGCCGCCGGCGCCGCCCCCGACCGCCGAGCCGGCCGCGGTTGAAATCCGCGGGCACCCGGCCGATAGACTGGGCTCTTCCGAGCGAGAAGCCAGGCCTTCAGCCCTGCCGAGGACGAGCCTCGTCGACCGCATCGAGCCACCAAGCCGCGCATCACGGCGATGGTCGTCTTCACCGCGCTCGTGGGCTTCAGGACTGCGGCCGACGCGCCTTGCGCGGCGCGGCGCTGGCCGCGGCCCTCGTCGGTACTGGCCTGTGGCGGCCGGGGCCGCCGTGCTCAATCAGGTCCTCGAGCGGACACCGATGCTCATGGAGCGCACGCGCCAGCGCCCGCTGCCGGCCGGGCGGGTCCTCCTCACGGAGGCGGTGGCGTTCGGCACGCGCCACCCTGGCGGGCCACGCGCTCCTCTCGCCGTCTGCGGCCCGCTTCCGGCCGCGGTCGCCTTCGTCACCTGGTCGAGCTACCTCTTCGTCTACACGCCGCTGAAGCGCCGCACGCCGCTCGCCACCCTCGTGGGCGCGGGTGCCGGGCGTGCGCTCCCCGGTCATCGGCTGGACTTCTCGCGCGGACGGGCCTGCCCGACCAGGGCGCGTTCATCCTGTTCGCGATCCTCTTCCTGTGGCAGGTCCTGCACTTCCTCGCCATCGCCTGGCTCTATCGGGACGACTACGCGCGCGGGGCGGGTTTCGATGCTCCCGGTCCTCGACCGCGGCAGCTTCACGGCGGCAGGCGGTCCGCCTGGCGCTCCTCCCGGGTGAGCTCCTTCCCGGCGGGCCTCGGCGCAGGGCCCTGCTCCATCTGGCCGGCGCCGCCCTTCTCGGCGTGGCGCTCACCCCTCTCTGCCATGCGTCTGCTCTCGCAGCGCACGCTGCCCGCCGCGCGAGGCCTCTTCCTCGCCTCCGTGCTCTACCTGCCCGCCCTGTCCTCGCTGCTCCTGGCCGCCGGGCGTTGAGCTTCCTCTCCGACCTCCCGTCCCCGACGCCCTCTCGAACACGACGAGCGCGCTGCTGCTGGTCGCGGGCTGGGTTCTCGTCCGAACGGGACACCGCGAGGCGCACCGGCGCGTCATGCTGGCCGCGCTCGCGACGTCGACGCTCTTCCTGGCGTCCTACCAGGGCCTGCCGCCCGGGTGGGCTCGGTGCGCTACGCCAAGCCAGGGGATCGCCCTGCGCGGTCTACTCGCGGTGCTCACGAGCCACACGATTCTCGCGGCGGTGATCGTCCCGCTCGTGATCGTGACGCTCGCCCGCGCCCTCCGTGGGCGCTTCGACGCCCATCGGCGGCTGGCGCGCGTCACGCTGCTCTGTGGGCGTACGTCTCCGTGACGGAGTCGTCGTCTACCTGATGCTCTACCGACGTAGGCCGCGGGCGGGTCGCCGGCCGCGGCTCAGCGCGACTCGCATCTCCTGGATCGGGGTGGCTGGGGCTGTGGCCGGCTTGCGTCCTTGAGGGCCCCGCTCTGCGCCGGCGCCGCAGTTTGCCATCTCCGTGCGGACGTAGTGCGTGAGGTGGCTCTCGCCTTCGACTCGACGAGCGAGACGCCTTCGGCAGGCGCTTCTGGCCGCCCGCCTCGGCCGAGGCGACGAGGCCCTTGCCGCGGCGACGGCGAATCCGGCGGCGACGGCGGTGCGACGCATCATCGGCCGCGATCCCCCGAGGAGAGCCCGCTCGCGGTGCCGCGCAAGCGATGCGCCCCGCCGGCCGAGCGCCGCAGCGCGTCCTCGACGACCTCCACCGCCTGCGGCACGTCGGCTCTCGAGGTCCTCGCGCCGCAACCAGGCGACTTCCAGCGCGTCCGAGGCGGCGGCCGCCTCTCCCGAGAGCCACCGGCAGAGGTAGTCCACGATGACGGGGTAGGCGACCTCTTCGCCCTGGCGCTCGATCCGGTCGAAGACGGTCAGCACCTCGACGGCCTGACCTCGAGGCCGGTCTCCTCGCGCACTTCCTCCCGGACGAGCGCGGCCTCGAGGGTCTCCGAGCTCCACGGTGCTCCCCGGAACGACCCAGCGGGCCGTAGAGCGGCTCCTTGCCGCGGCGGATGAGCAGCGCCTGCCCGTCCCGCACCACCACCCCGCCCACGCCGACGACCGGCGCCACCGGCCTCACGGCGCGGGCTGTAGCACCGCGCGGCGACCGGGGCCGGCGGCCTCGACGGCGGCCGAGGCCGGCCACCCAGGCGAGCGGCCCGAGGCCGCGTAGAGGCTCGTCGCCGCGATCAGCGAGGCCTGGGCGTGCCGCGATCAGCAGGAAGAGCACGGCGACGCCCAGCACCACCATGCAGGCTGCGCCGCCGCCGCAGGTCGAAGTCGGAACGATCGGTAGCGGAACGTGCTCACCATCAGGAAGCCGAGAGCCACCACGAGGACGAGCACGCTACCTCGACTCCCACTCTGCGTCGGGGGCCCCGGCATCACGAAGACGATCGCCGCCACCTGCGCCGCCCCGGCCGGGATCGGCAGGCCCACGAAGTAGCGCGAGTCGACGATCGCCGCTGCACGTTGAAGCGCGCGAGGCGCATCACGCCGCAGACGAGGAAGAGGAACGCCGCCGGCCAGCCGCCTCGCGGAAGATCGACAGGGCCCAGACGTAGGCCATCAGGGCCGGGGCCACGCCGAAGGACACGGCGTCGGACAGGCTGTCGAGCTGCGCGCCGAACTCGCTCTGGGTCCCCGTCATCCGGGCGATCCGGCCGTCGAGCATGTCGAGGATGACCGCCCCGCCGATGAGCGGGGCCGCCTGCTCGAAACGGCCGTCGAGCGTCTTGATGATCGACCAGAAGCCGAGGAACAGGTTCCCTGTCGAGAAGAGGCTGGGGAGCAGAGACGTCCCCCGCCGGAAGTGTCCGTTACGCTCCAATGTCTGCCCCACGCTCCTCTCCGGCACGCGTCGTCCTCCGCTCGCCCGCCGCCGGAGCTCTCCCCGGCCGCGCGGCCGCGGCTCGCCGCCCGCGCGAGAGGGCGTTTCCTGTCAGGGATGGGCGGCGGTCGTGCGGTAGCGCCGCGCGATCTGCTCCATCCGGTCCTTGAGCTGAAGCTTCTTCTTCTTCAGCATGGTCTCCTCGACCTGCTCGTCGTCGCTCAGGACGGCCTTTCCTCGGCCAGCTCGCCCAGCCGGCTCTCGCCGTGTACTCGTGGTGCTGCGCCTCGAGCTGTCGGTACTCCTCGTCGCCGTGGACGAGGTCGTGGGTGGGCGAAACCGGTTCGTGCGGCATTCGGCGCCTCCTGGTCTGGTCCTGTTGGAGACCCTCGGGTTGGATTCAGGCGTGCATGGTCGGAGGCCGGGCACCGCCCGTCCTCCGACGAGGACGGTAGCACGGCCGTCGCGCTCGATTCAACAATCCGGAAGGGCCGCCTCGAGCAGCAGGGCGTCTTCGACCGGTGCGCTGTAGTAGTCGCGCCGCCGGCCCGCCTCGCGGAAGCCCGCCGCGGCGTAGAGGGCGCGGGCCGGGGCGTTCGAGGCCCGCACCCCGAGGCGCACCGACTCGGCCCCGCCCGCGCCGCGCGCGCCATGCCAGCCGCACGAGCAGCCGCGCGAGGCCCAGGCGGCGCGCGGCGGGCTCGACGCAGACGTCGAGCACCTCGGCTTCGTCCGCCACGCCGACGCGGTACGCGCAAGCCGCGAGGATCCCGTGCCCCGCCCGCGCCACCAGGACGCCTCCCGGCGGCCCCTGCGCGAGCTCGCCCTCGACCTGGGCGCGCGTCCACGGATGGCTGTGACAGGCCGACCGCAGCCGCGTCAGCTCGTCGGCGTCGCCCGGCCCGGCCCGCGCGACGAAGACGCCACTCGCCACGGGCGCGCGGAACGTATGTCCGCCCCGCGCAGGTACAGCGGCCGCAGGCCTGCCGGCGGCTCTCGCCCTCCCGGCCGCGAGCCGCGCGAGCGCTCTCCTGCGCGAGGATCGGCGCGAGTCCGAGATCGACTTCCGGGAAGAGCGCGCGGCCGCGTCGCCGCCTCCAGGTCCTGGAGGATCGCGTCGAGCGCGCCGACTCGCGCGGGCGCCGTCGGGCTCCCGGCGCCGTCGTAGACCCCCGCTACGTCTCGCCGCGGAAGGCGTCCATGAGCGAGACGATGCGCGACGCCGCCCCTCCGGCCGTCGCCGCGGCGAGGGCCAGCAGGTCGAGGGCCGAGAGGCCCACGCACGGCCTGCCGGCCGCGATCGCGAGCCCCTGGATGCTGCTGATCCCCACCTGCAGGCCGGTGAAGGATCCCGGCCCGACGGTCACCGCGAAGCCGTCGAGGTCGCCGGGGGCGATCCCGAGGCCCCGCAGCAGGGCGTCGGCCGCGCCGAGGACCCAGCGCGAGTGGCCGCTCGTTCGACGCGCGCCTCGGCCAGGACGCCCTCCTCCCCGGCCACCGCGAGGCCGCCCCGCGGCGTCGTGGTGTCGAGGGCGAGGACGCGCACGGGGTAGCTGGTACTCCACGTTCCTCAGCGTCGTCGCCCGCCGCCACGCAGACCCCGGCCATGCAGCAGTACCACCGGGATGAAGGCGGAGCACCCCGACGCGCCTCTTCCGCATGGGCGACTTCTACGAGCTGTTCTTCGAGGACGCCGTGGTCGCGGCCAAGGCCCTCGAGATCGCCCTCACCTCCCGCTCGAAGGACCGCGACGGCAACCCGGTCCCGATGTGCGGCGTTCCCTGGCACGCGTGGCCAACGCCTACGTCGCGAAGCTCGTCCGCCAGGGCCACCGGGTGGCCCTGTGCGAGCAGATGGAGGACCCTGGGCAGCGCGAAGGGCGTCGTGAAGCGCGAGGTCGTCCGCGTCATCACGCCGGGGACCCAGATGGAGGAGTCCGCGCTCGAGGCAGGCGAGGCCTCGTGGGTGATGGCGATCGAGCCCGGGGTGTCGTCGATCGGGGTCGCCTGGCTCGAGCCCACGACCGGCGAGTTCCAGGCCGCCGAGTGGGACGGCCCGAACCGCTTCGAGGTCCTGCGCGACGAGATCGGCGCCGGCCGCCCGCGCGAGATCCTCGCCTGCCGCGACGCCGGCTCGCCGCCCTGGCTTTCCGACGCCGCGCAGCCGGAGGGCGCCATCCCCCGCGCGCCGGTCGACGACCGCGCGTTCGGACTCGACCGCGCGCGGCGCGAGCTGCTCGCCCACTTCGGCGTCGTGACCCTCGAGGCCTTCGGGCTGTCCGAGGAGCGGCCGCGCTCGCGGCCGCCGCCGGGGCCGTGCTGCGCTACGTGCGCGAGACGCAGAAGCGCGACCTCGCCCACGTCGTGAGCCTCACGACGCGCGCGGCCCACGACGTCCTCACGATCGACACGGTCACCCGGCGGAACCTCGAGCTCGTCGAGAGCTTCGCCGACGGGGGCCGGCGCGCGGCACCCTCTACGACGTCCTCGACCACGAGGACCGCGATGGGCACCCGCCTGCTGCGCGAGTGGATCCTCTGCGGCTCCCCGTCGAGCTCGAGCGCGTAGGATCGGCTCGACGCGGTCGAGGAGCTGGCCTTCCGCGCCCTCGCGCGGGGGCGCCTCCGCGCGAGGCGCTGGGCGGCGTTCAGGACCTCGGACCGCCTCTCCTCGGTCGCGGCGATGGGCACCGCCGGGCCCCGCGACCTGCACCTCCCTCGCGCGCTCGCTGCGGTCGCTGCCCGCGGCGGAGGAGGCGGTCACCGACTGCGTGGCCCCGCTCGTCCGCCTGCAGGCCAAGGAGCTCGATCTGCCCCTCGACGTCGCGGACGACGTCCTCCGGACGCTCGTCGACGAGCCGCCCGCCCTCGTGCGCGAGGGTTCGTCCGCGACGGCGGCCGACCCCGAGCTCGACGAGCTGCGGTCGACGAGCCGCGGCGGGCGCGACACGATCGCGGCGATCAGCGGCGGGAGCGCGAGCGGACGGGCATCCAGTCGCTCAAGGTCCGCTTCAACCGCGTCTTCGGCTACTACATCGAGGTCAGCAAGTCGAACCTCTCCTCGTCCCCCGCCGACTACGTCCGCAAGCAGACGATCGCCGGCGGCGAGCGCTTCGTGACCCCGGAGCTGAAGGAGTACGAGGACAAGGTCCTGCGGGCCGACGAGCTCATCCTCGCGGTGGGAGGCCCGCCTCTTCGAGGAGCTGCGCGGCCGCGTGGCGGCGGCGGCGCGGCGGGTGCAGCAGACCTCGCGCGCGGCGGCCGCCCTCGACGTGTTCGCCTCCCCTCGCCGAGGCGTCGACGCGCTACGACTACGTCGCCGCGGCTCGCGCCGACGGACGAGCTGTCCTACGTCGAGGGACGCCACCCGGTGATGGAGCGGTGCTCTCCGAGCCCTTCGTGGCGAACGACCTCGCCATCGGGGGTGAGACGCCGCCGCGCGGCTCTTCGTCCTCACCGGCCCGAACATGGGCGGCAAGTCCACGTACCTTCGGCAGACGGCGCTCCTCGTCCTGATGGCCCAGATGGGCAGCTTCGGTCCCGGCCTGCGAGGCGAAGGTCGGCCTCGTCGACCGGATCTTCACCCGGGTCGGGGCGAGCGACCAGATCCTGCGCGGCCAGTCGACCTTCATGGTCGAGATGCAGGAGACGGCCCACATCCTGCGCCACGACGCCGCGCAGCCTGGTCCTCCTCGACGAGATCGGCCGCGGCACCGCGACCTTCGACGGCCTGTCGATCGCCTGGGCCGTCGCGGAGCACCTCGCGCGACGAGAACGGTCCCAAGACGATCTTCGCGACCCACTACCACGAGCTCGTCGATCTCTCGGCCGACCTCCCCCGGGTGGGGAACCTCCACGTCTCGGCTCATGAGTGGCAGGACACGGTCGTGTTCCTGCGCAAGATCGAGCAGGGGGCTCCGACCGCTCCTTCGGTATCCACGTGGCGCGGCTGGCCGGCCTCCCGGCGTCGGTCGTCGTGCGCGCCCAGGAGATCCTGCGCAACCTCGAGAGCACCAGCTCACCGGGAGGCGGCCCCGCCTCGCCCACTCCGACCACGCGCCGGCCGGGCGCGGCAGCTGTCGCTCTTCTCCGGGCAGGACGACGCCGTCCTCGACGAGCTGCGCCGGTCCGACCCCGACCGCCTGACCCCGCTCGAGGCCCTCGCCCTCCTCGCCGAGCTGCGCCGGCGCGTCTCGCGCTAGACTTCTTCCATGCCCCTGCGCCCGGACCCGCTCAAGGAGATGCTGGACCTCCAGGAACGGATGAACCGGCTCTTCGACGAGACGGTCAGCCGCGAGCGGGTCGAGGACCCGACCCGCCACCCCGCGTGGCAGCCGATCGCCGACGTGCTCGAGACCGAGGAGGCCTACGTCGTGGAGCTGGAGCTGCCCGGCGCGGGGCCCGACGACTTCACGGTCCACGCCCACGGCAGCGAGCTCGTGGTGCGCGGCGAACGGCACCCCTCGGGAGCGAGCCGCCCGGAGGCGTTCCACCGCGTGGAGCGGCGGCACGGCCCCTTCGCGCGCGGGTTCCGCCTGCCCCAGGACGTCGACGCCGCGGCGATCACGGCGCGCCTCGCGGACGGCGTCCTGCGCGTGGTGCTGCCGAAGGCGCGGCGGACGGGCCGGGTGCGGGTCGACCGGACCTAGTCGAAGACCTTCTCGAAATCGGGCTGCAGGACGATCTCGCGGCCCTCGACCCGGACGAGCCCCTGCCGCTCGAGGTCCTTCAGCATGCGCGTCACCGTCTCGCGCGTGGTGCCGATGCGGTTCGCGATCTCCTGGTGCGTCGCGCGGCGGAACGCGATCCGGCCGTCCTTCAGGCGGCGGCCCTCCTCGCGGGCCATGTCGAGGATCACGCGGGCGACCCGCCCGTAGACGTCGAGGAGGGCGAGGGTCGAGATCTGGTGGTTCGCGCGCCGCAGGCGCGCGGTCAGCACCCGCACGAGGGCCGTCGAGATCGCCGGGTTGTCGCCGACGACGCCCTGGAAGTCGGTCCGGTGGAGCGAGAGCAGCTCGCTCTCCTCCACCGCGATGGCCGTGGCCGACCGCGGCTCGTTGTCGAGGAGGGCCATCTCGCCGAAGAAGTCGCCGGGACCGAGCATGCTCAGGATGATCTCGCGGCCGTCGTCGCCGAGGATCGTCACCTTGATCCGGCCCTCGACGATCGTGAAGAAGAAGTCGCCCTCCTCGTTCTCGAAGAAGACGACGGTGTCCTTCGGGTAGCGGCGGCGCGTGGCGAGGCGGGCCAGGCTCGTGATGTCGGCGTCGGAGAGCTCGGAGAACAGCGGCACTTGTCGCAGGAGCTCTCTCTCGTCCATGTCTTTCTCTTCCCTCTCGCGGTGAATCCTACCGCAAAACGCGCGCGCGACCGCCCGCGTCCGTCAGGGGCCGACGAGGCGGGCCACGGCGTCGACGACGTCGATCGCCTCGCGGCCGCTCACCGCGCGCCACGGCTCGAAGGCGCCGTCCGGGCCCAGGGTCATGACCCCCGCGCCGAGCACGCGGTCGACGGCGTCGTAGTCGAGGTGGGATCCGGGCATGTCGGAGGGCGCGGGCGCCGCCGCCCGCGGCCAGCGCAGGCGGTCGAGGGTCCGCGCGGCGGCGCGGGCGAGGTCCACGCGGCGGATGGTGGCCCACGGCTGGAACGTGTGGTTTGGGTAGACCTCCATCACGTCGAGGGCCAGCACCGTCGCGATCGGCTCGCGCGCCCACGAGCCGGCGATGTCGACGGCGACAGTCGGCTCGCCCGGCCCGGCCCGGCGCAGCGCCTTCACCCGCGCCGCGAGCAGTGCCGCGAGGTCGGCGCGCGTCACGCGTGCCGAGGCGGGGATCCGGCGATACTCCTCGGGCATCGACGCGGCCGCGCGGGCCTCGCGGGCGGCGGCGACGCCCGCCCGCGCGGCGGCGTCCGCGGGGTCGCGGGCGAGGAGCGCCCGGTACGCCGCCTCGGCCCCGTCGAAGTCCGCGAGGTCGACGAGGAGGGCCGCCCGGCGGAGCGCGAGCCCCCGGTCGCCCGTGGGGTCGCCCGCGAGCACCTCCGCCGCCGCCTTCGAGTCCCCTCTCCCGGCGAGCTTCTCGGCGAGGGCGAGCCGCACCGGCGCCACCTCGGGCGCCACCTCGAGAATGCCGCGGTACTCGGCCTCGGCCGCCGCCGCGTCGCCCGCGTCGGCCGCCGCCTGGGCCCGCGCCATCTTCCGCTCGGTCGCCGCGAGCCCAGCGACCCGGCACGCGCTTGCGCACAGCGGGTCCTCCGGGACACGGCCAGGGCGCGGCGGTAGTAGCCGAGGGCCGCCTCCTCGTCGCCGCGCCGCGCGGCGTCGAGCCGGCGCCGACAGGCGCCGCGACCGACGCCGGAGCCGCGCCGAGGGCCGCCGCGAACGACGCAGAGGCGTCCTGCGGAAGCGGCCGGCGCGCATCCGCGCGTAGCCGATCGCGGCGTCGACCGATGGCCGCGCGGCGCCCGGCCCGCCGCAGCTTCGTGAGGAGCCGCTCCGCCCGGGCCCCGTCTCCGGCCAGGACCTCCGTCCAGGCGGCACGCAGCGTCTTCAGCTCGTTCGGCGAGGAAACCGGCCCGTCAGGTCGGGAAGACGTAGTCCTCGCCCTCCGGCACCGGAAGAGGCGCCCGCGCGGCGCAGCCCCGCGCTTCCCGCGAGGGGCCGCGGCGAGGAGGAGCGCCGCCCGGGAGCGCCTCACGCGAGGCGCTCCCGATAGCGGGCGAGCGCCCGCACCGGAAGCTCCGCGTCGAGCGTGACGCAGCCGCCCTCCGTCAGGTGCTCGGAGCCGCGGGCGGCGCGTCGGGCTCCTCCGCGCGCGCGGCTCCGCGCGTCGGCGCGCGGCGGCGCGCCGCGGGGTCGGCCCCGCGCGCGGTCATCCGGGGGGCGGCGGCCGGCGCGCGGGCTGCCGGGGCGCGGCCCGCCCGCCGCGTCGGCGGCCTCGCGGCGGCGCGGCGGCACGCGCGCGGTCGGCTGTTCGGCCGCCGGGCGGCGCGGCGCGCAGCCGCCGCCGCCGGGCCGCGGCCCGCCGCCTCGCGCGCCTCGACGGCGGGGGCCGAGCGTCGACGACGGCTGGAGGGGGGCCGGCCTCGACGACCTCCTCGAGCGTGGCCCGGAACGCGGCCACGAGCGAGTGCGGCAGCTTCTGGATGAACCCGACCGTGTCGACGAGCAGCAGGTCGCGGCCTCCCCGAGCCGGACCTTCCGGACGAGGGGGTCGAGTCATGAACAGCCGGTCGGAGACGGCGGCGCCGCCCAGGTCAGGGCGTTGAAAGTCGACTTGCCCGCGTTCGTGTAGCCGACGAGGGCGACGACGGCGCCTCCCCCGCGTGCGCGCCTCGCGCCGGGTGTGCCGCTCGCGCCTCCTCGCGATCTCGCGGCGCACCACCTGGGCGATCCTCGGCGGATGCGCCGGCGGTCGGTCTCGAGCTTCGTCTCGCCGGGCCCGCGGGTGCCGATGCCGCCGCCGAGGCGGAGAGCAGTATGCCCTTGCCGGCGAGGCGCGGCAGCATGTAGTCGAGCTGCGCGAAACCGACCTGCAGCCGGCCTTCCCGCGTGCGCGCGCGCAGCGCGAAGATGTCGAGGATGAGCTGGGTCGGTCGACGGTCTTGCATTCGACCGCCTCCTCGGTGCGCTGCTGCGCCGGCGAGAGGTCGTCGTCGAAGACGACGAGGTCACCCGGCCGCCTCGCGCGGCGGCGAGCTCCCTTCACCTTCCCGCGGCCGATGAGGGTCGCGGGATCCGGCCGCGACCGTTCCTGGACGAGCGTCGCCGCCACGCGCGCGCCCGCGCTCTCGGCGAGGAGCCCCGGCTCCTCGACCGGCCTCGAGCGTGCGCTCGCGGTGGCATCCGCGAGGAGAGCCCGACGAGAACGGCCTTCTCGCCGCGCTCCGGCCGCGTCGCTGGGCGATGACGGGGGCTCCTCTCAGGCCTGGGGGCCGCCGGTCGGCCGTTCCCCGACCCGCGTGATCCGGGACTTGCGCACGAAGTGCCGGCGGCCTGCCTCGCGCACCTCGACGAACAGCCCGGGGCGGTTCAGCGGGTCGAGCACGCGCTGGTCCGACGGCGGGTCGAGCGACACCTGCCCGGCGATCTGGAGCGAGCCGCACTCCACGAGCACGTGGCGGACAGGGACCTCGAGGCCGGGCGTGTCGTACGGGTCGGACACCGGCACCATGAGGACGACGATCTGGTCCTTGTTCAGGATGACCGGCCGGCCCTCGCCGTCCGGGAGGAACAGGAAGAAGGCGCCCGACTCCTCGAGCCACTCCTCGACCCACATCGCGCCGACGTGGGACTCCGCGGCCGCGGGCAGGAAGACGCGACCGCGATATCGGCGACCGTCCGCGAAGAGGACGTCGGCGGCCCGCAGCAGCCGCGGGATCCGGAAACCCTGCGCGTCCGGAACAGCAGCGCCGTCGAGCGTGCCCATCTCTTGCCTGCCTCTCGGCGCGATTATCGGCCCGCGGGCCTGCCCTTCGCAACGCGGCCACGGCCCTCGACCTGTCGCGCCAGGCCGCGCAGGAGCGTCACCCTCGCGCGCGGTGGGGCCGGCCCGCGCGAGCCGGCGCAGCTCGGTGAGGACGCGGTCGGGGCTCGCCGGGTCGAGGTAGCCGACGGCGAGAAAGCGCACGGCCCAGGCTCCCCGACGGCCGCCTCGAAGCTCGCCCGCCGGCGCCGGCGACGCATCCTCCGGCGGCGCCGGCGCCTGCCACAGCGACGCCAGGCGCAGCTCGTATCCGAGGAGGAGGACGGCCTGGGCCAGGTTGAGCAGGGATGGGCCGGGGCGGTCGGAACGTGGACCAGGCGATGGCAGAGGTCAAGGCTCGCGGCCGGCGAGGCCGGGGACTCCGGCCCGAACACGACGCTGACGTCCCCGCCCGCGCGACGCCTCCGCCGCCCGCTCCCCGAAGTCGCGGGCCCGTCCACGCTCCGCGGTAGCGTCGCGGCCGGACGTCCCGACCACGAGGGCGCTCCCGGCCACGGCTTCGCCCATGTCCCTCGCGCGGCGCGCGGCGCGTCGAGCACGTCCCACGCGCCGTAGGCGGCGCCCGCGCCTCGTGGTCGAGGAGGGCCGCCGGCGGGTCCACGTCGAGAGGCGGCGCAGGCCCGTATTCTTCATCGCCCGGCACGCCGCGGCGGCGTTCGCCGCGCGCGCGAGCCGCACGAGCACCACTTCTGTCCCGCGAGAGGTCCATCCGCGGCAGTCTAGCCGACCCCGCCGCTATAATCGGTCTCCCATGCTCCCGCGACGCGCCCGAGAGCCGAGGTCGTGATCCCCGCTCCGCCCGTGCCCCGCCGCGTCGCCCGCGCGGCCTCCTGCTCGTGCTTCTCGCGTGGACGGCGACGATGGGCGTCCTCGTCCGGAAGGCCTGGTCCTCCTCGCCCGCCGCTCTCGCCACCGACCTCGCGGGCTACGCCGGGGCGCGCGGTGGCGCGGGATCTACTACCGCGGGGACAAGATCCGACACTCCGTCGGCCAGACGACGCCGGTCCCCGGCAGCCGAGATGCGCGAGGACGGCCGCCTGCAGATGACGCTGCTCGGGGCGACGACCGCCGTCCGCATGAGCAGGCGGAGCCGGGTCGACGAGGCGTTCCCGGCTCCGCACCTTCTCCTTCTCTCGCTCGACCCGGGAACGGGTCCGACCGAGGTGCGCGGTTCCCTCGAGAACGGGACGCATCTCGTCCTCACCGTCCGCACGCCCTCCGGCGAGAGGAGCGAGACGCGCGACCTGCCCGAGCCCCCGGCCCTCGCCCTCAACCTCCCGCGGCTGCTGGCCGCGCGGGGGCTGCGACCGGGGACCGAGACGACGGTGGCCGTCTTCGACCCGCTGACGATGCGGAACACGCCGATGACCCTGCGCGTGGGCCCGCGGGAGGTCGTGCGCGCCGCGGGCCGGCCGGTGCCGGCGTTCGTGGTCGAGAGCCGCTTCTCGGGCATCACCACGCGATCCTGGATCACCGACGTCGGCGAGACCGTGCGCGAGGAGAGCCCGATGGGCCTCCTGACCGTCCGCGAGACGCCGGAGCAGGCCCAGGCCCTCGCGGTGCCCGGCGCGGTGCAGACCGACCTGCTCGAGGCCGCGGCCGTCTCTCCGTCGCGGCCGCTCCGCATCGACGACCCCACCACCGTCGAGCGCCTGCGCCTCCGCCTCTCGGGCCTCGAGGCCTTCGACGCGGCCGACCTCGACGGCGACGGGCAGACGCGCACCGCGGACGTGCTCGAGGTCCGCGACCCGCGCGACCTCACGCCCGGCCCGGCGCCCGCCGACCTCGACCGCTACCTGAAGGCGGAGCCCTTCCTCGAGAGCGACGCCCCGGAGATCCGCGCGGAGGCCGCGAAGGCCGTGGCCGGGGCGAGCGACCCCCGACTGCGGGCCGAGCGGCTCGTGCGGCACGTGCACTCGATCCTCGAGAAGCGGCCGACGATCAGCCTGCCGTCGGCCCTCGAGGTGCTGAAGACGAGGGTCGGCGACTGCAACGAGCACACGGCGCTCTACGTGGCGATGGCCCGGGCGGCCGGCGTCCCGGCCCGCGTCGCCACCGGCCTCGTGCAGCTGCGCGGCGCCTTCTACTACCACGCGTGGCCGGAGGTGTTCGTGGGCCCCTCGCCCGGCCGCGGCGCGTGGACCGCCGTCGATCCGACGCTCGACCAGTTCCCGGCCGACGCGACCCACGTGCGCCTCGCCCGGGGCGGCCTCGACCGGCAGGCCGCGATCGTCTCGATGGTCGGGCGCGCGAAGCTCGACGTGCTCGACGTCACCCTGCGGCCCGGCGCCGTTCCGGTGCTCGTCGGCCGCGCCGCGAACGACACGCGCCCTCTCGACCTGCCCCTGCCGCGCCGCGACGGCGGGGGGTGCTGGTCCTCCCCCCCGAGGAGCTCCCGTTGATCCACGCCTCCGCCCTCGTCAAGGTCTTCGGCTCGTTCCGCGCCGTGGACGGCGTCACGATCGAGGTCCCGCCCGGGCAGATCCACGGCTTCCTCGGCCCGAACGGGGCCGGGAAGACCACGACCATCCGGATGATCGCGGGCCTGCTCAAGCCGACGGCCGGGCACGTGACGATCGCCGGCCACGACCTCGCGCGTGCCCCGGAAAAGGCGAAGGGCGCCCTCGGCTTCATCCCCGACCGGCCCTTCCTCTACGAGAAGCTGACGGCGGCCGAGTTCCTCCGCTTCCACGGCGGCCTCTACGGCCTCGAGGGCCCCGAGGTCGAGGCCCGCGCCGAGGAGCTCCTGCGGCTGTTCGAGCTCTTCTCGTGGCGGGACGAGCTCGTCGAGAGCTTCTCGCACGGCATGAAGCAGCGGCTCGTGATGTGCTCCGCGTTCCTGCACCGGCCGCGCGCCGTGCTCGTCGACGAGCCCATGGTGGGCCTCGACCCGCGGGGCGCGCTGCTCATCAAGGACGTCTTCCGCCGGATGGCCGTCGAGGGCGTCGCGATCCTCATGAGCACGCACACCCTCGAGGTGGCCGAGGAGATGTGCGACCGCGTGAGCATCATCCTCGGCGGCCGCATCGTCGCGAGCGGCACCGTCGACGAGCTGCGCGGCGGGAGCGGGGCGCGCGACGAGGCGCTCACCCAGGTCTTCCTCCGGCTGACGGGCGGGGCCGGGTTCCGCGAGATCGAGGAATGAGGCAGGCGTACCCGTTCCTCCTGCTGCCGTCCGTGTGGGCGGCCCGCAACCGCGCCCGCCGGCGAGAGCGGGGCGACGGCCTGCGCTCCGCGCTGTTCGGCGGCATCGGCCTCGCGGTGACCGCCGCGATCTTCGCGATCGTGTTCTGGCTGTCCTGGCAGCTCCTCGACTACGAGGAGCTCGGCGACTACCTCGTCCGGCTCGGCCTGAGCTGGCTCTTCCTCACGTTCCTGTCGTTCGTGGCCTTCAGCGCCATCGTCACCTCGCTCAGCACCTTCTTCCTGTCGGAGGACCTGCGCCTCCTGCTGGCGGCGCCGGTGCCGGCGGAGCGGCTGTTCCACTCCCGGCTCGCGAAGACGGTCGCCCAGTCCTCGTGGATGGTCGTCGCGTTCCTGCTGCCCGTCCTCCTCGCCATCGGCCTCGCGCGCTGCGCGCCCGCTTCGTACTACCTGCTGGCCGTCGCGACGGTGGCCCCGTTCGTGGTGGTTCCCTCCGCGCTCGGCTCGATGGTCACCCTCGGGCTCGTCAGCGTCTTCCCCGCCCGGCGCGCCCGCGACGTGCTCATGCTGATGGGCCTGCTCTTTGCGGTGGCGCTCGTCCTCCTCCTCCGCTTCATCCGGCCCGAGCGGCTCCTGAGCGTGCAGTCGATGCCGGACGTCACCGCCTTCTTCGCGACGCTTCAGTCGCCGATCACGCCCCTCCTCCCGTCCTTCTGGGCGGGCGAGAGCCTCTTCGCCGGCCTGCGGGGCTCGCTCGACGCCCTGCACCTCGCGGCCCTCTGGACCTCGGCCGGCGCCGCGGTGGTCGTCGCGCGGGCCGCCTACGGCCGCCACTACTTCTCGGCCTGGAGCAAGGCCCAGGAGGCCCGCAAGGCCCGCTTCACCCGGCTGCGCGCCCTCGACCGATTCGTCCGCCTGCTGCCGGGCTCGCCGGCGCGGCGGGCGCTCCTGGTGAAGGACGTGAAGGTCTTCCTGCGCGACACGGCCCAGTGGTCTCAGCTGCTGCTGCTCGTGGCCCTCGCCCTCGTCTACGTCTACAACTTCCAGGTGCTCGACCTCGACCGGCTGCCCTACATGAGCCGCGAGATCAAGAACCTCTACGCCTTCGTCAACCTGCTGATGGCCGCCTTCGTCACCTCGGCGGTCGCGGTGCGGTTCGTCTTCCCCGCCGTCTCGGCCGAGGGCCGGGCGTTCTGGCTCGTGCGCAAGGCCCCGGTCCGCCCGGCGGACTTCCTCTGGTCGAAGTTCTGGACGGGCTTCGTGCCGGTCCTCGTCCTGAGCGAGGGCCTGACCCTCGCCGCGAACCACGTCCTCCACGTGGTCCCGTTCCTCCGCGTGCTGAGCCCTCTCGCCATCGCCGTCATGACCCTGGCCCTCGTCGGCCTCGCGTGCGGCATGGGTGCGGAGCACCCGCGCTTCGAGGCGGAGAACCTCACGCAGGTCGCGGGGTCGTACGGCGGCGTCTCCTTCATGGTCCTGGCCGTGCTCTACATCCTCGTGACGCTGGCCCTCCTGGCCTGGGCCTCGCTGGTGTACCTGTGGCACGACTTCCGGCACGTCCCGCTCTCGCCGCGGCGCGTCGCCCTCGTGGCGGGCCTCCTCGGCGGCGCGGCCGCCCTCGCCGTCGCGACCTTCGCCGTGGCGATGCGCCGCGGCGTGCGGGCCCTCGAGTCCATGGCCTAGCGCGGGCGCCGGCCCGGCGCGCCGGCCCTGCTAAAATGGGCTTCGGCCATGATCAAGAGAAGCCCCACCCGCACGGTCCGCGTCGGCAATCTCTCCCTCGGCTCGGGCCATCCCGTTGCGGTCCAGAGCATGTGCGCGACCCGCACGCAGGACATCGACGCGACGGTCGAGCAGGCCGAGGCGATCCGGAAGGCCGGGGGCGCCCTCGTTCGCGTCGCGGTCGACAGCCCGAAGGACGTCCAGGCCCTCGCCGAGATCCGCCGCCAGACGCCGGCGAACCTCGTCGTCGACCTCCAGGAGAGCTACCGCCTCGCCGAGACCGTCGCCCCCCACGTCGACAAGGTGCGCTACAACCCCGGTCACCTGTGGCACCACGAGCGCTCGAAGCCCGTCAAGGAGAAGGTCCGCTTCCTCGTCGACGTGGCGCGGGCCCACGACCTCGCCATCCGCATCGGCGTCAACTGCGGCAGCGTCGATCCCGAGGTGAAGGCCCGCTTCCCGGAGGACGACGTCGCCGCCGTCGTCGAGTCGGCCCTCGAGCACTGCCGGTACATGGACGACCTGGGCTTCGACCGCTACGTCGTCAGCATGAAGGACTCGCACCCGCGGAAGGTCATCGAGGCCAACCGGCGCTTCGCCGAGGCCCGGCCCGACGTGCCGCTCCACCTCGGGGTCACCGAGGCCGGCATTCCCCCGGAGGGGGTCATCAAGACCCGCGTGGCCTTCGAGCAGCTCCTCTCGCGCGGGATCGGCGACACCCTGCGCGTCAGCCTGACCCTCCCCAACCCGCGCAAGCACGAGGAGGTCACGGTCGGCCTCCAGATCCTCGCCGACGTCGCCGCCGGCCGCTTCCGCTCGGTGCCCGTCTTCGACGACGACAAGCTCAACATCATCTCCTGCCCGTCGTGCTCGCGCGTCGAGAACGAGAGGTTCGTCGAGCTCGCCGAGAAGGTGAAGGAGATGACGGCCTACGCGGAGAAGCACGCCCTCACGATCGCCGTGATGGGGTGCCGCGTGAACGGCCCGGGCGAGACGGACGACGCCGACCTCGGCCTGTGGTGCGGGCCGACGCACGTCAACCTCAAGAAGAAGACGGAGACGCTCGGCGCCTTCACCTACGACGACATCCTGCCGAGGCTGCGGCAGGAGCTCGACGCCCTCATCGTGGCGAAGGACCCGGCGGCGGCGCGCTAGGGCTCGCGCTGCCGCGGGGGCGGCACGCCTAGCGCGGCCGGTCGGGGTGCTTGCCGGCCGACTCGAGGTCCGCCTCGACCATCAGCTTCGCGAGGCCGCGGAACGTGACCTTCGGCTCCCACCCGAGCACCGTGCGGGCCTTCGTCGCGTCGCCGAGGAGGAGGTCCACCTCGGCCGGCCGGAAGTATTTCGCGTCGACCTTCACGAAGTCCTTCCAGTCGAGCCCCACGCTAGAGAACGCCTCCTCGCAGAACTCGCGGACCGAGTGCGTCTCGCCGGTCGCGACGACGTAGTCGCCCGGCTCGTCCTGCTGGAGCATGCGCCACATCGCCTCGACGTAGTCCTTCGCGTATCCCCAGTCGCGCTTCGCGTCCAGGTTCCCGAGCCTGAGGTCCTTCGCTCGCCCCTGCTTGATCGCGGCGACGCCCATCGTGATCTTGCGGGTGACGAAGTTCTCGCCGCGGCGGGGCGACTCGTGGTTGAAGAGGATGCCGTTCGAGACGTGCATCCCGTAGCTCTCGCGGTAGTTCACGGTCATCCAGTGGCCGTAGACCTTGGAGACCGCGTAGGGCGAGCGGGGATGGAAGGGGGTGCGCTCGGTCTGCGGCGTCTCCTGGACGAGGCCGAACATCTCGGAGCTGCCGGCCTGGTAGAAGCGCGTCTTCAGGCCGATGTCGCGCACGGCGTCGAGCACGCGGAGGACCCCGATCGCGGTGACGTCGGTCGTGTACTCCGGCATGTCGAACGAGACCTTGACGTGGCTCTGGGCCGCGAGGTTGTAGACCTCGTCGGGCTCGATGGCCTCGAGGGCGCGGACGATGCTGTTCTGGTCGACGAGGTCCCCGTAGTGGAGGGTCAGCCGGTCGCGGACGTGGTCGATGCGCCAGGTGTTGAACGAGCTGCTGCGGCGCACCAGCCCGTGCACGTCGTAGCCCTTCTCCAGGAGCAGCTCGGCGAGGTAGCTGCCGTCCTGTCCCGTGATGCCGGTGATGAGCGCCCGCTTCGATGCCACTGTCCCTCCAGGCCGGAGCACGGCCGGCCAAAGCGGAACAATCTACCTCAGCTTGGGTGTTTGGGAGAAAAGAGAAGAGGGGCCGGTCCACCCGGCGCTCGCGAGTCGGCACCGCGACCCGCGTCCGAGGCTCCCTCCAAACCTCGTGCGCCGGTCGCGAGCCGCTTCGGGCTCGCCGAGGGGAAACGGCCC
>JAXLRD010000011.1:0-164419 GCA_046331285.1 Vicinamibacteria bacterium
TCATGAAGCTGTGGTGGTGGGCGTCCGCCGCGTTCACGGCCATCAGGATGGTGTCGAACGGGTGGCGGCGGATCGCCTCCATCAGGGGCTCCGGCCGGTGATGGCCCGTGAGCCCGAGGAAGCGGACCATCTTCTGCTCCTGCGCCTCGACGAGCGCCTCCATCGCGCCGCCCTTCGCGAAGATCTGGTCGAGGTCGCCCGCCGTCCCGACGTCGTGGAGCTGCCACAGGTCGAGGTGGTCGGTGTTGAGGAGCTTCAGCGACTGCTCCAGCATCCGCAGCGAGCCGTCGCGCGTGCGCTCCTTCGTCTTGCTCGCGAGGAACGCCTGGGCGCGGCGGCGCTTCATCACCTGGCCGATGTAGCGCTCGCTCCAGCGCTCCTCTCCGCCGTAGATCGAGGACGTGTCGACGTAGTTCACCCCGAGGTCGAGCGCCCGCTCGACGAGCGGCACGGCGACCGCCTCGTTGCCGCCCCGCTCGATCGCGGACTGGCCGCCGAGGCTGAAGACGCCGACGCGGTAGCCCGTTCGGCCGAGGTTCCGGGTCGGCATGAGGTCCGTCGCCGGGTTCGACGGCAGCGCCGGGAAGGCCGCCGGCGCGGCCGAGGCCGGCAGGGCCCGAGACCCGAGGAGCGCGGCGGTGGCCGCCCCGCTCCGCTTCATGAACTCGCGCCGGTCCGCGCGGCCGCTCCCGCCCGTTCCGCCCATCGCAAGCCTCCCGCGCGGACGTCGACGCCGCGCCCGGCCCAGTCTAGCCGACGCGGCGCGCGATCGGCGTCCTCAGCGGCCGAACCGGTAGACGACCCCGAGCGACAGGCGCGGGTCCGAGTCCCACGCCCCCTCGCCGTGCAGGAAGCGCACCTGGGCGAGCCCGCGCGCCGACCATTGGCGAGCCACGGCCCGATCGACGCCCCCGCCGAAGCAGAGTCCCCAGTCCGTGTCGGCCTCGCGAAGCCCGCTCGCCCTCACGCTCGTGCGGGCGAAGCCGAGACCGCCGTCGACGAACGGCGCGAAGCCCTGCCAGGACCAGACGGCGCGCACGCCGGCCACGAGGGCGGTCTGGGACAGCGTCGCCGTGGCGAAGGACCCGTAGTGTCCCGTGAGGTCGACCGTCGCGCGGAGACGCCCGGTGATGGCGCGGGAGCCGGCCACGCTCCAGCCGTCGAGGCCCGCCGCCCCGGCCTTCGTGTGCGAGTACCCCGCGTAGAGATCCGGCCCGTGGGACGGCCCCGACGCGGCGCGGCGCGGCGCCGGGGCGGCGAGCGACGGAACCGCCGCCGCCAGGATGGCGGCGGCCAGCCAGGCGGAGACGGCGGGCCGCTTCCGCCGCCTTCCGACCTCAGTCATTCGAGCCCTTCTGCACGGTGACCTGGCTCGCCGTCACCGCGGCGGCCGTGCCGCTGCAGCTCATGAGCGTGCCGCGCACGTGGACCTTCGCGCCGGCCTTGAGGGACGCCTTGCACTCGGCGTCGGTCGGCTTGCCCCCGCCGTTGCACTTGAAGCTCGCCGCCGAGGCGCTCACGTCGACGAGACCGCCCGCGCGCTCCCCGTCGACGCTCAGCTTGAACGCGGCCGCGGCGCCCGAGGCGACGTTGCCCTCGAGCTCGATCCCGCTGCCCACCCGGCCGCCGCTGATCAGGCAGGCCGTCGCGCTCGGCTCCGGCGACGGCGTCGTCCCGCCCTGGTCCCCGGTGTCGTCGACCTTGATCTCCACGACGACGATCGTCGTGGAGGTCGTCCCCTGCAGCTGGACGGTGATCTTCACCTCGGAGCCGCCCGCCGCGGTGATCGTCACCCGGCCGATCTCCACGCCGTCCTTCTTGAAGACCAGGACGAACGTTCCGCTCGGGACGTCCTCCAGCTCGAACGTGCCGTTGGCCGACACCGTCGTCGTGAGGCCGGAGCCCTCGACGGTGACCGTGATCGTGCCGCTCGCCGTCTTCTCGCCCGCGGAGGCGGAGACGGATCCGCTCGCCGCGCCCGCGCCGAGGACGACCCCCTGGACGACGACCGCCCCGGAGCCGGACGCGGACGAAGGACTGCTGCCGCCACCGCAGGAAGCGGCGAGGAGCAGCGCGACGGGGACGAAAAGCCACGACACAAATGCGGACAGGGAGCGACGGGACATCTCGAGCCTCCTTCGGACGGGCGACGGAATGCGTTCGGCTAGGCTAGCGCGCCGGTTCCGGCCGGACTGTGCGTGGACTCACTCCTCCGGCGGCGCCTCGCACGGTGCTCGACTGCTGAGAGTTGCCCTGGCCGAGGGCCGCGCGGCCTCACCGGAAGGCGACGAAGAAGGCCACCACGGCGAAGACCACGGCCACGCCGCCCGCGACGGCGAGGCGCGACGGCGTGAGGTCGACGTCGGCGCGCACGGGCAGCGCGCGCGGGGAGGCGAGCGGGCGCGCGGCCGTGATCGCGGCCATGACGGCGAGGAGCGCGCCGAGCGTCACCAGCATTCGGTGGAGGTACGGCACGTCGCCCCACCCCCACTGGAGGACGCCGTAGACGGGCGCCGAGAGGAGGAGGGCGGCGATTCCCGCCGCCGGCGGGGCCTTCTTCACGGCGAAGCCGAAGGCGAACGCGGCCACGACGCCGGGCGACAGGTAGCCCTGGAACTCCTGGATGAAGCGGAAGACGCCGCCGCGCGGCACGGGCGAGAGCGCGACGGCGCAGGCGACGAGCAGGAACGCCGCGGTGAGGGCGCGGCCGACGCGGACGAGCTCGCGGTCCTCCGCCGCCGGCCGCAGGTGCCGCTTGTAGAGGTCCATCGTGGCGATCGTCGAGGCCGAATTGAGAACCGACGCGAGGGTGCTGATGACGGCGCCCGCCAGCGCGGCGAAGACGAAGCCGCGCATCCCGGCCGGCACCAGCTCGCGCACGAGCACCGGGTAGGCCGTGTCGGGCCGCGCGAGCTGCGCGCCGAAGAGCTCGCGGGACAGGATCCCCGGCATCACGATGCCGAACGGGATGAGGAGCCACAGGGCGGCGGCGAGCACGATGCCGAGCTGCCCCTGCTTCAGCGAGCGCGCGGCGAGCGTGCGCTGCACGATGAACTGGTTGAGGCCGCAGTAGTAGACGATCGGGATCCACATCCCGCCGACGAGCACCGTCCACGGCAGCTCCGGGTGCGCGCGCGGCAGCACCATGTGCAGCCGCTCGCCGGCGCGGGCCACGAAGGCGCCCCACCCGCCGACCGCGGAGAGCCCCAGCGCGAACGTCGCGAGCCCTCCGACGAGGAGGGCCGTGCCCTGGAAGAGGTCGGCCCACACCGCGGCGAGGAGCCCGCCCCACAGCGTGTAGACGACGGCGAGGGCGGCGATCATCACGACGCCGGGCGCGAGCGGCAGGCCGAAGACGGTCTCGAGGGTCGTGGCCCCGGAGTAGAGGACCGCGGCCGAGGTCACCGCCGCGTAGATGAGCACGGTGAGGACCGACATGATCGCGCGGGCGGCGGCGCTGTAGCGGTACTCGAGGTACTCCGGCATCGTGTAGATGCCCGCGCGGAGGAAACGCGGCAGGAACACGAAGCCGACCACCACGATCCCCACGGCTCCGGTGAGCTGCCAGGCGCTCACCGCGAGGCCCACGTCGCCCGCGGCCTGCCCCGCCATCCCGACGAACTGCTCGGTCGAGATGTTGGCGGCCACGATCGAGACGCCGATGAGCCACCACGGGAGCGCCCGGCCCCCGAGGAAGTAGTCGGCGCTCGTCCTGCGTCCGCGGCTCTTGGCGAGGCTGAAGGCCAGGACGAAACCGTAGAACGCGACGAAGACCGCCACGTCGACCGCCGCGAAGCGCATCGGCCGGGGATGATAGCCGAGGCGGCCCTGCTATGCTCCGCGGCCTCAGGAGGCGCCCGTGCCCCATCTCGTCCTCGAGTACTCCGCCAACGTGGCCCCGCTTCCCGACCTCCCCGACCTGCTGCGACGGCTCCACGAGGCGCTCGCCGCGGCGGGGCCGTTCGACCTCGGGAAGATCAAGAGCCGCGCCGTGCGCCACGAGGTCTTCCGCGTCGCCGACGGCGCCCCCGATCGCGCCTTCGTGCACCTCACCGCCGCGGTCCTCGACGGGCGCGAGGCCGCCGTCCTCGCCGCCACGGCCGAGGGGCTCCTGGCGCCGCTGCGCCAGGCGCTGGCGCCGGCGCGCGCGGCCGGCCGCTGCGACGTGACGCTGGAGCTGCGGGAGATGCCGCGGGCGCTCTACTTCAAGGCCGGGCCGTAGGCTCGGCCGCGCGGTCCGCTCATCCTTGACCCCTCCACGGCCGGGGCGTAGTGTGGCCGCGGACGCGCCGTGGACTCTCCCGTGGCGTCGTCACCAAGCGAGGTGGCGGAGATGAAGCCAGGCATCAATCGAAGGCAGTTCATGCAGAAGAGCCTCGTCGGGGCGGCGGCCGCGCCGGCCCTCCTCCACACGATCGGCCACCCCGCGGAGGCCGCGCCCCAGGCCACCTCGCCGAACGACCGCATCCAGGTGGGCATGATCGGCGTGGGCGCCCGCGTCCTCGAGCGAGCCGGCCTGCTGAACGGTGTCCTGTCCGTGCCGGGCGTCGAGGTGGTGGGCGTGTGCGACGCCTACAAGGGCCGCGTCACCCGCGCCCTCTCGAACCTCGGCGGCCGCGCGAAGGACTACGGCTCCTGGCGCGCGGTCCTCGACGACAAGTCGATCGACGCGGTCGTGATCGGCGTGCCCGACCACTGGCACCGGCCGATGGTGCTCGCCGCCCTCGCCGCCGGCAAGGACGTCTACGTCGAGAAGCCGATGACCCTCACGATCGACGAGGGGCCCGAGATGTACGGCGCGGCCGAGAAGGCCGGCCGCATCCTCCAGGTCGGCAGCCAGGGCAAGAGCTCCAAGCTGCAGGAGACCGCCCGCGAGATCATCAAGTCGGGCCGGCTCGGCGAGATCAACCTCATCCGCGCGAGCTACGACCGCAACAGCGACTCGGGCGCGTGGATCTACCCGATCCCCCCCGACGCGAGCGAGCAGACGGTCGACTGGGAGGCGTTCACCGGTCCCGCGCCGAAGCGGCCGTTCAGCCTCGAGCGGTTCTTCCGCTGGCGCTGCTTCTGGGACTACTCCGGCGGCATCTCGACCGACCTCTTCGTCCACCTCATGACCACGATCCACTACGTCATGGACGCGACGGTGCCCGAGGTGGTGACGGCCACGGGGGCGAACTACCGCCACAAGAAGACCCACGAGGTGCCCGACACGCTGAACGCGTCGGCGACTTACGGCAAGGAGAACTTCGCGGTCTCCCTCTCCGGCACGTTCAACAGCACGGGCAGCGGGGAGAGCGGCTTCACGATCCTCGGCAACGAGGGCTCGCTCGTCTTCCGCGGCGACCGCATGACCTTCACCCCGGAGCACGTCGTCGAGGGCAACGAGTGGATCGTCCAGTCGTGGCCGCCGGAGCTCGAGAAGGCCTACTGGAAGGACCCCGGCGTCCAGAAGCGCGAGATGCCCGACACCTGGCCCTCGCAGATGTGGAAGGGCTCGGAGACCTGGACCGAGGTCGGGCCCGACGCGACGAAGATCCACATGGCCCGCTTCTTCGACTCGGTCCGCACCCGCAAGCCGAGCGTCGAGGACGGCCGGATCGGCCACCACGCCGCGGCGGTCGCGCACATGGTGAACGAGTCGATCAGGCGGAAGGCGCCGGTGTACTGGGACTTCGAGAAGGACGTGCTGAAGAAGGCCTAGCGCGGGGCCGGCACGGGGGCGAGGGGCCGGGCGCGGAAGGTCCCCTCGCCCTCGCGGATCTCGACGAGCCGCCGCAGCGGCAGGTCGCGGAACGCCTCGACGTGGCCGCCCGCGACGGGCCAGCGCACCTCCAGCTCGCGCACCCGCTTCGCCCGGCCGAGCCCGATCGTCTGCGCGAGGGGCGACGCGCCGAAGGCGCCGCCGCTCCCGACGACGCGGTGGACCTCGCGCCGGGCGCCGTCCGCGTCCTCCAGGACGATAAGGAGCCGCGCCCCGACGGCCGACCGATTGGCCCGCGTGCCGGTGAGCTTCAGCCTCACCCACTCGTTCCCCTGCCCCGGGTTCTCGAACAGCACCTTGGCGAACGCGTCGCCCGGCACGAACCCGCCGATGTTCTCGAGCAGGTCGACGTCGCCGTCGTCGTCCACGTCGGCGAAGACGACGCCGTGCCCCTTCTGGAGGTGGCCCGTGCCCGTCGAGGCGGTGACGTCCGCGAAGGACCTTCCGCCGCGGTTGAGGAACGTGCGGTTCGGCATCAGGGTGGTGTAGGAGGGCGCGCCGGTCCCGAGGTGGACGTCGAGCCGGCCGTCTCCGTCGAGGTCGCCGAAGCTCGCGCCCATCGCGGGGACGACGTGCGCGAGGCCCGATGTCGCCGTCACGTCCTCGAAGCGGCCACGGACGTTGTGGTACAGGCGGATCGTCTCCGCCTGGGGGGCGAGCCCGAGGTAGTCGCGGGCGATCTCGGTGACCGAGTTCACGAACGGGGCCACGAGGAGGTCCAGCCAGCCGTCGTCGTCGTAGTCGAAGAACCACGCGGGAAAGCTCATGAGAGGCCCGTCGACGCCGAGCTCGACCGCCACCTCGCGGAAACGGCCGTCCCCCTCGTTGTGGTACAGGAAGTTCGGCTCCGCGAGGTTCGAGACGTAGAGGTCGGGCCGGCCGTCGTTGTCGTAGTCGCCCCACGCGACGGCCTTCGTGAAGGCGCGGCGCGACACGCCGGCCGGGCGCGACACGTCCTCGAAGGTGCCGTCGCCGCGGTTTCGGAACAGCCTGCTCGGCGCCTCCTCGTATCCCACGAAGAGATCGAGCTGTCCGTCGCCGTCGTAGTCGGCCCAGGCCGCGCTCTGCGTGCGGTGGGGCTCGTCGAGCCCGGCGCCGGCCTGCGCCGTCACGTCGGTGAACGTGCCGTCCGGGTTCTGGTGCAGGAGCGAGTCGCGGATCGGACGCTGCCATCCGCCACGGGCGACGAAGAGGTCGAGCCGCCCGTCCCCGTCGTAGTCGGCCTGGTTGACGCTGATGCCGCCGAGCTGCTTCTCGAGGCCCTTCTCGCGGGTGACGAGCTCGAACGTGCCGTCCCCGCGGTTGCGGTGGAAGCGCAGCGGCTCGCACGGATCGATGCTCGTGAAGACGATGTCGAGGTCGCCGTCCCCGTCGAGGTCGTCGGCCAGCGCGCCGCCGGCGAGACCGGGCGCGTCGAGGCCGCGCCGGGGCGCCGTGTCGACGAAGCGGCCGATGTCCACGGGAGAGGCGAAGGCCGCCGGCGGGATCACCTGGGCCTTCGGCACGCCGTCCGGGTAGGTGCCGAGGGTCATGTGGGCGAGGTTGAGCATCCACCGGACCTCGAGGTCGTCCGGGTAGCGCTCGAGGATCGCCTCGAAGCGGCGGATCGCCTCGGTCGATCCGGACTTGAGCTGGTGCTGCCCCGCGGGCCGCAGGGGGAAGAGGCACCGGTCCACGTTCCGGTGCTCGAGGCAGTTCTCGACCTCGCCCCGACGGAGATGGGCCGTGCCGAGGATGGTCGCGAGGTAGCGCTCCGCGTCGCGCAGACCCGGAACCCGGCCCCCGTTCTCCTCCACGACGCGGAGGGCGGCCTCGATCTCGCGGACCGAGTCCGCCATCCGACCGTCGTAGGCGAAGACCTGGCCGAGGTCGTGGTGGGCCAGCACCAGCGCGGGCAGGTCGCGGCGGTCGCCCTCGAGTGCCGCGACCTCGGCCGCGAAGCCCGAGCGGGCGGCCTCCTCGGCCTCGCGGCGCACGAGGCACACCGCGTCGAGGTCGCGGGCGTTCGCCGGCGGCGCGAGGAAGCGCGCCACCTCCGCCCGCCCCGACAGCTCGGTCGCGTCCCGGTAGCCGCCCGCCCCCTCGGCGCGCGTGGCCCAGACGTCGCCGGGCGCGGGGCGCCCCAGCGCGGGAGGCGCCTGCGACGCGCGGGCCGGCAGCGCCAGGAGGATCGAGAGCAGAACGGGTCGAGCGGCCGGTCGGAGCATGGATGGCCACAGCATAGACGGGGCCGGCGTCCGGGAGGGCGCGCGGTCCGGCCTCAGCGGGCGGGCAGGCCGACCATCACGAGGCCCACGTCGGGCGGCAGCGAGCGGTAGAGCGACGCGGCGTCGTCCGACGCGAGGGTGACCCGCAGCCGGACCCGCTCCCGGCCCGAGCCGGCCCCGAGCGCCGTCGCGAGGTCGGCGCCGCGCAGGCGGAGCGCGTCGGCCGCGCGCTGGAGGAGAGAGCGGTTCCGCGCGCCGCCGCCGGTCGTGCGCACCTCGAGGGACACGCCCTCCGCGAAGACGACGCGGTACGGCGAGGGCACCGAGTACGACTCCTCCGCGCTCTTCGGCGCGGCCGCCGACGACGGCGAGGGCGACGGCTCGGGCGCGCCCGCCGGCGCCGACGGCGCGGGAGCCGGGGCGACCACCTCGAGGCGGTCACGCTCGCGCGCCGGCTCGAGCTTCCCCTTCGTGAGGGCCGCCGCGTCCCAGTCGGCCGGCGGCCGGCGGTCGACGAAGAGCACCTGCGGCACGCCCCACTCGACCTGCTCGGCGGCGTAGTCGTCGAGGGCGACGCCCTGGAGCATGAGCGCGAGGCGCCGGCGGCCGGCGTCGAGCTTGAGGTAGAAGCCCTTGCCGGAGGCGGCGTCGCGCTCGGCCCGCAGCTGCTCCACGCGGTGGCGGAGGGCCGCGGTCGCGGGATCGTCGGCCGCGCGAGGGGCCGCGGCCGGCGCGACGGCGGCAGGCTTCGCCGCGCGCGCGGGGATGGGCCCGACGGCGGCCGCGGCGAAGAGAAGGGTGACGACCGAGGCGGGGCGGCGGGAGAGGGAGAGGGTCGGGGGCATCGCGCGCCTCGTCAGTAGATGTAGATCGGCGTGCCGATCGGCGACTGCCGGTAGACCTCGCGCAGCGGCTCGCGGCCGACGCGGATGCAGCCGTGGCTCACGGGCCGGCCGAGCAGGCGCTCGTAGAGCGTGCCGTGGATCATGAAGCCGTTGCCGAAGTAGAGCGCGTACTCGCCGAGCGAGCCGTACTCGAGGCGGTCGGCGGGGTTCTTCGGGATCGCCTCGCCCTCCTCGACGAAGGCCCAGTCCGGCTTGCGCCACACTGGGTTCTCCATCTTCGAGAGCACCTCGAAGCGGCCGCGCGGCGTGTCGAAGACCCACACGCGGCCGTTCGTGCCCTCCTTCAGCACCATGCCCGAGCCGGCCGAGCAGGGCGCCTCGAGCACCTGGGCGTCGCCCCGCATGAGGCGGATGCGGTTGTGGGTCTGGTCGATGACGATCCACGTCCCGCGGGGCGCCTTGCGAGCGAGCAGCGCCTCGAGCCTCTCCTGCTCGCCGAGGAGGCGGGACGCCTCGCGCGACGCGGGCCGGGGGGCGGCCGGCGCCGCGGCGTCCACCGCCGCAACGGCACGGAAATCCCAGCCCGTGCCGGCGAGGGCGAGAAACAGGAGGCCGAGGGCGCCGAGCGCCGCCAGCACGCGCGGCCGGCGCAGCCGGGCGGCGACCGCGGCGATCGCGGGCGCGGCGAGGGCCCGGGCTCGCGCGGCGGGAGCCCGCGCGAGGGCGGCGCGCTCCTGGCGGGTCGGCCCTCTTCCGTCGGTCCTCGTCATGGCCGGCCTCCCTCCCTCTCGCCGCCGACCCGCGCGAGCAGGTCGGAGAACGCTCCGTCGCGGCCCTCGCCGCCGACGATCGTCACCCGGGTTCCGACCTCCACGCGCCCGAAGAGGTCGTCCATGTCGGCGTTCGCGAGGGCGACGCAGCCGTCCGTCCAGTTCTGCCCGCGGCCGCCCTCGCCGTGGATCTCGATGAGCCCGCCGATGCGGGCGCCGCGCGGCACCTCCCCGCGCCGCTTCGCCGCGGCGAAGCGCTCGCGGTCGGCGGCGTTCGGGTAGTCGAGCAGCAGGGCCCGATGGTACTTGCTGCGGCCACGGTCCTTCCTGGCCACGACGCGGTAGCGGCCCTCCGGCGTCGCGCGGTCTCCCTGCCACCGCTTCCAGCCGAGCGCGTTCGCCCCGATCTCGGCCGCGTACGTCCGCGCCGGGGAGCCCTTCGCGATCAGGACGAGCGCGTTCTTCTCCTTCACGACCACGATCGCCGTCTGCCCCGTCGATCTCGACCAGGCGCGCGTCTCGTCGACCCAGCGCCGCCAGGTCGCCACCTGCGCCTGCGAACGATACCGCTCCGCGGCCTCGAGGGCCGGCCCGAGCGCGGAGCGCAGGCCCGACGCCGAGCGCTCCGCCCGCTCGTGCGCCGCGGCGGGGTCGCCGGACTCGAGCAGGCCCTCGGCCTCCCGCAGGAGGAGGCGCGCCGACTGCAGGGCCGCCCGCTGGGTCGCCGAAGCGAGGTGACGGCGACGAGGGCGAGGGCGTGGCTCTCGACCGTGCGGGCCGCCGCGATGAGCCCGCTCGGCCGCGCCGCGGGCCTCGTCTCGAGCGGCCGCGCCCGCGCGGTCGGCCGCGCGGGCGAGTCCCCGGCCCGGGACAGCGACCGCGCGACCGGGCGATAGTCGCGCCAGGCCACGAAGGAGTGCTCCTCGCGGCTCCAGTCGACGAAGGCCGCGCGCAGCGCGGCATCGGCCTCGGCGAGGGCCGGCCGGGCCCAGGCCGCGGTGGGCCCGCGGCTCGCCGCCTCGCAGGCCGCGACCGCGGCGGCGCGCGCGGCGGCGGGCGGGCGGGCGCGGCCGGTGCGGGAGAGATCGACGACGAGGCCGATCACACCGAGGGCGACGAGCGCCGCGAGCGCGGCCGCCGCGCGGGCCGCGCGCCGGCGGGCGGCCGGCGTCATGGAGACGGTCTCAGGGGAAGGAGAGCGCGGGGCGCGGCGCGGAAGGGCCGCGCCCCGCGAGCGGGGCTCAGTGCTTCGCGCCCGCCTTGGCCGCGACGGCGGCCGCGACGTCGGCGACGATCTTGTCGAGCGTCTGCTTGGCGGCCTCGGCCTTGACCTTGGCCTCCTTGTAGCTGCCGTTCGCGATCGCGGCGTCGATCGCCGCGAGGCCGGACTCGACGGCCGCCACGTCGGACTTCATCGCCTCGATGTCGGCGGCGCTGCCCTTGCCCTTGGGCGCGTGCGCGAGGGCGGCCTTCGCGGCCTCGACGCCGGAGCGGACGCCGGCCACGAGCGTCGTGGCCTCGACCTTCATCTGCTCCTTGCCGCTGACGGCGGCGGCGGCGGCGGCGTCGGCGGCGGCCTTGGCCGCGGTCGCGAGCTCGGCGGCCTTCGTGTACGAGCGCGTGAGGGCGAACTTCTCGCCCTGGGCCTTCACCTCGGCGTCGAGAGTGGCGGCCGCGGTCTGCGCGGCGGCGAGGGCCTCGGGAGCGTAATCCGCGGCGCCGGCCGTCTGCGCGGCCTCGAGGGCGGCCTTGGCGCCGTTGAGGGCCTCGGTCGGCTCCTTGGCGCACGCCCCGGCGAACAGGGTGAGACCGGCGATCACGGCGAGGGAGATCTTCTTCATTGGGGGAGCAAGAACCGGCCCCCGTCCCCGGGGGCGCGGCCTCCAGGGTCCGCCTCCGAGCCCCGCGACGGCGGCGGACGCGCGCGCCACGGGAGCGCAGGAAGAACCCTGCGCGATCGGGGATCGTAGCAGAAGCGGGGAGCTATGATCACCGCTCGGGAGGGAGCATGCCCTTCGTTCATGGCCGCCAGTACGGTCGCGACGAGCTGCGCCGGCTCGTCGGGCACGAGTCGCAGATCGCCGGGATCCGCCTCGTCGAGGTCGCCGAGGGCCGGGCGCGAGGCGTGCGCGCGGCCGAGGTCTGGACGGGCTCGGGCTTCCGCTTCACGGTCCTTCTCGACCGCGGGATGGACCTCGGCGCGGCGGAGCACGCCGGCCGCTCGCTCGCCCTCGTGCTTCCCGCGCTCGGCGCCCCCGCCCTCCACGAGCCGGCCGGCATCGGCTGGCTGCGCACGTTCGGCGGCGGGCTGATGACGACCTGCGGCCTCACCCACTACGGTCCGCCCGACCCGGAGGGCGAGGGCCACGGCCTCCACGGCCGCGCGGCCCACCTCCCCGCCGAGAACGTGCGCGTGCGGCAGGAGTGGCGCGGCGACGACTACGTCCTCGAGCTCGAGGGCGAGACGCGGCAGAGCCGCCTCTTCGCGGAGAACCTGAAGCTCGAGCGGCGCCTGTCGACCCGGCTCGGCGCGTCGAGCGTCGTCGTCCACGACCGGGTCACGAACGACGGCTTCCGCCCGTCGCCCCTCGCCGTCCTCTACCACTGCAACTTCGGCTTCCCGGTCGTGAGCCCCGACTCCGAGCTCCTCGTGGAGGACCTCGCGGTGAAGCCCCGCGACGCGCGGGCGGCCGCGGGCGTCCACCAGCACCGGCAGTTCGGCCCGCCCGAGGAGGGGTTCGCCGAGCAGGTCTTCTTCCACCAGCCGCGGCCCGACGCGGCGGGCGACGCGGGGGCCGCGATCGTCAACCGGGCTCTCGGCTTCGGAGCCTTCGTGCGCTGGCGCGCGGCCGAGCTGCCGGTGCTCGCCCACTGGAAGAACATGGGCTCTGGCGAGTACGTCTGCGGCCTCGAGCCCTCCACGCACGAGATGCGCCCGACGCGGCGGGAGCTGCGCGACGAGGGCCTCCTCCGCGAGATCGCGCCCGGGGAGTCCGTCGAGCTCCGCCTCGAGATCGGCGCCCTGCCGGACGCGGGCGCGGTCGAGGCCTGGACGTCCGCCGAATAGCTACGGCTTCAGGATCAGTCCCTCGTTCTTCTTGCCGTTCATGAGGACGAGGACGGGCTCGGCGAGCCGCACGTGCCGGACGTGCTCGGCCGCCGACCGGGCCGGCTGGCCGTAGAGCCAGTCCCAGTCGATCGTGCCGTCGCCCGTCTCCGGGTTCACCGTGAAGTAGCCGACGTTGAACGACGTCAGGTTCTGGAAGAAGTGCGTGCCCTGCGAGGGCGTCACCTTGAGGTCCCGGAGGCCCGCCTCGACGATGACGGCGGCGCCCGAGACCTGGTCCCACGTGACCGGGATGCCGAGCCAGGGGTCGCGCGAGCCCCACCGGCCCACCCCGACGAGCAGGTACGGCGTACCTCCCGCCTGCAGGAGGCCGTTGAGCCGCCCGACCTCGGCCGCCGCCTCGCGGCTGCGCGCGCGCTCGAAGCGCTGGAAATCCACGACGACGAGGTCGCGGAGGCCCTCGACCCGTCCGTTGCCGAGCACGCGCGCGCTGCGGCAGAGCACTCGCGCCTCCTCCACGTCGCCGAGCTCGAGGGCCTCGGTCTCGCGCATCACCGACAGCGGCCGCAGCTGGACGAAGCCGAACTCGCAGGGCCGCCCCGGCGGGGGCGCCAGGTTGACCGCGAACTCGATCTCGACGGGCGTCCCCATCCCGTCCTCCCCCGCCTTCATCAGCGTCTCGAGGATCGGCGCGAGCGGGAAGAGGTCGTGCTTCAGGATCGGGGCGAAGGTGACGAGCCGGGGGCCGGGGCGGGACAGCCCGTCGTAGACGGCGTCGTTCTCCGGCGACCACGTCGACGCGAGCCTGGCGAGGGTGCCGTCGGACTCGGCGGCGGCGAGCGGGTAGCTCTCCTCCCGCATGCGGCCGTCCGTCGCGAGGGCGTCGAGCGGGAGGGCCCAGAAGTCGCGCTGGGTCGACTCGAGCATGTCGGCCACGGAGGAGAACTGCATGACGTTCGTCGGGTAGCGCGGGCAGAAGCGCAGGCACACCCCGCCCTCGACGATGGCGCGGCCCATGCCGAGGGCCACGGCGGCGATGCCGTCGCGCGCGCTCATCGGCGGCGACGGGTAGAAGTTGTGCGAGCGGGCGACGCCCGAGAAGTCGGGGTAGAACCGCGAGCCGCGGGCCGCTCCCACGATACGCTGCAGGATGACGGCCATCTTCTCCTCCTCCAGGCGGTACGGGGTCGCCCGGAGGTACGCCTTCGCGTGGGCGGAGAAGGTCGACGCGTAGACGCGCTTGACCGCGCTGATCGCGAGGCGGACCCGCTCCGCGTGGCTCGCCGCGTCGTTCGCGAGCATCAGCGTGTCGTAGACGCCGGTGAACGGCTGGTGCTGCGAGTCCTCGAGGAGGCTCGACGAGCGGACGGCGAGCGGCCAGGTCGCCCGCTCGAGGAACGCGGCCACGTCCCGGGCCGCCTCCTCCGGGAAGGGTGCTGTCTCGAAGCGGGCCCGGATCTCGGCCTCGTTCTCGCACTCGATCGCGAACCACCGCAGGTCGTTGTCGTCGAGGAACCGGTCGAAGACGTCCGTGCCGAGGACGGCCGAGACCGGCACCGCGATCTCGACGCCGGGAAACCGCTCGCGCAGCCCCTGCTCGGCGAGAGTGCGGCGGACGAACGCGAGGCCGCGCGCCTTGCCCCCGAGCGACCCGCCGCCCATCCGGTAGAAGTCGCCGGAGAGGTCGAAGTCGGCGCGGTCGAAGTCGGTGACGAGGGCGCGGGCCTGCTCGCGGCGGTAGCCGGCGATCGTCCCGATCAGGCTCCGGCGCAGCTCGCCGCCCGTCGGGTAGTCGCTCAGGCGCCGCGGGCGCAGCTCGTGGGCGAGGGCGAACTCCGTGCGGGCCTTCAGCCAGCGGGAGAAGTGGTTCCGCGCCGCGTGGTAGAGGAGCGAGGGCTCGGGCGCCTCGGCCAGGCGCGCCTCGAGCCCCCGCAGGTCGGCCGCCCGCCCCACCTCCGTCCCCTCGGGCGTCCGGAAGACGAAGTCGCCGAAGCCGAAGTGCTCGAGCATGACCTCCCGCAGCTCCTGGAGGAGGAGGGGCGACCCCTTCAGCAGGAAGTCCGCCCCGAGGCTCCGCGCGAGGGCCTCGTTCTCCGGCCGCGACGAGTGCAGGACGATCGGCACGTCGGGGTAGGCGCCCCGCACGTGGCGGGCGAAGTCGGCCCCCGCCTGGGCGTACTTCTGCCCGCGACGCGGGAACTCGACGTCGGAGATGATCCCCAGCACGTCCTCGCCGTACGCGGCGAACGCCGCCTCCGCCTCCTCCCACGTCGTGCAGAGCAGGATCTTGGGCCGGGCCCGCATCCGCAGGATCTGCTGCGAGATGTTGAGCCCCTCCTTGATGACGCGCTGGGAGTGGTGGAGGAGCTCCGTGTACATCACCGGGAGGAAGGACGAGTAGTACCGGACGTTGTCCTCGACGAGCAGGATCACCTGCACGCCGACCTCGCGCGTGTCGTGCGGAGCGTTCCTTCGGTCCTCGACCGACTTCACGATGCCGACCAGGATCCGCGCGTCGCCCTGCCAGAGGAACGTGCGCTCGATGTCGGAGGTGTCGTGGCGGGCCTGGAACTCGGCGAGCTCGCGCGTGTCCCAGGCGAGGAGGACGACCGGCGCGTCGAGCCCTTCCCTCCGCGCCCGACGCGCGAGCTCCGCCGCGTCCATGTCCGCGAGGTGCGGCGTCGTGATGATCAGGTTGACGTGCGACCGCTCGCGGGCCAGTCGCAGCGCCGCCTCGCCGGAGGAGACTCCGGTGAGGGCCGGCGCGTAGTGCAGGTCGAGGTTGCGGAACTCCCCGAGCAGCCGCTCGGACAGCTCGCCCGCCTCCTCCAGGATGAAGGTGTCGTACGGCGTCGACGCCAGGAGGATGTCCATGACGCGGTGCCGCATCAGGTCCTGGTAGTCGTGGAAGCGCCGCCGGCCGGCCGGGCTGTTCATCGCGAGCGCCCTCGCTCGCGCGCAGGCTAGCACGCGGACCGGGCCGGCCGGCAGTAGGGCCAATGCACTATCCGATCACTCGGTAGTCGTTCAAAAACCTTGACTTCCGGAGAGTCCGACGCTACAAAATAGGGTAGTCCCTCTGCCGCACCTACAGTACTTGGTGGCCGCCTCCCTCCCGGCGGAAGGGCTTCACTGCATCAGGTGGTCGTGTCGCTGCGTCGCCGCGAGAGCGGCGTTGCGAGAGAGGAATGCGCTCCATGATCGAAGCCGGACGCCGCTCGACGCTCACGGGGTCGGTCGCCGTGCTCTCCGCGCTCGTCGTCGTCGCGCTCCTGCCCTCGTCGGCCACGGCCCAGACCGCCGTCCCCGTGGCCGGGCAGAACGTCAACATGGTGTCCGGCACCGGCTGGCCCGGCGGTGACCCGTTCCTGCAGCGCCAGAACGAGCCCTCGATCGCGGTGTCGACGCGGAACCCGGCGCACCTGCTCGCGGGCGCGAACGACTACCGGACGGTGGACATCCCCGGCCTCCCCGGCGACGAGGTCGGCGACGCCTGGCTCGGCGTCTTCAAGTCCTTCGACGGCGGCCAGACCTGGCAGAGCACGCTCCTGCCCGGCTACCCGCAGGACACCTCCGCCCCCGGCACGAGCTCGCCGCTGAAGGGCTTCAAGGCCGCGGCCGACCCCGTCATCCGCTCGGGCCCCGACGGGCTCTTCTACTACGCCGGCATCACGTTCAACCGCGGGACGAACCTCGGCCAGGTGTTCATCAGCCGCTTCGTCGACCAGAACGACCGCGAGAACGGCAACGCGACGTCGGCCGCGCCGGCCGACCCGATCCGTTACGTCGACGCCGTCGTCGTCGACACGGGCACGTCGGGCCAGTTCCTCGACAAGCCCTGGATCGCCGTCGACGTCCCGCGCGCGGGGGCGAAGTCGTGCGCGATCACGGGCAAGCCGACGGGCGACGTCTACATCGCCTACGCGAAGTTCACCGGCTCGAACACCCAGAACAGCCAGATCTTCGTCGTGAAGTCGAGCGACTGCTTCAAGACGTTCTCGAAGCCGATCAAGATCAGCCCCGGCGACCACAAGAACCAGGGCACGACCGTGGCGATCGACCCCGCCACGGGCACCGCCTACGTCGCCTACCGCCGCTTCGAGACGAACAGCAACAACCTCGACGCGATCGTGCTCGTGAAGTCGACCGACGGCTTCAAGTCCTACACGAGCGTGGACGCCGCCCTCGTCGAGCCGTTCGACCAGAACCCGACGACGGCCACCCGATTCCGCACCTCGAGCCTGCCGGCGCTCGCGGTCTCGGTCGACGAGGCGGGCGTGCGGCGCGTGCACATCGCGTGGGCCGAGCGCGACGCGCCGCTCGCCGACGCCCGGATCGTGGTGAAGACGTCGCGCGACGGCACGAGCTGGCCGAACCCGCCGGTGAAGGTGGACGCCGGCAACGACTTCTGCCAGGACTGCTACGCCGAGGGCCACCAGTTCATGCCCTCGCTCACCTTCACCGAGGGCCGGCTCGTGGCCCTCTACTACGACCAGCGGCTCGACCAGACCCTCGGTCGGCTGAAGCCGAACTACCCCTTCGGCCCGGACGGCACGACCGGGAGCTTCTACACGCTGCGGCACGAGCTCCTCGGCGAGACCGCCGCGTTCGGGCCCTTCGTCGACGACTTCGGCCTGACGAAGATCCGGCACCTCCTCGACCTCCGCGTCGCGCAGGCGAGCCCGTCCGACGTGCCCGTGTTCGCCTCCTCGCAGGTGAGCCAGTACAAGTACGGCACGACCCCGCAGCCGGTCGAGAGCGACCTGCCGGAGGAGCTCGACCAGCTCGAGGTGAACCCGCCGAACATCCCGATGTTCGCCAAGGGCACGCTGCCGTTCATCGGCGACTACATCGAGGTCACGGGGCTGAGCTTCGTCCCGACCGCGAGCGGCGGCTGGCAGTTCAACACGGGGAAGACGAGCGCGCCGGTTCACTACGCCGTCTGGACCTCGAACCAGGACGTCGTGCCTCCGCCCGACGGCGACTGGTCGAAGTACACGCCGCCCACCCTCGACCCGGCGATCTTCGGGACCACGAGCTACTTCGACGGCACGACGCGCGTGACCTGCGCGGTGAACGACAAGGGTGAGAGCTGGGCCGGCACCCGCAACCAGAACATCTACTTCAGCCGGATCACCGAGGGCCTCGGCCTGTGGTCGCCGCAGAACGCGAAGCTCCTGAACGTGGACCGCGCCTACGTCGTCATCGCGCAGAACTCCACCCTGATCGAGAAGAAGGTGCGGCTCGGCCTCCCGGACGCGACGACGGTCGCGTCGTTCGAGCGCGCGACGCTGCCGACGAGCCCGACCACCGCCATCTGGGTGACGATACCGCCCCTCTCGTCGATCGCGCGGTCCGTGTTCGTGAGGGCGAACTCCGACAACGCCGCGCGCACGCGGGTGACGGTGGAGGAGGTCGAGGCCTGCACCGACGCGAACGGCGTGCTCGACTGCACGCCCCGGCCGAACGGCGCGACGGCCTCGCTGACCCTGAACGCCCCGGGATCGTTCGGCTCGACGCTGACCGCCCCGAGCGGCGGCGCGCTCGGTACGGAGTCCTACGCCGTCTCGATCTCGTCGGCCTCGGTGACGAGCCCCAACCTGGCTTCGGTCACGAGCGCCTCGGTCACCAGCGCTTCCGTGACGAGCGCCTCCGTCACGAGCGCCTCGGTCACCAGCGCCTCGGTCACCAGCCAGCCCCTCGCCGCGCCGCAGCTCGCCTCGGTCACGAGCGCCTCCGTCACCAGCGCCTCGGTGACGAGCTACAACATCTCCGACGCGTCGGTCACGAGCGCGTCGGTGACGAGCGCCTCGGTCACCAGCGCCTCGGTGACGTCGGCCAACATCACCGACGCGCCGATCTCGGACGCCAACTACGCGATGAAGAACGAGGGGAACACCACCCACTCGTACCACGTGAAGCTCGTCGGCACGGTCCCGACCTGCACGGTCCAGGGCACGGTGCAGCCCTGCCCGGTGCAGCTCGTGCTGAGCCGGCCCTACGGCAGCCCCTACCCCGTCGGCTGCACGCTCGCGCAGGACTACCGCCCGGTCTCGATCGTCAACGTGCCCGACGTCTCGGGGGCGGTCGTCACGGACCCGAACCACGTGCCCGACCCCGAGATCCCCGACCCCGACGCGACGAACGCGACGATAACGCTCGGCCCGGGCGAGACGGGAGTCATCACGGTCCGCGGCCCGTTCACTCCGGGCCAGATGTCGACCGTCGCCCAGCAGCTCGTGCCGGTGGTCGTGCCCCACGCCGGCGGGAACTACGCGTCGGGGCTGCTCATCACCGACGACGGCTCCGGTCTCGCCGGGTTCGTGGTGGGCAAGCCGTTCAGCGCGCAGGTCCAGGCGATCGGCGTCAACGGCACGCCGTACTGGACCGCGACGGGCCTGCCGGCGGGGCTCGCCATCGACCCGCAGACGGGCGTCGTCTCCGGGACCGCGCAGGCCGGCGGCCCCTACAGCCCGACGTTCAAGGTGGAGGTCGGCGACCAGACGGCGACCAAGACGCTGTCGTTCAGCGTCGGCCAGGGCCCGACCACGACGAGCCTGAGCTCGTCCTCGATGAGCATCCTCAAGGGCGCGCCGGTGAACCTCACCGCGACGGTCGGCGCCGCCTCGGCGCCCTCGGCTGGCGTCGCCGATCCGACGGGGCGCGTGTCGTTCATCGACAGCTTCGGCGGCACCCAGACGACGCTCGACGTCGATCTCACCGGGAGCGCGGCCGACGGGCTCGCGACCGCCACCCTGAGCCCGGCCCTCGCGGTCGGCACGCACACCTTCACCGCGGCCTGGCCCGGCGACTCGAACTACAGCGCTTCGGCAACCCAGGCGCCCGTCACCATCGTCGTCACGCAGATCACGCCCACCGTGACGATCACGGGCGGCACCTTCACCTACGACGGCAAGTCGCACCCCGCGACCGTCACGGTGACGGGCCTGAACGGCACGGTCCTCGCCTCGGGAATCGACGGCACCCTCGCGGTGACCTACAACGGCAGCACCACCCCGCCGGTCGACGCCGGCAGCTACACGGTCGTCGCGACCTGGACGAGCTCGAAGCCCGCGTACACGGACGCCTCGGCGTCGGTCGCCGGCGGGATCGTCATCAACCGGGCCGCCACCACGACGACCGCGAGCGCCTCGGCGACGAGCGTCCTGAACGGCTCCCCGGTGACCATCACCGCGACGGTCAAGGCGCCGGGCGCCCCGGTCGCGGGCCTGCCCGACCCGACGGCGGGCGTGACGATCACGGACACCGTGAACGGCGTCGCGACGGCCTATCCCGTCGCCTTCGCGTCCACCGCCGCCGACGGCCAGTCCGTCGCTTCGCTGACCCTCACGCCGTCTCTCGGCACGCACGCCTTCGCGGTGAGCTACGCCGGCGACACGAACTACGCCGCGTCGGCCACGACCGTCGCGGCGAGCGTCGGGGTCACCCAGCTCACACCGGTGATCACGGTGACCGGCGGCACGTTCGCCTTCGACGGCCAGCCCCACGGGGCCTCGGTGACGGTCACGGGCCAGAACGGCGCGTCCCTGGGCACGTCGGACGGCTCGCTCGCCGTGACGTACAACGGCCTGGCCGCCCCGCCGGTCAACGCCGGCGGCTACACGGTCGCCGCGACCTGGACGAGCGCCAACCCGGCCTACACGAACGCGTCGGTGTCCGTCGCGAACGCGGTCGTCATCAACAGGGCCGCGACGACCACGAGCCTCGTCGCCTCGCCGACGACGATCGGCCTCGGGCAGTCGGTCACCCTCAAGGCCACCGTGGCCGGACCGACGGCGAGCCTCCAGCCGACGGGCACCGTCACGTTCAAGGACGGCACGACGACCCTCGGCACGAGCCAGCTGTCGAGCGGCGTCGCGACGCTCGCCACGACGAGCCTCGCCGCCGGATCGCGGTCGATCACCGCGGCGTACAACGCAGACGCGAACCCGTCGAACTACACGACGAGCACGAGCGCCGCCGCGACGGTCACGGTGAAGCCGCCCTACACCTTCACCGGCTTCGACACGCCGCTCACCACCGCGGGCACGCTCGCGGCGCCGACGAGCTCCGGCTCGTGGAGCTACAGCCGGGTGCTGCCGGTGAAGTGGAAGCTCACCGACTCGAGCAACAAGAACGTGACCGCGCTGTCGTCGACGAAGGTGCTCGCGGCCTGGTGGGCGGGCGCCACCTGCCCGGCGACGGCGAACCCGCCGGCGATGCCGGACCCGGTGCCGACCGACCCGACTAAGCTGCCGGCCGGCCTCGTGATCCTGTACTCGCCGACCTCCGGCGCCGCCGGCGGCAGCACGTTCCGGTCGGGCGGGACCGGGTTCATCTTCAACTGGGACGCGACGAAGAGCCCGTACGGCGCCGGCTGCTACTGGATCCGCCTCCAGCTCGACGACCTGAGCCCGGAGAAGGTCACGAAGGTGCTCCTCAACTAGCGGGACGCGCCAGACGCGAGGGCCGGCCCGTCGGTCACGGGCGGGCCGGCGCGAATTGAAGGGTGGGCTACTTCGCGGCGGCCAGGCGCCGGCGGGCGTCGGCGACCAGTGGGTCGCCCGGATCGGCCTTCGTCCGGACGTCGAGGAAGGCCTGGTACGAAGCCGCGGACTCCGGGCTCTGGAGGCCCTCGAGCGCGCGGCCGAGCCAGTACGGCACCGGCGCGTACAGCCGGTAGCTCGGGAACACGTCGAGGAAGACGTCGGTCGCTTCCCCGCGCCGCTTCGTGCACGACTCGAGCTCGGCGTGGGCTTCGGTGAAGGCGCCGGCCTCGACGTAGACGCGGCCGAGGGCGAGGTGCACGAGCCACGAGTCGGCCAGCTTGCCGCCGGCGCGGAGCTGGCTGATGGCCTCGCGGTGGTTCTTCTTCCTCCGCTCGACTTCGCCGCGCACGACGGCGGCGAACATCTGCGGCTCGGATGCGAGGTGCGAGTCGAGCTCGGCGGCGATCGCGAGCGCCTTCCGGTCCTCTCCGGCGGCCGCGAGCACCGCGCCCGCGCCGTAGAGCACGTACTCGACCTGGCTCAGGCCCCGCGCCCGCTCGGCGAGAGCCGAGGCCTTCCTTCCCTGGCCGCGCGCCTCTTCGACCTCGGCGAGCATCAGCAGCTTGCGGGCCGCGCCGTCGCCGTCCTTCGCGGCGGTGTCGGCCAGGACGCCCTTCTCGAGCATCGCGACCGCCTCGCCCACGCGCCCCTCGTACAGGGCGACGTCGGCCAGACCCTCGGTCGCCGCCGAGGCGTCGACGGAGGACAGCTTCTGCCACGTGGCGAGAGAGGCGTCCCGCTGCCCCGCCGCGTACTGGGCGAGGGCGAGGCCCTTGAACGCCTGCACGAAGGTCGGGTTGATCTCGAGCGACGTCGTCTGCTCCTTGATCGCCGCCTCGAAGTCGCCGGCGTACATGGCGAACAGGCCGACGTTGCTGCGCTGGGGCACGTTCTTCGAGTAGATCTCGATCGCCCGGCGGCCGTACTCGAGCGCCTTCGGGAAATCACGCTTGAGCTGGTAGGCGACGCCGAGGTTGGCGAGCCCGGCGTTGTCGGCCGGGAACTGCTTCACGAGCGTGCCGAGCTCCTCGATCGCCTTGTCGGCGTCGCGGGTCACCGAGAGGTAGTAGGCGCCGCGGGTGCGGTACTGCTCGCGCTCGCTCATCCGCCCCACGTGGGCCATCGCCTGCTTGAAGTACCCGTCGGCCTCCTGGTGGCGGCCGCGGTTGCTCTCGATGACGCCCATCCCGGCGTAGGCCCGGCCCATCTCGGGGTCGAGCCGCACGGCCTTCTGGTACTGCGCGATCGCCTCGTCCCACTTCCCGGCGAACTGGAGGTCCATCCCGACCGCGTACTCGTGGGCGGCCTCGAGCGAGGACGCCGTGAAGGTCTCCCCCGCCGCGATCTGCGTCGACTCGGGAGTCGTGTCGCCCAAGGCGGTGCGGATGCGCGCCGAGAGCTTCGTGACGGCTCCGAGGACGTCGGCCTTGCCCTTCACGCCGTCCTGCTCGGTCGAGATGGGCTTCCCCGTCCGCGAGTCGATCGCGCGCACGGTGAGCGAGTAGCCGCTGCCCTCGGGCCGGATCTCTCCCGCGGTGATGACGTCGATGCCCTCCCGGCCGGCGACGAGCCGCGCGAGCGACTCGTCGATCCGCGTCGCCCCCGGCTGGAGGCGCGCGGCGATCCGCTTCGCGACGTCCCGGCGGTACGACGTGATGAAGGGCGCGCCCTCGAGGGCCACGCCGAGGGCCGACTCGAGGGTTCCCTCGAACACGGGGTCCCCGGTCAGGTTCTGGAAGTCGGCGATCAGGACCGACCGCGGAGCCGGCGCGGCGGGCGGCACGACGGGCCGGCTCCGCGCCCACCAGACGCCGGCCACGACCACCGCGGCGAGGGCGGCGACGCCCGTCGCGACGACCCACCACGGCACGCGCGGCGGCGCGGGAGCGGCCCCGGCCGCGGCCGGCCGACCTTCGCCCTCGATCTCCCCGAGGACCGCGCCGATCGTCTGGTAGCGGTCCTTCACCTCGACCGCGAGGCAGCGGTCGAGTATCCGGCGCAGGTAGGCCGGCACGTCCGGGTTGACTTCGCCGATCGGCTTGGGCGGCTTCGAAAGCCGCCGCATCATGACCTCGAACGCCGAGCCGCCGCTGAACGGCAGCGTGCCCGTGCACAGCTCGTAGAGGATGACGCCGAGCGAGTAGATGTCGGAGCGGGCGTCGACCGGCTCCGCCCGCACCTGCTCGGGGGACATGTAGTGCGGCGTCCCCATCAGCATGCCGGTCTCGGTGAAGCCGGTGTCGGCGAGCGACTTCGCGAGGCCGAAGTCCGTGAGGAACACCGTGCCCGCGCCGTCGAGCATGATGTTCTGCGGCTTGAGGTCGCGGTGGACGACCCCCTGCTCGTGGGCGGCGGCGAGGCCGCGGCACGTCTGCCGGAAGATGTCGACGATGCGCTCGAGGGGGAGCCGGCCCTCCCGGCGGATGAGATGGGCGAGGTCCTCGCCCTCGACGAACTGCATCGTGACGAACTTGAGCCCCTCCGCCTCGCCGAGGTCGTAGACCCGCAGGACGTTCTTGTGCGTGATCTTGCTGGCCAGCATGATCTCGCGCTTGAAGCGGTCGAGGGTCGTCGCGTTGTCGGCGATGTCCGGGCGGATGATCTTGAGCGCCACCTCGCGGTCGAGCTCGCGGTCGTGGACGCGGTAGACGGCGCCCATGCCGCCCCGTCCGAGCACGCGGACGACGCGGTAGCGGTGTCCGATCTCGAAGCCTTCCGGCAGGACGTTGAGGTCGGTCGCGGTCACGCGCGCGCGGTCGACGCCCGTCCGCTGCCCGCCGCTCGAGGAGGACGAGGGCCGGCTCCCGGAGGCGGATCCGGCTCCGCTGCCGGGCACGCTCTGGGCCCCGGTCATCTCCAGCTCGGTGCGGTGCATCAGGTGGCCGGTGTCCTGCGAGCCGTCGAGCGTCAGGTCCTCGGAGCCCTCGGGCCGGCCCTCGCCGAGCCGCGTGTCCTTCGTCCCGTGGGAGACGGTCTCGTGGTCCGCCGTCGGGTCGACCCCGCCCCGCCGGCCCTCGGCCGGCGCGCGGAGCGTGCCGGGCAGAGGCGTCGCGCCGGCGTCGCTCAGGTGCGCCGAGCAGCGCTGACAGCGAACGACACCCTCTGAGTTCGACGCGCCGCAGTTGCTGCAGATCATCTCAGGAGACGCCGGCCGGGCCGGCACCGAAGGGTAGCACAGCGGTCGGCCCGCTTTCCCTTCGGCCGTCAGGCGTCGAGCGTCTCGCGCACGCGCCGCGCGAGGTCCGCGCGCGTGCAGGGCTTGGGAAGGAAGTGAACACCCTCTTCGAGCACGCCGCGCCGCGCGATCACGTCGGCGGTGTAGCCGGACATGAAGAGGCAGCGGAGCCCGGGCCGCGCCGCCCGAAGTCGCTCCGCCACCTCGCGCCCGTTCAGGTCCGGCATCACCACGTCGGTGAGGAGGAGGTGGATCTCGCCGGGGTGCGCGGCCGCCACCTCGACGGCCTTCTTCCCGCCGAGCGCGGACAGCACGCGGTACCCGAGCGCCTGCAGGCTCTCGCGGACCACCGCGAGGAGCGCCTCCTCGTCCTCCGCGACGAGGATCGTCTCGGTTCCCCGCGCGAGGTCGCCCGCGGCGTCGGTCGAGCGCGGAGACGAGGGCTCGTCGACGCGCGGGAAGTACAGGCGGAAGGAGGCGCCGTCGCCCGGGCGGCTCTCGACCTCGATGAGCCCGCCGTTCTGCTTGACGATGCCGTACACGGTGGCGAGGCCGAGGCCGGTGCCCTGCCCCTCGGGCTTCGTCGTGAAGAAGGGCTCGAAGACGTGCGCGAGGGTCGCCTCGTCCATGCCGTGGCCCGAGTCGGCCACCGCCAGGCGCACGTAGCGGCCGGGGGTCGCCCAGGGCCGCGACTCGCAGAAGGACGCCCCGAGCTCGACGTTGGCGGTGTCGATGGCGATCCGGCCCGGCCCGTGGATCGCGTCGCGCGCGTTCACGACGAGGTTCGCGAGGGCCTGGTCGACCTGCGACGGGTCGATCTTCACGCTCCACAGGTCGGGGCCGGGCACGAACGTGAGCTCCACGTCCTCGCCGATCAGCCGACGCAGCATGCCGAGCGTGCCCTCGATGGACTCGTTGAGGTCGAGCACCGCGGGGCGCACGGTCTGCCGCCGGGCGAAGGCGAGCAGCTGCCGCGTGAGGTCGGCCGACTTGCGCGCGGCCTCGAGCACCTCGCCGAGGTCGCGCCTCGCGCGCTCGTCGAGGCCGGGGCGCTGGAGGGCCATGTCGGCCCGGCCGACGATGATGCCGAGCATGTTGTTGAAGTCGTGGGCGACGCCGCCGGCGAGCCGGCCGACGGCCTCCATCTTCTGCGCCTGCTGCAGCTGGGCCTGGAGCCGCTCGCGGGCCTCCTCGGCGCGCTTTCTCTCCGTGACGTCCCGGTCGAGGCCGCGGTAGCCGAGGAGCTCCCCGTCCGGGCCGAGGATCGGCATCCCGTTCGTCTGGACGTGACGGATCGACCCGTCCTTCGCCACCACCGCGTTGTCGAGGTCGCGGAACGCGCGGCGCTCCCCGGCGATCGCGCCGAACTCGGCCGCGACGCGGGCCGCCTCGCCCGGGGGCATGAGGTCGAACGGCGTCTTCCCGAGGATCTCGCGGGGCTCGTAGCCCAGCAGGTCGCGGACGCTCTCCGACGCGTAGGTGTAGACGCCCGCGGCGTCGACCTCCCACACCCAGTCGGCGGAGGCCTCGACGATGTCGTGGAACCGCTGCTCGCTCGCCCGGAGGGCCTCCACCTCCCGATGGCGGGCGATCGCGATCGCGGCGACGGAGGTCGCCCGCTCGACGAGCAGCTCGTGCTGGCTGGTCGGCGTCCTCGGGGTGCCGTAGTAGACGGCGAAAGTGCCGAGGACTCCGCCGTCTTTTCCGAGGATCGGCGTCGACCAGCAGGCCCGCAGGCCGTGATCGAGGGCGAGGTGCTTGAAGTCCTTCCACAGCGGGTCGCTCGCCACGTCGCGGACCACGACCGGGCGCCGCCGCCACGCGGCCGTGCCGCACGAGCCGACGCCCTCCCCGATCTGCACGCCGTCGATCGCGGCGGCGTACGCCGGCGGGATCCTCGGCCCCGCGCCGTCGCGCAGGCGGACGCCGTCCTCGAGCAGCAGGATCGACACGATCATCTCCGGCTCGATCTCCTCGACGGCCCGGGCAAGGAGGTCGAGCGTCGCCGGGAGGGGGGCGCCGGAGGCGACGCTCGCGAGGACACGGTTCTGCATCTCGACGACGGTCTCGGCCCGCTTCCGCTCGGAGATCTCCGTGTGAGCCACGACGGCCCCCGCCGCTCGCCGCCGAGCGGGGTGACGGTGAGGCTGAACCAGGCAGCGCCGCCGGCGAGGGGCACGGGTACTCCAGGGTGAAGGCGGAGAGCCGGCCGTCGAGCACCGCCCGGATGCCAGCCGCGGTGCGCTCGGCGCTGTCCGCCCCCGCGCCGGCCGCGCGGTCGCACACGTCGAGGTAGCTCGCGCCGACGTCGGCGCCGCCGCCGTTCTCGCGGCCGAACGCGCGCCACGGCTCGTTCACCTCGACGATCGCGCCCCGCTCGTCGAGGAGGCACACCTGGGCGGCGACGGAGTCGAGGATGGCCCTCTTCTGCGCCTCGCTCTCGCGCAGGTGCAGCTCCGCGACCTTGCGCTCGGTGATCGCCTCGGAGGAGATCACGATGCCGCCGACCGCGCCGGCCGTCGCGCCACGGGGTCACCTGCCAGCTGATCCAGTCGACGCGGCCGTCGGCGCGCACGAAGGGGTCCTCGGCGCAGCTCTCGGTCGCGCCGGCGAGGCAGCGCCGGTGGACCTCCTTCCACTTCGCGGGATCTCCGGGAACACCTCGTAGTGCGAGCGGCCGACGATGTCGTCGATCGCGAGGCGGAAGTCGGCGAGCCAGCGCCGGCTCGCCGCGAGGTAGCGCATGTCGCGGTCGAGCATCACGATCGACGCCGGGGCGTGCTCGACGAAGGTGCGCAGCCTCGCCTCGCTGTCGCGCAGCGCCACGCCCGCCTCCTCGCGCGCGGTCACGTCCAGGAAGGACGTGAACACGCGCCAGGGCGCCTTTTCCCCGTCCCGGAACTCGGGCACGGCGTCGACGAGGATCCACCGGCGCTTGCCCGCCCGGGGGTCCTCGATCCCCATCAGGACGTCGTCCACGCGGCGGCCGGTGCGCAGGGCGACCATCGCCGGGTGTTCCGTTCCCGGGAAGTCCGACCCGTCGTCTCTCACCGCCCTCCAGAGCGGGTCCACGGAGGTGCGCCCCAGGATCTCGTCGCGCGTCAGACCGAGGATGCGCTCGGCGGCCGGGTTCGCGTCGACGATCGCCCCGTCGGCGGCCTGGTACACGATGCCCTGGCTCGTGCGCTCGAAGAGCGAGCGGAAGTGCTCCTCGCTCGCCTGCAGGGCGCGCTCGGCCTCCTTGCGGGCCGAGATGTCGCGGCAGATCGCGATGACGACGCTCTGCCCGGCGACGAGCGCGCCGGTGGCGCTCACCTCGACGTCGTAGAGCGTCCCGTCCTTGCGCCGGTGGCGGCTCTCGAACGTGGCGCGACGCTCGAACGCGCTGCGAAGCCGCGGACGTCGACGAACGACCGCCGGATCTCCGCCTCCGGCATCACGGCCTCGTAGTCCCACGTGTGGAGGCCGACCACCTCCTCGGGGGCGTAGCCGAGCATGTCGGCGAAACGGGCGTTCGCCTCGATCACCCGGTGGTCCGGGCCGATGATCACGACCCCGTCGTTCGACTGCTCGAACAGCGCCCGGCGGAGCATCGCGTGCTGGTCGCTCATGCCTTCGCTCGCGCTCGAATGCCGGCCGGCGGGAGGGCGGCCGGGCGCATCGCATGATACGCCCGGCCGCACCGGCAATCGCCTTGCTCCGCCTAGACGACGCCCTGGTCCATCATCGCGTTCGCCACCTTCAGGAAGCCCGCGATGTTGGCGCCGTTGACGTAGTTCCCGGGCGTGCCGAACCGGTCGGCCGTCTCGAAGCACGCCTTGTGGATGTTCTTCATGATGGTGTGGAGCTTCTGGTCGACCTCCTCGCGGCTCCACGAGAGGCGCATGCTGTTCTGCGACATCTCGAGGCCGGAGGTCGCGACGCCGCCGGCGTTCGCGGCCTTGCCCGGGCCGTAGAGGATCCTCGCGTCGACGAACTGGTTCACCGCGTCGATCGTGCTCGGCATGTTGGCGCCCTCGCCGATCACGTAGACGCCGTTCTTCAGCAGGTTGGCCGCGTCCTTTCCGTTGATCTCGTTCTGGGTGGCGGACGGGAAGGCGCAGTCGGCCTTGTGGTTCCACAGCGGGTTGTGGTCGAGCTTGGGGTCGACCGGGAAGTACGCCGCGCCCTTCCACCGGTCCACGTACTCCTTGATGCGGCCGCGCTTCGCGTTCTTGAGGTCCATCACGTAGGCGAGCTTCTCGCGGTCGATCCCCGCCTCGTCGTAGACGTAGCCGGACGAGTCGGAGAGGGTCAGGACCCTGCCGCCGAGGTCGAGGATCTTCTCGACCGTGTACTGCGACACGTTGCCGCTGCCGGAGACGAGGCAGGCCTTGCCCTGGAGCGACTGCTTCCGGGTGGCGAGCATCTCCTGGGCGAAGTAGACGCAGCCGTAGCCCGTGGCTTCCGGCCGGATGAGCGAGCCTCCCCAGTTGAGGGCCTTGCCGGTGAGGACGCCGGTGAACTCGTTGCGCAGCTTCTTGTAGTAGCCGAAGAGGTAGCCGATCTCGCGGCCGCCGACGCCGATGTCGCCGGCCGGCACGTCGGTGTCGGCGCCGATGTGGCGGAAGAGCTCGCCCATGAACGCCTGGCAGAAGGCCATCACCTCGTTGTCGCTCTTGCCCTTCGGGTCGAAGTCGCTGCCGCCCTTGCCGCCGCCCATGGGCAGCGTCGTCAGCGAGTTCTTGAAGACCTGCTCGAAGGCCAGGAACTTGAGGATGCCGAGGTTGACCGAGGGGTGGAAGCGCAGGCCCCCCTTGTAGGGGCCGATCGCGCTGTTCATCTCGATGCGGAAGCCGCGGTTCACGCGGACCTTGCCCTGGTCGTCGACCCAGGGAACGCGGAACATGATGACGCGCTCCGGCTCGATGATGCGCTCGAGGACCTTGGCGTGCCGGTACTCCGGATGGCGGTCCAGCACGAGGGCGAGCGACTCCGCGACCTCCTGCACCGCCTGGTGGAACTCGGGCTCCGCGGGGTTCTTCGCCCTGACCTCGGCCATCAGCGAGGACACGTATTCGTTCATGGGTTTCTCCGGGGGAAACCGGGCCCCGAAGCGGTCGTCGAGCGGGTGGAGTGCTCGGGCATCGGGTCGCCGGGCGGGCCTCTTCGCTCGCGTCCGCCCGATCCAGGGGGCGTGGGCGATCGACGGCCCAGATGGAGGCCATGATCACGAAAGGCCGTCGGCGCCAGCCATGATCCAAGGGCACTAGCCGCGGCGCGAGCCGGGCCGGCGGAACGCGACGGCGGCGAACGGGGGCCCGGTCTTGCCGTCCGCTCGCCAAGGTCAGCCGGTGGCGGCCCTGTCGTCCGAGCGCTGGGCGGGAGCGTCCGAGCGGGCCTCCCGAGACCGTAAACCCAACCGGTAAGACCACTTCCGGATGATCCGAAGGATCCGGAGCACCCTGCTCTCGCCACCGGGCAGCGGGCCTCGTACCATGACCACCAGGAGAGATGGACATCATGGCTATGAAGGGCGTCAATCCCTACGAGATGGCTCAGGCGCAGTTCGACAAGGTGGCGGCGATCCTCGACCTCGATCCCGCGACGCGGGAGCTCCTCCGGCAGGCGCTCCGCGAGTACAGCTTCGGGATCCCGGTGCGCATGGACGACGGCCGCGTGCAGGTCTTCCGCGGCTTCCGGGTGCAGCACAACGACGCGCGGGGGCCGTCGAAGGGAGGCATCCGCTTCCACCCGCAGGAGACCCTCGACACCGTCCGCGCCCTCGCGATGTGGATGACGTGGAAGTGCGCGGTCGTCGACATCCCGCTCGGCGGCGGCAAGGGCGGCGTCATCTGCGACCCGCACCACCTCAGCCAGCGCGAGCAGGAGCAGATCTGCCGCGGCTGGGTGCGCCAGCTCGCGCGGAACGTCGGCCCCGTGGCGGACGTGCCGGCGCCCGACGTCATGACCTCCGGCCAGCACATGCTGTGGATGCTCGACGAGTTCGAGCAGATCCACGGCGGCCACTACCCCGGCTTCATCACCGGCAAGCCCGTCGGCATGGGCGGCTCCGAGGGCCGCACCGAGGCCACCGGCTACGGCGTCGTCTTCACGATCCGCGAGGCCCTGAAGGAGCTCGGCATCGACGTGCGGAAGACCCGCGCGAGCGTCCAGGGCTTCGGCAACGTCGCGCAGTACGCCATCCGCCTCTACACCCAGATCGGCGGGAAGGTCATCTGCGTCGCGTGCTGGGACCAGGCCGACCAGACGTCGTACTCGTTCCGCAAGGAGACGGGCGTCGACGCGGACGAGCTCGTGCGGATCTCCGACCGCTTCGGCGGGATCGACAAGGCGAAGGCGAAGGAGCTCGGCTACGAGGTGCTGCCGGGCGACGCGTGGCTCGAGCAGCCGGTCGAGATCCTGATCCCGGCCGCCCTCGAGAACCAGGTGCGCGGCGACAACGCGCCGAAGGTCGCCCCGACGGTGAAGCTCGTGGCCGAGGGCGCCAACGGGCCGACGACGCCGGAGGCCGACGCGATCCTCCAGCAGAAGGGCGTCTTCCTCATCCCCGACTTCCTCGCGAACGCCGGCGGGGTCACCTGCAGCTACTTCGAGCAGGTGCAGAGCAACATGAACTACTTCTGGGAGAAGGACGAGGTCCTCGCGAAGCTCGACGTCAAGATGACCGCGGCCTTCCACGCGGTGAGCGACCTCGCGCGGAAGAAGAAGCTCTACATGCGCGACGCGGCGTACGTCATCGCGATCAACCGCGTGGCCCAGGCGTGCCGCGACCGCGGCTGGGTCTGACGCGCGGCCGATGACGCCGCCGGGGGACGAGGTCCCGCGGTTCGAGCGGCGGTTCTTCGACCCGGCGCAGCGGATCTCGCGGATCGGGGACGGCGCCCTCGGCGGCAAGGCGCGCGGGCTCGTGACGGCCGCGCGCGTCCTCGAGAAGCGGCGGGCGGAGCTCGAGACGCCCGGGCTCCGCCTCGACGTGCCCGCGCTCGCCGTCGTCGCGACGGACGCGTTCGACGCCTTCCTGGACCGCAACGGCCTGCGGCCGTTCGTCGCGGAGGAGCCGGGCGACGCCGCCCTCGCTCTCGCCTTCCAGAAGGCGAGCCTGCCCGCCGAGCTCGTCGGCGATCTCCGCGCCCTCGCCGGGAGCGCCCGGGTTCCGCTCGCCTGCCGCTCGTCGAGCGCCCTCGAGGACGCGCTCGGCCGCCCGTTCGCCGGCGTCTACGGCACGAAGATGATCCCGGGCAACCAGGCCGACACGACCTCGCGCTTCCGGGCCCTCGCCGACGCCATCAAGTTCGTCTACGCGAGCGCCTTCTCCTCCGCGGCGCGCGCCTACCGCCGGGCGGCCGGCGCGACGCCGGAGCCCGAGAAGATGGCCGTCGTGGTGCAGGAGACGGTCGGCCGGCGCCACGACGGCCGCTTCTACCCCGACCTCTCGGGCGTCGCCCGCTCCTACAGCTTCTACCCGCTCGGCCCGGCCTCGCCGGAGGACGGCACCGTGGACCTCGCGGTGGGCCTCGGCAAGACGATCGTCGACGGCGGTCTCGTGTGGACCTTCTCGCCGGCCCACCCGCGCGTCGGGCCGCCGGTCGGCTCCGCCCGCGAGAGGCTCGCGACGACGCAGACGGCGCTGTGGGCGGTCAACGTCGGCCCGCCGCCGCCTTACGACCCGATGGCCGAGGCCGAGTTCCTCGTGCCGGCCTCCCTCGCGGACGCCGAGTCCGACGGCACGCTGCGCTACGCGGCGTCCACCTACGACGCGGACGCCGATCGACTGGTGCCCGGCACCGGGCGGCCCGGGCCGCGGGTCCTCGACTTCGCGCCGGTCCTCGTGTGGGAGGAGCTCCCCCTGGTGCCGCTGCTGCGCCGGCTCCTTCCGGCGTGCGAGGACGAGCTCGGGGCGCCGGTCGAGATCGAGTTCGCCCTGTCGCTCGAGCCGGGCGGGCCCGGCCGCTTCGGCTTCCTCCAGGTGCGGCCGCTCCTCGTGACCCACGAGGCGGTCGAGGTGACGGCGCGCGAGATGGCGTCGGCCGTCGTCGCCTCGGACGCGGCGCTCGGCAACGGGCGCGAGGCGGTCCGCGACGTGGTCTACGTCGAGCCCGAGGCGTTCGAGCCGCGCGCCACGCCGGAGGTGGCGGCCGAGATCGAGCGGCTCAACCGCGCGCTCGTCGACGAGGGGCGGCCCTACCTCCTCGTCGGGTTCGGCCGCTGGGGGTCGAGCGACCCGTGGCTCGGGATCCCGGTGCGGTGGGACCAGATCGCCGGGGCCCGCGGCCTCGTCGAGGCGACGCTGCCGCACATGAGCCCCGAGCCGAGCCAGGGCTCGCACTTCTTCCACAACCTGTCGAGCTTCTCGGTCCTCTACTTCACCGTGTCGCACGCGCGCGGGCCGGCGATAGACTGGGCCTGGCTCGCGAGCCAGACGACCGTGGCCCGCACCGCGCGGGTGAGGCACGTGCGGACCGACCGGCCGCTCGTGCTCAAGGTCGACGGCCGCACGCGGCGCGGCGTGGCCCTGCGCCCGGAGGGGACATGACGGCGCCCGACGACGAGAAGCCCGCGGAGCGGGCCGGCAAGCCGATCGACCGGATCCTCCACGACCTCCAGGAGAGGGCGAAGGAGCTCAACTGCCTCTACCACGTCGACGAGCAGCTCGGCCGCGAGGACGCGGCGCTCGACGAGGTGCTGGGCGACGTGATCCGCGGGATCCCCGCGGGCTGGCAGTTCCCGGACGTGTGCGCGGCGCGGATCGTGCTCGGCAGCCACGTCTTCGAGCCCGCGGGGTTCACGGCGGCGCCGTGGCGGCTGGCCTCGGACATCCACGCCCAGGGCGAGGTCGCCGGCCAGATCGAGGTGTACTACACCGAGCCGATGCCGCGCTCGGACGAGGGCCCGTTCCTCGCCGAGGAGAGGAAGCTCCTCGACGCGATCGCCGAGCGCATCGGCCACTTCATCTCGCGCCGGCGGCTCCAGCGCGTGCTCACCCCGGCCGCGACGGGCGCCGCCGCGCCCGAGTGGTGGGTGATCCTCGACTTCCTGCGCCAGACCGACCGCGCCCTCCTCGGCCGGCTCGGGCGCAAGATGATCAACCACCTCTGCTGGGACGGCGTCGAGGAGGCGGAGAGGCTGCTGCGCTCGACCGTCCCCGGGCGCGGGCCCGGCGAGGACGAGACGGGCGACGACAACCGCCCGCGCCCGCGGGCCGGGCTCGCCACCGACCCCGAGACGGCCGAGGCCGCGTTCCGCATCGCCGGCCAGCACCTCTCGGAGGAGGAGATCCTCAACTGCATCCAGAGCTGGATCAAGGAGGACAAGTCCACCTTCCTCAAGTACGCCCTCGAGCGGATGGACACGCCCCTCGCGGAGCTCGCCGACGCCCTGCAGCGCTTCAGCCACGGCGGCGTCGCCGAGGAGGACCTCTCGCACGCGACCCAGATGGGCCTGCGGGCGGCCCTGGTGCGGCGCTTCCTCACCGACCAGCTCGAGTTCGTGAACATCGCGAAGGACTATCTGCGCCTGTCCGACTTCCACGAGCTGTGCCAGCGGATCGTCTACCCGCCGCGCAGCCACGGGCGGCTCGGGGGGAAGGCGGCCGGGCTCTTCCTCGCCTCGCGCATCGTGGCCCGCTCGCCGGAGTACAAGGACGTCCTCGGCGAGGTCCGGATCCCCCGCAGCTGGCACATCCCCTCGGACGGCATCCTCGACTTCATCCACCACAACGACCTCGAGGACGTGTACAGCCGCAAGTACGTCGACCCCGACCGGGTCCGGCTCGACTACCCCTACATCGTCCAGCTCTTCAAGAACTCCTTCTTCTCCCCGGACATCCTGCGCGGGCTGTCGGACGTGCTCGACGACATCGACGACCGGCCGATCATCGTCCGCAGCTCGAGCCTCCTCGAGGACCGCCTCGGGGCGGCGTTCTCGGGCAAGTACAAGAGCCTCTTCCTGCCGAACACCGGCCCCAAGCGCGAGCGCATGGCCGCGCTCACCGACGCGATCGCCGAGGTGTACGCGTCGGTCTTCAGCCCGGACCCGATCGAGTACCGCGCCGGCCGGGGCCTCCTCGACCTCCACGAGGAGATGGGGATCCTCATCCAGGAGGTCGTCGGCACGCGGGTCGGCCGCTACTGGCTGCCCGCCTTCTCCGGGGTCGGCTTCTCGAACAACGAGTTCCGCTGGTCGGCCCGCATCAAGCGCGAGGACGGCCTGCTGCGCATGGTGCCCGGCCTCGGGACCCGCGCGGTCGACCGCCTCGCCGACGACTACCCCGTGCTGATCGCGCCCGGCCAGCCGGGCCTGCGCGTGAACCAGACGCCCGACGAGGCCCGCCGCTACGCCCCGAAGAAGGCCGACGTCATCGACCTCGAGACCGGGCGCTTCGAGACGATCGACGTCCACGAGCTTCTCTCGAACCACGGGGACGAGGTGCCCCTCCTCCGGCAGATGATCTCGGTCGCCGACCACGACCACCTCCGGCGGCCGGTCGGCCTCGTCGACCTCGACGGGGCGGTCGTCACCTTCGAGGGCCTCTTCAGCGAGACGCCGTTCGTCGCCCGGATGCGGGCGCTGCTGCAGGTGCTGCGCGAGAAGCTGCGGACTCCGGTCGACATCGAGTTCGCCTCCGACGGCCGCAACGTGTACCTGCTCCAGTGCCGGCCGCAGGGCGCGACCGAGGGGGCGGCTCCCGCGCCCATCCCGCGCGACATCCCGGCCGACCGCGTCCTCTTCACCGCCCGGCGCTACGTGTCGAACGGACAGGTGAACGACGTGAGCCACGTCGTCTACGTCGACCCGGCCCGGTACGCGGAGCTCGACCCCGGCCGCATCCGCGAGGTCGGCCGCGCCGTGGGCCGACTGAACCGGCTCCTGCCGAAGCGGCAGTTCGTCCTCATGGGGCCCGGCCGCTGGGGCTCGCGCGGCGACATCCGCCTCGGGGTCCCGGTGACCTACGCGGACATCAGCAACTCGGCGATCCTCGTCGAGGTCGCGCGCAAGAAGGGCGGCTACCTGCCGGACCTCTCCTTCGGCACCCACTTCTTCCAGGACCTCGTCGAGGCGTCGATCCGCTACCTGCCGCTCTACCCGGACGACCCCGACGTCGCCTTCAACGAGGCGTTCTTCCTGCGCGCGCGGAACGCCCTCCCCGAGCTCGCCCCGGAGTTCGCCTCCCTCGCCGACGTGCTGCGCGTCATCGACGTCCCCGGCGAGACCGACGGCCGCGTGCTGCGCGTGCTGATGAACGGCGACCTCGACGAGGCGGTCGGCCTCCTCGCCCAGCCGACGGCCGGCCCCGGCGACGCCCACCGCCCGGCGGATGCGCCGTCTTCGGAGACGCGGCCGGACGACCACTGGCGCTGGCGGCTGCGGATGGCCCAGCGGATCGCGGCCTCGCTCGACGTCGGCCGCTTCGGGGTGAAGGCGGCGTACGTCTTCGGCTCGACGAAGAACGGCACGGCCGGGCCGGCGAGCGACATCGACCTGCTCCTGCACGTCGAAGACGGCGACGAGGCGCAGCGCGACGCGCTCGACGCGTGGCTCGACGGCTGGAGCCAGGCCCTGGCCGAGGCGAACTACCTCCGCACCGGCTACCGCACGGACGGGCTCCTCGACGTGCACTGCGTGAGCGATGCCGACATCGCGCGGGGCGAGAGCTACGCGGCGAAGATCGGCGCGGTGACCGACGCCGCGCGGCCGCTGGCGCTCGGGCCGGCCGGCGCCTAGGATCCGCCGCTCAGGAAGAGGCGGCGAGGCGCACGGTGAAACGGAGCCGGCCGGCCTCGTCGCGGCCCGGCTGGAGCGACGCGCCGTTGGCGGCGAGGACCGCCTGCACGACCGTCAGCTCCGCCTCCGACGCGTCGAGGGCCCCCTGGCGCGGCACGAGGAGGGCCACCCCTCCCGTGCCGCGAACGTCGACGCACGGGACGCCGTCCTCGAGACGCCCGCTCACCGCGACCTCCGCCCCCTCGCCCCGGGCGAGCTGCTCGGCCTCGCAGAGGTGGGCGAGGGTCGCGATCGCGAAGCGCAGGAGCGGCGCGTCGCCCAGGAGGGCGAGGCCGCCCGGCGGCAGATCGATGGCGACGCCGGGCACGGCCACCGGAGCGAGCACCTCGCCGAGGTCGAGCTTCTGCCGGCGCGCGAAGTCCTCGGGCAGCCGCGTGAGCAGCGAGGCCACGGTGGCCGCCGAGGCCCGCGACAGGGCCCCCAGGCGACGGGCGGCGTCGGCCGCCTCGCGCGCGGCCGAGGCCTCGAGCGGCCCGGCCAGCTCGCGGGCGAGGAAGCCGAGGTGCGCGAGCCCCTCGCGCGGCGGCAGGGGGGCGTGCAGGTCGTAGTAGAGGAGCGCGAGGCCCAGCGGGCGCTCGGCCGAGCGCAGCGGGACGAGGACGACCGCCTCGTGCGGAGGCGCGGACGACTGGAGCGCGTGAGCGAGCTGGGCCGACTCCGACGCTTCCTCGACGATCGGCTCCGCGAGCTCGGGCAGCGACGCCAGGTGCTCGACGCCCCACTCGCTGCGGCCCAGCGGATCGGCCTCGAGCGGGGGGAGGACCACGACCCGGACGGGGTCGGCCGCGGTGAGGCGCAGCGACGCGTGCGTCGCGCCGCCGGCGCGCTGCAGCACCTCGAGCGCGCGGCGCAGCCGGGTCTCCGGGTCGGCGGCGCCCCCCGGCGTCGTGGCGAGCTCGAGGGCGCGGCGCATCTCCTCGAGGCGGGCGCGCGCCACGTCGCGCTCCTCGCGGAGGTCGCTGACGACGAAGCCCAGCTCCGCCGTGGCCTCGGCATAGGACGCCGCGAGCGCCTCGGCGGGGACGCGCGGCTCGGCGGGCCCGGGGGGCGCGGGCGAGGCGACCGGAGCGGCGGACGCCGCGGCCGGGGCGGGCGGCGGCGCCTCCTCCGGCGTCGTCACCTTCACCAGGACCTTGCCGCGGCCCACGGACATCACCGTGCCGTCGGCCAGCTCGATCTCCTCCGCCTGGACCGGCTCGTCCTCGGCCGGCCCCGCAGCCGCGCCCTCCGGATCGTCGAAGCTCGAGCAGCCGAACATCCCGTCGACGGCCTGGGCGACCCAGTCGTCGAGCGCCTGCCCGGGCGGCAGCTCCATGGTGCGGTAGCGGCGCGACAGGCTCGCGATCGTCGCGCCGAGGATCGCGGCGAAGGTCTCGAGCACCCCGCTTCCCCGGGGCGCGACGGCGGGGAACGCGGGCAGGCGCCGAGGGTTGAGCGCGCGCTCCAGGGCCTCGACCTCCGACACGGACGGCAGGTCGCGCTTGTTGTACTGGAAGACGGTCGGGAGCGTCAGCGGGTCGAGCTGGTGCGCGATCAGGCTCGCCGTCATCTCCTCCAGGCTCTTCCGGTTCTCGTGGAAGCGGTCGGCCGCCGAGTTGCCGACGAACACGACCCCGTCGGCCCCGCGCAGGACCACCCGGCGCGTCGCCCCGTAGATCGCCTGACCGGGCACGGCGAGCAGCTGCAGCCGCAGGTCGTACCCGCGGAAGCCGCCGCTCTTCAGGGGCAGCAGGTCGCACAGGATCGTCCGGTCCTGCATCGAGTTGACCGAGACGAAGTCGCCCCGCCTCATGCGCAGGGCGCGCTCGTGAAGGACGCGGAGGTTCGTGGTCTTCCCTCCGAGGGCCGGCCCGTAGTAGACGAGCTTGACCCGGATCGTCCGTTCCTTCTGGCTGATGTCGACCATGACGGCCGCCCCCTGCCCGAAGCCGGCGCCGGCGCGCGGCCGGCCGCGGCGATCATGCCCGTGGGACGCCGCGCCGGTCAACGGGATCCTGCGGGCCCCGCCCCCGGGGCGGCGGGCTAGAGCAGCTCGCGCGTCGCGCCCTCGGGGGCGGCGAGGTCCACCCGCACGAGCGCGAGCTCGTCGCCGTCGTGCGCGGCGGAGAGGCACACGGTCGCGCCGATCGCGTCGCGCCACGCGCCGGTCAGGCGGGCGGACTCGTGGACGTGGCCGTGGAGCGAGAGCCGCGGCTGGCGGCGCTCGACGAGCCGGCGGACCGCGACGCTGCCGACGTGCACGTCGAGCGGCGCGTGGTCGACCGCGCGGCCGTCGAGGGCGGCGCGGTCGAGGAGCGTGCCGTAGGGAGGGGCGTGGAGGAGGAGCGTCGACGAGGCGAGCGGGTCCTCGCCCACGAGCCGCTCGAGGTCCGAGGCGATCGTCCCCCACCGCGCCTCCTCCTCGGGAACGGGCACCGAGAACACCCCCTCCTCCGGTGAGACGCAGCCCGGGTCGACGTAGCGCGAGACGTCGTAGCGCTCCCAGTCCTTGAGCCGGAACGGCGTCGGGGGGACGCACGCGTAGCCGTAGACCCGCACGCCGCCCACGTCGGTGGCGCGGCCGTGCGCGTGGCGCAGCAGGCCGCGGGCCTCGAGCGCGAGGAGCGAGTCGAGCTCGGCCCGCGGGTCGTCGTTGCCGAAGATCGCGAGGACGAGCGGGTAGCGCGGGCCGGCCCGCTCCCTGAGGGCGGCGAGGCGGGGGCCGAGCCAGTCCCTGAGGAAGTCGCCCTCGAGGCCGGGGCGCGGGCCGTGCGGCAGGAGATCGCCGCCGAGCAGCACCGCGGCGGGGCGCTCGGCCTCGACCGCGGCGAGGAGCTTCTCGTAGCGGTCGAGGCGGCCGTGCAGGTCCGCCGCGAAGAAGGCCGGGATCACCGGCTGTCTCCCCCGCGCGCCGCGGACTCCACGCGCACGGCCCGGGCTAGAGCGAGAGCCGCTTCCGGATCTCCTGGAGCGGCTTCGCGGCGCTCGCCTTCTTCCCCTCGAGACGCTGCTGGGCGGCGGTCTCTACCGCGGCCTCGACCTCGAGGAGGGCGGCCTGCTCCTCCGCCGCGGCGCGCCCCGCCGCGCCGAGCGCCTGGCGCAGCGGCTCCGCCTGCGCCTCGCGGTCGGCCTCGATCCATGCGGTCACCGCCTCGCCGATGCCGAATCTCGCCCCCTGCCCGAGCCGGGGCAGCAGCATGATGCCCCCGCGGTTCACGAGGTAGTTCACCGCGCCGGTCGCGATGATCTCGCGGCGCAGGACGTGCTCGGCGAAGTGCCCGGCGAAGCGCTCGCGCAGCAGGCGCGGGAAGTAGAAGTCGAGGAACGGCCGGCCCGCCGCGCCGTCGGGGAAGTCGGTCTCGAGCAGCAGCTGGAAGGCCGACATCTTGGAGTAGCCGAGGAGGACGCACAGCAGGGGCCTCGGCAGGCCGCGCGGCCGCTCCGGGCTCGAGAGCAGCTCCTCCCGGGAGGGCACGGACTCGTCGCGGCGGCTGAGGAGCCCCGCCCCGGCCATGTCGTCGACGAGGGTCACGAACTCCTCGTACCTCTGCTGCGACCGCCGCGTGTCGAGGCTCAGCGCGCGGGCCTGGCCCTCGTTGTCGGCGAGGACGAGCGCGGCCACCTCGTCCGTCATCTCGGCGAGGATGGCGTTCCGCTCGGCGCGGCCCTTCACGAGGCCCTTCTTGACGAGCATGTCGAGGAGGATCTTGATGTTCACCTCGTGGTCGGACGTGTCGACGCCGCCCGAGTTGTCGACGGCGTCCGTGTTCACGAGGCCGCCCGCGGCCCAGTACTCCAGGCGGCCCTTCTGGGTGAGGCCGAGGTTGCCGCCCTCGCCGATCACGCGGGCCCGGACCTCCCGTCCGTCGATGCGCACGCGGTCGTTCGCGCGGTCGCCGACCTGGGCGTGGGTCTCGCCCGCCGCCTTCACGTAGGTCCCGATGCCGCCGTTGTACAGGAGGTCGACGTTCGCGGTCAGGATCTTCTTGATGAGCTCCTCGCCGGAGAGCGCCGCGGCCTCCACGTCGAGCGCCTGGCGCGCTTCCTTCGAGAGCGGGATCGACTTCGCGGAGCGGTCGAAGACGCCGCCGCCGGCGCTGATCGCCGCGGGGGCGTAGTCGCGCCACGACGAGCGCGCCATCTCGAACAGGCGCTTCCTCTCGGCGAAGGAGCGCTCCGGGTCGGGGGTCGGGTCCACGAAGATGTGGCGGTGGTCGAAGGCGGCGACGAGGCGGGTCACCGGCGAGAGGAGCATCCCGTTGCCGAAGACGTCGCCCGACATGTCGCCGATGCCGACGCAGGTGAAGGGCTCCGCCTGGATGTCCTTCCCGAGGTTGCGGAAGTGGTGCTTCACGCACTCCCAGGCGCCGCGGGCCGTGATGCCCATCTTCTTGTGGTCGTAGCCGGCGCTGCCGCCCGAGGCGAAGGCGTCGCCGAGCCAGAAGCCGTACTGGGTCGAGACGCCGTTCGCGGTGTCCGAGAGGTGGGCCGTGCCCTTGTCGGCGGCGACCACGAGGTAGGGGTCGTCGCCGTCCATCCGCACGACCTCCGGCGGGTGGAGCACCGCCCCGTCCGCCCGGTTGTCGGTCACGTCGAGGAGGCCGGAGACGTACTCGCGGTAGCGGTCGATCAGGTACTCGTCGAGGGCCGGGCGGGCGGGCACGTCGCCCTTCAGCACGAAGCCGCCCTTCGACCCGACCGGCACGATCACCGAGTTCTTGACCATCTGCGTCTTCATGAGGCCGAGGATCTCGGTGCGGAAGTCGTCGTGGCGGTCGCTCCAGCGGATGCCGCCGCGGGCGACGCGGCCGCCGCGCAGGTGGATGCCCTCGAGCCGCCGCGAGTGGACGTACACCTCGACCATCGGCCGCGGCGAGGGCATCCCCTCGACCTTGCGGCTGTCGACCTTGATCGAGAAGACCGGCCGCTCCGGCCGCTGGTAGGCGTTCGTCCGCAGCGTCGAGCGCAGCAGGTTGTCGAACGCGCGCAGGACCTCGTCCTCGGCGAGGGAGCGCACGTCCTCGAGGGCCCGCGCGAACCCGGCGTCGGCCTCGGCCACCGCCCCGTCCCGCTCGCCCGGGAGCGACGGGTCGAACCGGACCGCGAAGGCGCGCATGAGCGCCCCCGCGGCCACGGCGTTGCGGACGAGGACGCCGTTGAGGGTCTCGGCGTTCCAGGCGGAGCGGACCTGGAGCAGGTGGTTGCGCATCGTGCGCAGCACCTCGACGTCGCGCCACGTGAGGCCGGCCCCGAGGATGAGGCCGTTCAGCGGGTCGTCGGTGGCCCGCTCCTCGTCGAGGGCGCGCAGGGCGTCGACGAAGCGCGCCTCGCCCTCGCGCAGGGCGGCGATCCGCTCCGGCGGGGCCTCGATCTCGAAGCGGTAGAGGAAGCAGCGCCGCCCCTCGGGCAGCGTGATCGGGATGCGCAGCTCCTCGGTGACGGCGAGGCCGAGGTTCTGCATCGTCTTCAGGATGTCGGTGAGGTCGAGGGTGCGGACCGAGTACAGGCTGAGCGACGCGACGCCCGCCCCCTTGGGCGTGACGCGCAGCTCGAGGCGGCCCTCGAGGGCCTCGAATCTCTCGACGTCGGCCGGCACCTGCTCGGGCGAGGTCGACTCGCGGTAGAGGCCGCTGCGCGACTCCGGCGTGACGAAGCGCCGGTAGAGGTCGCGCCCGCGGCTCTCGCCGAAGGCCCGGTCGAGGGCGGCGGCGGCCTGGTCCTCCCAGCTCGTGGCGAGCGGCTCCACGAGGGCGAACGCCTGGTCGACGTCGACCGCCCGCTCGAGCTGGTTCTTGTCGAAGTAGAAGATGAAGAGGGTGAGCGGGCCGCAGTCGAACGACGACGCGAAGGCCACCGGCCCGAACGCGTCGGCCACCGCCCGCCGGAGGGCCTGCTCGCCCTGGTAGGAGTAGCGCAGGCGGGAGAAGGCGACGTAGAGCGCCTCGTAGCCGGCGCCCTCGCGCTTCTGGACGACGATCTCGTCGTCGCTCGTCACGTGCACGAGGCGGTCGATCACGGGCTTGAGGGCGGCCACGTCGGCGTAGAAGAGCTCCGTCTTCGGGAACTGGTTGAAGACGGCGCGGATCTCGCGCCAGGTGTGGGAGCCGGGAAGGACGCCGCTCTGCTTCAGGAGCCAGTCGTGCTTGTCCTTGAGGATCGGGATGCGGTCGGCGCGCTGGGCGAAGGCGCCGCGGGCGAAGCGGCCGAGGAGGAGGGTGAGGGCGGCGAGGTTCCCCTTCTCGTCCCACTCGCGGATCGTGAGGTCCTCGATCGGCTCGAGGTGGTAGATGGCGCCGGCGTTCGAGCAGAAGTCGAGGTCGACGATCCGATCGTCTTTGCGGCCCGGCACGAGGTGGCCCTCGAAGTGCTCGACGACGCCCGGGAAGACGACCGGCAGCAGCGTCGGGTCGGTGAAGACGCCCGAGGCCGACTCGTCGACGCGGACGAGGCCGCCGTCCGCCGCGGGCCGGTACACGACCGTGCCCATGAAGATGTAGTTGTCGTCGAGCAGCCACTCGAGGAAGGCGCGGGCCGAGGCGAGCTCCGCCGCGTCGCCCTTCCGCGAGCGCAGGCGCGGGACGAGGTCGCGGCAGACCCGGCCCATGCCGGCGAAGTCGTCGACCGCGACGAACACCGCCTTCAGGAGGGAGAAGACCTCGTGCTCGATGCGCCGGCAGCGCTCGCGCGACTCGATCCGCTCGATCTGGAAGCAGATGTAGCTCTCCTTGCTCCCCTCGTCGTGCGGCCCGCCGAACCACGCGGCGCGCTCCCACTGCCTGCGCACCGTGAAGATCGGGTGGACGACGGAGAAGACCCGGAGGCCCTGCTTCTGCAGGTAGTTCTTGAGGCTCTCGAAGATGAACGGGCGGTCCGGGGTGTGGGTCTCGACGAGGGTCGTCTCGAGCGGGAGGCCGGCCCCACCCCCGAGCGCGCGCGCCTCGTCCTCCCCGGGGTTGCGCACGGAGACGTGGATTCCGGGCAGGCCCTTGTAGAGCTGGTGCGGGGGCGGGATCTCGCGCGCGACGAACCGGAAGTGCTCGCGCAGGCGGGCCGCGATCACGGCGGCCGGCATGTCGAGCGCCAGGCGCGCCGGCATCTCCGCGAAGACGACGGGGGCGAGCGCGAGGAGGAGTTCGCGGTCGGCCTCGGGGGCCTCCCGCTTCAGGATGTCGATCACTTCCGCGAGGCGCGCGGCACGCTGCTGGGGGTCGCCGTGAATCATGGTTCGCGAGGCTCCTGGTCGAGGCGGGTCGGGGCGGGCCCGGGCGGGCCCGCGCGGACGGCGTCCGGCTTCGGCGATGGTACCCGCGGCGGCCCGGGAAATCGAGGCAACTCGGGCGGCCGCGGCCGGCTCGCCCCCTCCCCTGATACAATTCCCGGCTTGCCCATGCGCTTCGAGGTGTCCTACCCGACGGGCGTGACCCACGAGGTGGAGCCCGCGGGTCCCGTCGCCGTCCTCGGGAGGGACCCCGGCTGCGACGTGGTCCTCAACGACACGAAGTGCTCGCGGCGCCACGCGGTCGTCGAGGAGGCCGACGGCCACCTCGTCGTGCGCGACACGGGCAGCGCGAACGGGATCTACGTGAACGGCCGGCGTGTCGACAACGCCGTCGTCGCCCCCGGCGACTTCGTGAAGCTCGGCGACGTCCAGCTTCGGATCCTCGGCGAGGCGGGCGCGACGATCGTGGTCGACTCCGACGAGCTGTCGTTCCAGGAGCCGCCCGAGGACGCCCCGCCGCTGCCGGCGCCCGACCCTCCCCGCGCGGTCCGCCCCCCCGTGCGCTCCGGCTCGCCCGCCTTCCCGCCGGCGGCGCCGCCCTCGCCCCGCCGGCCCAGCGCTCCGCGCCCGCCTCGCCCGCCCTACCCGCCGGCGCGCGTCGACCCGGGCCGCTCCACGCTCCTGAACCGCGAGCTCGAGCGGCCCCTGACGGTGACCCTGATCGCCGGCCTCTGGGCTCTGTTCGTCCCCGGTTCCGTGGCGAGCGTCCTCTACGCCGCCTCGCGCGCGGGCGCCTCGCCCGCCGGCTGGGCCGTCGCGGCCGCCGGCGGCGCCGCGCTCGCCGGGCTCGGGGTCGCGATGGGCCTCGGCCTTCGATCGCTCGCCCCCTGGTCCTACCGGCTGCAGATCGCGGCCGCGGTCGCCGGCCTCGTCGTCTGCCCCTTCACGCTCGCCTCGGTCACGGTGCTGCTCTACATGACCCGGCCCGAGGTCAAGGAAGCGTTCTTCGCCGGCCGCGGGGGCGGCCCGGGCGCCGGCCCCTCGGAGCCGACCTTCGCGATGTCGATCCTGGGCATGCTGGGCCTCGGGCTCGCCGTCACGGCGCTGGCGTTCCTGATGGCCGGCCACGGCCGATGAGCCCCGCGCGGAAGAAGGCCGGACGGCGGCCAGCGGCCCCGAAGGCCCGGCCGGCGGCCCCGGCCGCGGCACGACCGGCCCGCCGTGGCGCGCGCCCGCGCGGCGCCGGAGAGGGCACCGGCCCTTCGTTGACGACCACCGTAATTGATAGTAGAAATGAGGTTTCGCCCGATCGCGGCGCAGAGGAAACCAAGCACAGAATGACGAAAGACGAGGCGCTCGCGCAGTACCGGGCCATGCTCCTCATCCGGCGGTTCGAGGAGCGGTGCGCCCAGATCTACGTGGAAGGGAAGATCGGCGGCTTCCTCCACCTGTACATCGGCCAGGAGGCCGTCGCCGTGGGGGCGATGAGCCTCCTCCGGCCCGACGACTACTTCGTGACGTCGTACCGCGACCACGGCTACGCCATCGCCCGGGGCACCGACCCGCGGCCGCTGATGGCCGAGCTGTGCGGCAGGATCGGCGGGATCAGCCGCGGCAAGGGCGGCTCGATGCACTTCTACGACGTGCCGACCGGCAACTTCGGCGGCGACGGCATCGTCGGCGGCCACCTGCCGGTCGCGGCCGGCATGGGCTACGCGATCCGCCTGCGCAACACCGAGCAGGTGGTGCTCTGCTTCTTCGGGGACGGGGCGGTCAACGAGGGCGCCTTCCACGAGGCGCTGAACGTGTCGGCGCTGTGGGGCCTCCCGGTCGTCTTCGTGATCGAGAACAACCGCTACGGCATGGGCACGTCGCTCGACCGCGCCTCGTCCGTGCGCGACCTCTACCAGCGCGGCAGCGCCTACGGCATCCCCCGCCGCGACGTGAACGGCATGGAGCTCCTGACCGTGACCGCGGCCCTCGGCGAGGCGATCGACCGCGCGCGCAAGGAGAAGAAGCCCTCCCTCATCGAGGTCGAGACCTACCGCTACCGCGGCCACTCGATGTCCGACCCCGGCAAGTACCGCACGAAGGAAGAGGTCGAGGAGATGATGCGCCACGACCCGATCCTCCTCTTCGCCGAGATCCTCAAGAAGGACTTCAAGGTGGAGGCGGCCGACCTCGAGGTGATGGACAAGGACGTCCTCGCCCAGGTCGCCGAGTGCGTGCGCTACGCCGAGCAGAGCCCTTGGCCCTCGGCCGAGACGCTCTACGAGGACGTGTACGTCCGCTCGCCCTACGTCAACCATGCGGCCGCCGACCGTGACCCCGCCTGGAAGGCCTCGCTCGCGGAGGACCGCGTGCCGGAGCACTTCCCGGCCTGGAAGCCGGCCGCGGCGCCGGCGAAGGTGGAGGGCTGATCATGGCGGTCATCACGATGCGCGAGGCCCTCAACCAGGCCATGAAGGAGGAGATGCGGCGCGACCCGTCCGTCTTCATCCTCGGCGAGGAAGTGGGCCAGTACCAGGGCGCCTACAAGATCACGACGGGCATGGTGCAGGAGTTCGGCGAGTGGCGCGTGCGCGACACGCCGATCGCCGAGGAGGCGATCGCCGGCATCGCGGTCGGCGCCGCCTTCGTCGGCATGCGGCCGATCGCCGAGATGATGACGTTCAACTTCTCGCTGCTCGCCCTCGACCAGATCGTCAACCACGCGGCCAAGTACCGCTACATGTCGGGCGGCCAGATCCGCTGCCCCATGGTCATGCGCGGCCCGTCGGGCGCGGCGGCCCAGGTCGCGGCCCAGCACTCCCAGGCGTTCGAGAGCTGGTTCGTGCACATCCCCGGCCTCGTGGTCGTCATGCCCTCGTCGCCGCGCGACGCGAAGGGCCTCCTGAAGAGCGCCATCCGGGACGACAACCCGGTCATCTTCATGGAGAACGAGGTCCTCTACAACGTCAAGGGCGAGGTGCCGGAGGAGGAGTACACGATCCCCCTCGGCAGCGCCGACGTGAAGCGGGCCGGAAAGGACGTGACGATCGTCGCGTGGAGCCGCTCGACGCAGTTCGCGCTGCAGGCGGCGGAGCTCCTCGCGGCGGACGGGATCGAGGCCGAGATCGTCGACCCGCGCACGCTGCGGCCGCTCGACGAGGACACGATCTTCGAGTCGGTGCGCAAGACGAACCGCTGCGTGGTCGTCGAGGAGGGCTGGCGCTACGCGGGCTACGGCGCCGAGATCGCCGACCGCGTGCAGCGCGAGTGCTTCGACTCGCTCGACGCGCCCGTCATCCGCGTCACCGCGGCCGACGTCCCGATGCCGTACTCCCGCATGCTGGAGAAGGCGTACCTGCCCCAGCCCGAGAAAGTGGTCCAGGCCGTCCACCAGGTGCTCTACCGATGATCACGAAGGTCGTCCTCGCCAAGCTCTCCCCCACGATGGAGGAGGGCACCATCGTGAAGTGGAACAAGAAGGAGGGCGACGCGATCAAGGTCGGCGACGTGCTGGCCGAGATCGAGACGGACAAGGCCAACATGGAGATGGAGGCCCTCGGCGCCGGTGTCCTGCGCAAGGTCCTCGTCCCGGCCGGCGGCAAGGCCCCGATCGGCGCCCTCATCGGCGTGATCGCCGACGCGGGCGAGGACATCGCCGCTCTCCTGGCCGAGGCGCCCGCCGCGGCCGCACCGGCTCCGGCGGGGGCCCCCGCGGCGGCCCCCGCCACGGCCTCCTCACCGGCCCCTGCCGCTCCCCCGGCGCCGGCCCAGGCCGCGCCGGTCGCGGCGGGCGGCCGCGTCAAGGCGAGCCCCCTCGCCCGCGCCATCGCCGCCTCGCAGAACGTGCCGCTCGCGCAGGTGGCCGGCAGCGGGCCCGGCGGACGGATCGTCAGGCGCGACGTCGAGGGCTTCCTCGCCGGGGCCCCGGCGGCCGGGGCCGCGGTGGCCACTCCGACGGCGGCCGCCCCCGCCGCGGCGGCCCAGGCTCCGTCGCCGAAGCGGCCCGCCATCCCGACGCCGTCCGTCCCGCCGGGCACCGCGATCCCGCTCACGAGCATGCGCCGCACGATCGCGAAGCGGCTCTCCGAGAGCCTCTTCACGGCGCCGCACTTCTACGTCACGGTCGAGATCGACATGGAGGCGGCGGCCGAGCTGCGGGAGCAGCTCCTCGCCGCGGAGGACGTGAAGGTCTCGTACAACGACCTCGTCCTGAAGGCCTGCGCGAAGGCCCTCACCCGCTTCCCCGTGGTGAACGCGTCGTGGACGGGCGAGACGATCCAGACCCACGCCGAGGTGCACCTCGGCGTGGCGGTGTCGCTGCCCGAGGGCCTCATCACGCCGATCGTCCGCAACGCCGACCGCAAGTCGGTCGCCGAGATCGGCCGCGAGGTGAGGGACCTGGCCGCCCGCGCCCGCGACAAGAAGCTCAAGCCCGAGGAGTTCCAGGGCTCGACCTTCACGGTCTCGAACCTCGGCATGTTCGACGTCACCGAGTTCACCGCGATCATCAACCCGCCGGAGAGCGCCATCCTGGCCGTCGGCGCGGTGCGCAAGGTCCCGGTCGTCGTCGACGACGAGCTCACGATCGGCCTCCGCATGAAGGTGACGCTCAGCTCCGACCACCGCGTGGTCGACGGCGCCCTCGCCGCGCAGTTCCTGGCCGAGGTCCGGCGTCTGCTGGAGAACCCGGTCGGGCTGCTGGTCTAGGCCCAGGCCCCGGTCGAATCTCGATCCGGCCGCGACGCCGGTCGTCGGCGGGTCGCGGGTGTATCGAGATTCGACCGGAAGCCGTCCTTCGGTTTCGTCTCCTCCGTTTCCTCTCCTCAGTCTCCGTCCCTCGAACCATGAAGGCCGTCGTCCGTTGTCCGGGTCCGTTGCCCCGTAGCCGCGCCGCGTTTTCCGGCTAGACTCACCGCCCCGATGAAGCGAACGGTCCTGGTCTTCGGCGCGATCGGCGGAGTGCTCGTCGCCCTCCTGCGTCTCGTCGAGTACCGCTTCCTCGTCGTCGAGCACTCGCTGCAGATCTACGGCGGGCTCGTCGCGGTCGTGTTCGCGGGAGTCGGCCTCTGGCTCGGGATTACGGCCGCGAGCCGGCGCCGGCACGTGATCGTGAGGCAGGTCCCCGTGCCGGTCGAGGTACGGGTCGAGGTACCGGTTCCGGCGGTTACAGGGTCCGATCCCTCCACGTTCACCCGCGACACGGCGCGCCAGGCCGAGCTCGCGATCACCGCGCGGGAGATGGAGATCCTCGAGCTGATCGCGGCCGGCCACAGCAACCGCGAGATCGGGGAGAAGCTGTTCGTGAGCGAGAACACGGTGAAGACCCACGCCGGGCGGCTCCTCGACAAGCTCGGGGCGAAGCGGCGGACGCAGGCCATCCAGCGCGCCCGGGAGGAGGGGCTCGTCCCCTGAGGCCGCTCCCCCGAAGGGACGATTCGCGACCGCCGGGAACGGCCCGGCCGCGAAATCATCCTTTCGGGTGACGCGAGAACGGGCGCCCCGCCCTACATTGCCCCCGTCACCGAAAGGAGCCGCCGATGAAGAGAGCCGTCCTGAAGTTCGGTCTCGCCTCGGGCGCCGTGATGTCGCTGCTGATGCTCGCGACCCTTCCCTTCCAGGACGCCATCGGCTTCGAGAACGGCGCGCTCGTCGGCTACACGGGGATGGTCCTCGCCTTCCTGCTCGTCTACTTCGGCGTCCGGTCCTACCGGGAGCGGGAGGGCGGCGGCACGATCGGCTTCGGGCGCGCCCTCGCCGTCGGCCTCCTCATCGCCCTCGTCTCGTCGGCCTGCTACGTCGCGACCTGGGAGGTCGTCTTCTTCGGCCTCCAGCCCGACTTCCTCGAGAAGTACTCCGCCTACGCGGTCGAGAAGGACCGCCGGGCCGGCGCCAGCGAGGCGGCCATCGAGAAGAAGAAGGCCGAGATGGCGGAGTTCGCGAAGATGTACCGCAACCCCCTCGTGAACGCGGCCATCACGTTCGTCGAGCCGCTGCCGGTGGGGCTCCTCTTCGCCGTCGGGTCCGCGGTCGCTCTAAGGCGGAGAGGACCGCGGGCCTAGTCGTCCATCGACTGCCGGTCGAGGTACTCGAAGACGATCGCCTCGACGTGCGCCCGAGTGACGTCGTCGAGGCGGCGGAAGGCGAGGCCGAACCCGGGCGGCAGGCTGTGCACGGGGTGCTCCTGCCGAGGGTTCGTCCAGGCCACGACGCCCTCGATCTCGGCGTGGCGCTCGCTCCCCGGGAGCTGGAACCGGACGCCGACCGGCTCGCCGAGGGACGGCAGCGCCTCGAGCGCGACGTACGCGCCCAGCACGTTGATGTTGACGAGAAAGGCGCTCTCCGCGGCGCCGCCCGGCAGGGTGACGTCGCAGCGGCGGACGAACGGGACCCGGATGGCCCCTCCCGCACGCCTCTTCTCTTCGGCCTTGCTCAGGGCCATGGTGGGCGAATTCTAGCTCAGAGGACGACGCGGTCGGCGCCGGCCCGGCGCGTCACGCGCTCGCGGTCCAGGTACTCGAGGAGCGGGATCACGTGCTTGCGGGAGAGCCCCGTCATCTCCTTGAAGGCGGAGACCTCGAGCTTCGAGCCGGCCGCGAAGCGGCGCCGGACGTCCTGCTTCAGGGCCTCGAGGTGGTCCCGGTGGACGAGCATCGCCTCGCCCACGCGGTCGAGGACCTTCTCGCCGACGAGCAGGCGGCCCACCCGCTCGAGCAGGCGCGCGTCCCGGCCCGAGCGCTCGGCGAGGGGCCCCACCTCGACGCCGGCGAGGCCGGCCTCCCGCGACGCGTCGACGAGCGCCTGCCGCGCCTCGGTCTCGCCGGGGTTGAGCTTCACCTGGTGCGTCGCCAGGGCCACGGCGTCGGCGAGCAGCCGGGCCTCGCCGGCCGCCGCGAGCGCCGCCAGCACGTGCTCGAAGGCCGCGGGCGGCGCCGCGCCGAAGACCCTCGACCGCAGCTCCTCGCGCGGCATGCCGGCCTTGAGCGGCTCGCGGGCGTGGAAGCCGGCGAGGGCGGCCGCGGTCGCGGCCCGCAGGGCGGCGAGCGCCGCCTGCGACACCACGACCGGCGGATCCTGGCCGAGCGCCACGACCCGCGGCTGCGCGGCCAGCGCGGCGAGAAGGGAGGACAGCGGCACCGTCACCCGCGCCGCCAGCTCCGCCGCCGCCACGCCGGCCGCCCCGGCCTCCTCGACCATCGCGAGCGCGGCCGCCGGCGCGTCGGCCGCCTCGAGGAGACAGGCGACGGCCGCGCGGGACGCGCGCGAGCGGCGCGGGGCGAGCGGGTCGAGCACCACCGCGCCGCCGATCGTCTCCGGGGGCGAGTAGGCGCGCAGCACGAGGCGGTCGCCGCGGCCGGCCGCGGCCCGGGCCTCGAGGCGCAGCTGGGCGAGGCCGCGGCCGCCGGGCTCGAGCGCGTCGCCGTCGAGGAGCCGGACGCGGGCGAGCACCTCCGCGCTCGCGAGGTGGACGCGCACGCGCGCACCGTCGCGCAGGACGCGCGCCCCCGCGAGGAGGGACGCCTCGACGTCGAGGATGGACGTCGGGAGGATCGTGCCGGGGCGGACGAGGACGTCGCCGCGCCGGAGGTCCTCGACTTCGACGCCGGCGAGGTTCGCGGCGGTGCGCGTTCCCGCGCCGGCCCGATCGACGCCCGCTCCGTGCACCTGGAGGCCGCGAACGCGGGCCCGGCGGCCCGACGGGACGGCCTCGACCTCCTCCCCGTCGCGCAGCTCTCCGCCCGCCAGCGTGCCCGTCACGACGGTGCCGAAGCCCTTCAGCGAGAAGACCCGGTCGATCGGCAGGCGCAGCAGGCCGTCCGACGGCCGCGCCGGCGCCTCGCGCGCGAGGTCGAGGAGGGCCGCGCGCAGCGCGGGGAGCCCCTCGCCGGTCCGGGCCGAGACCCGGACGACCGGCCGCCCGTCGAGGAACGACCCGGCGACGAGCTCCCGCGTCTCCATCTCCGCCACCGCCTGCGCGTCGGCGTCGGCCAGGTCGCACTTGGTGAGGGCCACCAGGCCGCGGGAGATGCCGAGGAGCCGGCAGATGTGGAAGTGCTCGCGCGTCTGCGGCATGACGGACTCGTCCGCCGCGACCACCAGCACCGCGGCGTCGACGCCGTGCGCGCCCGCGAGCATGTTCCGGACGAAGCGCTCGTGGCCCGGCACGTCGACGAACGAGGCGACGAGCCCCTCGCCGAGCTCGACGTGAGCGAAGCCGAGGTCGATCGTGATCCCCCGCTCCTTCTCCTCCTTGAGGCGGTCGGGATCGGTCCCGGTGAGCGCGCGCACGAGCGCGCTCTTGCCGTGGTCGATGTGTCCGGCCGTCCCGACGATGAAGGAGCGCAGGGGAGGGTCAGTCCTCGCGCGTGCTGACCCCGAACACCGACTCCGCCGTCTTGTGCAGCTTCGCCGCGAGCGCCAGGCGGGCTTCCTTCTCCGCCCGCGCGATGAAGGAGTAGTTCTCGCGGGCGACCTTGATGAGGAACAGCAGCTCGTCGCGGGTCAGGTTCAGCACCACGCGGCCGCGCTCCTGGTCGAAGGCCGACTCGACGAGCTTGTCGCGCAGCTTCAGCCGCGCCTGCTGCTCGTCGTCGGTGATGAAGTGGTACTCCTGGCGGGTGACCTTCTGGAGGAAGACGAGCTCCCTCGCCGAGAGGTTGAGGGCGACCATCCGGGCTTCGGAGGGTCGGGCCGGCGGCTTCGAGGCTCCAGTGGTCACTTTCGGGCTCCGTCCAAAGGGCGTCTTGTCTACAGAGTGGCCTAGTCTACCAGCAACGGTTGTGACGAGCCGCACGCGCCGCCGGGCGGGCCGGCGAGCCGTTCAGCGGGTCTTACCGCGCGCCCGGCCGGTCCGCCGCGGCGTGCCGGCCCGGCCGGCCTTCGCCGGACGGGCCGACGAGCGTCGTCGCGCCGGAGCCTTCGCGGCGCGCGACGGGGCGGATCGGTCCACCCGGGCGGACGGCGCGCCGCCGGGGCGTGCGCGGCCCGCCGTGCGGCCGCCGTCCCCGCCCGCGCCGCCCCGCGCCCGCTCGAGCACGTCGACGAGGACGAAGTCGACCTGACGGCGCTCGAGGTCGACGCGCGCGACCTGCACCTCCACGCGGTCGCCGAGGCGATACGTCTTTCCCCCGTTCGCGCCCCGCAGGAGGTGCCGGCGCTCGTCGAAGGCGTAGTAGTCGTCGCTCATCGACGAGACGTGGACGAGTCCCTGGACGAAGATCTCCTCGAGCTCGACGAAGAGGCCGAACGCCTGCGCGCCGGTCACGTAGCCGCAGAATCGCTCGCCGAGCCGCCGGGCCATGAAGCGGACCTTCTTCCACTCGGCGAGCTCGCGCTCCGCGTCGGCGGCCCGCCGCTCGCGCTCCGAGAGGTGCAGCCCCATCGCGGGCAGCCGCTCGCGGAGAGACGCCTCGCGCTCGTGGTCGGGCCCCCGGCGCAACGCCCGCAGGGCGCGGTGGACGACGAGGTCGGGGTAGCGGCGGATGGGGCTCGTGAAGTGCGCGTACATCTCCGTCGCGAGGCCGAAGTGGCCGAGGTTCTCCTCGTGGTAGCGGGCGAGCTTCATCGTCCGCAGCAGAAGGTAGGAGACGAGCTTCTCCTCGGACCGGCCGGCGATCTGGGCCAGGACCTGCTGGAAGTCCTCCGGCCGGATCGCCGCGAGGTCCTTCGGTACGCGGACCCCGAGCGAGGCGACGAGCTCGGCGAACTCCTCGACCCGGTCCGGGTCGGGCCGCTCGTGGATCCGGTAGAGGGCACCCACGCCGCGGCGGGAGAGCTCCTCGGCCACCGCCTCGTTCGCCGCGAGCATGAACTCCTCGACGAGGCGCATGCTGTCGAGCCGCTCGGGCCGGACCACCGCGACCATCTCGCCGCGCTCGTCGAGCACGAGCTTCGGCTGGGGCACGTCGAAGTCGAGCGCGCCCCGCGCGAAGCGCCGCCGCCGCATCCGCCGGGCGAGCTCGTCCATGGCCAGGAGCGACGGCACGAGCGCGGCGTACCGCTCGCGGAGGGCCGCGTCGCCGTCGACGATGGCCTGCGCCTGCTCGTAGGACAGCCGTGCCGCGCTGCGGATGATCCCGTCGTGGAACTCGGTCCTCTCGACGCGGCCGTCGGGGGCGAGGTCCAGGACCACGGTCTGCGTCAGCCGGTCGCGGCCCTCGACGAGGCTGCAGACGCCGCTCGAGAGCGCGTGCGGCAGCATCGGCAGCACGGTCTCCGGGAAGTAGACGGACGTGCCGCGCAGGTAGGCTTCCTCGTCGACGCGCGACCCCTCGCGCACGTAGTGCGCCACGTCGGCGATGTGGACCGCGAGGCGCCATCCCCCGCCGGGCCGCGGCTCGACGCCGACCGCGTCGTCGTGGTCGCGCGCGGTCTCCGGGTCGATCGTGAAGGTGAGCCAGCCGCGGAAGTCCTCGCGGCCGCGCGCCTCCTCGGCCCCGGGCTCGCGCGCGACGCGGGCGGCCTCGGCCTCGACGTCCTCGGGGAACGCCGTCGGCAGGTCGTACTTGGCGACGACCACCTTGAGGTCGACGCCGCGATCCTCGAGGCGCCCGAGCACCGCCACGACGCGGCCGACGGGGTTGCGGGTGGCCGACGGCGGTCGGGTGACCTCGACCGTGACCATCGTGCCGGACGGTGCCTCGAGCGACTCTCCGGGCGGCACGAACACCTCGTGCAGCACGCGCCGGTCGAAGGGCACGACGTGCCCGCCGAAGCGGCCGTCGTCCTCGTAACGGCCGACGATGCGCTGGTTGGCGCGCTCGAGCACGCGGATGATGCGGCCTTCCGGGCCCTTGGGCCCGTGGCGCTCGACGCGGGCCACGACGCGGTCGTTGTGGAGGGCCTCGCGGATGTTGGCCGGGGCGACGAACAGATCGCCCTGGCCCTGGCCGCGCTCTTCCGGCACGACGAAGCCGTGGCCGGCGGGGCTGCACGAGAGCCGGCCGACCACGAGGTTCATGCGGGACGGCAGGCCGACGCGAGCTCCGCGGAGAGCGACGACGGCGCCGTCGCCGATCAGGCGGCGGAGGGTGTTCTTGAGCTCGCGCCGCGCGGGCGCGTCGAGAGAGAGACGTCGGGCCAGGTCGCGGACGGCGACCGGCTTGCCGAGGCTCGACAGGAGGTCGAGCACCCGGGCTTCGAGACTGGTATCGCTAATCGGGTCTTCCTTGTTCGAGAGGAGGACGGCCTCTCGCCTGCGACTGTAGCACGGCCTCGCCCCGCGGGGCCGGGCGCCCGGCCCCGCGGGTCTGCGCCGTCGCGCCCCTCAGGGGCCGACCGCGAAGACGAGGTCGTCGTGGTCGTCGTACGAGCCGGTGCCGCACGGGCTCGCGCTCCCCTGGTAGCGGAACCGCGCGCGCACGGCCTGCAGGCCGCCCGTCGGCAGCACGTAGGTGGCCGACAGGACCTGGGATCCCGCCGCGGTCGGGGCCAGGGTCGCGACGAGCGCCCACGACGGGCTCGACGCGTTCGCCGTCTGGTAGAGATCGAGCCGGTCGGTCGTGAAGTCGCTGTAGGCCCAGACGGTCGCCTCGACCCGGACGGTCTTGCCTGGCGCGAGGGCCGAGCCGTCGAGCGTCGACACCCGCAGTCGGTCGTTCGACTCGTCGGAGTGGAACGCTCCCGACCCGCCGTCGGCGCAGGATCCGGCGATCGTGTTCGGCTGGCCGGTCTCGGGCCCCAGCGCCCCGCGGCCCGTGAGCAGAGTTCCGGAATCGCACGATCGGCCCGCGGTCGCGCACTTCGGCGCGCGCAGCGCCGCGTCGAAGGCGGCCGCCACGTCCGGCGGGGGCGCGGCCGAGGCGACGGTCAGCGACAGCGTCGCGCTGCGCGTCGTGGTACCCGACGTGCCCGTGATCGTCACCGGGAACGTTCCCGTCGTCGCGGCGGCCCCGGCGGTGAGGCTCAGGGTGGACGAGCCGCTCGCGTCCGCCGGCGGGGTGACCGGGCTCACCGAGAACGCGGCGGTCACACCCGCGGGCAGGCCCGAGACGGCCAGGCTGACGGGCGACGCGAAGCCGCCCAGGCTCGTCACCGAGACCGCGGCGCTCGCGCCGGCGCCGCGGACGACCGTGGCCGCCGCCGGCGAGACCGAGACGCCGAAGTCCGGCGCCGCCGCCCCGACGGCGAAGACGAGGTCGTCGTGGTCGTCGTACGAGCCGGTGCCGCACGGGCTCGCGCTCCCCTGGTAGCGGAAGCGCGCGCGCACGGCCTGGGTCGTGCCGGCGGGCAGGGTGTAGGTCGCGGAGAGGACCTGCGCGCCGGCCGCGGCCGGGGCCAGCGTCGCGACGAGCGTCCACGACGGGCTGGCCGCGTTCGCCGCCTGGTAGACGTCGAGTCGATCGGAGGTGAAGGTGCTGTAGGCCCACACCGTCGCGTCGACCTTCACCACCTTCCCCGGCGCGAAGGGCGTGCCGTCGACCGTGGACACGCGGATCCGGTCGTTCGACTCGTCGGCGTGGAAGGACCCCGACGCGCCGTCGGCGCAGGTTCCGTTGACCGTGTTGGGCTGCCCGCTCTCGGGACCGAGCGATCCCCGTCCGTTGAGGAGGGTCCCCGAGTCGCAGGACGTCCCCACCGCGGCGCACCTCGGCGTCCGTAGAGTCGCGTCGTAGGCGGCGGTCACGCCGGAGGACGGCGGCGCGAGCGTCGTGGCCGACGCGACGTTCGAGTAGCCGGACGCGCTCCCCGCCCCCGTGGCCCGGACGCGATAGTGGTAGGTCGTGGCGGAGGCCAGGCTTGCGTTCGAGAAGCTGGTCGCGCCGGCGGCGAGGGTGGCGATGCGGGCGAAGACGACGCCGTCGGCCGACCGCTCGACCTCGTACCCCGTCTCGTCTCCCGCGTTGTCCGTCCAGCCGAGGTCGATCTGGGTGGTGGACGAAGCCGTCGCCACGAGCCCGCTCGGCGCCGCCGGCGCCGCGGTCGTCGACCCCTTCAGCATCGTGAAGCGGTCACCCACGGCCCCGGAGGCGAGAACGAACGTGGCGTCGAGCCGCGGGCCGCTCACGTCCAGCACGAGGGACCCGAGCTGGCTGAAGGAGACGAACATGGCCGGGTGGTTGAGGGCTCCGGAGCTGACGGAGCCCGACGTGCCGGCGACGACGTAGACGGCCCCCTCGTGCGCGGCCGGCCCGGCGGTGGCCTTCTTGTACGCGCCCGTCTCGCCCTCCCGGCCGCTGCCGCCGTCCTTCTTCATGGCCGCGGTGAACGTGCTCGACGTCCCGTAGTGCCCGTCGATCAGGAAGCTGCGCTCGTAGGAATGACTGTGCCCGGCCAGCACGAGGTCGACGCCGTTGGCCTCGAGGATCGGCAGGATGTTCTGCCGCATCTCGACGAGCTCGATCGCCGTGTCCGAGTCGTGGGTCCCCTTCGTGTAGGGGGGGTGGTGCCAGTAGGCGATCGTCCAGTCCTGCGTGTGCGAGGCGAGGTCCTGGGCCAGCCACGTGGCCATCGCCCCGATCGACGAGCGGCTCACGGTCATCGAGTCGAGGCACACGAAGTGGATGTTCGCGTGGTCGAACGAGTAGTAGTCCTCCGTCCCCGAGGGGACGCCGCCCGCCTCGCCCGCCTTCGGGAGGGTGAACATCTGGTGGTACGGCAGGTTCGACGTCGGAGCCGGCGAGTCGGCCGAGTCGTGGTTGCCGATCGTCGGCCAGAGCACCGTCTGCTTGAGGAACTTCGGGTAGATGTCGAACACGGCCGCCTGGTACTCGGCGTCCGTGCCGTAGTCGTAGGCGTTGTCGCCCAGCATCAGCCACACGTCGGTGTACCGGGTGCCCGCGTAGGCGTCGTACGAGTCCCGGACCGCCCGCGCGGAGGCGTCGGCGGTACCCGAGTCGCCGATCACCCACACGCGGGTGGGCCCGGAGGTCGCGACCGCGGGCGGGGTCCAGAAGAACTGGTCGGAGCCGCTCGCGAGGGTCGCGCTCGTGCTGCCGACCGCGTAGTAGTACTTCGTCGCCGGCTGCAGGTTCGTCAGGACGGCCTCGTGCTCCGTGCGCGTCCCGCTCACGGAAACCGCGGAGGTGAGCGAGCCCGGCGCGGTGCCGTAGGTGACCCGGGTGTCGGTCGAGGCGCTCGTGCGCCACCGCGCGACGATGCTGGTCGGGGTCCCTGCCTGCAGGTAGGGACCTCGCGTCACGCTCACCGTCGAGCTGCCGACGAGCTCGAGGGCGAAGCTCACGTCCGAGCTGGACGCGCTCTCCTGGTGGACCTCGACCGCGAGGACGTTCGTGCCGGCGACGAGCAGGGAGGGCGAGAGCGAGAAGGACTGGTAGGCGGATTCCGCCGTCCCCGACACCGACGACGAGGCGGGCGTCGTGTAGCCGATCGTCCCGGTCGGCATGTTGCTGCGCAGCACTTCCGCGCCGTTCAGGTAGACGACCGCCCCGTCGTCCCGCATCAGGCGAAGCGTCGCGTTCGCGAACGCGGACGGGTTCGCGACGGTGAACGCGTGGCGGAAGTACGTGGTGATGTACTTGGCGCTTGCCGATGGCCCGTAGCCCACGACCGTCGCTTCGTCGCCGTCGCCGTACCCGAGCTGCGCCGCGCCGGAGGCCCACCCGCTGTCGTTGAACGACGGCGCGCGCCAGGCGGTCCCCTGGTTGCTCCCGTCGTCGCGGTACTTCCACGTCGCCCCGGTGGCGACGAGCGTGGTGTCGGCGGCGCGAGCGGGCGCGGTCGGGATTGCGGCGAGCGCCAGGAGCAAACCCGCGACGGTCGAGCGCTGCGACATGAACCCTCCCTCAGTCTTCGTGCGGCGGAACGCGAGGCTGTGTGGCGCCGCCGCCGAGGACACGAAGCCCCGACGTCCGGCGTCACTTGAGGGAGGCGGTGAGTGTAACCGAGCACCCCGGATCTGTAAAGAAGCTGCAAGGCTGGAGGGCAACGCCGGCACCTGGACGTCGACACTTCCGAGCCGCCCGGTCCCGCCGCCTCGAAACGGGCGGCTTCGCGAGCGGACGCCGGCGCATTTGAATGCTCGGGAGCTTGTTGCTAGAATTCCGTGCTCCGAAGTGCCGGAGTGGCGGAATTGGCAGACGCGCACGGTTCAGGGCCGTGTTGGCTTCGGCTAGTGTGGGTTCAAGTCCCACCTCCGGCACCATTCTTCTCTCGCTTCCTTCCCCGACCTTTCACAGAAGCGGAGCGGTGCCCACCTTCGTGACCCAGACCAGGGCGCGTTGTCCGCGGTAGCCGGGCCACACGGGGTCGGTTCCGCTGACTCCCCGAGAGGACGCCGCCCTGCGGACAGGACAGAAAAGGGACACCGGGGCACCTCGGAAGTGACAGAATGTCAGGAGTTTCGAGGAGTCGCACCGCGGCACGCCCCTTGCTGGAGTTCTGTTTCGGGAGCCTGCCTCACGGGCCCCCAAGGAGAGACGCCCATGCGGTCCCGCGCCATCCTCACGCTCGGCCTGGCGTTCACGCTGGCCACGTCCGTCGCTGGTGCGGACGAGGGCTACCGCCACGGCCGGCTCCGGCTCGCGGAGCCGGGCACCACCCTCCAGCGGGCCACGGAGACCGAGGCGGAGGAGGCGATCCAGAACCTCCCGTTCCTGCCCGGGGACCGCGTCTGGACGGACGCCAGCGGCCGCGCGATGTTCCAGTTCCCCGACGGCACCGTCGTGAGCCTCAACAGCCGGGCCAAGCTCGACTACGCCGCCCACGAGGAGGACCGCGCCGAGAGGATCGTCCTGCGCCTGTGGTCGGGCAGCGTGATCGTGCACGCCCCGTCCCGCCCGACGATCCGCTTCGAGATCGAGACGCCGTCCGGCCTCGTCGAGGCCCACGAGGGCGCGCTCGTGCGGGCGGACGTCAGCGGGGGCGACACGACCGTTCGGGTGTACGAGGGCGAGGCGGCCTTCGAGGGCGTGCGGCTCGCTCTCGGCGAGGAGGTCGCGGCCCGGTGGGGCGAGCGGCCGGGCGAGCCGGAGCGCTTCGACCGCATGGCCTCGGATGACTTCCTCGCGTGGGACCAGGACCGGCAGTTCGACGACCGCTACGCCGCCAACTCCGCGCGCTACCTGCCCGACGACCTCGACGACTACTCGGGCGAGCTCGACCGGAACGGCACGTGGCGCTACCAGAACGAGGTCTCGGCCTACGTCTGGTTCCCCAGTGTGGACGCGGGCTGGCAGCCCTACTCGAACGGCCGCTGGGCGTGGACCCCGTACGGCTGGACGTGGGTGCCCTACGACCGCTGGGGCTGGGCGCCCTTCCACTACGGGCGCTGGGGGATGTCGGCCTCGCTCGGCTGGTACTGGATCCCTGATCGCACGTGGGGCCCGGCGTGGGTGAGCTGGGCCGTCGGCGGCGGCTACGCGGCGTGGTGCCCGCTCGGCTGGCGCGACCGGCCGGTCTCGGCCTGGGGTCACTGGAACGACGCGCACATCTACGGCGGGCGGGCGGTCGCGCGGGGCCGCTACGACGACCCCTGGCACGTCGTGCGGCAGGGCGAGCTCGGCCGACGCGACGTCGGCCGCTACCGCCTCCCGGTCCAGCGCGTCGACCCCTCGGTGCTCCGCGTCTCGGACTCGCCGCTCGACCGCCCGACGCGCGACGTGGCCGTGCTGCGCCACGCCGATCCGGCGCCGGCGGCGATCCGCACCCGCATGACGCCCGGCGACTTCGTGCGCGAGCTGTCGGTCGACAACAAGACCACCATCCCGGCTCCGTGGACGCGCGGCTACGGACCGCCGCCGGCCGGCGTCGAGGGGGCGCGCTACGGCACGCCGCGTCGGACGGGCTCCTCGGGCGACGATGGCTCCGCCCAGAACAGCCGTGCGCCGATGGGCGCGGCGCCTCGTGGCGGAGCGACGTCGTCCTCGGAAGCCGGCGCGGCCGATCCCGGCGCGGTGACGGCCTCGCCGCGGTCCGCGCCGCGACCGACGCCGTGGTACACGCCGTCCTCCGGCAGCGGCAGCGGCAACGACGCCACCTCCGGCGGCGGCTCCGGCGCGTCGTCCGCGCCGCGGGGCGGCTCCGGCTCCGGCGCCGCTTCCGGAGCGGGCGACGACGCCACCCGCAGCCGGCCGGTCTTCGGCAGCGGCTACCGCCAGCGCAGCGAGGACGAGGGTGGCTCCCGCGGCGGCAGCGGCAGCGGCAGCGGCGACGGCGCGGGCTACCGCTCGCGCGGCGAGAGCGGCGGCTCGCGACCGCAGGGCGACGGCGGCTCTCGCGGCGGCGGCATGGGCGGCGCTTCGCCGCGGTCGGGCGGCGAGACCCGCTCCTCCGGCGGCGGGCTCGGCGGCGGGTCGCCGCGGCCCTCGAGCGGCGAAGGCGGCTCTCACGGAAGCAGCGGCGGCGGGCATCCTCGCCCGCACCACGAGTAGCGCGGCGGACCGGCGAGCCTTCACCGCCTCCGGCCCTCGGGCCGGAGGCGGTTTCGCTTTCGCTGACGGATAATCGCGGGGAATGGCGTCGACCTCCGGCGGGCGCGGCCGCACCTTCACCGTGGCCCCGCCTCCGCCCCGCGTCCTCACCTTCCAGCGCATCGTCGTCACGACGCTCTTCGCGTTCGCGATCGTCCTCGGCTCGCTGGCCGGCGTCTTCCTCGCCTTCGAGAGCGACCTGCCCCAGGTCACCTCCCTCGAGGAGTTCCAGCCGAACATCATCACGCAGGTGTTCGCGGCCGACGGCAGCGTCCTCGGCGAGTTCGCGATCGAGAAGCGCATCGTGGTCACCTTCCGCGACATCCCGCCGGTGCTGCGCAACGCGATCGTCGCCGTCGAGGACGCGGACTTCTGGAAGCACATCGGGATCAACTTCTGGCGCATCCCGGGGGCGGCGTTCGCGAACCTGCGCTCGGGCCGCCGCGGCCAGGGCTTCTCGACCCTCACGATGCAGCTCACCCGGCTCCTCTTCCTCACCCCGGAGAAGACCTACGAGCGCAAGATCAAGGAGGGGATCCTCGCCTTCCAGATCGAGAAGAACTTCACGAAGGAGGAGATCCTCACCCTCTACTGCAACCAGATCTACTTCGGCCACGGCAACTACGGCGTCGAGGCGGCGAGCCGCTTCTACTTCAGCAAGCCGGTCCGCGACCTGACCCTGACCGAGGCGGCCCTCATCGCCGGCATCGGCCAGAGCCCGTCGCGCCTGTCGCCCGTCGAGAACCCCGAGCGCGCCCTCTCGCGGCGCAACCACGTGCTCGACCGGATGGCCGACGAGAAGTACGTCGGCCGCGACGAGGCGGAGGCGGCGAAGAAGCAGCCGCTCGGCCTCCGCCTGCGGCGCGAGCCGCCCTCGGTGGCGCCGTACTTCCTCGAGGAGGTCCGCAAGTACCTCGAGCGGGAGTACGGGAGCCAGCGCATCTACCAGGGCGGCCTGCGCGTCTACACGACGCTCGACCCGGCGATGCAGAAGGCCGCCGTGCGCTCGCTGCGCGACGGCCTGCGCGTCCTCGACCGGCGCGCCCGCGGGTTCGTCCCGCCCGAGCCCGTGCTCCTGAAGGACGGCCTCCTGCCGGACCCCGTCCACCTCGACGAGTGGGACTGGCCGTTCGCGGCGGGCGACGTCGTGCGGGGAGTCGTCCTCGCCTCCGATCGCGCCACCGCGGTCGTGCAGGTGGGCGACTACCGCGCGCGGCTGTCTCCCGGCGACGTGGCGTGGACGCGCCGGACGAGCCTCGCCGAGGCCCTGCCCCGCGGGGCGGTCGCCCCCTTCCGGATCCTGTCGCTCTCCGACGCCGACGGCCGCCGGGAGGCGAAGGTCGCGCTCGAGCAGGAGCCGAAGGTCGAGGGGGCCCTCCTCGCGATGGACGTGAAGTCGGGAGCGGTCCGCGCCATGGTCGGCGGCTACGACTTCGAGAAGAGCAAGTTCAACCGCGCGACCCAGGCGATGCGGCAGGTGGGCTCGGCCTTCAAGCCGGTCGTCTACTCGGCGGCCCTCGAGACGCTCGGGTGGACGCCGTCGAGCATCCTCGTCGACGCGCCGCTGAGCTTCCCGAACCCCTGGAACAAGACGGTCTGGAGCCCCCAGAACTACGACGGCGCCTACATGGGCCCGATCACCCTCCGCCGCGCGGTCGAGCTGAGCCGGAACGTCCCCGCGGTGAAGACGCTGCAGGCGGTCGGGGTCGAGAAGGGCATCGAGTACGCGCGCCGGCTCGGGCTCACGGGCGAGCTGCCCCCGTTCCTGCCGATCGCCCTCGGCGCGGGCGAGGCGACGCTCCAGGAGATGGTGGGGGCGTACGCCACCTTCGCGAACCAGGGCCTGCGCATGAAGCCGTTCCTCGTCGAGCGCATCACCGACCGCGACGGCAACGTGGTCGAGGAGGCCGCGCCGCGCGCCACCGACGCCCTCCGGGCCGACACCGCCTACCTCATGACGTCGCTGCTGCGCGGCGTGGTCGAGCGCGGCACGGCGGCGAAGGCGAAGCGGCTCGGCCGGCCCATCGCGGGCAAGACCGGCACCACGAACGACTACACCGACGCGTGGTTCATCGGCTTCGAGCCGACCCTCGCGGCCGGGGTGTGGGTCGGCTTCGACGAGAAGAAGGACTCGCTCGGCCGCGGAGAGACGGGGGCGGAGGCCGCCCTGCCGATCTGGATGGACTTCTGGGGGCCGGCCACGGCCTCGCGGCCGATCGAGGAGTTCCCGATCCCGGGCAACGTGGTGTTCGTGCCGGTCGACGACCTGGGCCACGCCGGCGCGCCGGGAAACCCCGGCGTGCGCATGGAGACCTTCGTGGCCGGCACGGAGCCGCGGCGGCCGGGCGGCGTCTCTCCCTAGCGGCGCGGCCGGTAGTCGGGATTGCGCGCATCGCCCGGCCCGAACGTGACGCGCCACGCCTTCCCGTCGACGAGCCGCTGGCGGTAGATCGAGAAGCTCCCGTCGACGTTCGAGGCGAACGCGAGCTCCGTCCCGTCGGGCGAGTACACCGGGTCGTAGTTGAGGGCCGGCCAGGAGACGAGGGGCTTCTCGCTTCCGCTCGCGAGGTCGTGCTCGACGAGGCGGCTCGTCGAGCCGAGGTGGCCCCGGCTGACGTAGACGACCTTCGACCCGTCGGGGCGGAACCGCGGCTCGCATCCGCCCGACGCCAGGGGCGAAAGCCGCTCGACGCCGGCCGTGGCCACGTCGACGACGTAGATCTGGTGGCCGACTCTCCGGTTCGACGAGAACACGATCCGCCGACCGTCGGGGCTCCAGTGCGGGTTTCCGAAGATCGTGCCGTTCCCATGGCGGACGAGCTCCCGCCTTGCGCCGCTCGCGAGATCCTCCAGGAGCAGGCGCTCGGGCCCGCCGAGGTTCGAGAGGAACGCGAGCGTCTTCCCGTCCGGAGACAGGTCCGCCTGGTACTCGGTCGCGGCATTCGCGCGCAGCCGCCGGAGGCGGCCGCCGTCGGCGTCGACCTGCCACAGCTGCGGCGTCCCGCTGCGGCTGGACGTGAAGACGACCGACCGGCCGTCGGGAGTCCACCGCGCGAGGCTGTCGTGGCCCGGCCCCCGCGTCAGCCGGCGCTCCGGCCCGCCGCCGGCGGCGACGACGAAGAGATCGGCGTCTCCGTTCTCCTCGCGGTCGTAGACGATCTCCCACGGGGAAGCTTGCGAGGTCGAGGGGGAACGAGGAGGCGGGGCTTCGCGGGAGCAGGAGAGAGCCGCGAGAGCGACCAGGGCGACGGGCCCGGCCAGACGGGGCGACGGACTCCGCATGAGACACCCTAACGCCGCGGAGCGTCCGGAGCGAAACGGGGAGGGGCGCCAACGAACGAACGAACGAACGGAACCGGCCCTATGGGTTGGGTACGGACAAGGGGAAACGGACAACGGGAACGGACAACGGACCTTTGGACGGACGGCCTTCCGGATCGGATCTCGCTCTTCCGGCCTGAACGGCCTCGAGGCGAGATCCGATCCGGGGCTAGTCCTCCCCCGCCGTCGCCTGGCCGAGGGTTCCCTTGGCCTTCGCGACGAGCGTCGACTTCATGAAGTCGTCGATGTCGCCGTCGAGGACGCGGTCGGGGTTGCCCGTCTCGTGCTTCGTGCGGTGGTCCTTCACCATCCGGTACGGGTGAAGGACGTACGAGCGGATCTGGCTGCCGAAGCCGATCTGCATCTTGGCCGCCTCGACGGCGTCGAGCTTCTCCCGCCGCTTCGACATCTCGAGCTCGTACAGCCGCGCCTTGAGGATCTTCATGCCGACCTCGCGGTTGCGGATCTGGCTGCGCTCGTTCTGGCACGCGACCACGATGCCCGACGGCAGGTGGGTGATGCGCACGGCGGAGTCCGTCACGTTGACGTGCTGTCCGCCGGCGCCGCTCGATCGGTAGGTGTCGATCCGCAGGTCCTTGTCGAGGACCTCGATCTCGATGTCGTCCTCGATCTCGGGCCACGCGAAGACCGAGGCGAACGAGGTCTGCCGCCGCGCGTTGGAGTCGAAGGGGCTGATGCGTACCAGGCGGTGGACGCCCGCCTCGGCGGCGAGGTAGCCGAACGCGTACTCGCCCTGCACCATGACCGTGGCGCTCTTGATCCCCGCTTCCTCGCCGGCCTGGATCTCGGTGATGTCGCGCTTGAAGCCGCGGCGGTCGCACCAGCGCAGGTACATGCGCAGCAGCATCTCCGCCCAGTCCTGGCTGTCGGTGCCGCCGGCGCCCGCGTTGATCGTGAGGATCGCGTTGGCCCGGTCGTGCTCGCCGCCGAGCATCTTCTGGAACTCGGCGGTCTCGAGGGTCTTCTCGAGGGCGTCGAGCGCGGGCGGCAGGTCCTTCTCCACGTCCTCGCCCGCCTCGACCCAGTCGACGAGGACCTTGGCGTCGTCCTCCTGGGTCCGGAGGCGCTTCAGGAGGTCGAGGTCCGCCTCGATGCGCTTGCGGCGCTGCATGACCTTCTGGGCCGCGGCCTGGTCGCCCCAGAAGGCGGGGTCGGCCATCTTCTGCTCGAGCGACGCGAGCTCGGCGCCGAGCTTGCCTTCCTCAAAGATAGCCGCGAACGTCCGCGGCCCTCGCTTGCAGCGTCTCGTAACGCTGGGTCAGTTCTGCGCTCAATTTCGCGTCTCCTCGGAGCCGTCTATTCTACGCGACGGCGGCGAAGCCGGCCGGGCGGCGGCCGCGCGCGGCGGCGAGGGCCGCGAGGGCCACCGCGAGACAGGCGTAGGCGAACACGTCGCCGTGGCGGGTGTAGAAGGTCTCCCCCGCCGTGAACGGCACCTCCCGCACGAGCACGGTCGCGTCGAAGAGCCGCGTCCGGGCCTCGACGCGGCCGAAGGGATCGACGACCGCGGTGATCCCGGTGTTCGCCGCGCGGACGAGGTACCGCCGGGTCTCGACCGCGCGAAACGCGGCCATCGCCAGGTGCTGGTACGGCGCGGAGGTCGTCCCGTACCACGCGTCGTTCGTGACGTTGACGAGGAGCTCCGCGCCCTCCGCCGGGAAGCGCCGCACGAGCGACGGGAAGATGGCCTCGTAGCAGATGAAGCCCCCGATCGCGTGACCGTCGACGGCGCCGGTCGTGGCCTCCGTCCCGGGCGTGAAGTCGGACACCTCCTGCACGAGCTTCGCCGCGAAGCGGCCGCCCAGGGTGAACAGCGGCTGCAGCGGCACGTACTCGCCGAAGGGCACGAGCTGGTTCTTGCGGTACCGCGCGACGACGGCGCCGTCCGGGGCGAGGAGCTTCGCGCCGACGTAGATCCGCCCGCGGCCGACGCCGTCCGGGCGCTCGCGGTCGTCGTTGCCGAAGTAGAGGTAGATCCCCCGCCGGGCCGCGACCTCGCGCAGCATCGAGGCGAGGGCCGCGTCCTCGTCGAACAGGAAGGGCACCGCCGACTCCGGCCAGACGACGAGGCGCGCGCCCGCCGCCGCGGCCTGCTCGGTGAGCCGCAGGTGCCGCCCGACGTTCTGCCAGGCGTTCTCCGGCACCCACTTGTCCTCCTGACGGATCCCGCCCTGCACGAGGCCGACCGTGACGCGGCCGGTCTCGACGGGCGGCCGTCCCATCGCCCACCGGCCGTAGCCGAACGTGGCGGCGAGGAGGAGGCCGATCGCCGCCGCCGCCGCGCGCCGGCGCGACGGGCGCGGCTCGAGGGCGGCCAGCGCGAGGAGCGACGAGACGAGGACGATGAGGAAGGACACGCCGTACACCGCGGTGACGGGCGCGATCTGGATCATCTCCGGGAGGCCCTGCTGGCTGTAGCCGAGCAGGCACCACGGGAACTGGAAGAGGGTCTTCGCCCGGAGGATCTCCGTCGCGACCCACAGGAAGGGCGCGGCGCCGAGGCCGGCCACGCCGAACGCCGCGGTCACGCGGCCGAGGGCCCAGCCGAAGAGGGCCGGGAAGACCGAGAACACGAGGCAGAGGGCGAGCATGATGAGGACGGCCACGGGCAGCGGCAGGCCGCCGTACTGGACGACGACGAGGGCCGTCCAGTACAGGAGGCCGACGGCCGACACCGCGCCCGTCACGTAGCCGAGGCGCGCCGCCCGCCAGCCGCTCGTGCCGGGGATCGCCATCAGGAGGGGCGCGAGGGCCACCCAGGCCACGGCGCCGTGCCCGAACTTCGGGAACGACAGGAAGAGGAGGACGCCCGAGAGCGCGGCCAGGGCCTCCCGCCGTCGGCCGCTCAGTGCGCGCTCCCGCGGTGGAAGACCTCTTCGGCGTTGAACGAGGAGCGCACGAAGACGCCGGAGTACACGGTCGGGAACCCCAGGTCGAGGGCCGCCCGCTCGAGCGCGGCGAACTCCTCGGGCCGGTAGTAGCGGTCGACCGGCTCGTGCTCGCGCGTCGGCCGCAGGTACTGGCCGATGGTCACGGTATCGACGAGCGCCCGCTCGCGCAGGTCGCGCAGCACGGCCGTCACCTCCTCGGCCGTCTCGCCGAGGCCCACCATCAGGCCGCTCTTCGTCGCCTGGCCCGGGCGCACGTCCCGCGCCGCCCGCAGCACGTCGAGGCTCAGCTCGTAGCGGCCCTGCGGCCGCAGGCGGGGAAACAGCCGCGGCACCGTCTCGATGTTGTGGTTGAAGACCTCGGGCGCGGCCGCGAGGACCGCGGCGAGGGCCGCGCGGTCGCCCTTGAAGTCCGGCGTCAGGACCTCGACCGCCGCGCCCGGGAGCGCCGCCCGCACGGCGCGCACGGTGGCGGCGAAGTGCGCCGCTCCGCCGTCCGGCAGGTCGTCGCGGTTCACCGAGGTGAGCACGACGTACCGCAGCCGCATGCGCGCGGCGGCGGCCGCCACCCGCGCGGGCTCCTCCGGGTCCGGCGGCAGCGGGCGGGCGGTGCCGACCGAGCAGTAGCCGCAACGCCGGGTGCAGCGGTCGCCGAGCAGCATGAAGGTGGCGGTCCCGCGCGAGAAGCACTCGCCGAGGTTCGGGCAGCGGGCTTCCTCGCACACCGTGTTGAGCGACTTCTCGCGCAGCAGCACGCGCATCGGGCGGGCCCCGGGAGCGAGCGGTCCCGGCTTGCGCGCCCACGCGGGCAGGCGCGGCCCGGCCGGCGGGACGGCCTTCTCCTCGGCGCTCACCGCACGCCTACTGCTTGATGACGTAGGGCTGGAACTTGTCGCCCCGCAGGCGCTCGACCACGACCTCGGCGTCGGCCCGGTCGCGGTACGCGCCGACGCGCACGGTGAAGAGGCCGCCGCTGCGGGCGGCCGGCGCGACGGAGAACGCCGGGAGGCCGCGCGACTTCAGGCTGCGGACGATCTGGTCCGCGCTCGCCTTGTCCTTGAACGCGCCGACCTGGACCGCGAAGCCCTTCGCCGTCGGCCCGAGAGCCTTCGGCAGGCCGGCCGTGGCCGCGGCGGCCGGGGTCGGGGCGGGCGTCGGCGCCGTCGCCCGGGGAGGAGGAGTCGGGAGGACGGGCGCCGGGGTCGGCCGGGCGGCCGCGGCGGGCGTCGCGCGGACGGGCGCCGGCGTCGCGGGCAGAGGCGTCGCGACGGGAGCCGGGGTCGGCCGCGCGAGCCCGGGCGCTCCGGCCGCCGGAGCCGGCCGCTCGAGGCCCTCGGCCGGCCGGTCGGCCTCGAGCCGCTGCGGATAGCTGTACTCCGTCGGCGCCGGCGCGGGAGTCTGCTCGGTGACGACCTTCTCCTCCGCGACGCGGGTCGCCGGCTCCGCGCCGGCGGCGGCGGCGCTTCCCTCGACGCCGCGGCCCACCATGACCCCGGCCAGGAAGCTCAGCACGAGCCCCGCCGCGCCGGCCATGAAGTAGAAGATCAGCTGCTTGTTGGTCAGCTGGATCTCGTAGTAGTAGTCGTCCTGGGCCAAGCCGTTCCCTTTCGCCGAAGCCCCGCTACGCGACGCCGAACTTGCGGTAGGCCTCCTTGATTATGCCCGACACGACCGCGATCTCCTGCGCCCCGAGGGCCTGCCGCACGCCGAGCTGGATCGAGGCGACGAGCTCGTTGAGGCCGGCCAGCATGAGCCGCCGCCGCTCGTCGGGCGGCAGGTCTGCCACGTTCGCGAGCATCTGGTCGTAGTCGGCCCGGCCGTACTGCTTGAGATCGACGCCGTAGAAGAGCAGCTCGTACTGCCCGGCGATGCGGACGAGCGCCTCCTCCATGAAGGAGTCGGCGCCGTCGCCGCCGAGGCGCCCGGTCAGGAACTGGTAGATGCGGTTCAGCATCTGGTTGAACCGCTCGACGATGCTCTCGAGGTCGAGCTCCTGCTCGCGGCGCGCGATCCCCTCCTCCCGGGCGGCCGACTCGCCGGGAGCGCCCTTCTTCAACGCCCCGAGGACCATGAGCGCCCACAGCACGCGGCAGGTCTCGAGGTTCGACATGTAGGAGGCCTGGCAGATCTGCTCGAGCGTCGCGCGGCCGGTGACGTGCGACAGCACCTCCTGCTCCTCCTCGGAGAGGTCGAGCTTGAGGAGGACGTCGGTGTTCCCGGTCGGCACCGGGATCGAGTCGAGGTCCCCGCCGATGCCGCGGAAGATCCGGCTCCACGCGCGCGTGCGGCGGATGCCCTCGAGGATGAGGGCCTCGGTCGAGAGGTTGAGCGTGACGACGTCGTCCGGCCCCGGCTCGGTCATCACGAGCTCGTACTCGCCGTGGGTCCAGGTGAAGACGTCGATCAGGATCTCCTTCACGTGGTGCTCGATGGCCCCCACGAGGTCCTCCGGCTCGAGGGCGCCGAGCTCGACGAGGATCGTGCCGAGCCGCCGGCCGGGCACGATGAGGCGGCTCGCCTCGACGTACTGGCGGACCGTGATGCGCCCGCGGAGCAGGAGGTCCTCGCCGAGCCGCTCGTCGGGATCGCTGCTGCGGGCGTAGACGATCCGGCCCATGTGGAGGTGGACGCTCTTCCGGACGTGGCCCTTGCGGAACGTCAGTACGCCCGACTCGCCCGACCCGAGGACGGACTTGAGCAGCTCCGGGACGCTCGTCTCCTCGATCTCGCCCCGGAGGATGAAGCCTTCCTCCTCCAGGGGCTCTTCGTTGTCGGACATGCGGTCAGGCCTTCCTGTCTTCGGCCGCGGCGCGCGCGGCGGGCTGGCCGAAGCCCATGAGGGCCTTCATCCAGTCGATCGGCACCGGGAAGATGATCGTCGAGTTCTTCTCGGCGGCGATCTCGACGAGCGTCTGCAGGTAGCGCAGGTGGAGCGACACGGGCTCGGAGTTGAGCTCGCTCGCCGCCTCGGCGAGCTGCTTGCTCGCCTCCAGCTCGCCCGAGGCGTGGATGATCTTGGCCCGCTTCTCGCGCTCGGACTCGGCCTGCTTCGCCATCGCCCGCTGCATCTCCTGCGGGAGGTCGACGGCTTTCACCGCGACCTGCGTCACCTTGACGCCCCACGGGTCGGTGTGGAGGTCGATCACCTCCTGGAGCATCTGGCCGAGGTGCTCGCGCTCCGACAGGAGCTGGTCGAGGTGCGCCTGGCCGAGGATGCTGCGGAGGGTCGTCTGCGCCTCCTGGCTGGTGGCGTAGAGGTAGTTCTCGACCGAGATGACCGCCTTCAGCGGGTCCATCACCCGGAAGTAGACGACCGCGTTCACCTTCACGGTCACGTTGTCCCGGGTGATCACGTCCTGCGGCGGCACGTCGAGGACGACCGTGCGCAGGCTGACCCGCACGAGCCGGTCGATCGGCCACGCCACGATGATGAGGCCCGGCCCCTTGGGCAGCGGCAGCACCTTGCCGAGCCGGAAGACGACGCCCCGCTCGTACTCGTTCAGGACCTTCACCGACAGGAGCAGCCAGAACACGAAGGCGCCGACGACGAACACCAGAGGTGACATCACGCCCCCTTCTTCACCCGAAGCACGAGCCCTTCCCCCACCGCGACCACGACGACCGGCTCCCCGGCCGCCACCGGCTCTCCCGCGCCGGCCCTCCAACGCTCGCCCTGCACGAGCACCCAGCCCTCGCCGGAGCCGTCGAGGGCGCCGAGCGCCCGGCCGTGCGCCCCGACGAGGCCCTCGGCGCCCGTCGCCGGCCGCCGCCTCTGGGACTGGACGACGAGGCGGACGATGGCGAGCACGAAGACCGCGAAGGCCACGATGACGGGCAGCAGACGCCAGACGTCGACGCGGAGCGCCGGCGCCTCTGAGTCGACCAGCATCATCGCGCCGAGGATCATGGCGACGAGGCCGCCGATCGTCAACAGGCCGAACGAGTGCACCTTGACCTCGGCCGCGAAGAGGCCGATCGCGAGGACCACCAGCAGGACGCCCGCCCAGTTCACCGGGATGATCTGGCTCGCGAACAGGAAGAGGATCAGGCAGACGACGCCGAGGACGCCCGGGAAGACGAGCCCCGGGTGGGAGATCTCGGCCCCGAGCCCGGCGAGCGCGCCGAGGAGGAGGAGGAACAGGATCTCGGGGCTCGCGATCGCGGCGAGGACGGCCTGCCGCCAGTCCATCCGCACGTCCACCGTCTTCTGCCCGGCGAGGCGCAGCACGACGGTCGAGCCGTCGAACCGCTTCACCTCGCGTCCCTCGAGCCGGGCGAGGAGGTCGGGAACGTCGTTCGCCACGAGGTCGACGAGGTGCGCGTCGAGCGCCTCCTTCTCGGTGAAGGACCGGCTCTCGACGACCGCCTTCTCGGCGAGCTCCACGTTGCGGCCGCGCCTTTCGGCCTTGCCCCGGATGTACGCGGCCGCGTCCTGGGTCACCTTCTTCGCCATCGTCTCGTCCATCTGACCCATCGACGAGACCGGATGAGCGGCCCCGATGTTCGTGCCGGGGGCCATGGCCGCGACGTCGGCGCAGACCGCGATCACGAACCCGGCGGAGGCGCCGCGGGCGCCGGAAGGCGCCACGAACACCGCGACCGGGGTCTTCGCGCGAAGCATCCGCTCGACGATCTGCCGCATCGAGCTGTCGAGGCCGCCCGGGGTGTCCATCCGGATGACCACGAGCGGGGCAGAGGCGGCGTCGGCGCGGTCGATGGCCTGGACCACGTGCGCCGCGCTCACGGCGTGGACGACACCGTCGAGCTCGACCACGGGGATCTCGGCGCGGGACGTGGCGGCGGCGGCGAACGCCAGGGAGGCCGCGAAGGCGGCGACCCGCCTCAGGGGCATGGCCTAACTCTAGGGACGCGCGCGCAGGGTGTCAACGCAGGACTCGTCTGCTACTATCGGCCGATAAAGGCGGGCAGAAAAGGCGGTTACGAGACATGTTCGGTACCCTGGGCGGACCCGAGCTGTTCCTGATCTTCGTCGTGGCCCTGATCGTCTTCGGGCCGCGCAAGCTCCCTGAGATCGGCAAGAGCCTCGGCAAGATGATGGCGGAGTTCCGCCGGGCGTCGAACGAGTTCAAGTCGACGATCGAGAGCGAGGTCGAGGCCGAGAAGATCCGCGAGTCGATGCGGGTCGAGACCCCGCCGGCGGCCCCCCCGTACGCCCTCGAGTCGGGCACGCCGGCGACGCCCGTGTCGCCGGCCGAAACCGCGCCCGCCGAAACCCCGGCCGCCGAAACCGCGCCCGCCGAGGCCGCGCCGACCGAGACCGTCACCGCCCCGGCGCCCGACGCGCCCCGCGAGCCCGTGCCCGAGACCGTGAGCCGGGCGAACGACCCCACGCCGATCGAGCCGAAGTAGAGCTTGTCCTCCCCTTACCCGCGCCCCCATCCCGACAAGATGACGTTCCTCGAGCACCTCGAGGAGCTGCGGCAGCGGCTCGTCCGGGCCCTCGTCTACCTGGCCGGCGGCTTCGCCGTGTGCTGGATCTTCCACGAGGAGATCTTCCAGTTCCTCGTCCAGCCGATGCGGGCGGCGGGCTTCAAGGACCGCTTCCTCGTGACCGGGCCGGCCGAGGCGTTCTTCCTTTACATGAAGATGTCGTTCTTCGTCGGCATCTTCCTGGCCGCCCCGTTCGTCCTGTACGAGATCTGGGCGTTCATCTCGCCCGGCTTGTACAAGAACGAGAAGGCCTGGGCGATCCCCTTCGTCGGCATGGGCTCGGTCTTCTTCACCGCCGGCGCCCTCTTCGGGCACTACATCCTGTTCCCGATGACCTTCCGCTTCCTCATCGGGTTCAGCGGCGCCGACATGCAGTTCCTGCCGCGGGTGGACGAGTACTGGTCGTTCTACTCGTGGTTCCTGCTCGGCCTCGGCCTCGTCTTCCAGATCCCGGTGATCATCTTCGTGCTGGCCCGCATCGGCCTCGTGACGGCGCCGACGCTGCTCCGGGCCTGGAAGTTCGCGGTCCTCGGGTCGTTCATCGTCTCGGCGGTCATCACTCCCACGCCGGACGTCGTGACCCAGACGGCCCTCGCCGCGCCGATGATCGGCCTCTACCTGGTGGGCGTGCTGGTGGCCTGGCTGTTCGGGAAGAAGCGGAAGAAGGACTGATAGCGGGGCCTCCGGCGGAGAGCCGCGCTACTTCGGCAGGTCGAACTTCACCGCGGCGCCCCGCACGAGCTTCTCGCGCTTCGCCTGGCCCGAGCTGATCTCGACCACCCACGAGGCCCGGCGCATCGGCTGGTAGACCGGGCAGGGGTCCGCCTTGCACGGCGGCGCCGCCTCCTTCACGTCGACGACCTTCCTCTCCTCGTCGAGCCAGACGATGTCGATCGGGAACTTGCAGTTCTTCATCCAGATCGCGTGGAAGTCGGGCGTCTCGAAGAGGAAGAGCATCCCGCGGTCCTCCGCGAGCGACGGGCGGAACATGAGGCCCATCGCGCGGTCCTCGTCGCTCACCATGACCTCGACCTGCAGCACCTTGCCCGAGGGCAGGGTGAGGGGGACGACGGCCGGCGCGGCGGCGGCGAGCGAGGCGCCCGCGAGCACGAGCGCGGCGAGGAGGAACGCGCGGATCCTTGTCATCGCCTCCGATCGTAGCACCGCGGCGTCTCAGCTCGCCCGGACGGCCCGCCACGTGAGCGCGCCGAGGGCGGCGACGACCGCGAGGAGCCCGGCCCACAGCAGGGTCGGGTGCCGCTCGGTCCACGGGACGCCGGCCGACGGCCCGGCCGCGGTCTTCCGCGGCGCGCCGAGCCCGGCCTCGGCCGCTCCCGCGGACCAGGCCGCGACGTCGTCCACCGTGCGCGCGAGGTCGAACTCGGGCGCCGCGTCGGCCGACCCGTAGACGAGGCGGTAGTCGCGGCCGGGCCCGGCCTCGAACACGACGCGCTCCACGGGCACGCGGACGCGAACGGACCGGGCGTCGAGCGGGCGGTCGTCCCGGTTCAGCAGCCGCACGCGCACGACCCTCTCGCGGCCGCGCACGTCGAGGCGCAGGTCCTCGGCGGGCCGGGCGCCCGTCCCGAGCCGGTAGAGAGCGCCGCGACCGATCTCGGCCCACGAGACGGAGCCCGGGCGGCCCTCGCGGCCCGCCTGGTCGCGACGGGCCTCGACGACGGCCTCGCGGAAGAAGCGCGCGTCGGCCACGTCGAGCTCGATCCCGTCGAAGGGCTGGTGCGCCGCGCCGAGGTCGAGGGTCAGCCACGTCTCGCGCCGTGAGGCCTCCTCGGCGCGCGACACGCGGGGCTCGACCACGTCTTCCCGCGACGTCCGCCGAGGCTCGCCGGGCACCCAGGCCTCCTCGATCGAGACGGGGCCGTCCTCGTCGGGGCCCGGGCGGACCCGGACGCGCAGGAGGGCGAAGTCGTTCGCCGGCAGGCCGATCGTCTCGTACCTGGCGGCATCGGGGCCCGGGACGGCGAAGACCCACGCCTCCTCGACGAGCGTCGTCCACTCGCGCCCGTCCTCGCTGCCGGCGACGCTCACGGCCCGCCGGAAGTTGTCGCCGGAGAGGCGCAGCCGCAGCCGCGACTTCGGGGCCGGGCCGCCGAAGTCGAGGTCGGCCGTCGCCGCGCCCCGACCGACGCGGCCCGCGTTGCGCAGCGCCGGCCGCCTCTCGTCCGCGCGCGGAGAGACCGCGCCGCGGTCGACGAGAAACGGCACCAGCGCTCCGGACGCGTCGAGCACCCGCAGGTCGCCGAGGTCGGGGCGCGCGGCCTCGTAGACGTCCCGGTCGAGGCGCACCGCGACCCGCCCGGGCGCGCCGACCTCGATCGTCCGTTCGAACGCCGGCGCCGCCGCCGACGGGGCCACGGCGACGACGAGCCCCGCCCCGGCGGCGACGGCGAGCCGCGCCAGGGCCGCGACGGCCTGCCGGCGCCTCACGCGCCGTCCGCCGCCGCGTCCTCGAGGCGCTCGCGGAAGCGGATGTTGAGCCAGGCGCCGGCGAGGAGGAGGACTCCGAGGACGAGGAACGCCACCATCCGGTAGAGCGTCGGCAGCTGCGCGAGGTCGACGAACACCACCTTCGCCGCGGTGATCGCGAAGAGGGCGTAGCCCGCGTAGAAGAGGCCGCGGCTGCGGCCGGCGAGGCCCGCGGCCAGGAGGCCCGTCGCGAACGCCGTCCACAGGACCGAGACCGCGAGATCGCCCTGGCGGCGCGCGGCGATCGCGGCGGCGGCGTCGTGGGCCGAGAAGGCCTCGCGCGCCATCTGGCCGAACGTCTGGCTCGTCTCCGCGGTCAGCAGGGCGAACAGGAGAACCGCGGCGAGCGGGACGAGCGACCGCGCGCCGAGCCGCTCGAGGACGTTCGAGCCGGCGGCCCGCGCGAAAGGCAGCGCCACGAAGCGCGCGGCCACGAGCGCCGCGATCACGGCGAGCCAGGTCCCGAAGGCCGGGTTCGCGAGCGGGGTGAACGCCCCGGCCGGGTGGAGCGGCAGGTGGCGCGCGAGCAGGCGGAGGACGGCGAGGGCCAGGACGCCGTACCCCGCGGCGCGCGTCAGCCACGAGCGGTTCCGCACGCCGAGCCAGAGGAGCAGCAGGCCCTCGAGCGCCCAGCCGATCGTGATGCCGTGGAGGCCGAGCTGGACCGGGATCGCGATCGTCAGGAACGCGGCGGCGAGGCCGAGGGTCACGCCGACCCGCAGCGGGTCGTCGCCGAGCTGGCGAGCGACGAGGCCGCGCGCGAGGTGCACCGCGCCGAGGGCCACCGCCGCCGGCCCGAGGAGCGTCGGCGCCGACGCGTCCAGCACCCGATAGCAGACGGCCCAGGCGAGGCCCGCGGCGGCGACGTGCGCGGCCGTGCCCGCCGGACCGAGCCGCTCGCCGACGAAGCCGCGAACGGTCGTGGCCACGAAGTAGAAGGCGGCCACGGCGAGGCCGAGGGTCAGGGCCTCCGCCTCGCGACCGGCGGCGAAGTACCGGTCGAGCCAGGCCAGGACCGCGGCCGCGCCGAGCGCCGCGCCGGCCGCCTCCGACCAGGCGAACCTCCGCCGCACGAGCACGGCGAGGCCCGCCTGGGCCAGGAGCAGGCCCAGGATGCCGAACGGCCGGTCGCTCGAGGACGCGAGCTCCAGCGCGGCGAGCCCGCCGCCGACCACGGCCACGCCCGGCATGAGCGAGGCCGGCAGGGGCGCGGCCGAGCCCGGGCGGCCGAGCGCGACGACGAGCGCCCCCGCGGCGACCCACGCCGCCGCGATGCCGAAGGTCTCCGGCTGGTAGTGCCGCGCGGTCCACCCGAAGAAGGGCACCGCGACGACGAGCGGCGCGACGAGCGCGGCCATCTGCACCCCGGGCGCGCGGAGGAGAGCGGCCGCGGCGAGGAGCGAGAGCGGCAGCACGACCTCGGGCCGGCCCGCGTCGTTGGCGAGGGCGGCGAGCCCCACCGCGACGACGAGCGCCACCGCCGCGAGCCAGGCCGGCCGCTCCTTCTCCGCGGCGCCGAGCGCGAAGAGCCCGCCGAGCAGCACGAGGCCCGCGGTGGCGACCCAGAAGCGCTCGGGAGCGAAGAACGTCGCGTACCAGCCGCCGTAGAGGATCGCGGTCCCGACGAGGGCCAGGGGAAGCGTCTCGGGCCAGGGCCTGCGGCGATCGAGCCACACGGCGCCGCCGCCGAGCAGCAGCAGGTAGCCGAAGAGGCTCACGGCGCGGTCCTCGCCGGTCGAGAGCAGGAACGGCGCCATGTAACCGCCGATCCAGGCGAGCGCCGCGAGGAGGCGCGCGTCGAGCCGCTCCGAGAGCACGACCGCGGCCACCGTCACCGCGAACATGAACAGGCCGGCGGCCGGCCGCGGCACGAGGGCGTAGACCGCGTGCGCGGCGAAGGCAGTGACGTAGAGGCCGGCGAGGCCGGCGGCGGCGAGGCCCTGGCCGAGCGGTCGGTAGACGCGCGGCATCAGCCGAAGGCCGGCCGCGAGGAGGCCGAGCGAGAAGACGGCGCCGCTGAGGACGCGGCCGGTCGGCCCCACCCAGTTGTTCTCCCACGCGTAGCGGACGAAGTAGCCGAGGAACACGATGACGGCCAGCGCGCCGGCGCCGACGAGGAGCCGCGGGCCGAGGTTCGTCGCGAAGTCGGACGGGGGCCGCGACGCGGAAGGGCGGGGCCGCGGCGACGCGGCCGGCGCCGGCGGCACGGGGGGCGCGGCCTTCGGCTGGACTGGCGCGGCCGGCGCCGGAGCCGGCGCGGTCGGGGCCGGAGCGGCCGCGGCCGGTGGCGCCGGGGGTGCCACTGCCTCGACGGAGGGCCCCGCCGCTTCACGCGGGACGAGCGGCTCGGCGGGCGCGGTGGCTCTCTCGGCCCCGCCGGCGGCGCCGGCCGCCCGCCCCATCGCTCGCAGCCGTCGCTCGAGGGCTTCGATGTCCGCCCGGGCCTGCTCGAGGTCGCGCGCCATGCGGCCCGTGCGCGCCAGGGCCACGAACGCGAGGACCGGCGACACGAGCAGGACGAGCACCGCTCCGAGCGCGAACAGGAGGGCCAGCGCCTCCATTCGGGGTTCCTTCCTGTCGGCCGGGATGGGGTGTCCGCCGACGCACCGATGCTAGGGGGGCCACCGGCCCCGGTCAACGCGGCAAAGCACGGCGACGGCCTACTGCCGCACCTTGCCGGTCATCGGCACGAAGCGGACGGGCAGCACCCGCCGCTCGACGAACGCGTCCCCACGACGCGTGAGGACGACGAGCTCCTGCGCGTCGTCGCCGAGCGGGAGGATGAGCCGTCCGCCGTCGCGAAGCTGGCGCTTCAGCGGCTCCGGGACACGCGGCGCGGCGGCGGTGACGATGATCGCGTCGAAGGGCGCCTCCTCGGGCCAGCCGGCGTACCCGTCGCCCGCCCGCACGCGCACGTTGTCGTAACCGAGCCGCTTCAGACGCTCCGCGGACTCCGCCGCGAGCGCCGCCACGATCTCGATCGAGAAGACGCGCGACGCGATCCGCGCGAGGACGGCCGCCTGGTAGCCGGAGCCGGTGCCGATCTCGAGGACGCGCTCGCCGCCCCGCAGCTCGAGGGCCTCGGTCATGAAGCCGACGATGTACGGCTGCGAGATCGTCTGGCCGTGGCCGATCGGCAGCGGGTGATCGTCGTAGGCCTGGCGCCCGCTCGCCGGCGGCACGAACGCGTGTCGCGGCACGGCGCGCATCGCGGCGAGCGTCTTCGCGTCGCGGACGCCGCGGGCCTCGATCTGGGTCGCGACCATGTCTTCCCGCGCGCGGGCGAGGGCCGCCTCGTCGACGTCGGGCGGGCCGAGCGAGAAGAGCGCCGTCACGGGGAGGAGCCCGGGAAACCACCTCATCATGGTTTGCCCTCGGAGGGATTCTAGCGCCCGCCCGCGCTCCCGGGCAGGTCCACCTCGATCACGGTCCCGCCGCCGTCGCGCGCCAGGCAGCGCGCCTCGCCGCCGTGGGCGCGAGCGATCTGGCGGACGAGCGCCAGACCGAGGCCGTAGCCGGAGCCCGTCTCCGCCGCCCCGGGAGGCCGGTAGTAGGGCTCGAACACCCTCTCGCGCTCGGCCTCGGGCACGCCCGGGCCACGGTCGAGAACCGACAGGCGCGCCCCGCCCGCCGGACGGCGCACGACGCGGGCCGCCACCGCGGCTCCCCCGCCGTGCCGCCGCGCGTTGTCGAGGAGGTTCCGCACGAGCCGGCGCAGGAGCCGCGCGTCGCCGCGCAGGACGATCGCCTCGCCCTCGGCCTCGGCCCCGGCCCGCGCCGCCTCCTCGGCGGCGAGCGCCAGGAGGTCCACGTCCTCGACGCGCGCGAGCTCGCGCTGCGCCTCGAGCCGGCTCGCCTCGAGGAGCTCGTCGATGAGCCCGTCGAGCTCGGCCACGTCGCGCGCGGCCTGCTGCTTGAGCGCCGGGTCGCCCGCCATCATCTCGAGCGAGACGCGCAGGCGCGCGAGCGGCGAGCGCAGCTCGTGCGAGGCGAAGGCGAGCTGGCGCCGCTGCGCCTCGACGAGGGCCTGGATGCGGTCGGCCGCGCGGTTGAAGCTGCGGGCGAGGTCGGCGACCTCGTCCTTCCCCTCGACCGGGGCGCGGGCTGCGAGGTCGCCGCGGCCGAGGTCCTCGACGCGGCGCCGCAGGTTCTCGAGCCGCCGCGTCAGCCGGCGCACGAGCGGCCACGCGCCGACCGCGACGGCCAGCGCCACGAGGCCGAGCGTGACGAGGAGGGCGCCGAAGTGGCGGAGGGCCGCCCGCGGGCGCGCGGCCACCACCACGCGCCCGTCCGGCAGGAAGAGGCTCACGCTGATGATCCCGCCGCGGAGCCCCGGGCCCACGACGTGCGCCCCGAGGCTCCGGCGCCCGGGCAACGGCAGGGGGCTCCCGTGCCACGCGAGCCGCTCGCCCTCCGGCGAGAACACGGCCGCGTCGACGTTGAACCGCTCGGCGAGCCGCGTGACCGCGTCCTGCAGCTCCTCTCGCGGCCGCTCGGGCCCGGGGAGCAGCTCCGACACCGTGACCGTGAGGGCGCGGGCGAGGCGCATCTCGTCGCGGAGGCCAGGGCCGTGGATCCACGCCGCGGCGGCGAGCATCGAGAACAGCACGAGGGCGCCGACGATCGTGAGGTAGATCTGCCACGACAGGCGGCGCATCGCCTCAGTCCTCGTCCTGCTTGCGCGCGAAGACGTAGCCGGCGCCGCGGATGGTGAGGAGCCGCCGCGGGCGGCGCGGGTCGTCCTCGATCGCCGCGCGGATGCGCGACACGTGCACGTCGATCGAGCGGTCGAACGCCTCGGCCGCGTCGCGGCCCGCCTTCTCCATGAGGGCCTCGCGCCCCAGCACGCGCCCCGGCGACTCGGCGAAGGCCACGAGGAGGTCGAACTGGTAGCTGGTGAGCGGCCGCTCGGCGCCGTCGACGCGCACGACGCGCGCGTCGCGATCGATCTCGAGCCGGCCGAAGCGCAGCGGCGCGGCGCGCCCAGCCCCGGACGGCGCGCGCCGCCGGAGCACCGCGCGGAGCCGGGCGAGGAGCTCGCGCGGGTTGAACGGCTTCGGCAGGTAGTCGTCGGCGCCGATCTCGAGGCCGACGATGCGGTCCTCGTCCTGGCCGCGGGCGGTGAGCATGATGACCGGCACGTCGGACCCGCTCGACCGCACGCGACGGCAGACCTCGAAGCCGTCGGTGTCGGGGAGCATCACGTCGAGGAGCACGGCCGCGAACGCCTCGCGGCCAAGGCGCGCGAGGCCGGCCTCGGCCGTGCCCTCGGCCGCGACATCGAAGCCGAGCGGCCGAAGGTAGTCGGCCACCAGCGTCGCGAGCGCGGCGTCGTCCTCGATCATCAGAATGCGCTCGGCCATCGGTCTTCGGTCCGAGATGGTAGCAACGACGAGCGGCCGGGACGCGCGTGGCGCCCCGGCCGCCTCCCGCCATGTGAGTTCAGTTCGCCTCGGCACCGCCGTGGAGCCGCCGGCCGAGCTCGATCAGCTCCTTCCGCTGGTCGGGCGTCAGCACGTCGCCGATGTCTTCGACCCCGGCGAGCGCGATCTTCGACGCCTCGTCGGCGAGGGCCATCCCGTCCTGCCGCAGCTTCTCGATCGCCGCGCGGTCGATCTCCGGCTTCGCGAGCTCCGCGACCATGGCCTTGTGGAGCGCCTGGTGCCGCTCGACGAGCGGCCGCACCTGGTCGACGAGGCGGTCGGTGATCTGCTTCGTCTTCTGCTTCTGCTCGTCGGTCGCGCTCACGCTGCGGAGCACGAACTCGCTCACCGTGGCGATGTGCTCCTTGGCCGCCGCCGGGTCCTGGAGCAGCGCGGCCATGCCCGGCCGGCCGTGGCCGAGGGCGAACCGCGCGGCGAGCGGGTGCGCGCGGAAGCCGTGCCCGCGGCCAGAGTGGAACGCCATCGCCCGCGGCGCCGCGATCGCCGCCACCGCCGCCAGCACGCTCGCCCCGGCCAGCAGACCACCGGCCACCCAGAGCCACCGCCGGCGTCCCGAGGACGTCTTCGTCTCCCGGCTCGTCTCGCTCATCTCCCCTTCTCCCTTCGCCCCGGCGCGTCCTTCGCGCCCGTCGAGAGGAAGGTGCCCTCCCGGCCTTTCCCGTGTTTGTCGGGACGATGAAGAAGTGTGAAGCGGCGCCGTCCCCGGTCGTGTACGCTCCTGTCCCGATCGGTGGACGCGGGAGCCGCCCCGCCCGCACCCTTTTCGACCGTTTCGAGCGGATTCGGCCGGGCATGCCTCGTGCAAACCCGATCCCGACGCCGTCCCGCGCCCGCTTCACCCGAGGAGGCCGGCCCATGAACCGCATCACGACCACGGCCCTGGCGCTCGTCGTCGCCCCCGTTCTCGCCGCCCAAGCCCCCCCGCCCCGACCTTCAAGGCCGAGTCACAGGTGGTCGTCCTGGACGTGGTCGCTCGCCGGTTCACGCCCACTTTCTCGGAGACGACCGGGTGTCCCCGACGTGCGACAGGTCGCTCGTGCGCAACCGGAATCGAACACCGCACCCTGGGAGGCAGGCCCATGACCTGGCGCACCACAATCAGCCCCTTCCTCACCGCCGTTGGCCGTGGCGTTCTTCGGAGCACATACGGCCACGGCCGGAGCATCGCCGTCGGGCTGGCGCTCGCCGGCGGGTTTTCCGGCTGCGGAGGCAGCACGAACGACGTCGAGATGTCGGCGGCAGCGGAGAACTACCTCGACGAGATGCTCGACCTGATGCAGCAGCACTCGGTCAACCGCCAGAAGATCGACTGGACGAGCTTCCGCAACTCCGTCTTCCACGCGGGAGCGGACGCCACCAACGTCGCGGACCTCAGCCGCGACGCGATCCCGACGGCCCTCCGCCTGCTGGGAGACCACGCGAGTTTCTACACGGCCGCGGACGGCTCTCAGGTCATGAACCCGGACCCGCTTTCCTGCACCGATCCGCCGGCGCCCGTGGTCACGGCACCGCCGGGAGTCGGCTACGTGGCGGTCGCGCCGTGCGGCCGCGGGCAGGGCGAGGGGCAAGCCTGCGCGGACGCCATGTACCAGCAGTTCGCCGGCCAGGACTCACGCGACCTCGCCGGCTGGATCGTCGACCTCCGTCACACCGCCGGCGGCAACATGTACGGGATGATCGGAGGCCTGGTGACGCTGCTCGGCGACGGCGAGTTCGGCTCCTTCGTCGACGTCGACCGCAAGAACGTCCAGTACTGGGGCTACCACCAGGGGCAGGTCACCGCGGCAGGCTACCCGTATCTCTCCGCCAGTGCCCTCAGGCTGATCCGGCCCGATCCGAAGGTCGCGGTCCTGACCGACTGCTCGGTCGCCGGGGGCGGGGGCGAGGCCGTCGCCATCTCCTTCCGTGGCCGGCCCCTGACCCGCAGCTTCGGGACGCCGACCTATGGCCAGACGGTGGCCCGCCGGAGCTACACGCTGTCGGACGGCGGCAGCCTCGTCCTCGTTGCCTCGACCATGGCCGACCGCACCGAGACGCTCTATGGTGGCCCGATCGTCCCGGACGAACTGGTGCGTGACCCCGCGCAGGCGGCGGAACGGGCGATCGCCTGGCTGAGGGAGTGAACCGAAGCGCTGGAGCGTAGTCTCTCGGGTCAAGTTCGTGCACAAACGGCGGAAGAACGGGTGGCCCAACCCGTCTGCTCCCGCTGATTCGCGAAGGAGGTTCGGATGCCTCGCATCACTTCCGCGGCCCTGGTCTTCGCCATGGCTCCTGTTGTTACTGCCCAGGAGCCCCCGCCCCCCACGTTCAAGGCCGAGTCGCAGGTGGTCGTCCTGGACGTGGTCGCCCGCGACGGCAAGGGCCGGCCCGTGCCCGACCTCCGCTCCGGAGAGATACAGGTCTTCGAGGACGGCAAGCCCTGCCCGATCGAGTCGTTCCGCCTCGTGCGGGGGCTGGCGGTCGAGCCACCGAAGGCCGCGCCCGCCGAAGGCGCGTCGGGTGCCGCTCCCGCCGAGGCGCCCTCGGCGGTGGCCCCGTCCCGCGCGAACCTGGTCGTCCTCCTCTTCGACCGCCTGTCCGTCCAGAACGCGACCGCCGCCCGCAAAGGCGCGCTCGACCTGCTCTCCCAGCGCTTCCCGCCCGACACCTGGTTCGCGGTCTACAAGATGGATCGCTCGATGCGGCGGCTCCAGACGTTCACCAGCGACCCCAAGGAGCTGACGTCGGCCGTGGAAGCCGCGACGAGCGGCGACGAGGCGACCCGCGCCGTCGCTGCCGATGCGCCCTCGATTCCGGCGCCGGCCGTTCCGGGAGCGTCAGCCGGCCCGCCAAGCCAACCCGATCTGGCGGGAAGCCCGGCGACTGCGTTGTCCCAGACGGGGCGCGTCCAGATCGCCGCGCGGGTCGACTTCTGGGTCGCGGCTCTCGCCCAGCGCGTCGAGGCCTTCGACTCGCTGTACGGGATCTCGGCGCTGGCCCGCGGCCTGAGCCAGGTGCGCGGGCGCAAGACGATCCTGTTCTTCGCCGAGGACAGGGAGATCGTGGACGGCGCCGCCTCGGTGTACGACCTGACGATGAGCACCGCGAACCGCGCCAACGTCACCGTCCACACGGTCGACACCCGGGGCCTGGTGTATGAGCGGCCCGGTGATCGAAGCGCGGCGAGCCCCGCCCCGCGCGCGGAGGATCCGACGGCCGCCCCGGCGGAGATCCTCTCGCGCCGCGCCGACGGGGAGTTCGAACAGTACAAGGGCTCGATCCTGGCAGGCGAGGCGCTCGGCAATCCGGTCCAGGGTTCGTTCCTTACCCGGGTCGCGAACGACACCGGCGGTCTCGCCATCCACGACACGAACGACCTCGGCGCGGGCCTGGCTCGCGTCGTCGAGGAGGTCGGCCAGTACTACGAGGTCGTCTACGAGCCGCCGCGGCCCGAGCCCGACGGGCGATTCCGACGCATCGAGGCGAAGACGACCCGCAGGGGCGTGCACCTCCGCACGCGCTCCGGGTACTTCGCGACCGAAGCCTCGGCGCCGACCGTCGCGGCCTTCGAGCTGCCGCTTCTCGCGGCGATGAGCGCCGCCGAGCCGCCCCACGACTTCCCGCACGCGGCTTCGGTGATCCACTTCGGCTCGGCGGAGTCCGAGCGCGAGGCGCTCTTCCTCGCCGCGGTGCCTCTGCGGAGCGCGAAGATCGTGGAGGACCCGGTCCGCGGCACGTATCGCGCGCACCTGTCGCTGCTCGCATTCGTGCGCGACGGGTGAGCAGCCGCCCCGTCGCACGCCTGTCGCAGGACTGGCCGCTGGAGGGCCCGATCGCCGACCGCGGCCGTCTCGCCGGCACGACGGCCTCGTTCCGACGCGCGCTGCAGCTGCCGCCGGGCGCGTACACGCTCGTCACGGCCGTCCAGGATCGCGAGGCGAACCGGACGAGCGTCGCGCGAACGAGCTTCGAAATCCCGCGACCTGACGGCACGTTTGCCGTCGGCAGCCTGAGCGTGATCCGCGGGCGAGCGCGGCACCGTCCACGAGCGCGGATCCCCTGCGCGTCAGCGGAGTCTCCATCGCCCGGCGCACGGTGCGAGCGGCTTCCCGCCGGCACGAGGAGATCCCGCTGTTCCTTTCCATCTACACGTCGCTCGCCGGCGCGCCAGTCGAGCTCGAAGTGAAGGTCGAGCACGGCGGGCGAGACGGTCGCAACGTCTCGCCGAAGCTGCCGGCCCCGGCGCCGACGGCCGCATCGCCTGGATCGGCAGCCTGCCCGCCGCGAAGCTCCCGGCGGGAGCCTACGAGATCGTCGCCACCGTGCGGCAGGGCGAGGCCGTCGCCGAGGAGCGCGCGTCCTTCGCGATCGCACAGGGCGGCCCCGGGCGCGACCGCCCCGCCGCCGCGGTGGCGGCCGCTCCACCTCCGGTCCCCGCGGAACTCGTCCCGGTGCTCGACGCCGCCGCGCGCTACGTGCTCGAGTACGAGCAGTCCTTCCGCGACCTCGCCGCCGACGAGACCTACACGCAGTGGGCGGCGGCCCGCGACACCCTCAACAAGGGCCTCGCCCTCTCCTGTCCGGACGGGATCTGCCGCGTCTCGACGCGAGCGGATCTCGTCTTCGTCCGCCTCCCCGGCCCGGTGCCGTGGGGCTCGTACCGGGACGTCTACGAGGTCGACGGCCGGAAAGTGCGGGATCACGAGGCCCGGCTCGAGGCGCTCTTCAGCCGATTGCCCTCCGCGACGGCGCAGGAGCGAGCCCGCCTCCTGCTCGCCGAGGGCTCGCGATTCAACATCGGCCCGGCGATTCGCACGGTCAACTTCCCGACCCTGGCTCTGGCCTTCCTCCATCCCGCGAACCAGGGCCGATTCGCCTGGAGCCGCGGCGGGCATCGCCGCATCGACGGGATCGAGGCGGTCGAGGTCGAGTTCGACGAGGTGGCCCGGCCCACGATGGTGGATCGCGGACGGGACGGGGACCTGCCGGCCAGCGGCCGCTTCTGGATCGACCCGGCGCGCGGCACGGTGCTCCGAAGCGAGGTCGCCTTCCGTTTCGAGTTCGATCGCCTCCCTTGCGCTCGAGCGGCGATCTCGGTGGACTACGCCGCGGACCCGAAGCTCGCGATGTGGGTGCCGCAGGAGATGCACGAGACCTACGAGGACCTGGAGGGCGCACGGCTGCGGGTGTTCCGCAGCCCCAGCCGCGCGACCGCCCGCTACGCCGGGTTCCGGCGCTTCACGGTCAGCACGGACGTGGACGCGCGGGTGCCGGACGAGCCGCCGACGCCCTAGAATCCTGCGGGAGGTCTTCCGTGAGATCCAACTTCTTGAACCAGGTCGTCCTGGCAGCGGGGTGCGTGGGGATGCTCGTGAGCGGCAGCGGGGCGGCAGACGCAACGGAGACGGCGGCGAAGAACCCGCTGCTCGAGAAGTGGACGGGCCCGTACCAGGGCGTCCCGGCGTTCGACAAGTACAAGGTCGAGCAGTTCGAGCCGGCGCTCGAGGCCGCGATGGCCGAGAACCTGGCCGAGATCGAGAAGATCGCGAAGGACCCCGCGGCGCCGACGTTCGAGAACACGATCGCCGCCCTCGAGCGGTCCGGCCGGACGCTCGCGCGGGTCCACAGCATCTACGGCATCTACAGCTCGAACCTCGCGACGCCCGAGTTCCAGGCGGTCGAGCAGAAGATGGAGCCGAAGCTCGCCGCCTTCCAGGACCGCATCGTCCAGAACGAGCCGCTCTTCAAGCGCGTCGCCGCCGTGTACGAGGCGCGGGAGAAGAGCGGGCTCACGCCGGAGCAAGTGCGCCTCGTCTGGGTCTACTACAACAACTTCGCGCGCTCGGGGGCGAAGCTCGAAGGACCGGCGAAGGCGCGGCTCTCCGAGGTCAACCAGGAGCTGGCGTCGCTCTACACGACTTTCAGCCAGAGAATCCTCGCCGACGAGAACGACCCCCTGACGGTCCTCGAGAGCGAGAAGGACCTCGCCGGCCTGCCCGCCTCGTTCGTGGCGGCGGCCGCGGCCACGGCCGAGGAGCGCGGGAAGAAGGGCCAGTGGGCGATCGCCAACACGCGGTCGAGCGTCGAGCCGTTCCTCACGTTCTCCGATCGCCGCGACCTGCGCGAGAAGGTGTGGCGCACGTTCGTGATGCGCGGCGACAACGGCGACAAGAACGACACGAAGGCCGTGATCACCGAGATCCTGAAGCTGCGCGCGGAGAAGGCGAAGCTCCTCGGCTACCCGACCTACGCCCACCGGATGATCGAGGACCAGATGGCCCGCACGCCCGAGAAGGCGACGGAGCTGATGGAGGCCGTCTGGAAGCCCGCCGTGGCGCGCGTCCGCGAGGAGGTCGCCGACATGCAGGCGATCGCCGACAAGGAGGGCGCCAGGATCACGATCGAGCCGTGGGACTACCGCTACTACGCCGAGAAGGTGCGCAAGGCGAAGTACGACCTCGACGAGAACCAGATCAAGCCGTACCTCCAGCTCGAGAAGCTGCGCGAGGGGATGTTCTGGGTGGCCGGCCAGCTCTTCGGCTTCGAGTTCGTCCCGGTGAGCGGCGTGCCGGTCTCGCAGCCCGACATCCGCGTCTACGAGGTGAAGAAGGCCGGCCGCCACGTCGGCCTCTGGTACTTCGACCCCTACGCGCGGGCCGGCAAGCGCTCGGGGGCGTGGATGAACGAGTACCGGCCGCAGGAGCGGTTCGACGGCGACGTTCCGACGATCGTCTCGAACAACTCGAACTTCGTGAAGGGGAAGCCCGGCGAGCCGATCCTCGTGAGCTGGGACGACGCCTCGACGATGTTCCACGAGTTCGGCCACGCCCTCCACGGCCTCTCGTCGAACGTCAGCTACCCGACGCTCGCCGGCACGAACGTCGCCCGCGACTACGTGGAGTTCCCCTCCCAGATCCTCGAACGGTGGCTCGAGACGCCGGAGGTGCTGAACAAGTACGCCGTCCACTACCAGACCGGGAAGCCGATCCCCGCCGAGCTCGTCGAGAAGATCAAGCGCGCGTCGAAGTTCAACCAGGGCTTCGCCACGATCGAGTACCTGGCCTCGGCCCTCGTCGACATGAAGCTGCACCTCGCGGGCGACGCGGCGATCGAGCCGGACGCGTTCGAGAAGCAGACGCTCGCCGCGCTCGGGATGCCGAAGGAGATCGTGATGCGGCACCGCACGCCGCAGTTCTCCCACATCTTCGCGGACGACGGCTACGCGGCCGGCTACTACAGCTACCTGTGGGCGGACACGCTGAGCGCCGACGCGTTCGAGGCCTTCACCGAGGCGAAGGGCGGGCCGTACGACAAGGACGTCGCGGCCCGGCTCACGCAGTACGTCTTCTCGGCCGGGAACACCGTCGACCCGGCCGAGGCCTACCGCAAGTTCCGCGGCCGCGACGCCGGGATCGGGGCGCTCATGCGGAAGCGGGGGTTTCCGGAGCCGGCGAAGTAGGCGACGGACGCGCCGGCCCCGGTCTCGGCGCTCCTCCGGGCGGGTGTATCCTGTGGTGTATTCGTGTATACAGAGGAGCCGCGATGCCCCGACGGGAGACCTCGACGGTCCTGACCCTGCGCGTGCCGGCCGCGCTCGATCGCCTCATCGCGCGGGCCGCCCGACGCGGCCGTCGCTCGAAGAGCGCCGTGGTCCGGGAAGCCCTCGAGAGCGCGTTCGGCGCCGACGCGGCGCGGAGCGATCCCGCCCGCGAGGCCCGGCGCCAGTCGCTCCTGGTGAGCGGCCTCCGGTCGGAGGAGGAGACGCTCGACTTCATCGGTCACGTCGCCGACGGCGAGACCTGGAAGTGAAGCGAGGAACGATCGTCGTGGTCGCCGCCCGCGGCGCCTACACGGGCAAGCCGCGCCCGGCCGTGGTGGTCCAGTCGGACCTCTTCAACCCGACCCACGCGAGCGTGACCGTCTGCCCGGTCACGACGGAGTGCGTCGACGCTCCGCTGTTCCGCCCCACGCTCCTGCCCGGTCCACGCACGGGCCTGAAGCAGGTGTCCCAGGTGATGGTGGACAAGCTCGTGTCGGTCCCGCGGGCCGCCATTCGCCAGGAGATCGGCGAGTGCGACGGCCACGAGGTCGAGGCCCTGGACGAATGTCTCCGTCGGTGGCTCGAGCTCGGCTAGAGAGGCAGGGGGAAACGGACACGGCCCTTTCTGCTTTGGGACGGAACTGAGGAAACGGTCAACGGACAACGAAGAAGAGAAGAACGGACAACGGATGACGGACAACGCACCGTGGGATTCGCGCTCATCGGGCGAATCCCACGGGACCTGGCGAATCCCACGGAGCCTTAGTACGCCTGCGCGAAGTAGACGAGCCTTCCCTTCTGGCCCGTGTAGACGCACTCGGCTTCTACGGGATCGCCCATCGGCATCACGCGGATCGTGGCCTTCGTCTCTTCCTTGATCTTGGCCTCGACGGCCGCGTCGCCGTTCCAGCCGGCGAGGATGAAGCCGCGCTTGTCGGCCATCACCTGCTTGAACTCGTCGTAGCTCTTCACCTGGGTGGTGTTCGCGGCGACGAAGGCGCGGGCCTTCTCGAGGAGGTCCTTCTGCATGGCGTCGAGGATCTCCGGCAGGCGCGCGGCGAGCCCGGCGAGCGGCACGAACTCCTTCGCGCGGGTGTCGCGGCGGACGAGCACGCACTGCTCCTTCTCGACGTCCTTCGGCCCGAGCTCGAGGCGCACGGGCACCCCGCGCATCTCCCAGTCGGCGTACTTGTAGCCGACCTGGAACTGGTCGCGGTCGTCGAGGTGCACGCGCACGCCGGCGGCCTTCAGCATCGCCACGACCTCGCGGGCCTTCGGCAGGATCGCCTCGTTCCAGTCGCCCTTCCGCGGCGGGATCGGGACGATCACGACCTGGTGGGGCGCGACCTTCGGCGGGAGCACGAGCCCGGAGTCGTCGCCGTGGGTCATGATGAGGCCGCCGACCATGCGGGTCGAGGTCCCCCACGACGTCGACCACGGCTTCGCCCGCTGCTGGTTCTTGTCGAGGTACTCGATGCCGTAGGCCTCGGCGAAGTGCTGGCCGAGGTTGTGGCTCGTGCCGGCCTGCAGCGCCCGGCCGTCGCCCATCAGCGCCTCGATCGCGTAGGTCCGGAGCGCGCCGGCGAACTTCTCCGTCTCCGTCTTCTGGCCGAAGAGGACGGGCATCGCCAGCATCTCCTCGGAGAAGGCGCGGTAGACGTCGAGCATCTTGAGCGTCTCCTCCTGCGCCTCCTCGGCGGTGGCGTGGAGGGTGTGGCCCTCCTGCCAGAGGAACTCCGTCGTGCGCAGGAACGGCCGCGTGACCTTCTCCCAGCGGACGACGTTCGCCCACTGGTTGAGGAGCACCGGCAGGTCGCGCCACGAGCCCACCCACTTCGCGAACGTCGAGCAGATGATCGCCTCCGAGGTCGGGCGGATCGCGATCGGCTCCTCGAGCTCGGCCCCGCCGCCGATCGTCACCCACGCGCACTCGGGCGAGAAGCCCTCGACGTGCTCCTTCTCGCGCTCCAGGAGGCTCTTCGGCACGAACAGCGGGAAGTACGCGTTGACGTGGCCGGTCTCCTTGATGCGCCGGTCCATGTCGCGCTGCATGTGCTCCCACACGGCGTAGCCGTAGGGCTTGATGATCATGCAGCCCTTCACCGGGCCGTAGTCGGCCATGTCGGCCTTGAGCACCACGTCGAGGTACCACTGCGAGTAGTCCTCGCCCTTCGGGGTGATCTCCTTGGAGACGCGTTCCTGTTCCATGACGCCTACCGGCCCTCCTGGGCCTTCTGCGGGTAGAGGAGCGAGAGCACGATCGACGCGGCGATCACGCCGACGATGATGCCGAGCGACACGCCGATCGGGAAGTGGCCGCCCCAGAGGCGGTTGAGGATCGCCATCTTGAGGCCGACGAAGACGAGGACGATCCCGAGGCCGTACTTCAGCAGGTGGAACTTGTCGACCGCCCCCGCGAGCAGGAAGTACAGGTTCCGCAGGCCGAGGATCGCGAAGATGTTCGACGTGAAGACGACGAACGGCTCGCGGGTGAGGCCGAAGATGGCCGGCACCGAGTCGACGGCGAAGAGGATGTCCGTCATCTCGAGGAAGAGGAGGGCGATGAAGAGCGGGGTCGCGTGGAGCGTCCCGTCCTTGCGGACGAAGAAGCGCTGGCCCTCGAAGCCCGCCGTCACGGGGACGTGCTTCCGGAACTGCCGGATCACCCACCGCTCGTGCGGCTCGACCGGCCCCTCCTCCCCGCCGAACATCATGCGGACGCCCGTGAAGACGAGGAAGGCGCCGAAGATCCAGATCACGACCTCGAACCGCAGGAGCGCCGCGCCGAGGGCGATGAAGACGCCGCGGAAGACGAGCGCGCCGAGGATCCCGAAGAAGAGGACCCGGTGCTGGTAGGCGGCGGGCACGCCGAAGTAGGTCAGGACGACGACGAAGACGAAGATGTTGTCGACCGAGAGCGAGTACTCGACGACGTAGCCGGCGAGGAACTCGAGGGCCGTCTGGCTCGCGGCGGCGGCCGGGTCGAAGCCGGGGATCGCGAGGAGCCGCGCGTCCTGCGGGAAGTGCCACCGCATGTAGGCCCAGAAGCCCAGGTTGAAGAGGAGCGCGAGCGACACCCACACGACGCTCCACCCGGCCGCCTCGCGGATCGAGACCGCGTGGGCGCTCCGGTGGAAGACCCCGAGGTCGACCGCGAGGAGCACGAAGACGAGGACGAGGAAGCCCAGGTAGGCGGGCCAGTACTCGGCGAAGGGGAACAGCGACACTTGGGCGGTCATCGGGCGCTCGAAACTCGTAGTTTACCAGACGGCCGGGTTCCCCCTTGACGGCCGCGGCCCGCCGCTGCTAGCGTTCCGCCCGGCCTCGCGGGCCGCCTTTCCTCCCTCTCCCGGAAAGGCGACTTCCCCATGACGTCGAGAATGCTGGTTCTGCCGATCGGACTCGGTCTGACGGCTTTCGTCTGCCCGCCCCGGCTCCGCGCCGCCGAGGCCGCCACGCCCCGCCCTCCCGCTCGCGTCTACACGAACGAGGACCTGGACCGCGTCCGCCCCTTCCGCGACGAGGTCGGCGGTCGCTCGGTCCCGGCGGTGGTCCCCGGCGAGGATTCGTCCGGAGCCCGCGGCGGCCGCCGGCCGGCGCGCGACGGCGGCTCGTCGCCTCGCCCCCACGACGAAGGCTGGTGGCGGACGGAAGCGCGCCGGGTCCGCGAGCGTGTCGAGGCGCTGCGCGCGCAGGCCGACGAGCTGCGGGCGAAGATCGCGGCCGCGGAGGACGAGCGCCGCGCGTACAACCGCTCGCTCGGCTCCGGCAGAGCGCGGGCCGCGCAGCCCCGGGGCCCCGAGCCGGGTGCTTCGGCCCGCCTCGCCGGCCTCGAGCGGCGCGCGAAGTCGATGGAGGACGACCTCCTCGAGCGCGCGCGGCGCGAAGGGGCCCTGCCCGGCTGGCTGCGGTGAGCGCGGACGGGCGCGGCGGGCGCCGGTGCTATGCTCCGGCGTCATGCTCCAGATCCCCGTCGAGCTCGGCGAGCGGCGCTACACCGTGTCCGTGGGGCACGGGCTCGCGCGCGGCTTCCCCGCGCGCTCGCGGCCCTGCGCGGCCGGCGCACCGTGGTCGTGGCCGGCCGGAGGGTGCTCGCGCTCCACGGCCGCGCCCTCGAGCGGCCGCTCCGCGCCCTCGGCGCGGTCGCCACCGTCGCCCTGCCCGACGGCGAGCGGTTCAAGACGGCCGCCACGCTCGGGACGATCCACGACGCGCTCGTCGACGCGCGGCTCGGCCGCGACGGGCTGGTGCTCGCGCTCGGCGGGGGCGTCGTCGGCGACATGGCCGGCTTCGCCGCCGCCACCTACATGCGCGGGGTCGACTGGGTCGGGGTGCCGACGACGCTCCTCGCGATGGTCGACAGCTCCGTCGGCGGCAAGACGGGCATCAACCATCCGCGCGGGAAGAACCTGATCGGCGCGTTCCACCAGCCGAGGGCCGTCGTCATCGACCCGGCGTTCCTCGCGACGCTGCCGCCCCGGGAGCTGCGCGCGGGCGCCTTCGAGGTCCTGAAGTGCGCGATCCTCGCCGACGCGCCGCTCCTCGACGCGCTCGAGGCCGCTCCCGCCGGCGTCGTCGGCTGGGACGCCGGCGCGTTCGAGCGGGCGATCGCGACCGCGGTGAGGGTGAAGGCCGAGGTCGTGGCCGGTGACGAGAAGGAAGGCGGCTGGCGGCGCGTGCTGAACCTCGGCCACACGATCGGCCACGCGCTCGAGGCGGTGACGCGCTACCGGCGGTTCGTGCACGGCGAGGCGGTCGGGTGGGGCCTCGTGGGCGCGGCGGCGATCGCGCGCGACCGCGGCCTGCTCGAGGCCGCGGCCTTCGAGAGGATCGCCGGTGCGGTCGACCACGTGGGACCCCGGCCGCGCGTGTCGGACCTCGACCCCAGGGCGGTCCTCGAGGCCCTCTCGCACGACAAGAAGGCGCGGAAGGGCCGCGTGCCGTTCGTCCTCCCCGCGGGCATCGGGCGCGTGGAGATCCACGACGACGTGACGGCCGCGGAGATCCGCCGGGCCCTGCGGACGATGGCCGCGCGGGAGGTCTGACGCCGGGAGCTAGTCCTCCTGCCCCATGAGCGTGACGAGGACGGCCTTCTGCACGTGCAGCCGGTTCTCGGCCTCGTCGAAGACGACGCTCTGCGGCCCGTCGATCACGTCGGCGGCGACCTCTTCGCCGCGGTGGGCCGGCAGGCAGTGCATGAAGACGCACTCGCTCGACGCGCGCGCCATCAGGGCGGACGTGACCTGGAAGCCCTGGAAGTCGGCGAGCCGCTTCCGGCTCTCGGCCTCCTGGCCCATCGACGTCCAGACGTCGGTGTAGACGACGTCCGCCCCCGCGACCGCTTCGGCGGGATCGGCGGTGATCTCGGGCGCCGGCCCGCCGAGCTTCTGCGCCTCGCGCGCCGCGCTCTTGAAGATGAGCGGGTTCGGCTCGTAGCCCTTCGGGCAGCCGATCGAGAAGCGCATCCCGAGCTTCACCGCTCCGAACATGAGCTCGTGGGCCACGTTGTTCCCGTCGCCCACGTACGCCATCTTGAGGCCGGCGAGGTCCCCGCGCCGCTCGCGCAGCGTGAAGTAGTCGGCGAGGGCCTGGCACGGGTGGAGGAGGTCCGACAGGCCGTTGATGACGGGCACGCTGCCGTGGCGGGCGAGGTCGAGCACGTCCTGGTGCGCGAACACCCGGGCCATGATCCCGTTCACGTAGCGGGACAGGACGCGCGCGGTGTCCGCGATCGACTCGCCGCGGTGGAGCTGGATGTCGTTCGAGCTCAGGAAGAGCGCCTGGCCCCCGAGCTGGTGCATGCCCACCTCGAACGACACGCGCGTCCTCGTCGACGGCTTCTGGAAGATCATCGCCAGCGACTGGCCCTCGAGGGCGGTCCGGTAGCTCTCCGGGTTCGCCTTGAGCGCGGCGGAGAGCTCGAAGAGCAGCTCGAGCTCCTCGCGCGACCAGTCCTTCAGCGACAGGAAGTGCTTGTCGGCCATGGCCTCCTCAGAACCGCGCGAGCACGTCCGCGAGGTCCGGTTTCCCGATCTCCTGCAGCTCGTAGCCGACGCGCAGGGCCGGCTTGTCGATCCGCACCACCCGCCGCAGGTCGATGGGCGTCGCGACGAGGACGACGTCGCACGGCGTCCGCGCGATCGTCGCCTCGAGGTCCTTCACCTGCTGCTCGCCGTAGCCCATCGCGGGCAGCAGCGTCCCGATCCCGGGGTACTTCTCGAACGTCGCGGCGAGGGTGCCCACCGTGTACGGCCGGGGGTCGACGATCTCGGCCGCGCCGTGGCGGATCGCGGCGAGGACGCCCGCGCCGTACTTCATCTCGCCGTGGGTCAGGGTCGGGCCGTCCTCGACCGCGAGGACGCGCCGGCCGCGGATGGACGAGGCGTCCTCCACCGTCAGCGGCGAGGCCGCGTCGACCACGATCGCCCCGGGGTTCAGCTCGCGGACCGACCGGCGCACCGCCTCGATGCCTTCGGGCGCGGCGGAGTCGATCTTGTTGATCACGACCACGTGGGCGCGGCGCAGGTTCGCTTCGCCGGGGTGGTAGGTGCGCTCGTGGCCCGGCCGGTGCGGGTCGGCCACCACGATCTCGAGGTCCGGCCGGTAGAACGGCAGGTCGTTGTTCCCGCCGTCCCAGAGGACGACGTCGGCTTCCTTCTCGGCCTCGGCGAGGATCGCGCCGTAGTCGACGCCGGCGTAGATGACGCCGCCCGCGGCGATGTGCGGCTCGTACTCCTCGCGCTCCTCGATCGTGCACTCGTGCCGGTCGAGGTCCGCCATCGCGGCGAAGCGCTGGACCTTCTGCTTCACGAGGTCGCCGTAGGGCATCGGGTGGCGGATCGCCACGACACGCCGGCCCTTCGCACGGAGGATCGCCGCCACCTTCCGTGTCGTCTGGCTCTTGCCCGCGCCGGTGCGCACCGCGCAGACCGACACGACCGGGACCTTCGCCTTCAGCATCGACGCGTCGGGCCCGATCAGGCGGAAGTCCGCGCCGCAGGCGAGGACCAGCGACGCCTTGTGCATCACCGTCTCGTGCGACACGTCGCTGTACGCGAAGACCACCTCGTCGGCCTTCAGGTCGCGGACGAGCGCGGGAAGGTCCGGCTCCGGGTGAATGGGGATCCCCTCGGGGTAGAGCGGTCCGGCCAGCTCCTTCGGGTAGCGGCGGCCGTCGATGTTCGGGATCTGGGTCGCGGTGAACGCGAGGACGCGCTTCGTCTCGTCGGCGCGGAAGACGGTGTTGAAGTTGTGGAAGTCGCGGCCGGCGGCTCCCATGATGATGACCCGGGTGGGCACGTCGAGCTCCTTTCCTCCGTCCGCCCGAGGATCATACGGGGCGCCTTCTTCGGGCGTCAACGAGCCGACTGATCCATCGGAACGTGGTTGAATGGCGCGATGAAGCTCGTCGCGATCGTCCTCGCCGCGGGCGAGGGGCGCCGCATGGGCGGGCCGAAGGCCCTCCTCGCGCCGAGCGGGACCACGTTCCTCGCCCGCGCCTGCGAGGCCCTCCGGCGCCCCGGCGTCGCGGAGGTCGTCGCCGTCCTCGGCGCCTGCGCCGAGCGCGTCGCGCGCGAGGCGAAGGTCCCGGCCGGCGTGCGGGTGATCGTGAACGAACGCTGGCCGGAGGGCATGCTCACCTCCCTGTGGGCGGGGCTCGACGCCGCGGAGGAGGCGGAGGCCGAGGCCGTCCTCGCCCACCCGGTCGACAACCCGTTCGTCGAGGCGGCCACGGTCGACGCCGTCGTCGCCGCCCTCGCCAGCGGGGCGCGGATCGTCGTCCCCGCCCACGCCGGCCGCCGCGGCCACCCGGCCGGCTTCGCCCGCGCGGCCTGGCCCGCCCTGCGCGCGGCGCCCCTCGACCGCGGGGCCCGGGCCGTGCTGGCCGGGCACCCGGAGTGGGTCGTTCACGTCCCCGCCGGCCCCGACTGCCTGGTCGACCTCGACACGCCGGCGGACGTTCGTGCTAGCCTCAAGGGTTTGCCGAAGAGCGAGGAAACCCGGTAGAGACCATGAACCTGCGAAACGTCGCCATCATCGCCCACGTCGACCACGGGAAGACCACCCTCGTCGACTCCCTGCTGCGCCAGAGCGGCGTCTTCCGCGCCAACCAGGAGGTCCGCGAGCGCGTGATGGACTCGAACGACCTCGAGCGCGAGCGCGGCATCACGATCCTGGCCAAGAACACGGCCGTCCACTACGGGGACACGAAGATCAACATCGTCGACACCCCCGGCCACGCCGACTTCGGCGGCGAGGTCGAGCGCGCGCTCAAGATGGTCGACGGCGTCCTCCTCCTCGTCGACGCCTCCGAGGGCCCGCTCCCCCAGACCCGCTACGTGCTGCGCAAGGCCCTCGAGGCGCGGCTGCCCCCGGTCGTCGTCGTCAACAAGATCGACCGCGCCGACGCCCGGCCGGCCGAGGTGCTGAACGAGGTCTACGACCTCTTCATCGATCTCGACGCGACCGAGGACCAGCTCGACTTCCCCGTCCTCTACACGAACGCGCGCGACGGCTTCGCGCGGACGGAGCCGGGCGGCACGGGCAGCGACCTGCAGCCGCTCTTCGAGGCCCTCGTCTCGGCCGTGCCGGAGCCGGCCGGCTCGCCCGACGCCGTCCTCCAGCTGCTGATCGCGAACCTCGACTACAGCGACTACCTCGGCCGCCTCGCGATCGGCCGCGTCTTCTCCGGCCGGGTGAAGGTCGGCGACACCGTGGGCGTCTCGAAGCGCGACGGCCGGATCGAGACGACGAAGGTCACGAAGCTCTACGTCTTCGACGGCCTCAAGCGGGTGGAGACCTCCGAGGCCGCGTGCGGCGAGATCGTGGCCCTCGCCGGCTTCGAGGGCATCCAGATCGGCGAGACGGTGACCTCCGCCACCGAGCCCGCGCCGCTGCCGCCCCTCCACATCGACGAGCCGACGATCTCGATGGTGTTCTCGGTCAACACCTCGCCCTTCGCCGGCCGCGACGGCAAGTGGGTCACCTCGCGCAACATCAAGGACCGGCTGGAGAAGGAGCTGCTGACGAACGTCTCCATCCGCGTCGAGGCGACGGACTCGGCCGACTCCTTCAAGGTCCTCGGGCGCGGCGAGCTGCAGCTCGCGATCCTCATCGAGACGATGCGCCGCGAGGGCTTCGAGCTCGGCGTCTCGAACCCCGAGGTCATCACCCACACCGGCGAGGACGGCGTGCGCCGCGAGCCGCTCGAGGCCTTCAGCATCGACGTGCCCGAGACGTTCATGGGCGTCGTCCTCGAGAAGATGGCCCTCCGCAAGGGCAAGATGACGAAGATGGTCAACCACGGCTCTGGGCGCGTGCGCCTCGAGTTCCACGTGCCGACCCGCGGCCTCATCGGCATCCGCACCGAGCTCCTCACCGACACCCGCGGGACCGCGGTCATGAACAGCCTCCTCGAGGGCTGGGTCGAGTGGCAGGGCGAGATCCCGCGCCGGCAGACGGGCGTCCTCGTCGCGGACCGCTCGGGCGACACGACCGCCTACGCCCTGTCGCACATGGAGGAGCGCGGCGAGCTGTTCGTCGGTCCCGGCATCGGCGTCTACGAGGGGATGGTCGTCGGCGAGAACTCCCGCCCCGACGACATGGACGTGAACGTCACCAAGGCCAAGAAGCTCACGAACATGCGCGCGTCGACGGCCGACGAGGCCATCCGCCTCACCCCGCACCGGCAGCTCAACCTCGAGCAGGCCCTCGAGTTCATCGAGCAGGACGAGCTCGTCGAGGTCACTCCGACGGCGATCCGCCTCCGGAAGAGGACGCTCGTGGCCAGCCAGCGGACGAAGTGGAAGCGCCAGCAGGAGTAGGGTCGCGTCCGTCCTAGCCTCGCCCGCGATCCCGCCCGTGGCGCGGGCGAGGCCCGGCGGGTTCCGGCCCGGGCGGCGAGGCTTCGACCGCCGCGTCTTCGCCGGAGGAAACGGCGGCGGGCGCGGCGGCGTCGCGCAGCCGCCGCCCGAGCGTGGAGACGCTGATCCCCAGCCTCGACGCCGCGGCCGCGCGGTCTCCGCCGGCGGCGCGCAGGGCGGCCGCGATCGCCTCCTCCTCCGCCCGCGCGGCGGCCCTCCCGACGGCCTCCTCCAGCGTGCCCGTGAGGTCCACCACGTCGGAGAGGTCGGGTCCGCGGCGAGGCGGCTCGAGGCGCAGGTGCTCGGGGCGAATCGTCGGCCCGTCGCAGAGGATCGCCCCGCGCTCGAGGCAGTTCTGCAGCTCCCGCACGTTACCCGGCCACGAGTGTTCGAGGAGCACGCGGCGAGCGTCGTCCGACAGCCGCAACTCCCTCCGGCCGAACTCGCGGGCGAGCCGCTGGAGGAACGCCTCGGCGAGGGGGAGCACGTCGCCGCGCCGGCGGCGGAGGGGCGGGATCTCGATCGGGAGGACGGAGAGCCGGAAGTACAGGTCCTCCCGGAAGAGCTTCTCGCCGACGAGGGCCCGCAGGTCGCGGTTCGTGGCCGCCACGACCCGGACGTCGACGGAGAGCGTCGCGAGGCCGCCGACGCGCTCGAACTCCCGCTCCTGCACGAGGCGCAGGATCTTGCCCTGCAGGCTGAGCGGCATGTCGCCGATCTCGTCGAGGAAGAGGGTGCCCCGATGGGCGAGCTCCGCCTTCCCGATCTTCCGCGCCGTCGCCCCGGTGAAGGCGCCCTTCTCGTGGCCGAACAGCTCGTTCTCCAGCAGGTTCTCCGGGATCGCCGCGCAGTTGATCGCGACGAACGGCCCCTTCGCTCGGGGCGAGAGCTGGTGCAGTGAGCGCGCCAGGAGCTCCTTCCCGGTGCCGCTCTCCCCGAGCAGGAGCACGGTGGTGTCGCTCGCCGACGCGCGCTGCAGGCCGAGCATGGCCTCCTGGAACTCCGGGTCCTCGCCGAGGACGCGGGGCAGCCCGAAGCGCTGCTGGTGCTCCTCCTTCAGGATCACCAGCTCGGTCACCAGGCGCCGCTTCTCGACCACGCGATCGAGGAGGAGGAGGAGGTGGTCGGTGTCGACCGGCTTCGTCAGGAAGTCCGACGCCCCCTCCTTCATCGCCCTCACCGCCTCCTCGACGGTGCCGAACGCGGTCATCACGATGACCGCGGCATCGGCGTCGGCCTCCTTCGCCGCGCGCAGGACGTCGAAGCCGCTGCCCGCGGGCAGACGGAGGTCGGTGAGGACGACGAGGTATCGCCGGACGGCGAGGCGACGCCGGGCCTCGTAGGCGTCGGCGGCCTCGTCCACGGCGTAGCCACGGGACGAGAGCATCTGGCGCAGCATCGCGCGCAGAGACTCCTTGTCCTCGACGACCAGGACTTCGGCCAAGGAACGGGCGCTTACTGGCCTTCCCGACCCGAGCGACCCGACCGCCTCGCTTCGCGCAGCGCCTCGTTCGCGGCGGCGACGTCGTTCCGGGCTTCCGAGAGGGCCGCCTGCATGGAGCTCAGCTCCTCCCTGACCCGTGCGTCCTCGGCCAGGTCGTTGCTGCCGGTGGCGCCGAAGATGTAGCTCCCGCTCATCGGGTTGAGCTTGTCGCTCAGCTCCTTGGCTCGGCGCTCGAGCGCGCTGAGGCGCTGCTGGGCCTCGGTCAGCGTCCGGACGAAGCCCGACTCCGCCTCCTGGCGCTCCTTGTAGGCGTCGGGCTCGTCGGCGGGCCCGGACGACTCGGCCGCTGCCGGGCTCGTCTCGGCGGCCGCCGCGGGCGCCGGGGCGCCGGCCGGCCGCCCCTTCTCGAGGTCCTGGTTCGTGAAGGACCGCCCCTGATCCGCCGCGGACTTGGCCCGCCGCGCCCGTTCCCGGGCGGCGACGTCTCCGAGCCCCTGCGCGTACACGCCGCCGGAGTCGGCGACCCACAGCAACGCGAAGACGACCATCGCGGGGACGGCTTTCACTGGGCGCTCCTTTCCGGGGCCAGCCGGCCGGCGCGCGCCACGATGTCGCCGACGTCGGCGGCGTTCGGGGCGAGGCGGGCGTACTGGCGGTACGCGGCGGCGGCTTGCTCCCGCTGACCGGCGCGCTCGAGGAGGCTTCCCATCTGCCGGTGCAGGAGCGGGGCGTTCGGCGTGCGATCGAGCCCCTGGCGGACGACATCCACCGCCTCCTCGCGCTTGCCCTGCTGGAACAGGCTGTCCGCGAGGAGCGAGCGGGCGATCGCCGCCTCCGGCGCCCGGGCGAGAACCTCGCGGTAGGCCGCGGTGGCCCGGTCGCGGTCCCCGGTGCGGTCGAGCGAGTAGGCCAGCTCCTGCATCAGCACGGGGTCGTCGGGGCGCGCGGCCGCGGTCTTCTCGAGCAGCGGAGCCGCCCTGGCGTAGTCGCCGGTCCGGAACAGCAGGCGCCCGTAGTCTTCCCGGACGCCGTCGGCGTCGGGGTTCGCGGCGAGGATCGCCGCGTACTCCCGGGCCGCGTCCTCCGAGCGCCCCGCGACGTCGAGCGTGCGCGCGTACTGGGGGCGCAAACGGGAGTCGAGGCCGGCCGCCTGCGCATGGGCCGCGATCGCGGCATCCGTCCGTCCGTCGCGCCAAAGGGCGATACCGTAGGCGTTCTGGAAGTCCGGGTTGTCCGGCTGGGCCGTGACCGCCTTCTCGAACGCGGCGATCGCTCCCCGGAGGTCGCCGGCGTGCATCAGCCGCCGGCCGTCGGCGTACTCCAGCTCCCCCGGTGGGGGCGGCCCCGCGGGAGACGGCGGCCGAACCGGCGACTCGACACCGAACAGCTTCGGGGCCGGGCCGGTGTCGGCCCGGGCCCGTGCGGAGGCCTGCCACGCCCAGTGCAGAACCAGAGCGAAGGCCACGGCTCCCGTCACGAAGGCCGCCACGGGCCGCAGCGGCGAGGGCGAATCGTCGGAGACGACCGCCGGCGCGGCGACCACGGTCGCGTTCTCGAGAGACTCCCCGCACCGGGCGCAGAACTGCCACGCCACGCGGTTCCGGGAGCCGCACGCTGGGCAATTGAGAGCCTCTTTAGGCATACTGGAAGCCTACACCCAACTCGACTTCGAGAGAATGACCTAAAGCACTTCCTCAACTGTCCGCCAGAAAGCCCGGCCCCACAAAGGAACCGGGCCCTCTGGCTGCAGGGCTACTGGCAGACGGTCGACCCGTACCGGATTGCCGGCGCCGGGGCACCGGGCTCTCTCACGAACAGGACGTTGGCCGTCGCTGTCTGAGCCGTCGGCGGCACGCCGGGCGGAGGCGGAGGCGCCGGCGTGCCCTTCATCAGGCCCTCGTCGGCCGCGAAGCTGGACCCGGCGCGGTTCGGGTCCGGATCGCCCAGCATCGAGATCGCCGCGATGCGGCTGTTCTTGAAGACGCGGTAGGCGTCGTCCCCCGAGGAGTTCAGGTCGTACGCCGCGGAGCCGCTGTTCACCCCCAGAGCGTAGATGATCGTGTCGAACTGGGAGCGGCAGGGGTAGACGCCGATGCCGCAGGCGAGCGGCGTCGCCGGGGCGAACGTCGTGTTCGGCGGACTCAGGCGGGTGCCGGCGAAGAAGACGCGCCAGAGCACCGTAGCCGTGGCCGGGCACTTGCCGTTCGAGATGGCTTCCGAGCACTCGAACGCCCCGGCCGGCTGCACGGTGCCGCGGAACACCGCCTCGGTCGCGTAGCCGCAGCTCGCGTCGGCGTCGCCCTGGTCGAACGTCCGCGCGAACTTCTTCGTGATGGGAGCGAAGGTCGTCACTCCGTCGTCCGTCGTCGAGGCGCCGACCGTGATGTCGGTGTCCGTGCCGGTGTCGAGGAACGTGAAGTTGCGGAACGGACCCGACGCGCGTCGGTCCGCGCCGGCGGTCACGAAGATGTACGGCCCGGCCGTCGCCGTCGAGCTCGGGTCGCTGTCGATCAGGGCCACGGCGGTGCCGATCGGCTGGTTGGCCCCCACGTCGGCCACCGGGAGCGCCACGTCCGGACGGGTCGTCAGGAATTTCCAGACCCGGCCGTGGACGTCGCCGATGTAGACGCGGCTGCTCTCGTAGGCCCAGGGGTGCGTGTTCTTCAGCGCCTGGGAGATGACGCGGTTGTAGCTCACCGAGTTCGCGACGAGGGCGTTCGGGTAGGAGAGCCCGCTCCGCGTCAGCCCGTAGGTCGACGCGGCGGCCTCGACGTCGACCGCGGCGATCACGTCGCCGGAGAGCGCGTCGAGGGTGAAATGGGTCGTCCCCTCGCCGGTCGCACCGTAGCCCGATCCCATGAAGATGGCGAAGTCGACGTTCTGGTAGGACCGAGCCGTGGCGTAGAACGGGTTGTTCCGCTGCTTGTTGACGTAGGCGACGGTCGGGATCGACCAGGTCTCGCCCATCTTGGCGTACGCGGACTTGTCGGCCGCCGTGCCGTTCATCGTGCCGGCCGCGGTGCCGTCCGCGGTATCCGGGTTGCCGCGGCTCCACAGCGGAATCGGCCCCGCCGCCGCAAGCGCCGTCTTGGTGTAGGCGCCCGGTGCGGTCACGTCGAGGGCTGTCACGTACTTGCCCCCGATGCCGCGGCCGAAGTACAGCACGCGTCGCCACACGCCCTGCATCGAGCCGACGGTGACGCCGCCGATGTTGACGTTCGTCATCGCCCCCGGAACGAAGATGTCGGCGAAGCGAACGCCGCGCGCCATCGTGAAGACGTGGTTCGCGCGCCCCTGGGGTTCGTTCAGGAACCGAAGGCGCAGCGAGATGAGCTGGTCGTAGGGCAGGAAGCCCCAGAGCTCCTCGCCCCCCGACTCCGCGCAGCTCGACGTGCTGGGCGAGCAGTTGGGTCCGGCCCGGAACGCGTGCAGCATGTCGTTCGCCGGCTGGTACACCACGGTCATCACGGGCTTCAGGTTCGAACGGCTGTCGGTGGCGTCACCCGAGACGGTGTTGTCGTCGTCCGGCTGCGTGAGGCCGAAGCCCATCGGGATCTGGGCGCCGGCGGTGTCCGGATTCTTGGCCGAGGCGTTGCGCGGCCCCTTCGTCATCAGGGTGTACTCCGCCATGTACGGCGTCGCCTCGGGTCCATCGAGGTTCGGCGGCGTAATGACGCCGGCCGTGGCCATCTCGGAGTCCGCGAGCATCCACTCGCGGGCCGAGTAGAGGATGGCGTTCGCGGGAATGGCGCCGGACGCCGCCGACGTCCGGGCGAGCCCGGTCGACGAGGGCACCGGCTTCGCCCCCGCGATGAAGGCGAGCATCATCTCCCGCGCCTCCCGCCGGGCGGCCTTCATCTTCGTGAGGGCCGTGGAGGAGGTGCATCCGCCGGGCAGGCTCGTGCCCGTGCAGGCCTTGAACTTCGTCGTCAGGTCGCTGACCCACTGCGACGTGCACGAGGTGAACGGGGCGACGAGGGTGCAGGTCGCGCTGTCGTCGGGGAGGCCGAGCTCCTTGTCGAGAGCGCCCTGCGCGGTGTAGTCGGCCGGCGCCACGAGCGTGCCCGGCGGCCAGAGAGCGAGCCGCCCGGTCGCGGTTCCCGCCATGAGCGTCGAGGGGTCGAACGCGAACACTCCGTTGCGGCTCGTCGTGTAGATGCGCCGCTTGATCTTCGCGGCCGAGGTCGCGATGGTGGCGTCGGAGGCGCCGGCGTGGAGCTGCGCGAAGGCGCACTGGTTCGCCGCCCCGCCGACGGCGGTCGTGGCGCAGGTGGCCATCGGCGTCGAGATCGAGTCGAACAGCTTCTGGCCCGCGCTCCACTTCAGGACGGAGCCGCCGGACCCGTCGTTCTGGTAGGCGCGGAGCTGCCCCTTGAAGCCGGGCAGGGAGAAGCTCGACACGAAGCGGGTGGGGACGATCGCCGCCAGGCGGGTGCGCGGGCTGCGCGCGTCGTAGGTCCGGCTCGCGTCCGACGCCAGGTCGACGTACTCGAAGACGCTCTCCGTGATCGACTGCTGGGCGTTGAAGTCGCCGTCGGAGGCACCCTGGTCGATGATGGACTGGAGCTGGGTCGCGAGGGTCGCCGCGTCGGGCGCGACGAAGGCGTCCCGGCAGGTGGAGCACTTCGCCCGGGCGTTCGTCAGCGTGGTCGAGCTGTCGCTCGCCCAGTTGACGTTGGGCTGGGTCGTGGTGCCCTGCCCGAGGCCGCTGCCACCCCACGCGATCCAGTTGAGATAGGTGCTGCTGAGGCCGTAGCCGATGACGTACGTGTCGACCGACGAGGCCGAGTCGGCGGCGTCGACGGGCGTGTAGAGGGCCTCCGCCGCGGTCGCGGCCCGACGGGCGTTGGCGTCGGCGCCCCCGCCATTGGAGTCCCCGCGGCTGCCGCACGTGTCGTCACCGTCCGTGACGAAGATGACGATCGTCTTCTCCTTCGGCTTGCGAGCGGAGTCCGCGCAGGAGTTGCTGCCGTCGGGGCACGTCCCGTGCTGCTTGATGGGCGAGATCTGCCAGGGAGGCGGGCCGGCCATGTTCGTCGTGCCACCCTGACCGTTGTGCCAGAGCTCGGTGAACCCCCGCTGGGGGCACGCGCCGGTCGTCGCGGCCGGCGAGATCCAGTCGAGCTTGCCGGGGGTCGGGGCCGCGTTCAGGACGCACGACGTGTCCCCGGCATTCGCCGTCCCCTTGATGTCGATCAGGCTGTTGGCGATCGGCGTGTAGCCGGCCGCCTTCCCCGAGGGCGCGACGGTCACGGTCGAGACCTGCCAGCTCCCGTCGAGGTGCTCCTGGTAGTCGGGGACCCCGTCGGGGACGCTGTCGCCGGCGCTGCCGATCGCGGCCCCGTTCGTCGTGAGGTCGGCGGCGGCCCCGGTGGTCGCGAACGGGAACTCGAGGTCGATGTAGGGCAGGATCTGTGTGTACTGGCTCGGAGCGGGCCCAAGGGGGGCCGTCTGGAGGTCGCACGGCACGAGGGACGACTTCGATCGGAACCCGCTGCAGCCATCGCCGCTGCGGCCGAACCCGGCGCCGGCGAAGGTGAACGTCGCGGAGCCGGTCTGGTCGGCGCCGCATCCGGTGGCGACGAGCTGCAGGGTCAGAGTGGCCGGGTTCGTCAGGCCGGTCGTGGTGGGATAGGTCGCGCCGAGGATGGGCCCGCTGACGCCGCAGACGACCCCGTTGCTCTGGACGCGGATCGTCTCGCCGTTCCACAGGTGGCCCGCGGCGAGCTGGAAGAAGTCGGTGTCGGTGCCGCCGATGTTCTCGGTGAACGTCCAGACCGTCCGCATCTCGCCGCCCGAGTTGCCCGTGCCGGTCACCCGATAGAGCAGCCGGTAGGGCGCCGCGCTGGCGACCGATCCCGTGCCGAGGGTGCCGTTGTTCGTGGAGCGCCGCCCGAGCGCTCCCCGGATGCTGTTCGGGCTGTCGGCCCAGCGGATGGCGAAGCGGAGCGTCCCGGTGGCCCTGGCGAACGTGAAGATCCCGGTCGCGGCGGCGTAGGTCACGGTGTACGTGTTCGACCGGCTTCCGGTCGTGCAGGTCGCCGCGTTCATCCGGGCCTGGAGCTCCGTGGCGAGCGCGGCCCCCGTGGCGAAGAAGCGCGGCGTGCCGCTCACCTCGGCGTAGCAGATCGCCGTCGTCGTCGTCGAGGCGCCCTCGCCGAAGTAGAGCCGGCTCCACTGGGGCCGGATGATCTGCCACGACTGCAGGCCGCGGCCGAGGGTGTCGCCGCTCGCCCCCTGCACGGTCAGCTCGGTGGCCGGCATCGTGCTCGTCGTGTACTGGAACCGGTTCCCGCGCGTGCTCGCGGACTGGTTGCTCAGCGTGAAGCCGTTCTGGGTGTAGGTCCCCATCTGGAAGGAGACCTTGTCCTGGTTGTTCTGGACGATCTGCCGCAGCACGCTCTTCGCCTGGTAGAGCTTCGAGCGCGGGTGGTCGCCGGCAATGGTGTCCGTCCCCGTCACCGTGCTCGTCATCGAGCCGGAGGTGTCGAGGACCACGATGACGTTGGGCCGGACCTTCAGCTCGAGGACCTCGAGGGGGTCCTGCCCGTTCACCGCCGCCGGCACCGTCGAGGCACGGCCGCCGTCTCCCACGAGACCGACGATGAGCAGGGCGACGGCCAGGAACGCGAGCCGACGACGAGTCCCAACCGAGCCTGCCTTCATGCGCCTGCCCTCCCTGCGTCCGTTCGCCTCGCCCGCCACGGCGCGCTCGTCGCTCATTGCGCTCCCCCTACTCGACGCTCGTGCCCGTCAGGGCACCCGCGCTGCCGCCGCCGAAGACGTTGGCGAGGGAGCCCGTCGCCCCGGCGGTCACCGGTGCGCACGGGTTGAAGTTCTCGCCCATGGGCGACCCGCCCTCCTGGCCCTGCTGCTTGCCGAGTCCGCACGGGTTGCCGACCGTGGACAGCGCCAGGCCGAAGCGCGTCTCGAGGACGCGAGTGGCCTGCCGCGCCCGGGTGAACGCGCTGCCACCGCCCGTGTACGGCGCGACGCCCTCGGAGACGACGATCAGGGTGTCGTTGCGGGTCTCGTCCGCATACTGGCCGTCGTTCGCCACCAGTAGCGGCCGCCGGATCCAGATCGTGAACGCGCCGTTCACCGCGTTGCCCTGGAAGTTCGAGATCTCCTCGTAACGGGTCGCGCCTTCGGTCAGGACCAGCCCGTATCCGACGCCACCGCGCTGGTCGCAGTTCTGGTTGTAGTAGTCCCGTCCGGCCGGGGTGCCGCCCAGTGAAGGCGCGGCGCCGGGGGCCCAGTAGCCGGTCCGCACCGGGGGCAGTTGGGTCTGCCAGCCAGAGGCCGGGTCGGCGACGTTGCTGAGCACCACCCGCGCGACCTCGAGGCCGGCCTCCGCGTTGTACTGCGCCTGCTGGGCCCAGCGGTAGTTCGTCGCGATCTGCAGCTCGGTCGACGTCGTGGCCGCGAGGGTCAGGCCGAGAAAGGTCAGCAGCATGAGCGAGAGGATCGCAATGATGAACGCGAAGCCCTGCTCGCGCGCGCGGGCGGCGGCCCCCTTCGTTTCGGTCGAGGCGGTCATCGGATCTGGCTCCCCATCTGAAGCTCGTTGAAAGCGGCGCGGGGCGTCACCGTGGTGGTGAGCTGCCCCCTCACGGCATTCGGCCCGCCCGATGCGGTCGTCTGGCCCTGCAGGTTCGCGGCGGACGCCCGCGCGGACAGGGTGATGCGCACCTGCCGCGTCAGCGAGTTGTAGTCGTTCGTCGTGACGGTGGCCGGCAGGTTCGTCCACACGCCGTCCCCGGCCATGTACTCCAACTGCAGATCCTCGATGCCGCGGGCGACGAGCTCCCACGGTGAGTTCGCTCCCGGGAACCCGGACTCTCCGGGCTCGACCGGCGCCGTGCCGTCCGTGGCGTAGCGGCCGCTCTCGCTCCGCCAGAGGCCCGGGCTGTCGTCCTGCGGGTCGCCCGTCGGCGCCACGCGATACCGCACCAAGCGCGCCCGGTAGGCGAACACGACGGGCGTGGACGGCGGCGGGGCGCTGGCCGGCGCCGGAAGGGCCGTGGTCCACGGCGCCAAGGGGTTTCCCAACATCATCCGGTCGTTGTTCGTGGAGGACCCGCCGCTCGGACAGGCGGTGGTGCTCGTGCTGGCAACCGCCGGCTGAACGGCCACCGACGTGTTGTCGGTGAGCAGAACGAGGCCGGGAAGGGGCTGACACGTCGCCGAACGACGCTCGCGGGTCACGAACAGGCCGGCGGCTCCGCCGAGCACGGTCGTGCTGCACACCGTGAGGGTCGGACATCGCGGGTCGGTGGTCAGGATCTCGAGCACGTCCGTGTTCTCCGAAGGGTCGCCCCCGCCGCGCGCCGCGGCGCCGGTCGTCCCGAGCACGCCGGCCGCGCCGCAGCCGTTGACGCCCGCGTTGCACCCGGTCGTCTCCGTCTGCGTGAACACCTGGGCGAACGTGGGCAGAGCGGCCCCGGCGTTGAACACGTCGCGGGCGACGCTGTCCATGGCCAGCCGCGCGTTCTGTTGCCGGTCGGCCAGCTCCGGCTCGCGCCGGAACGCCTCGCCGCCGGTCGAGAGGAGCGCGACGATCGCTCCGGAGACGATGAGGGTCAGGGTCATCGCCACCAGGAGCTCGATGAGGGTGAAGCCGGCTTCGTCGCGGCGCATCATGGGGCCTCCGGGCAACCGCCCGTGGTCGGGTCGGAGTTCGTGCACGCGCGGAAGACCGTGAAGTCCGCGCGGGACCGGGCGGCGGCCAGCGTCCCGAGCCCCTGCGACTGGACCTCGATGTGGAGGATCCTCTGGTCGGCGGTCGTCGAGATTCGCCAGTGGGTGTGGATCCGGCCGACCCCGGGGATGTCGTCCGTGCAGTGCCACTCCGTGAACCAGGTCGGGAAGTCGGCGGACGCGCAGGCCCGGCCTCCGTCGCCGGCGTTCCAGTCCGCGCCGCCCACCGTCAGCGACGTGAACGTCACGCCCTTGAGCATCTCCATCACGCGGCCGGCCGAGGTGACGGCGGCCGTCGCCTGGTTGGCGACGGCGTTCGAGCTCGCGGCCACGAGCAGCAGATTGGTGACGGCCATCAGGCCGAAGACCAGCACGACGATGGCGACGAGGGTCTCGACGAGGGTGAAGCCCGCCGCCCGGCCGCCACTCCGACGTCTTCGCTCAGTGGGTTCCATCTTCGGTGCCCTCATGGCTGCGGCAGGATCCGGCCGCCCGGGGCGAGGCGCACGGTCCGCCGCAGCCCCGTCGCGACCTCCTCCAGCGTGACGACGAGGCCGCCCGGGATTCCGTTCGGGTCCGGCGCGATGAAGCTCGCTCCCGCGTTCGTCGTGCACCGCGCGGACTCCGGACAGGGGCTGGAGAACGCGGCGACGCAGCCTCCCCCCGAGACCGCCGGATTGCAGTAGTTGCCGAGCCGGTTGAACCTCACGGACGGCCCGGCGCTGCCGCCGGTGGCGACCACGAAGCGAACGCCGTTGGGCAGCTCCTGGATGGGCGCGAGCTGCTCGCCCGACGGCAGGTCTTCCTGGACGAACCGGAAGCTGTCGTGGTCGAGCACGAAGAACGAGACGCCGGCATCGGTGTTCGAGGTGATCGCGCGGCTGCGGGCGGTCTGGATCTGGTCCGCGACCTGCCGCGCCGCGCCGCGGATCTTGTAGTTCCGGATGTAGCCGCCGATGTTGGGCAGCGCGACGGCCGCCGTGATCGCGATGATCGCGACCACGATCAGCAACTCGACGAGCGAGAACCCCCTGGAGCGGCGCTGGCATGTCGACACGTCGTTGGCCATGGCGTCTCCTGCATGAGCAAACTCCGTTCCAGACAACGGAGTCTCCCGCAATATACACGATCACAGAGACTTCGGCGCCTGCTGTCTCGAACCTGGGAGTCAGGATCGCCGCCGGAAACGTTACTGTTCGTAACGCTCAGGGCAGATTCCGACCCGCCGGACCGCCGAGCGGCAGGCGCACGATCGCCTCGGCGCCGCCGGTCGCGGCGTTTCGAAGGACGATCTGGCCGGCGTGGAGTCGCACGAGCTTGGCGGCCATCGGAAGGCCCAGCCCCAGGCCTCCGGGCCGGCCGCTCGCGAACGGTCGGAACTCGCCGCGCTCGTCGGCCACACCGGGGCCGTCGTCGGCGATCGACACGACGGCGTCGCCGCCGACGCGGCTCACCCGGACGCGCACGTGTCCCCCGCCTTCGAGGGCGGCGTCGGCGGCGTTGCGGACGAGGTTCTCGAGCGCGCGCTCGAGCATCTCTTCGTCCGCCACGATCGTCACGGGCGTGTCGCCGACGTCCACGCGGCCGTCGACGTCCCGGTTGCGGAGCTCGCGGCCGACGACCTTCGAGAGGAGCGGACCCAGGTCGACGCGACCGAGCTGCAGCTCGTCGAGGCGCACGAAGTCGTGGAAGCGCCGGACGACGACCTCGAGCGTGTCGCACTCCTCGCGGATCGCCTTTCCGGCCTCGGCCGGCGGGGCCGCCGTGTCGCCTCTCTCCAGCATGCGCGCGTAGCCGGCGATCGTGCCGAGGCCGTTGCGCACCTCGTGGACGATCCCGGCGGTCAGCTCTCCGGCGCGCGCGAGCGCCTCCTTCTCGCGCACCGACTCCTCCATCCGCAGCTTCTCGGCGTCGTGCCGGGCCTTCTCCTCCTCGCCGTGCTCCCGGAGTCGGCCCATCGCCTCCTCGTAGGCCTCGAGGGCGCGGGCCGAGGGAGCCGGCCCGGCCTCGGGCTCGCGGCGCAGGACGAGCAGCGCGGCCAAGCCGAGCACCGCCAGCGCCGTGACGTGGCCGACGAACACCTGCTGCCGCTCGCGCACCTCCTCGGCGAGGTCCGGGGCCTCGGCCGACAGGCGCAGCACGAGCCGGCCGCCGGGAACCGGCAGGTGGCTCAGCACGCGGACGTCTCCACCGCCGCGCGCGGCCACCGTCACCGTCCGCCCCGCCGCCAGCGCCGCGCGCTGGTCGTCCCGCATCTCGTATCCGACGGGAGCGGGCGCCGGCCGGGCGTAGAGGCTCCGCCCAGCCGGATCGAGCACCTCCGCCTCGGCCGCGAGCCGCGCCGCGATCGCGTCGGAGGCGGCCGCCTCCCAGCCCGCCCGCCCGCCCCGGGCGAGGGCGGCGTCGAGCGCGGGGCGTGCAAGGGCGAGCTGCACGTCGGCGTCGCGTACCGCGCGCGCCTGCAGACGGCGCAGCGAGCGCACGCCCTGCAGCAGCGAGAGGATCTCGAAGAGGGCGACGACCCCGAGGACGAGCACGACGCCGAGGCCCTTCGCCGGGGCACGGCGCGGCTCAGCCACGGAAGAGGCCGCGGTAGGCGCCGAGCAGCAGCTCGCCGCCGAAGAGCACGAGCATGGCCGCGAGGCCGAGGAACGTGCCGAACGGGAGGCGCGACTGCCAGTCGCCCCGGCGCGCGACGATCGCGCCGATGCCCACGACGGCGCCCGCGGTCGACGCGACGAGGAGCACGAGCAGGAGCCGCTCCCAGCCGAAGAAGGCGCCGAGGAGCGCGGCCATCTTCCAGTCGCCCTCGCCGAGGGCCTCGACCTTCCGCAGCGTCCGCCACAGCCAGGCGACGAAGGCGAAGACGAGATAGCCCCCGGCCGCGGCGAGGAACGACTCGAGCGGCACCAGGGGCGAGCCGGGCAGGAACGAGGAGGCGAGAGCGCCCAGCGTGCCCGGCAGTGTGACTGCGTCGGGCAGGAGCTGATGCTCGAGGTCGATGACCAGAAGGACGAGGATGGCGGTGACGAAGGCCATCTCGACGATCGTCCGCGGGCGGGGGCCGTGGAGGACGGCGAGGGCGAGCCACAGCAGGCCGTGGAGCGCCTCGACCGCCGGGTAGCGGGCCGGGATCGGCAGGCCGCACGAGCGGCAGCGGGCGCGCAGCACGATCCAGCTCACGATCGGCACGTTGTCGAGCCAGCGGATCGGCGTCCGGCACCGCGGGCAGTGGGACGGCGGGTGCACGACCGACGCGAGCTGGCGCCACAGATCGCGCAGGAAGCCGAGGCGCCCCGGAGCGGGCTCGAAGTCGGCCGGCAGGCGGTGGATGCAGACGTTCGCGAAGCTGCCGACGATCAGCCCGACGAGGAGCGCGTAGGCCTCGAAGACCGGGGTGCGCAGGAAGAGCGTCCAGTCGGGCCCGGGCATGCGGCCGGATCTTGGGTCTCCCTCGCCGTCCAGTCAAGGAGCCCCACGGTAGAATCCGCGGGTGCGGGCCCTCGTCCTCCTCGGCGCGGCGGTGGCGGCCGGTTTCGTCTCGCTCATGCTGGTCGAGACGGGCGGGCACTTCGTCGCCCAGGTGAGCGACCTCTACGTCGTCGCGCAGTACGCCGGCGCGATGGCCGAGGGCCACCCGTTCCGGTACAACCCGGGCGACGCCCCCACGACCGGCTCGACGAGCCTGCTGCACACCGCGGTCCTCGCCGTCGCCCACGCCGCCGGCGCACGAGGCGAGGGGCTCGTCGCGTTCGCGATCCTGCTCGGCGCCGCCTACCTGCTGGCGTCGATCCCCCTCGCCGTCCGCGTCGCCACGCGCCTCGCCTCGCGGCGCGAAGGTCTCCTCGCCGGCGCCCTCGTCGCGCTCGGCGGGCCGGTCGCCTGGTCCTATCTCTACGGCTCGGACATCGCGCTCTTCCTCTTCCTCGCGCTCCTGCTGCTCGACCGGTGGCTCGCGTGGTGGGACGGGCGCTCGGCGACGGGCCTCGGGGTCGCGGGCGCGCTGGCCGGCCTCGCGCGGCCGGAGGGCCTGCTGCTCGGCGCGGCGCTCGGCGCGGCCAGCCTGCTGCGGCCCGTCTCGGCCCCCCGGCGCGCCCTCGACCGGGCGCTGCCGTGGGCCGGCCTCGCCGCCGGCGCGCTCGTGCTGGCGCTGCAGCGCGCGCTCACCGGGTCGTGGGCCGGCACGAGCGTCTCGGGCAAGTCCCTCGCCACGAGCTACGGGCCGGTCGAGGCGCTGGCGATCGCCGCCAAGTACGGCGTCGACGTGCTGCGCGGGCTGCTGCTCGGCCTCTACCCCTCCGAGGCTCCGATCGGCTTCTGGCCGGGCGAGGCGGCGTTCGTCTTCCCGCCGCTCGGGCTCGCCCTCGCGCTCCTGGCCGTGGCCCGTGCGCCGGAGACGAGCCGTCGCGCGGCCGCCCTGTGGCTCGCCGCGGTCGCGGTCGCCTTCGCGGTGGCCGGACCCAACATCTACGCGGGCGTCCACTTCAACCGGTACCTCCTCTGGGCCTTCCCGGGGCTCCTGGCCTTCGCCGCGGCGGGCCTCGGCGCGGCGGCGCGGCTTCTCGCCCGCGACGACGGGCCGCTCGAGCGCCGGCTCTTCCTCGGCGGCGCGGCCCTCTTCGTGGCCCTCGCGGCGCTGTCGACCGGCCGCTTCGCCGCGTAAAAAGCGGCGTCCGCCGGCGGGATGTGGCGGCGCGACGTGGCGATGGCTTCCTGGATCGGCCGCCGCCTCCCGGCGGGAGTCGCGATCGCGAACGCCGCGACGAGCGTCGAGTACCTGACCGGCCACCGCAGCCTGAACCTCCACGGCGTGATGAGCCCGGGGTTCGCGGGCGGCCGCGCGCTCGACCGCGACGCGAACGTGCTCGAGCAGATGCGGCGCGTGCCCGCCGCGAAGCGGCCGGCGTGGCTGCTCGTCGGCCGCGCGCAGCTCGAGGCGTCGGCAGTGCTGCGCGCCTTCGCGGCCGGCGAGCCGGCGCACGTCGCGGCGGGCTTCGGCGACGACGATCTGCTCCTCGTTCCGGCGCGGTGGGACGTGCTCGACCGCGGGCTCGCTCCGCTCGACGGGGCCGCCGCCGCGGCCGTCGCGCCCCTCGCCGAGGTCGACCGGCTGGACGTCGGCGACCCGGCGGACGAGGCGGCCCACGGCTACGCCGTCGACTCGCGGCTCGGCGCGGCTCCCGTCGGCGCCACCGTCGCGTTCTCTGCGCCGCCGGGCGGAGGCGAGGAGGTCGCCGACGCGGGCCGGGCCATTCTCGGAGGAGAGACCTTCACGGTCCGCGGCACGCGAGCGGGCCGCGACCTCGTCGTCGTGCTCCGGACGCGCGCGGCGGCGGAGGCGCGCGTCTTCCGCGCCCGCGGCCCCGCCGTCTTCACCGTCGCGTTCCCGACCGCGTCGCTCCGCGTGAGCGCCGGAGGGACGGAAGCGGCGACGCTCGACCTGCCGAACGGCGACGGCTGGTGCGAGCACGCCCTGCGCGTGCCGGGCCGCCTCGTGTCGACGGGCGCGACGCGGCTCGCGCTCCGCGGTCGCTACGCGTCGTACCGGTACTGGTTCTACCAGTAGTCGAGCCGACGGAGCCGGCATCCGAGCCGTGCTAAGTTCACCCCCGATGTCCGAAGCGAACGAGCGTCCGGAGCCCGTCACCGACCCCATCCTCGACGAGGTGCGCCGTTTCTACGAGGGCCACCACGCCGACATCGAGAAGTCCCGCCGCCGGCACGCCTACTACTACCGGTACCTCGAGCGCGTCCTCCGCGTGCGGATCCCCGAGGGCCTTCGGGTGCTCGACCTCGGCTGCGGCACGGGGGACCTGCTGGCCGCTCTCAAGCCCTCGTACGGCGTGGGCGTCGACGTCTCGGCGCCGGCGATCGAGGCGGCCCGGCAGCGCCATCCGGATCCGCGGCTGCGGTTCGTCCACGGCGACTTCTCCGACCCGGCCGTCCTCGCCGCGGCGGAAGGCCCCTTCGACGTGATCCTGCTCGTCAACGTGGTCACCCACCTGACCGACGTGCAGGCCACCTTCGAGCGGCTCCACGCGGTGTCTCACTCCCGCACCCGCGTCCTCATCTACTCCTACTCGCGCCTCTGGCAGCCGCTCCTGCGGCTCGGCGAGATTCTCGGGCTCAAGCACCGGCAGCCGCCGGAGGCGTGGCTGCCGCCCGAGGAGATCAAGAACATGCTGTCGCTCGCGGACTACGACGTGGTCCGCGACGACGCCCACGTCGTCTTCCCCCTCGCCGTGCCCCTGCTCGCCGACCTCCTCAACCGCTACGTCGGCCGCGTGCCGCCGCTCGGCGAGCTGTCGCTCGTGTTCGGGATCATCGCCCGCCCCGCGCCCGCGCGCTGGACGACGAGCCGCCCGGCGAACCCGACGGTGAGCGTGATCGTCCCGTGCCGCAACGAGGCGGGGCACATCCCGCCCCTCGTCGCGAGCCTCCCCGCGCTCGGCCTGCCCGCGGGCAGCGAGTTCCTCTTCGTCGAGGGCAACTCGACCGACGACACGGAGGCCGTGATCCGCCGCGAGATCGAGAGCCACCCGGAGCTGCCCCTGCGCTTCCTGAAGCAGCGGGGGCGGGGCAAGGGCGACGCGGTGCGGCTGGGCTTCGCGGAGGCGAAGGCCGACGTCGTGCTGATCCTCGACTCCGACCTCGGTGTCGCCCCCGCCGACGTGCCGAAGTTCGTCACCGCCCTCGCCCGCGGCAAGGGCGAGATGGTGAACGGCTCGCGCCTCGTCTACCCGATGGAGGGGAAGGCGATGCGCTTCCTGAACCTGCTCGCGAACAAGGCGTTCGCGATCCTGTTCACCTGGCTCCTCGGCCAGCAGGTCCGCGACACGCTGTGCGGGACGAAGGCCCTGTGGCGCAGCGACTACGAGCGCATCGCGGCGAACCGCTCGTACTTCGGGGACTTCGACCCCTTCGGCGACTTCGACCTGCTCTTCGGCGCCTCCCGCCTCAACCTGCGGATCGTCGACCTCGCGGTGCGCTACCACGAGCGGCGTTACGGGGACACGAACATCTCGCGCTTCCGGCACGGCTGGCTGCTGCTGCAGATGAGCGCGTTCGCCGCCCGCAAGCTCAAGTTCCTCTGATGCCGGGCCCGCGGCCGTGAGCGTCGAGCGCCTCCTCGAGCACCGCCGGCTCTGGGCCGCGAAGCCGGTGCTGGCGCGCGTCTACGCGCCCTGGTTCGACGCCCTGCTCGAGGCCGCGCCGCGCGGCGCGCGTGTCCTGGAGATCGGCGCCGGCCCCGGGCTCCTGGAGCCGCGGGCCCGCGAGAAGCGGAGAGACCTCGGCTGGGTCGCGAGCGACATCCACGCGGTCGGGTGGAACGACCTCGCGGCCGACGCCGGCCGGCTTCCCCTGCGCGACGGCTCCGTCGGCGCGGTCGTCGGCCTCGACGTGCTGCACCACCTCGCGCGGCCGGCGGCGTTCTTCGCCGAGGCCGCGCGGGTGCTGGCCCCCGGCGGACGGATCGCCCTCGTCGAGCCGTGGATCACGCCCTTCTCGTGGCCGATCTACCGCTTCCTCCACCAGGAAGACTGCCGCCTCTCGGTCGACCCGTGGGACCCCTTTCCCGGCGAGGCGAAGGACAGCTTCGAGGGAGACGCCGCGGTGCCGTGGCGGCTCGTCCGCGACACGGGCGTGGAGAAGTGGCGCGCGCTCGGCCTCGAGCCGCCGCGGGTGCGGCGGATCAACGCCCTCGCCTACGTCGCGACCCTGGGGTTCCGACCGGGATCGCTGCTGCCGATGCCGCTGTGCAAGGCGGCGATGGCGCTCGACCGCCTGGCCGGCCCGCTCGCGCCCCTGCTCGCGCTGCGCGCGCGCGTCACGTGGGAGAAGGCTTCGGGCTGAGGCCTCAGCGCTTCGCGGCCGCGGCCGGACCGGGAGCGAAGAGCTGGCCGAAGCGGATCGCGTCGAGGCAGCTCGCGCCGGCCACTCCCGCCGCGCCGCCCGTGCACACCTCGCCGAGGCCGAGGTCCTCGACCTTTCCCCCGTCGGCCACGCGCAGCGTGAGCGGCACGCGGTTGACGTTCAGCGCGCGGAGGAACTCGCGGCCGGGCGAGCGCAGCACGGGGAACGAGACCGGCATCGTCGACCAGAAGCTCGGCGGCTCCTGGTCGAGGATGATGCCGAGAATCCGCAGGTTCCGCGGCTGCTTCTCGTAGATCCGGTTCCACTCCGGGATCATCTTGTGGCAGTGCGGGCAGCCGCTCGTGAAGAAGAGGAGCACGGTGCGCGAGCCCTTCGGGAAGTCGACCTTCTCGACCCGGCCGTCGACGCGCATCGTCTCGAACGCGGGCACGACGTCGCCCTTCGAGGGCGTGAGCGGGCCGTCCTGCGCCGCGAGGGGCGCGGCCACGGCGGCGGCCACCGCGGCGGCGGCGAGGGTGCGGCCCACGAGGGTCGAGACTCGGATCATGCGCTCCTCCGGCGGTCCTACGGCCGCCACATCGGCGACGACTGGCTCACCGTGACTTTCCCGGTCCCGACATCATAGCTGAAGGGCACGCCCGCGGCGTCGACGAGCGGACCGGACCGCAGGCCGGCCGCCGCGAGGTCCTCGAGCCGGGCCGGCCTTCGCCCCGCCCGGCGCTCGAACTCGGCGACGGCGGCGGTGAGGGCGTCGGCCGCGTCGAGGGAGTCGAGCATCTGCAGCCGCAGCCGCGCGTTCTCCCTGAGCGACCCCGCCTCGGACTGCTCGAACATCTGCCGCCACATCCGGCGCGACGACTCCCGCTCGCCGCCCTTCTGCAGCACGTCGGCGGCGAGGGTGCGCAGCCAGAACGGGGCGCCGGGAATCTCCGCCGCCTCGAGCAGCACGGCCGACGCGCGGCTCGCGTCGCGGAGGAAGAGGTAGTGGAAGAAGCCGAGATCCTGCCGCAGCCGCCAGGAGAGCGGGTTGTTGCGCACCCCCTTCTCCAGGACCTCGACCGCCTCGCGCGGCCGGCCCGCTCCCTCGGGGGCGGCCTCGGCCAGGAAGATCGCGCCGTAGCGGTAGGCGACCTCCAGCCGCGGATCGAGGTCGGTCGTGATCTCGATGAGCGGGCGCAGCAGGTCGAAGCTCTTCTCGCGCGAGAAGCGGCGCTCCGCGCCGAAGTACTGGACGGTCCGGAGCCAGTAGACGTCCGCCGCGATCGCCTCGAAGCCCGGGAAGAAGCGCTTCACCTGACCGCCCGACCACAGGTAGAGGACCTGCTTCTGGGCGCTCGTCTCTCCGAGCGACGCGTCGACGCGGGACTGCGTGGCCGGGACGGCCGCCGCGAAGAGGGCGGCCAGCGCGAGGAGGCGCTTCGTCACTGGAAGTCGCGCGAGCGGAAGGCCGCGAGGCCCAGACACAGCACGACCCCGGTCCAGGCGAGGCCGTACCCGAGGATCCAGAGGACGACGGTCGCCGGCACCGGGTCCCCGTAGGCGACGCGGCTCTTCAGGTCGAAGTGGCCGAAGTTGGGCAGCGCCGCGTAGAGGAGCGGCCCGAGCCAGGCCGGGACGTCCTGGGCCACTTCGCGCAGGCCGCGGACGAGGTCCGTGAACCGGCCGGCCACCGCGATGCCCACCGTGAAGACCGCCGCGAGGGTCGACGAGGTGAGCGACGAGAAGAGCATCGCGAAGGCGACGACGAGCAGCAGCCCGGCGTAGATCGGCACGATCGCCGAGACGAGGCCGGCGTCGAGGCGGCGGCCGGTGGCGAGCAGCGTGAGATAGAGGCCGGCGGTCATGACCGCGAGGTTCACGAAGAGGGTGAAGCCGAGGCCCGCGAACTTCCCGAGGAAGAGCTCGCTCCGCGACAGCGGCTTCGCGAGCAGGGGGAACAGCGAGCGCCGTTCGATCTCCTTGCTGACGAGGCCGGTGCCGATGAAGACGGCGATGAGGGTGCCGAAGAGCTCCATCGCGGCGAGGCCGATGTCCTTGATGATCTTCTCGTCCTGCCGGATCGACAGCTGGCCGAGGAGCAGGCCCGAGCCGGTCATCAGGAGGGCGAACAGCACGAGGTTGTAGAGCACCCGCTCGCGCACGGTCTCGCGGAACGTGTTGGCGGCGACGGCGAGGATGCGGCTCATCCCTCCCCCCAGGCGCCGGCGCCCCCGGCGCCGTCTCCCGCCGGCCCCTGCATCTCGCGCATGAAGTAGTCCTCGAGGGTCTGACGCACGGGCTGGACCGCGAGCACGCGGCCCCCGGCCGACTCGACGGCGGTGATCGCGCGGCCTAGGTCCGCCTCGCGCACCTGCAGCCGCACGCGCTCTCCCACGCGCTCGGCCTTCTCCACGCCGGGGAGGGCGCCGGCTTCGTCGCCGAGCCCGGCCACGAACACCTCCATGTGGTCGACGTCGAGCCGCAGCAGCTCGCCGAGCGGTCCGACCTTCAGCAGCCGGCCGCCGCGGAGCACCGCGACCCGGTCGCACAGCGTCTCGGCGTCGCCCAGGATGTGGGTCGAGAAGAGCACGGTCTTCCCCGCTCGATGCTGGTCCACGATGATCTGCCGGACGAGCCGGCGGCCGATCGGGTCGAGGCCGGACATCGGCTCGTCGAGGATCAGCAGCTCCGGATCGTTGACGAGGGCCTGCGCGAGGCCGACCCGCTGCACCATTCCCTTCGAGAACTTCCGCATCGGCACGTTCGCGGAGCGCTCGAGGCCGACGAGCTCCAGCAGCTCCCGGGACCGCTCCCGGCGCCGCGCCGCGCCGAACCCGAACAGCCGGCCGACGTAGTCGAGGTACTCGGCCGGGGTCAGATAGTCGTAGAGGTAGGGATGCTCGGGAAGATAGCCGGCCCGGAACCGCCAGGCGCGCGAGGCCGCCGGCTCACCCAGGACGAACGCCTCGCCGCTGTCCGGCCTCAGCAGGCCGATGAGGAGCTTCAGGGTCGTGGTCTTCCCGGAACCGTTCGGGCCCACGTAGCCCAGGATCTCGCCCCGCCGGACCTGGAGCGTCAGGTCCTGAAGCGCAGGACGACGGCCCTGGATCACGTGACCGGTGCGGTAGCTCTTGCACAGACCACGGATGTCGACGGCCGAAGGCGCATCCGTCATCGGGGGTCGATCTTACTAGAGTCGGCCGCGGAAGGCAGGGGCCGGCGAGTGGGTCGGGATCGGGGCCCTTCGATCAGGGAACGAGGCCCGGGCGGGGCCCGGGCCTCGGAGGATTCCCGGCCGGCGCCGGGTTACTGGAGGACCGTGCAGCTCGTGAAGACGATCGCGCCGTTCGCGACGACCGGTGCCGTGGCCCCCTGCGGCGTGAAGCAGATGATGCCGCTCGAGTCGCCGGCGAACGCCCGCACGCCCGACTGGCCGACCGTGACCGGCCACGCCGTGTACGCGTAGCTCGTGGCGCTGGCCGATCCGGAGATGGCCGTGTTGACCGACGAGACCGCCGGCGCCTCGAAGGAGCGGTTGTAGCCGGACTTCGGCGCCTGCGCCGCGAGGTTCGAGTCGAGGAACGTGGGCCCGTTCGTCGGATAGCTGGGAATGCAGCCGCTGCCCGTGGGCACGCTCAGGCAGGACATGTCGCTCGCGTACCAGCCGCCATTGGCGGAGTGATACGCGGCCTGGGCCGAGATCACCGCCCGGATGTCGCCGATGGTCGCCGCCTCGTTGGCCGAAACCCGCGCCCGGAGGAGGCTGGGGATCGCGATGGCCGCGATGATGCCGATGATCGCCACGACGATCAGCAACTCGATGAGCGTGAAACCCTTCTGCCCCTGCTTGTGCATTGACTGGTCGTCCTTTCGTGAGCTGGCTGCGCGGCCACCCGGCCTGGGTGCGTCCGTTCTGGAGTGGGCAACTTGTGTACCAACGGCGACCACCCGTAAGTGTATGACTGCACGTGGCGCTTGTGCACGCTCGTCCGGAGGGACGCGACAAGAAATGCTCGGACCGACGCTTCTTGTCCGGATTGCCTCGACAGGGAGAGATCCGCGAACGCCTCTTGGCGGAAAAGAAAAAGGGCCTGGGGAAATGCCCCCAGGCCCTCGGGTGCGGCGTCTACGCCCTTACTGGAGGACGGTGCAGCTCGAGAGAAGGACCGCGCCGTTCGTGACGGTCGGCGTCGTGCCTCCCTGCGGCGTGAAGCAGATGACGCCGCTCGAGTCGCCGGCGAACGCCCGCACGCCCGACTGGCCGACCGTGACCGGCCACGCCGAGTACGCGTACGCGCCCGTGCTGTCCGAGCCCGAAACCGCCGTGTTCACGCCCGTGATCGCCGTCGCGTCGAAGGACCGGTTGTAGCCGGACTTCGGAGCCTGCGCGGCCAGGTTCGGGTCGAGGAACGTCGGGCCGTTCGTGGGATAGCTCGGGATGCAGGTGCCGCCCGTGGGCACGCTCAGGCAGGTCATGGTGCTGGCGTACCAGCCGCCGTTCGCGGACTGATAGGCGGCCTGAGCCGAGATCACCGTGCGGATGTCGCCGATGGTGGCCGACTCGTTCGCGGACACGCGCGCCCGCAGCAGGCTCGGAATCGCGATGGCGGCGATGATGCCGATGATCGCGACGACGATCAGCAGCTCGATGAGCGTGAAACCCTTCTGCTTCTTCATCTGGTTCCTCTCGTCCTTTCCATGCCACGGAACACTGTGGCCGGACCGGGAGATAGCAACACACGTGCCGAGGTCCCGACCGCATAACTCCTTATGAATCAGTGGGCTCGGCACTCAGCTCGCGACAAAAATTGCCACCGCGACAGAATGTGACACATCCGCGACCGTTTCGCGGACCGGCTCCCTTCAGGCGCACAGCGGGCGACCGCAAGATGGGTCCGCCGGCCGGCTCGCGCTCAGCTCGCGCGTTCCCGCCCCGAGACCGCCGGGTGCTTCTTCATGAGGTAGCGCAGGGAGCGGGGCGTCACCCCGAGCAGGCGCGCCGCCTCGGACCTGTCGCCGGCCGCCTGCTGGAGCGCCTCCTGCAGGAGCTTGGCCTCGACCGACAGCAGGTAGCCGTCGAGGCTGAAGCCGTGCCCGATCGCGGGCATCGCGACCCCCGCCGAGGGCCGGAGGAGCGCCTCGGGGAGCCGCTCGGCGAGAATCGCCTCCGTCGTCTCGAGCGCGCAGGCGCGCTCCACGACGTTCTCGAGCTCGCGGACGTTCCCGGGCCACGAGTGGCGCTTCAGGCACGCCATGGCCTCCTCGGAGATCTTCGCCACACGCTTGCCCATCTGGCGCGCGAAGCGCTCGGCGAAGTGCGCGGCGAGGAGGGGAATGTCCTCCGTGCGCTCGCGCAGGGAAGGCGTGCGGATCGGGATCACCTGCAGGCGGTAGAAGAGGTCCTCGCGGAACTTCCGCTGCTGCACGAGGTCCTCGAGGGGGACGTTGGTCGCCGCGATCACGCGAACGTCGACCTCGATCTCGGCCGTGCTTCCCACCGGCCGGATGCGGCGCTCCTGCAGGGCGCGGAGGAGCTTCACCTGCATCGGCGGCGAGGTCTCGCCGACCTCGTCGAGGAAGAGGGTGCCCCCGCTCGCGGCCTCGAAGAGCCCCTTCTTGCTCTGCCGCGCGTCCGTGAAGGCGCCCTTCACGTGGCCGAACAGCTCGCTCTCGAGGAGCGTGTCGGGCAGGGCGCCGCAGTTGACGCTCACGAACGGCTCCTCCGCCCGTCCGGACAGGCCGTGGATCGCCCGCGCGACGAGCTCCTTCCCCGTGCCGCTCTCGCCGGTCACGAGGACCGTGGAGCTCGTGGGAGCGACCGCGCGGATCATCTCGAAGAGGGACGCCATCACCGGAGAGACGCCGATCAGGCGCTCGAGCCCGTGGCTGCGGCCCACTTCCCGCCGGAGGCGGACGTTCTCCTGGCGCAGCCGCTGGTTGGCGAGGGCGTCGCGGACGACGACGCGCAGCTCGTCGACGTCGAAGGGCTTGAGGATGTAGGCCTCGGCCCCGAGCTTGCGCGCGGCCACCGCGGTCTCGGAGGTGCCGTAGGCCGTCATCACGACGACCGCCGTCTCCGGGGTGGCGGCCTTCACGTGACGCAGCACCTCGATGCCGTCGCCGTCGGGCAGGCGCACGTCGGTCAGAACGAGGTCGACGTCGCCCTCGGCGAGAGCGCGGGCCGCCTCGGCCCGGCTGCCGGCGGCCCGGACGTCGAGCCCCTCCTTCTTGAGGAGGATGGCGAGCATCTCCCGCATGGACTGCGCGTCGTCGACGATGAGGATGCGCCGCGCCTCGCTCAAGCCGTGACCCGCGCCGATCCTACGCCGCCGCGGCCCGGCCGGCAACGAGGCGCCGCCGCTCCCCTCATGCGCCGGCGGCGGCCGCCGGCGGGCCGAGGGCGACCACCGGGATCCGCACCTCGACCTGGGTGCCCGCGTGCGGCGCGCTGCGGACGCTGATGTCTCCGCCGTGCTCGCGGACGATCCGGAACACGATCGCGAGCCCGAGGCCGCCGCGGCCCCCGGCCGCGTTCTGGAAGGGCTCGAACACGCGCCGCTGCTCGTCACGCCCGAGGCCGCGGCCCTCGTCGCGCACCGCCAGCACCACGTCGGTCGCCGTCCTCTGCAGGCGCACCTCGAGGCGCCCCCCGCCCGGCATCGCCTCGAGCGCGTTGCGGGCGAGGTTCCAGAAGACCTGGGCGATCTGGTCCGGGTCGGCGAGGCAGACGTGCGGCCCGGCGTCCGCCTCGAAGAGGAGAGTGTGCCCCGGCGAGAGCTCGCTCGCGTTGCGCAGGAGGGCGACGGCCGACTCCACCACGGGACGGAGGTCGACCGCCTCGTGGCGGCGCGCCGGGGTCCGGGCCTGGTACAGGAACCGGTTCAGCGTGTCCGAGAGCCGCTTGGACTCCCGGGAGATGATCTCCAGGAGACGCGCCTGCTCCTCGCCGAGCGCGGGCTCCCCCATCAGCACCTGCGCCGAGCCGCGGATCGAGCCGAGCGGGTTGCGGATCTCGTGAGCGAGCTGGGCCGCCATCTCGCCGACCGCGGCGAGCTTCTCCTTCGTGCGGACCTCGTCCTCGAGCCGCCGGATCTCGGTGAGGTCCTGGAAGACCACGAGGTACCCGGCGGAGGTCGCGGAGTTCGCGAGCGGCGTGACGGTCACCCCGAGGTCGAGGCGGCGGCCCTCGGGATGGTCGTAGGCGAGCTCGAGGCGGGCGAGCGTGCGGTCGCCGGCCCGCGAGCGCAGCTCGCCGGGCTCGAGGAGGGGCGAGCGGAAGATCTCCTGCACGCGCGCCCCGCGGATCGCGGCGGCCGGGCGGCCGAGCACGCGCTGGCCGAACGCGTTGACGTGCAGGACCCGGGCCTGGGCGTCGGTCGTGACGAGTCCGCTCTGGATGCTGTCGACGATGACCTGGTTGAGCTCGCGGAGGTCCGCCACCTCCTCGGTCGCCTCGAGCAGCTGGCGCCCGGTGTGGCGGAGGCTCTCGGAGAGGTAGGAGCCGAGGAGGGCCACCGTCGCGCAGGCGACGCCGAGGACGAAGATCGGGTAGACGAGCGCGCCGACGGGCGCCCCGCGCAGGTCGCCGAGGGCCGGGTGCCAGATCTGTCCCGACCGGACCGCGATCATCAGCCCGGCGTAGAGGGCCGTCGCGAGGGCGGCCAGGGCGACCGCGCCCCGCCGCGAGACGAGGAGCGTCGCGGCGAGGATCGCGAGCGGGTAGAGGAGGAGGAATCCGCTGCGGATCCCGCTCGTGAAGTAGACGAGGGCGGTGATGACTACGAGGTCGACCACCACCTGCGCGTAGGCGAGCAGCTTGAGAGGGCGCAGGAAGCGCAGGGCGACGCCGTGCACGACCGTGATGGCGTACGTCGCCCCGATCACGAAGTAGACCGGGTTCGTCGCCCAGAGCGTCTCGGAGACGGACTCGACCCAGGTCTGGACGAACAGGAGGGTGGTCACCATGACCACCCGGAAGCCCATCAGCCTCCGCAGCCGGCCGTCGAGGTCGAGGTCCATCGTCGGGGTCCGCCCTCCGCCCCCGGCGGCGCCGGGGGCGGAAGACGGCGCGGGGCGACCCGTCAGGTCAGCTTGCTGATGAGGTCGAAGAGCGGCAGGTACATCGCGATGATGATGCCGCCGACGCTGATGCCGAGGAACAGGATCATGACGGGCTCCATCAGCGTGAGGAGGTTCGCCACCGCCTGGTCGACCTCGTCCTCGTAGAAGTCCGCGATCTTGCTGAGCATCGCGTCGAGGGCGCCCGTCTGCTCGCCGACGCCGATCATCTGCACGACCATCGGCGGGAAGACCTTCGTCTCCTTGAGGGGCTGGGCCACGGTGAGGCCGCTCTCGACCCCCTTGCGGACCACCATGATCGCGTCCTCGACGATCGCGTTGCCGGCCGTCCGGGCCGTGATCTCGAGGCCGTCGAGGATCGGGACGCCCGACGAGATGAGCGTCGAGAGCGTGCGGCAGAACCGCGCGACGGCGATCTTCTGGAAGAGCGTTCCCAGGATGGGCATCCTCAGGAGGGCCCGATCGACCACCCGGCGCCCGCCGTGGGTCGCGTAGTAGCGCCGGAAGCCGATCGTGCCGAGCACCCCGCCGACGATGATGAACGGCAGGAGGCGCACGAACCACTTGCTGAGCCCGATGACGAACCGGGTCGGCAGCGGCAGTTCCGCGTTGAGGCCGGCGAACATCGAGGCGAAGGTCGGGATGACCTTCCACAGGATGACGGCGATGACGATCGCGGCGATGCCGATGACGGCGACGGGGTACACCATCGCGCCCTTCACCTGGGCCTTCAGCTTGACCGACTTCTCGATGTAGGTCGCGAGGCGCTTCAGGATGGTGTCGAGGATACCGCCCGCCTCGCCGGCCGCGATCATGTTGGTGAACAGATCGTCGAAGACCTTCGGGTGCTTGCGCATCGCGTCGGCGAGGCTCGCGCCGCCCTCGACGTCCATCCGGGTCTGCTGGAGGACCTTGGCGAAGGTCTTGTTCTCCTGCTGGCTGCCGAGGATCTCGAGGCACTGCACGAGCGGCAGGCCGGCGTCGATCATGACGGAGAACTGGCGGGTGAAGATCGCGAGGTCCTTGGCCGGGACGCCGCCCCCGAGCTTCGGGAGGGCGACCTCGCGACCCTTCTCCTTCACGGAGGACACGAGGATCTGGTCGCGCCGGAGGATGGCCATCACGGCTTCCTTGTTGTCGGCGACCCTCTCGCCGCCGACCACCTTCCCGTCGCGTGTCTTGCCCTTCCAGACGAAAGCAGGCATCGGTTCCTCCCGGCGCTAGCGGCCCGCCGGCCGCATGGGCGGCCGTCCCGCCGCCTGGGGGGTGGCGAGGCCGGCGCCGCGGTTGATCATGTCCTGCAGCTCCTCGGGGTTCGAGCTGATGCCGAGGGCCGTCTGCAGCGTGATCTGCTTGGCGAAGTAGAGGCTGGCCAGCGACTGGTTGAAGGTCTGCATCCCGTACTTCTCCTGCCCGGTCTGCATCGCGGAGTAGATCTGGTGGATCTTGTCCTCGCGGATGAGGTTCCGGATGGCGGGGTTCGGGACCATGATCTCCATGGCCAGCACGCGCCCGGAGCCGCTCGCGCGCGGGAGGAGGCTCTGGCACATGATGCCCTCCAGCACGAGCGACAGCTGCGCGCGCACCTGCGACTGCTGGTGCGCGGGGAAGACGTCGACGATGCGGTTGATGGTCTGGGAGGCGGAGTTCGTGTGGAGCGTCGCGAACGTGAGATGGCCCGTCTCGGCGATTCGCAGCGCGGCCTCGATCGTCTCGAGGTCGCGCATCTCGCCGATCAGTACGACGTCGGGGTCCTCGCGGAGAGCCGCCCGCAGGGCGTTCGAGAACGAGTGGGTGTCGGCGTGGACCTCGCGCTGGTTCACGACGCACTTCTTGTGCTGGTGGAGGTACTCGATCGGGTCCTCGACGGTCAGCATGTGCTCGTGCCGCTCGGAGTTGATCTTGTCGAGCATCGCGGCGAGCGTCGTCGACTTGCCCGAGCCGGTCGGCCCGGTGACGAGCACGAGGCCGCGCGGCTTGTCGCAGATCTGCGCGATGACCGGCGGGAGCCCGAGGTCCTTGAAGCCGCGGATGTCGTAGGGGATCGTGCGGTACACGGCGGCCACCGCGCCGCGCTGCATGAACACGTTCGCGCGGAAGCGGGCGAGGCCCTTGATGCCGAAGCTGAAGTCGAGCTCGAGGTTCTCCTCGAAGCGGTGCTTCTGCGCGTCGGTGAGGACGCTGTAGGCGAGCTGCTTCGTCTCGACCGCCGAGAGCGCCGGCAGGTCGAGCGGGCGAAGCTTCCCGTCGACGCGGATCTGGGGCGCGGAGTTCGTCGTGACGTGGAGGTCGGTTCCCCCCATCTCCGTCATGGTCTTGAGCAGCTGATGAAGGCTGACCGCCACGCCCCTCCCCCTCTCCGGACGGTCCCGGTCGGTCCGACGGCGGCCGCCCCCGACGCGGGGCGGCCTAGAGCACCGTCTCCCGCAGGACCTCCTCGACCGTCGTCACGCCGTTCTTGATCTTCTCGAGGCCGCTCATGCGCAGAGTCAGCATGCCCTCCTCGAGCGCCTTCCTCTTGATCTCGACCGCGGTCGCCCCGACCATCACGAGGTCGCGGATCCCTTCGCTGATCTCCATGACCTCGTACAGGCCGACGCGGCCCTTGTAGCCGGTGCCGTTGCAGGTCGCGCAGCCCTTGCCCTTGAAGACCTGGAACGTGCCGATCTGGTCGGGCTGGAAGCCGATGTCGATGAGTGTCTTCGACGGCACCTCGGCGGTGACGTCCGTCTTGCACTTCGAGCAGACGCGGCGGACGAGGCGCTGGGCCTGGATCAGGTTCACCGCGGTGCCCACGAGGAACGGCTCGATGCCCATGTTCACGAGGCGCGAGACCGTGGAGGGGGCGTCGTTCGTGTGCAGGGTCGACAGCACGAGGTGCCCGGTGAGGGCCGCCTTCACCGCGATCTCGGCCGTCTCGTAGTCGCGGATCTCGCCGACGAGGATGACGTTCGGGTCCTGCCGCAGGAACGACCGCAGGACCATCGCGAAGTTGAGGCCGATGTTGTCGCGAATCTGGACCTGGTTGATCCCGTGGAGGTTGAACTCCACCGGATCCTCCGCGGTCATGATGTTGGTGTCGGGCTTGTTGAGCGACGACAGCGCCGAGTAGAGGGTGTTCGTCTTGCCGGACCCGGTCGGCCCCGTGACGAGGACGATGCCGTAGGGCTTCGCGATCGCGTTCTTGAACCGGTCGAGCGAGTGCGCCTCGAAGCCCAGCTTGGTCATGTCCAGCATGAGCTTCGTCTTGTCCAGCAGGCGCAGGACGATCTTCTCGCCCCACAGGGTCGGCAGCACCGAGACGCGGAAGTCGAGATCGCGGCTGCGGTCGTCGAGCTTCATCTTGATCTTGATGCGCCCGTCCTGCGGGAGCCGCTTCTCGGCGATGTCGAGCTTCGCCATGATCTTGACGCGGGAGAGCAGCGGATCCCTGACCTTCATCGGGAGCCGCATGACCTCGTACAGCACGCCGTCGATCCGGAAGCGGACGCGGAAGTCCTTCTCGTAGGGCTCGATGTGGATGTCGGACGCGCCCCGCTTGAGCGAGTCCACGAGCAGGTTGTTCGTGAGCTTCACGACGGGTGCGGCGTCGGCGGACTTCGCGAGGTTGCCGAGGTCGATCTCGTCGTCTTCCTTGACGGTCTCGACGTCGGCCTCGGCGTCGCCCATCGCGTCGAGGTCGACCTCGGACAGCCCGCCGAGCTGGGCCATGTCGTCGACGCTCAGCGTGCTCTCGAGCGCCTCCTTCAGGCCGCCGCCCGCGGTCGGGATCCCGCTGAAGCCGCCGCCGGAGGGAGCGCCGGCCGGCGAGCCGTCGGGGCGGAGCACGAGCGACCGCGTCGAGCCGTAGTAGCGGTCGATCGCGTCCTCGAGGGCGCCCTCGGAGGCCACGACGGGCTCGACGTTGTAGCCCGTCATGAACTTGATGTCGTCCATGGCGAACACGTTCGTCGGATCCGCCATGGCGATCGTCAGCGTGGCGCCGGAGCGCGACAGCGGGAGCACCTGGTACTTCCGCGCGGTCTCCGCGGGGATGATCTTGATGATCGCCGGGTCGACCTCGAAGTGGTCGAGGTTGATCGAGGGCACGCCGTACTGGCGCGAGAGGAGGCTCGTGATCTCCTCGTCCTTCACGAAGCCGAGGTTCACGAACGCCTTGCCGAGCTTCCCGCCGTTCTGCTTCTGGTGGCTGAGGGCTTCCTGGAGCTGCTGCGGAGAGACGAGGTTCTCCTTCAGAAGCAGCTCACCGAGCTTGACAGGCATCAGCTCTCAGTCCAGAAAAACTTCGACTTCATGCCCATTTAGTCGCGCGATGCTAACGCCGTGGTCTAAATGTGTCAAGCCTGTCCCGGTTCTCTGGAACCGGTCTTCAGGTCAGACCTCGGTCACCGTGTGCGAGGTTAGCACGCGCCGTGCCCGTGCAGCGGTGAAATGCGACACAACCAGGAGGCCCGCCGCCGAGCCCACGCCGAGCGCGAAAGCCGCCAGCGCGGGCCCCCGCCACGGCGGACGGTAGCTCAGCGTGAAACGCCGAGAGCCCCCGGCCGTCGGGATCGCCCGGTAGCGGCCGTCGGCGCGAAGCACGGGCACGGGCCGGCCCGAATCGTCCGCGGCGGACCAGTCCGGGTGGGCGCCGTCCAGGACGACGACGAAGCCGGGCGGCGTCGTCGCAGAGACCTCGACCTCGTGCGGACCGAGGAGCCGGTACTCGACGGAGGGCGCCTCGCCCGGCGAGACGGAGCCGGCTCCCGGCAGCGGCCCCGGCTCGCCCTCGAGGAGGACCGTCTGCCGCGGGTCGAAGGCGGGATCCCCGGCCGCCCGGGCGAGCGCCTCCGCCCGCGGGACGACCTCGTGCCGCGCCACGAAGAAGGCCCGGGGCAGCGGGTCCCGCACCTCGTAGAGTCGGAGCGGGTCCCGGACCTCGGGCAGGAGCAGCGCGGCCCGCGGCGAGACGAGCGGCTCCGGGAGCGGGTCGAAGCTCAGCACCCAGCGCACGTTCGCCAGCCGCAGACGGCGGTGCAAGGCGTCGTAGCGGGCGGTGTCCGCCTCCCCCACCGCGATCGTCGAGCCCTCGGGGGCGAGGCCCATGCGGTCGACGTCGAACGCACCCTCGAGCCCGTCGATCACGTGCGTCCGGGGCATGAGAGCCTGCCGGTCGACCGCGAACAGCCATCGGTCCGATCGGGTCCGCGTGACCGCAGGCTGCCACGCCAGGCCGCGCGCGTAGGCGGCGCCGAAGGAGAACCACCGGTACCGCCCCAGCGATTCGGCGGCCGCGACGGCGCCCCGAACGGGCTCGCGCAGCTCGTAGAAGTCCGCCGGCGCGGACGGGTTCAGCCCGCCGTTGACGCGCAGCAGGTCGAGGACGGCGAGCGCTCCCGCGAGCGCCGCCGCCCGCCCCCCGGCCGCGACGCCGAGGCCCGCGCCGAGGGCCGCGAGGCCGGTCGCCGCGAGCTCGAGCGGCCAGAGCCGCGCGACGACGTCGGTCACGAGCGCCGGCGACGTCGCGCCGAACACCCGGCCGACGGCCGCGGCGAGGGCCGCGGGGGCCCACGCCGCCACTGCCGCGAGCGCGACGAGGAGGGCCCCCGGCAGCAGCCACCCGCGGCCGCCGCGTTCCCTCGCCGCGCGGTCGACGCCGCGCCCGGCGAGCAGGGCCAGCGCGAGCGTCGCCAGGAGGAAGAGCTTCACCGGCGCCCGCGCGAGACGCAGCGCGGGGCCCATCAGCGCGCCGAGCGGGCCGTACGAGCCGAGGGCGAGCAGCACGCCGGCGAGGACGAGGGCCCACAGCCGCGCCTCGCGTCGGCCCGCCCGCGCCGCGAGCAGCAGGACGATGGGCCCCAGGTACAGGCTCAGGAAGAACGGGCTGCCGCCGGGGTAGAAGGCCTGTCCCCAGAAGCCGACGTCGCTGAAGGCGTGCACGTCCCCGAGGAACCGCGGCAATGCCGCCTCGGCCAGGACCGCCGGCGGCGCCGAGTAGGCGAGCGCGGCCGCGGCCGCGAAGCCGCGGCCGCGGGCGCTGTCGGAGAGCAGGGCCGAGCCGCCAGCGACCGCGGGCGCAGCCAGGAGGGCCGCGAGAGCGAGCGCCGCGCCGAGGGCGCGCGACGCGCGGGCGGACGGGAGGGACGGCAGGAGGACGAGCGCGACGAGCGCGGTCTGCGGAAGCGCCTCGATCCCCAGTGTCGACACCTGCGTCGCGAGCACCGCGGCGAGGGCGACGGCCCGCGGCCAGGGCCGCCCGGCATCCGCCGCGAGCGAGTGGACGAGGCCGACCGCGAGCGGGGCCCACGCCGCGGCGAGGAACACGGGATAGAGCACCGCCCCGAGCATCGCGCCCGAGAGCGCGAACACCAGGCCGGAGACGAGCGCCGCGGCCGGAGACGCACCGAGGCGCCGAGCGAGGTACCGCGCGCCGAGGGCGGCCACGAGGACGTGGAGAGGCGGCGACACGGCGAGAGCCCCGCGGGCGCCCATGCTCCACGCGAGGAGGAGGTGAACGGGGTACGCGCAGAGAAACGGTGCGCCGGCGTCGGCGCCTGGGTGCCACAGGGGCCACACGCCCCCGGCGAGCGAGCGCGCGACGAACACGAGGTCGGGGTAGTACGTGACCGAGACGTCGCGGAAGTAGAGGACGCGGCCCGCGAGCAGCGGGCCCGCGAAGAGCCACGCCGCGGCGCCGAGAGCCGTCGCGAGCGCCGTGAGCCACCGGGGCATGCCGGCCGCGCATGTTAGCATCGCGCGTGTCGCCCTCCCGCGCGGTGCTGCTGGCCGGGCTGCTCGTGAGCGCCTGGGCCGGCGCGCTGCACCTGCGCGCGGCGCTCGATCCCCCGCCGGGCCGCGCCTTCGCCGGCACCTTCCACTGGATCGACGACGTCTACAACTACGCCTCCTACGCCCAGCAGGCGGAGGACGGCCGCTTCCTGATGGGCAACAAGCTCCTCCCCCCGGACCGGGCGAGACCGGTGCTCGTCAACCTCGAGTGGTGGGCGGTGGGCCGCGTGTCGGCGGCGATCGGGCGGCGGCCGCTCCTGGCGTTCCGCCTCCTCGCCGTTCTCGCCACGCTCGGCCTCGCCGCGGCGGCCGAGCGCTGGCTCGCGGGGGCCGGCGTCCCCGCGTCGCACCGCTTCGCCGGGCTGCTCCTCGTGCTGCTCGGCGGCGGCCTCGGAGGCGTCCTCTTCGAGGCGACCGACAGGGCCGCGGCCCACTGCCTCGACCTCTCGGTGGCCGCGTTCCCGTACCTCGAAGCGTTCGCGAACCCTCACTTCGCCCTCGGCACCGCCCTCCTCGCCGGGGCCCTGTGGTGCTTCGCCGCGGTCCCCGCGCCGCGCGGCCCCGTGACGGGCGTCCTCCTCGGCACCCTCCTCGGGCTCGTGCGGCCGTACGACCTCGCGCTCCTCGGCCTCGTGCGGGGAGTGGCGGTTCTCGCCGCGCGGCCGCCCTCGCGGTGGGCGCGCGAGATCGCGCCGCTCCTCGGCCTCGTGCCCGTGCTCGCCTACGACGTGTGGGTGTTCTTCGGCACCGACCAGTTCGCCTCCTTCCACGCGGGCGGGGCGATGCCGCCCTGGAGCGACTACCTGCCCGCTTTCGGGCCGGCGGCCGCTCTCGCCCTCGCCTCGCTCGCGGCCCCCGCCCGCGAGCCGGCCGAACGCGCGGCGCGCGCGCACCTGTGGTGCTGGGCGGCGTGCGCGTTCGGCATCGTCGCCGTCCGGCCGAACGCTTTCGCCCTGCAGTTCCTCGTCGGCGCGGGGCTGCCGCTGCTCGTCCTCGGCGCCGCGGCCCTCGCCCGGCGCCCGCCGGCCGCGACCGCGGCGGCCGCCGTCGTCCTGGCCGCGACCGCCGCCGTGCAGACGCGCATCGCGCTCGGCGAAGACCCGAACTGGTTCGTCCCCCGCGAGAGGATCGCCGCCGCGGCGGCCCTGCGGCCGTACTGCCGGGCCGGCGACCGGGTGCTCGCCCCGCCGGACATCGGCCTGTACGCGATCGGCCTCACGGCGTGCTCCGCCGTCGTCTCCCACCCCGTCGCGCCCGACCACGCGGCGCGCCTCGCGGACGCGGCCGGGTTCTACGGCGCCTGGACGAAGGCCGAGCGACTCGCCTTCCTCGACCGCGAGCGCGTCACGCACCTCGTCCTGCCGGGCGAGGCGGGGCCCCACGCCGAGGCGTGGCTCGGCCCGGGCGCGCCGTTCGAGAGGAGAGTCTCGCCCGCCGCCGTCCGGCCGCTCGCCCTCTACGAGCGCCGCCGCTAGCGGGCCGCTCGGCGCGCCCCGCGCTGGCGCAGCGCGACAGCCGCGAGGCCGGCGAGAGCGAGGCCGGCGATCGACACCGCGAGGCCGGCGCTCGCCGCGCGCGGGCGGTAGGTCATCTCGACGACGTGGCGGCCGGCCGGGACCGCGACCGCGCGAAACGTCACGTTCGCACGGAGCAGCTCGACGGCTCGCCCGTCCAGGGTGGCGCGCCAGCCCGGATCCCAGGTGTCGGCGAGGACGGCGAAAGCCGGCCGCGAGGCCTCCACCTCGAGGCGGACGCGGTCCGATCCGTCGCGCGTGATGCGGGCCTCGCCAGCCGGGCCGCACGGGCCGGGCGGTCCCGGCGCGCGGGCGAGGATCACCTCGGCGGAGGGGTCGAACCCCGGCCCGCCGAGGGCGGCGAACGCGGAAGGGCCGGCGGCGAGTCGCGCGCAGCCGACGACGCGCGCACGGCCGGCGTCCCCCGGGACTCGCCACACGAGGATCGGCTCGGGAAACAGGCTCGGCAGGCTCGCCCCGGGCTCGAGCCCCGGGATGCGGTGGAGCGAGACGACGGCGCCGACGCCCGCGAGGGAGAGCAGCCGCTCGTGCGCCGGCGTGCCCTCGACGCGGCGCAGGAAGAAGGTGAGATCGTTCAGCTCGCGCGAGTAGAGCCCGCGCATGTCGAACTCGAAGGCCGGCGGCACGCCGAAGAGCGCCCCCCACGGCGGCAGGAGGTACGACTGGAGCGCGGCGAAGCCGAACACGCGCGTGCTCCAGCCCCGAGGGGTCTCGATCACCACGTACGGGCTCGGCCGGCCCAGGTGTCGGGCCGAGGAGTCGGGCAGCGTCGAGTAGTCGTAGACGTACAGCCGTCGGCCGGCCAGGCCGTCGACCGAGGACAGGAGCGGAGGCGGAGTGAAGAAGACGCGCTCGGGAGCGGTCGCGTGCAGCCCGGCGTGAGTCGCGGCCAGGTCCGCGACGCAGACGCCCGCGAGGAGGGCCGCCAGGACCCGAGCCCGCGCGGCGCCGAGCGCCGAGGCCGCGAGAAGAGCCGCCGCCCCGGCGGCAACCGCGAGAATCGACGGCGCCGGCGGGCCGCCGACCGCGCCCGAGGCGCGGGCGCCCGCGAGCCCGGCTCCGACGACGCCGGCCGCGGCGAGCAGAGCGGCCGCGCGGCCGAAGCGTCGGCGCGCGAGCGCCGACGCCCCGAGGCCGGCGAGCAGGGATGCGGCGAGCGAGACGACGAGCATGGCCTTCGACGGGTAGCGCAGGATCCGCAGCGCGGGCACGAGGCGGGCCACCACCGGGTACACGGCCGCGTGGGGACCGAGCGACACCGCCAGGGCCCCGAGGCCGGCGAGGATCAGGAACGGGGCGGCCCGGGGACGAGGCCGGTGCGCGACGGCCAGCGCGCCGAGGCCGAGGAGAGGCGCGCCGAGGTACAGGGAGGCGAGGACCGGGCCGTCGGCGCGATCGAAGAGGGCCCGTCGCGTGTCGACGTCCGGCGAGACGCGCGCCGGGTCGAGCGGAGCCACGATCCGCGCGAGTCCCGCCGGCGGCACCGACCAGGTCTCGCGCACGTCGGCCGTCAGGTCGCTCCGGGGCGAGCGCCGGAGCGTGTCGAGAGCCGGTACCCAGACGACGGCCGTCGAGAGGAGAGCGCCGGAGGCCGCCCACGCGGCCACCGCGAGCACGGCGCGGCGCCGACGCCGCGCCCGCGCGAGCATCCACGCGGCCGCCAGCGTCCACGTCATCGCGCACATGTCGGGCGAGCCGGCGAGGATCTGCGCGGCGAGGACGGCGCCGAGGGCGAGGCCGGAGGCGAGGCCCGGAGAAACCGCGACGCCCTCGGCGGCGAGGAGCGCCCACGGCATCCAGGCCGCCCCGGCGAGGTGCTGGCGGAGGTTCACGAGAGACTGGAGCGGACCGGAGAACGCCCACGCGAGGGCGGCGAGCGCGGCCCCCGTCCGACCCGCGCCCCACGCGCGAGCCAGGCGGGCCGCCCCGATCGACGTGAGCAGGAGGTGGACGACGACGAAGACCGTGTAGCCCGCGGAGCGGGGCAGCACGAGGGCGAGCCACGTGGTCGGGTACAGCACCTGGGTGCCGGGATCCGCGAGGAGCGGCTGGCCGAAGGTGACGCTCGGGTCCCAGAGCGGCAGCGCGCCTTCGAGCAGCGCGCGCCGGGTGGCGGCCAGCCGGAGATACCAGTCGAAGTTGAGGTCGCGCTCGAAGAAGATCTCGCCGCGCAGCACGGCGCCGGGGAACGTCAGCGCCGCGAGGGCGAGCGTCGCCGCGGCGACGAGAGCGGACCGCGTCGTGGCCGGGGACAGACGCATGGCGCCGGCGGATTGTAGCAGGCGCGCCGGGCGCCCCCCGGCCGCCGCCGGGCTCCGGCGCGGCGGCGATCGACGCGATGAGTGCGACGGCGATTGACTGCCCCGGGGGAGCGCAATAACATGCCCCGTGCCCGGTGGCGTGAGCAGAGACGGGGCCATCGTCGCGATCATTCCGGCCCGATTCGCCTCGACCCGCCTCCCCGGAAAACCCCTCGCCGAGATCCACGGCAAGACCCTCGTCGAGCGCGTGTGGGAGCGGGCGCGCGCCGCCCGCAGCGTCTCCCGGGTCGTCGTCGCGACCGACGACGAGCGGATCGCGGACGCCGTGCGCGGCTTCGGCGGCGAGGCGCTCATGACCTCGCCCGACCACCCGACCGGCACCGACCGCCTCGCCGAGGCCGCCCGCGCGATCGACGCCGCCATCCTCGTCAACGTCCAGGGCGACGAGCCGATGCTCGACCCGGCCGCCGTCGACGCCGCCGTCGACGCGCTCCGCGAGGACCCGGAGGCCGATCTCTCGACGCTGTCGGCTCCCCTCGCCTCGGCGGCGGAGATGCTCGCGTCCACGGTCGTGAAGGTGGTCGCCGACGCGCGCGGACACGCCCTCTACTTCTCGCGCGCCCCGATCCCCCACGTGCGCCGCGGGGCGGACGCCGACCCCGCCGCCTCGGCCGAGGTGGCCTGCGCCCGCGGCCTCGCGCGCAAGCACGTGGGCCTGTACGCCTACCGCCGCGAGGCGCTCCTGCGCTTCGCGGCCCTCGCCCCGTCCCCGCTCGAGGAGGCCGAAGGCCTCGAGCAGCTGCGCGCCCTGCACCACGGCCTGCGGATCCGTGTCGTGCCGGTCGCGGGCGCGAGCGGAGTCGCCGTCGACACTCCCGAGGACCTCGAGCGCGTGCGGGCGCTCCTCGTCCCCGGAAACGGAGGAATCGTTTGACCAAGTACATCTTCGTGACGGGCGGCGTCGTCTCGTCCCTCGGCAAGGGGCTCGCCTCCGCCGCGATCGGGGCGCTCCTCGAGGGCCACGGCTTCAGGGTCGCGATGATGAAGTGCGACCCGTACATCAACGTCGACCCCGGCACGATGAGCCCGTACCAGCACGGCGAGGTGTACGTGACCGAGGACGGGGCGGAGACCGACCTCGACCTCGGCCACTACGAGCGCTTCACGCGCTGCGAGACCTCGAAGGCCTCGAACATCACGACCGGCAAGATCTACGGCTCGGTCATCGCCAAGGAGCGCCGCGGCGACTACCTCGGCCGCACCGTCCAGGTGATCCCGCACATCACCGACGAGATCAAGGCCTCCATCAAGGCCGTCGGGCGCGACGCCGACGTGGTCATCGTCGAGATCGGAGGCACCGTCGGCGACATCGAGGGGCTGCCCTTCCTCGAGGCCGTCCGCCAGTTCCGGCAGGACGTCGGCCGCGACAACGCGATCTTCGTCCACCTCGCCCTCGTGCCCTACATCGCCACCGCCCACGAGCTGAAGACGAAGCCGATGCAGCACAGCGTCCGCGAGCTGCGGGCGATCGGCATCTCGGCGAACGTCCTGCTGTGCCGCACCGACCGCTTCCTCTCCCCCGACATCAAGGCCAAGCTCGCGCTCTTCTGCGACGTGCCGGAGGAGGCGGTGGTGACGGCCAAGGACGTGGAGACGATCTACGAGGTGCCCCTCGTCTACTCCGGCGAGGGCCTCGACGAGATCATCATGAAGCAGCTCCACCTCCGCAGCGCCGGCCGCGACATGAGCGCGTGGGAGGAGCTCGTCCACCGCATCAAGAACCCGAAGGGCGAGGTCACGATCGGCATCGTCGGCAAGTACGTGACGTTCGAGGACTCCTACAAGAGCCTCAACGAGGCGCTCTCGCACGGCGGCTTCGGCAACCAGGTGAAGGTCGTGCGGCGGTGGGTCGAGTCGGACGAGCTCGACAGCGCGAACGCGGCGACGCTGCTCGCCGGGGTCGACGGGATCCTGGTGCCGGGCGGCTTCGGCAGCCGCGGGACGGTCGGCATGGTGGCCGCCGCCGAGTACGCGCGCAAGACGGGCATCCCCTACTTCGGGATCTGCTACGGCTTCCAGTGGGCGGTGACGGAGTTCGCCCGCAACGTGTGCGGGCTCGCCGGCGCGAGCTCGACGGAGGTCGACCCCGACGCCCCGCACAAGATCATCTACAAGCTGCAGGACCTCCTCGGGGTCGAGGACATGGGCGGCACGATGCGCCTCGGCTCCTACACGTGCCTCCTCAAGCCGGGCTCGCGGGCGGCGGCGATCTACGGCGCCTCCGAGATCCGCGAGCGCCACCGGCACCGCTACGAGTTCAACCAGGCCTACCTCGAGACGGTCGAGAAGCACGGCCTCGTCGTCTCCGGGAAGACGCCGGACGGCAAGTTCGTCGAGATCGCCGAGCTGCCCGACCACCCCTGGTTCCTCGCGGTGCAGTACCACCCCGAGTTCAAGAGCAAGCCGCTCGTCCCCCACCCGCTCTTCCGCGACTTCGTGCGCGCCTCGTGGGAGAGGCGAACGGCCGGGGCCGCGGGGCCCGTCGCGGCGGGCGAGGCCGCCTCCCGCTCGTGAGCGACCCCTCCCTGCTGACGACCGCCGGGCTCTGGCGCGCGCTGACGCGCCGCGGCCGCCTCTTCCTCCTCGGCGGCCCGTGCGTGATCGAGAGCCCGGCGCATCCGCACAGGGTCGCCGCGCGCGTGGCCGAGATCACCGGCGAGCTCGGGATCCCGTACGTCTTCAAGGCGAGCTACGACAAGGCCAACCGCTCGAGCCTCGGCTCGTACCGCGGCCCGGGAATCGACCGCGGCCTCGAGATCCTCGCCTCGGTGCGCGCGCGGCACGGCGTGCCGATCCTGACCGACGTGCACGAGGTCGCGCAGGTCGAGAAGGCGGCGGCGGTGGCCGACGTCCTCCAGATCCCGGCCTTCCTCTGCCGGCAGACCGACCTCGTGCGGGCGGCCGCCGCGACCGGGAAGATCGTCAACGTCAAGAAGGGCCAGTTCATGGCCCCGTGGGACATGAAGGCCGTCATCGAGAAGGCGGCGTCGACGGGCAACCGCCGGATCATGGTGACCGAGCGCGGCTTCACCTTCGGCTACAACAACCTCGTCGTCGACATGCGCTCGTTCCCGGTGCTGCGCTCGTTCGGCTTCCCCGTCGTGTTCGACGTGACCCACAGCGTCCAGCGGCCGGGCGGGCTCGGCGACCGCTCCGGGGGCGACGCGCACTTCATCGACACGCTCGGACCGGCCGGCGTCGCGGCGGGAGTCGACGGGCTCTTCATGGAGGTCCACGAGAACCCCGCCCGGGCGCTGTCCGACGGGCCCAACGCGTACAGGCTCGGCCGCCTGAAGGCGCTCCTGCAGCGGCTGCAGCGCGTGCAGGACGCGGCCCGCGGCTAGGCGCCCCATGCCCCGCGACACCGCCCGCAAGGTGCTGGAGATCGAGGCCGAGGCGATCCGCGCGCTCGTGCCCCGCCTCGACGAGAGCTTCGACCGGGCGATCGCCATCCTGCTCGCCGGCCAGGGCCGGGTGGTGACGACCGGGATGGGCAAGAGCGGGATCATCGCGCAGAAGATCTCGGCCACCCTCGCCTCGACCGGCCAGTCGTCCTTCTTCCTGCACCCCGCCGAGGCCATCCACGGGGACCTCGGCCGCATCGTGAAGGGCGACGTCGTGGTGGCGCTGTCCCACAGCGGCGACACCGAGGAGCTCCTCGCCCTGCTGCCGTGGCTCAAGCGGCTCGGCGTTCCGATCGTGGCGATGACCGGCAACCCGCGCTCGCCGCTCGGCCAGGCCGCCGACGTGCACCTCGACGTCTCGATCCGCACCGAGGCCTGCCCCCTCGGGCTCGCCCCCACCGCCTCGACGACCGCCGCCCTCGCGATGGGCGACGCGCTCAGCATGGCCCTCCTCGAGCAGCGCGGCTTCACGGTCGAGGACTTCGCGGTCCTCCACCCCGGCGGCCGCCTCGGCAAGAAGCTCCTTCGCGTCGAGGACGTGATGCACACCGGCGACGAGCTGCCGCGCGTCCTCCCCGCCACCCCCATGAAGGACGTCCTCTTCGAGATGACCCGCAAGCGCCTCGGGCTCACCACGGTGGCCGAGGCCGACGGCACGCTGCGGGGGATCATCTCCGACGGCGACCTGCGCCGGCAGATGGAGCGCCACGGCTACTCCCTCCTCGACCGCACGGCCGAGGAGTGCATGACGGCCCGGCCCGCCCTCGTCGGCCGCCGCGAGCTCGCGACCAAGGCCCTCGACGAGATGGAGCGCCGCAAGATCACGTCGCTGCTCGTGGTCGACGACGCCGGGCGGATCGAGGGGGTCCTCCACCTGCACGACCTGTGGAAGACGGAGATGATCTAGCGCCATGAAGGACGAGGCCCTCGCCGAGCGCTGCCGCGCGCTCAAGCTGATCCTGACGGACGTCGACGGCGTGATGACGGACGGAACCGTGCTCCTCCTCCCCGACGGCGGCGAGGCGAAGGCCTTCCACATCCGCGACGGGCTCGCCCTCGTGATGGCGCGCCGGGCCGGCCTCCTCACCGGGCTCGTGTCCGGGCGGAGCTCGGCGGTCGTCGAGCGGCGCGCGGCCGAGCTCGGCCTGTCCGTCGTCCGCCAGGGCGTGCGGGACAAGGCCGCCGTCCTGCGCGAGATCCTCGCCGAGCACGGCCTCGCCGCCCACGAGGTCGCCTACATGGGCGACGACGTGAACGACCTCGCCGTCCTGCGCGAGGTCGGCCTCTCGGCCGCCCCCGCCGACGCGCCGCTCGAGGTGCGGCTCGAGGCGTTCATGGTGACCGAGGCGCGGGGCGGCCAGGGCTGCCTCCGCGAGTTCGTCGAGTCGATCCTCCGGGCGCGCGACGACTGGGACCGGACCGTCGCCGCGCTGGGATGGTGAGCGGGCGGCGGTGACCGAGACCGCCCTCGCCGGCGTCGTCGTGGCCGCGCTCGCCGGCCTGTTCGCCGGCCGCGCGTGGGCCGCCGCCCGCCGCGGCGCGGAGACCCGCCCCGGCTTCCGCTCGTCTCCCCACTACACCGAGGCCCTCCACGGCCTCGCGACCGGACAGACCGAGAGCGCCATCCGCGAGATGGCGAAGGTCCTGCGGGAGCACCCCGACTCGGTGGAGGTGCAGCAGGTGCTCGCCCTCCTCTACCGCGAGGTCGGACAGGTCGAGCGCGCGATCGACATGCACCGCGGGCTCCTCGCGCGGCCGGACGTCACCCGCACCGAGCGCGCCCACGCCCTCGCCAGCCTCGGCACCGACTACCGCAAGGCCGGCCTCCTCGACCGCGCGGCCGCCGCCTACGGCGAGGCGCTCGACGTCGATCCCCGCAACGTGCACACCAGGGCGGTGGTGCTGGCGAGGAAGAAGGCAGGCGAGCAGGCGGCGAGGTGCGCAGACCTGTTCCAGGCGGCCTGCGCAGGTCCGACGACGGCCTCGCGTCAGTTCAGCAGGCCGGCGGCGGTAGGCCTGCGGCGCCTGCTGGGCGAGTGGCCGAGACGACCTTCGCCGCGGTGGAAATCCTCGACCGGCGGTCTCCACCTCGCCTTCGCCACGCCGCGGCCAGGTGGCCGAGGAGGACCCGCGCCGCGCCGCGTCGATCCTCGAGGGGGCGATCGCGGCCGCGCCCGAGCGCGCGTACCTCGCCTTCGCCCCGCTCGAGGAGGCCTACCGCGCCTCCGGCGAGCCGAGCCGCTTCGTCGCCCTGTGCGAGCGGCTCGTGCGGGAGGACCCGCGCGACTGGCGGGCCCGGCTCGCCCTCGCCCGCCATCTCCGGGCGGAGGGCGCGGCGCGGGAGGCCCTCGGCCTGCTGCTGCGCGCCCTCGAGTCGAACCCGCACGTCCTCCTCGTCCACCTCGAGGTCTGGCGCACCCTGCGCGCCATCGGATCGCTCTCGCCCGACGAGCAGCGCTACGTCGCCACCGTCGAGGAGTCGGCGCTCTACGTCGACCCGCACATCTGCACGGCCTGCCGCTACCGCGCCGACGACATGCTCTGGCGCTGCCCGCACTGCCACGAGTGGAACTCGTTCGTCGAGGAGCGGGTGGGCCCCGCGGCCGGGACGCGCGAAGCGGGCGCCCGCCCGCCGCGGCGCGGCCCTCGATCAGGCGTCGGCGACACGGCGGACGGCGGCGAAGCGCTCTTCGGCCGGCCGCCTGTCCTCCGCGGCCCCGCGCCGCGCCGCGGCGAGGCGGCGGCGAGGCCGGCCTCGACCGGGCCGTCCGCGGCCGAACAGCCGCCGGCCCACGCGGACGCGATCCACCCGGCCGGCGCGCCGCCGCCCCATCGCGGGCGAGCGGCGCGAGCGCGGCCGCGATCCCGCGGAGCCGCGCGTCGCCGGCGGCCACCGCCTGCAGGACGAGGGCGTACAGGCACGCGGCCGCCCGCTCGCGCGTCCTCGCGGGTCAGGGCGCGCGTGAGCGAGGCGGCGGCCGAGGCGAGGTAGTCGCTGTCGGCGCCCCCTCGCGCGAGCTGCCAGGCGACGAGGGCGGCGGAGAGAGCGGCGGCGGGAGAGCCGGGCGGGGGCGGCCCGCGCGGCCTCGAGCCACCGGGCGCAGGGGCGCGAGCTGCGCGGCGAGCGCCTCCATCTCGAGTCCGCCCGCCTCCGCCGCCGCCTCGAGCAGGGCCAGGGACGACAGGCCCCGCGGGCCGGCCGGGGGCCCCGCCGCCGCGATCGCCGCGAGCGTCGCGAGAGGCGGTCCCGGCGGGAAGCGGCGGTCCGCGAGCGCGCGCAGCTCCTCGGCGAGGGACGCGGCGCGCGCGTCCGTCTCGTCCACCGTCCCCGAGGTGTCGACGGTGAGGTGGGCGAAGGTCCGCTTCTCCGCGAGCGGCATCTGGGCGTCCACCCGCGCCCGGGCCGAGGCCTCGTCGAGCCCGTCCCGCGCCCGCAGACGCGCGAGCTGCTCGTCCGGGTCGCAGTGGACGACGACGACCCGGTGGAACCGCAGGTGCGCGCCGGACTCGACGATGAGCGCCGCGTCGGTCACCGCCACCGCGTCGCCCGCGGCGGCCCGCTCCGCGGCCCACGCCGCCTCGGCCGCGCGCACGCGGGGGTGCACGATCGCGTTGAGCCGCGCCCGGGCCGCCGCGTCGCCGAACACGACGCGCCCGAGAGCCGCCCGGTCGAGGGAGCCGGACGCGGCGAGGACCATCGGGCCGAAGGCCTCCGCGATCTCGGCGAGGGCGGGCTGGCCGGGAGCGACGACCTCGCGGGAGACCTGGTCGAGGTCGAGCGTCGGCAGGCCGAGCGCGCGCAGCCGGCGCAGCACGTGCGACTTCCCGCACGCGATGCCGCCGGTGAGCCCGACCCGCAGCACGGGCCTCGCCCCGGCCTCAGGCGCCGCGGGCGGCGCGAACGGTGCTCGCCATCAGCATGGCGATGGTGAGGGGCCCGACGCCGCCCGGCACCGGCGTGAGCGCCGAGGCGACCGGCGCGACGGAGGGCGCGTGCACGTCGCCGACGAGGACGGAGCCGTTCTTCTCGAACACCGCGAGCCGCTCCGGGGCCAGCTCGCGCGCGAGCGCGGCGTCGCTCACGCGGTTCATCCCCACGTCGACGACGACGGCCCCCGGCTTCACGTGCTCGGCGCGGACGAGCCCGGCGCGGCCGATGGCGGCCACGAGGATGTCGGCCTCCCGGCACACCGCGGGCAGGTTCGCCGTGCGCGAGTGGCACACCGTCACCGTCGCGTCCGCGTGCATCAGCAGGAGCGCCATCGGCTTGCCCACGATGTCGCTCCGGCCCACGACCACCGCCCGGCGGCCCGCGACGGCGACTCCCTCGCGGCGCAGCATCTCCATGATGCCGGCCGGGGTGCAGGGCACGAAGCGCGGCCGCTTCTGCGAGAGGAGGCCCACGTTCGTCGGGTGGAAGCCGTCGACGTCCTTGTCGGGGCTCACGGCGTCGAGGACGCGCTGGGTCTCGACCTGCTTCGGCAGCGGCGTCTGGACGAGGATGCCGTGGACGTCGGGCCGCGCGTTCAGCGCCTCGACCACGGCCAGGACCTCGGCAGTCGTGGCGGTGGCGGCGGGTCTCGTGCTGGAGGCCGACCTCCTCGCACGCGCGGGTCTTGTTGCGGACGTACACCGCCGACGCCGGATCGTCGCCGACCAGCACGACCGCGAGCCCGGGCCGGGTGCCCGCCGCCGCCAGCTCCCGCGCCGCCGCGGCGGCCTCCTCGCGGATCGCCCGGGCGATCGCGGCGCCGTCGAGGAGGCGGGCGCTCACGAGGGCTTCTTCCTCGCGGGCGGCATGAAGCGCTCCATGAAGCCCGTGTCGATGCGCCCGGCGAGGAAGTCCGCGTCCTGGAGGATCTTCTTGTGGAGCTCGATGTTCGTCTTGATCCCCTCGACGACCATCATGTCCAGGCACCGCCGCATCCGGGCCACGGCCTCGGCGCGGTCGCGGCCGTAGGTCATCAGCTTCGCGATCATCGAGTCGTAGAAGGGCGAGATCTCGCAGCCCTCGTGGGCGAAGGTGTCGACCCGCACGCCGGGGCCGCCCGGCGGGTGGAAGTGGCGGATCGGGCCCGGCGAGGGCACGAACGTGACCGGGTCCTCGGCGTTGATCCGGCACTCGAGGGCGTGACCCTGGAACACGACGTCCTTCTGGCTGAAGGACAGCGGGGCCCCCGCCGCGACGTGGATCTGCTCCTTCACGAGGTCGCGCCCGGTGACGAGCTCGGTGACGCCGTGCTCGACCTGGATGCGCGTGTTCATCTCCATGAAGTAGTAGTTGTTGTCCTTGTCGAGCAGGAACTCGATCGTGCCGGCGTTCACGTACTGCACCGAAGCCGCGGCCTCGACCGCGGTCCGGCCCATCCGCCGGCGGAGCTTGTCGGAGATGACGCTCGAGGGCGACTCCTCGATGATCTTCTGGTGCCGCCGCTGCACGGAGCACTCGCGCTCGCCGAGGTGGACGACGTTGCCCTTGGCGTCGGCCATCACCTGGATCTCGATGTGCCGGGGCTTCTCGATGTACTTCTCGATGTAGACGTCGGGGACGCCGAAGGCGGCCTGCGCCTCGGCCTGCGCGGCCCGGAAGTTCTGCGCCACGTCGGCCGCCTCGCGGACGATGCGCATGCCGCGCCCGCCGCCGCCGGCCGAGGCCTTGAGGATCACCGGGAAGCCGATGTCCCGCGCGATCCGGGCCGCCTGCTCCTCGTCGGCGACGACGCCCGGGGAGCCGGGCACGACCGGGACCCCGGCCTTGATCATGGCCTTCTTGGCCCGGCTCTTGTCCCCCATCAGCCGGATCGCCTGGGGCGGCGGGCCGATGAACTTGATGTTGCACGCCTCGCAGATCTCCGCGAGGTAGCCCGACTCGGAGAGGAAGCCGTAGCCGGGGTGGATCGCGTCGGCGCCGGTGATCTCCGCCGCGCTGATGATCGCGGGGATGTTCAGGTAGCTGTCGATGCTGCGGGGCGGGCCGATGCAGACGGCCTCGTCGGCGAAGCGGACGGGCAGGCTGTTGGCGTCGGCCTCGGAGTACACGGCCACCGTCTTGAGGCCGAGCTCCTTGCACGCCCAGATGACGCGGAGGGCGATCTCTCCGCGATTGGCGATCAGGACCTTCTTGAACATTCTCTCTGACGAGCGGCGGCGGGGGCGCGCCTCAGGCCGGCCGCACGGTGAAGAGCGCGTCGCCGTACTGCACGGGCTGGCCGTTCTCCACGTGGATCTTCAGGATCTCGCCGGCGAACTCGGCCTCGATCTCGTTCATCAGCTTCATCGCCTCGATGATGCAGAGGACCTGCCCCACCTTGACGCGGTCGCCGACGTTCACGAAGGAGGGAGAGTTCGGGTCGGGCGCCCGGTAGAAGGTGCCCACGATCGGGCTCTTCACCACCGTCCCGGCGGGCGCCTCGTCGCCGCCCGCCTCGCCGACGAACGTCGGTGCGCCTCCGGCCGGCGGCGCCGCCGCGGGCGCCGCCACCACGGGCGCCACGATCGGAGTCGGGATGGCCACGGGCAAAGACGCGATCGGGGCCGGGAGGCTCACGGCCGCGGGCGCGTTCGTGCTGCGGCAGACGCGCAGCTTGACGCCGTCCTGCTCCAGCTCGAACTCGGTGATGTCCTGCGCCTCGAGGATGCGCAAGATCTCCTTGAGGTCGGCGATGTCCACGCGCTCTCCTTGGAGGGGCGATTTCGCCCGTATGTCGTAGATGGTGGATTATTTGCGGGGAGCGCCGGCTTGTCAAGAATGCCGGGCTACTCGAACTCCGGCAGCAGAGTCAGGCCCGCCATCCGAAGGGCGAACCGGGCTCGACCGACCACCGCGCCCTTCGCGAGAGAGGCGAAGAGGTAGTACTCCGGCGTGATCGACACCAGGAGGGTCGTCGTCTTCTCGGTGACGAGCGAGAGCTCCTTCATGGGGCCGAGGCCGGTGTCGTTCGCGGCCGAGAGGCTCGCGCGCAGCAGCGTCGTCAGCTCCGCCGCCACGGCCTCGAGGCTGGGGTCCGGCCGGAGCACCTTCTTCTCGATCGGGATACCGTCGGTCCCGATGATCATCACCGCCTCGGCCTCGGGGACCCGGGCCGCGACCCGATCGAGCGCGTCCGCGAAAGCCGACACCTCAGTCCCTCCGTAGCGCCCCGAGGAGCGTCTCGAGGGCGGTGATGGTGCGCTCCAGCACGGCGCGCCGCGCGGCCCGTGCGTCGACGGGCGGGGCGGCCGCGGCGGCGGCCTCGAGGTCCCGCAGGCCGGCGCGGGCCCGCTCGTTGGCCGGATCGTCGGCGAGGACCTGGCGGTAGACCTCGCGCGCCCGTTCCGTGAGCCCCTGCCGCAGGTACAGCTCGGCCAGCGTCGAGGAGTGCAGCGGCGCGTCTCCTGTGGCCGGAGCGTCGAGCGGCACGCCGCGCACCGCGGGATAGCTGCGCGTATCGGTGGACCAGCCCGCCTCGGCCGCCACCGGAACGACTTCAGCCGCCGCTGGCCGCGCCGCCGGGCCCGGCTCGGGGGCGGCCTCAGGCGCCGGCGGCGGCGCCAGCTCCGTCGGCGGCGCCGAGACCGCGGCCGGCGCTGAAGCCGAAGCGACCTCCGGTCCTGCCGCCGCGACGGCCTCTTCCGCCACAGACACGGCGCCCGGCTCCAGCGTCTCGTCGAACGGCTCCTCGTCCGCGAACGTCGGGTCCGCCGCAGCTCCCCGGGGCGACAGGTCGGGCGCCGGCCCGCGCGGCAGCGTGGTCTCTCCGATCGACGCCGCCTCCCCGATCGCCGGCAGTCCCGCCACCGGGGCCCGTGGAAGCGTCGTGTCTTCGATCGGCGTATCCCCCGAGAGCACCGGCGGCGGCTCCCCCACCGTCCCGGCCACCGGCGGCGCGGGAGCGGGCGCCGCCGGCGCCTGCCGCAGGGTCTACTCGACCCGGACGTTCAGCGTCGGCTCGGGAACGTACATGAGCGTGCGTTCCGCGACGTCCTCGCGAGGGGCGGCCGCCGGCCGGGCCGCCGCGGGACCGGCCGCCGCGGCGGGCGGCGCGACGTCCGGCGGCGAGGCGAGCCGAATCGTCGGCGGCACCGCGGCGGGCGCCGACGCGGGCCGGCTCAGCAGGGGCGGCAGCGGCGGCGCGGCCGGGCGCGGGGCCGCCGCCTGCGGCGCACTCGCCGTCGCCGGCGGCATGGCCATGGGGCTGGTGGGCGGAGGAGGAGGCACCGCCGCCGCTGCCCGCGGCACCGGACCGGCCGGCCTCGCGGCGACGCTCGCCCGAAGCGCGGCGATCTGCCCCTCGAGCTGGCGGTCGCCGGGAGCCATCTTCAGCGTGGCGCCGTACTGCTGCAGCGCGCCGGCCACGTCACCCGACGCTTCGAGCGCCTGCCCCAGGAACCGCCCGGCCAGGATGTTGTCCGGGGCTTCCCGCACGACCTGCGCGAGCTCGGCGGCCGCCGCGCCTGGCTCACCGGACTCGAGCAGCGCGCGGCCGAGCGTCAGCCGCGCCGACGCGTACGAAGGGTGGAAGGCCAGTCCCGCCCGCGCCACGCGGATCGCCTCGGCGTGCTCGCCGGCCTTGCGGTGCTCCTCGGCCAGCTGGGCGAACAGACGAGACCCCGGGTCGCGCTCGAGGCGCCGTCGGAGCTCGTCGATGCGGTTCTCAACCACGTTCAGATAGGCACGGGGCCGACCGCGGAACGGTCGACCCCGTGCACGGGGACCCCTCGGTCCCCTAGCCTATCACCGCTGGAAGATCTCGACGGTCCGGTAGAACCCGTTCGCCGCGTCGATGCCGTACGGCCGGACGCCCACGACGACCGTCGTCACCGCGGAGCCCGCCACGTACACCACGTTCGCGACGCCGTTCTTGTCGGTGGCCATCACGATCCCGCTCTGGATCGGCCCCACGTAGCTGGAGTTCGCCGAGGGCACGAGCGTGCCGTCGCCGTTGAACTCGAAGAGCACGGCCCTCCCCGACACCGCCTTGCCGGCGGCGTCCCGCAGCACGAGCTGCACCGTCGACACGCTCACGCCGTCGGCGTTCAGCGTGTCGGGCAGCGCCGTCAGCTGCACGGAATAGCCGGTCTCGGACGGTCCGATGAGAGGCGGCGTCTGGACCTTGTCGAGCCCGCATCCCGTGGCGGCGAGCGCCAGGGACACGGCCGCGGCGGCGGCGGCCAGCGGGAGACGACTGGGCTTGGCGATGCGCATTGTCGCGTCTCCTCTAAATGGTCGGGCAGGCCGTCAGCGAGTCGCCGAAGTCCGCGAAGTCGATCTGCATCCGCCCCGTGGCCGTGACGCTCTCGCCCGCGACCGTCTGGCCGGAGATCGTGATCTCCGCGATCATCGTGACGATCTGGTAGCCCGTGATGTTGCTGAGCGGCGGCTCGAGCTTCGCCTGGCGCCGCACCACCTGCACCGGCACGCTGGTCACGCCGCCGGTGTCCACGTCGACCTCCGACGCGATCGGGCCGCTGTAACGGTACGGGACGTCGACACCCTCCGCGCCGCGGCCGTCGGTCCGGTAGTACCGCACCTCGTACTGCTGCACGAGGACGTGCTGCGGGACGGTGATCTGCACCGAGTTCTGGTTCTTGGCCCGCACCGCGAGGGCGACCGTGACCGTGTCCGGGCAGATCGTGCCCGTGGAGAGGCGGACGTCGGAGTCCAGCACCGAGCCGCCGTTGATCTGCGCGATCAGCAGGTTCACGGGCGCCGTGCTGTTGGTCACGTAGTCGGGCGCGCAGCCCACGGTCCCCAGGGCGAGGGCGAGCGCCCACGCGCCGGCCCCGCTCTTCCACCCCAATCTAAGACTGAGCATGTGCCGCATGGCTCTCTCTCACCCCTAGGACTTGACGATGCGCGGCGTGATGAACAGCAGGAGCTCGTTGTTGCGCGTGTCGATCGCCTTCTGCTTGAACAGGTAGCCCAGCACCGGGATCTTGTTCAGGAAGGGCGTCTGGTTCTGCGTCGTCGTCTCCGTGCTCTGGTAGATGCCGCCCACCACGGCCGTCTGGCCGTCCTTGACGAGGACGATCGTCTTCGCCGACTGCGTGTTGATCGGCGGGATGCCGTTCACGCGGTTCGCGAAGTCGGCCGAGTTGTTCTCCACGTTCAGGTTCAGGATCACGGTGCCGGCGTCGGTGATCTGCGGCGTCACCTGCAGCGTCAGCACGGCGTCCTTGAACTGGACGGTGACCGTGTTGTTGGCCAGAGTCTGGATCGGGATCTGGACGCCCTGCTTGATCTCCGCCGACTGGTTGTTCTGGGTCGTCACCTTCGGCGTCGACAGCAGCCGGCCGCGGCCCTGCCGCTCGAGGGCGGTGAGGGCGAGGTCGAGGTTGAAGCTGCCCAGGATGTTGCCCATCGAGATGCCGATGCCGGTGTTGAAGCTCGAGGCCGGCAGGTTCACGGCGTACCCGCGGGCCGAGTTGCCGATGCCGGCGCCCGACGACAGTCCGCCCGGGCCGAGGTTGTCGGCCGGGATGCCGAGCTCGCTCGGCACGGCACCGCCGTTCAGGACGACGGAGTTCGGGAAGATGCGGTTGAGCGTGTTGCCGTACCGCGGCGTCGCCTCCGCCCCGAAGCCCCACTGGATGCCGAGGTCGCGCGTGAAGTTCCGCGTCGTGACCACGATGCGCGCCTCGATCTCGACCTGCGGGGTCGGCGTGTCGAGCTGTCCGATCAGGTCGCGCGCCTTCTCGAGGTACGTCTCGAGGTCGCGGATGATGACCGTGTTCGTGCGGGCATCGACGTTGATCTGGCCGCGAGCCGACAGCGCGCCCGCCTTCTTGAGGACCTCGCTGAGGGTGTCGGCCTTCGCGTAGGAGATCCGCTTCGTGAAGTCGCGGAGGTCGCCGGCGAGCGCCTTCTCCTCGTCGAGCTTGCGCCGGTCCGACTCTTCCTTCTGCAGGTCGCTCAGCTTCGCGATCCGGATGACGTTGTCCTCGAGGACGCAGCCGAGCCCGTTCGTGCGCAGGATGAGCTCGAGGGCGCGGCCCCAGGGCACCTCGTTCAGCTTCAGCGTCACCTTGCCCGTGATGCCGGGGTTGATGACGACGTTGAGGCCCGAGATGTCGGAGAACAGGCGGAAGATGTCCTGGAGATCGCCGTCCTTGAAGTCGAGGCTGATCGGCGTTCCGAGGTCGCCGCGCTTGCCGCACGCCGTGCCGAAGTTCGCCTGGTCCGACGCCGGAGCGTCGGCCGGCGCGGGCGCCGCCGACGCCGCCGGAGCCTGGGGCTCGGGCAGCGCGAGGGGCGCGAGGGCGGCCGGGCTCGGCGAAGGCTTGGTGGCCGGCGCGGGGTCGATGGCCGTCTCGGCCTTGAGCGCGGCGAGCGGCGCGGACGGCACCGGCTCGGACGCGGCCATCGCGGCGCCGTCGCCGAAGACGATGCGCACGCCGTTCGTCCCGTCGATGATGCGGTACGACGCCTTCTTCGACAGATCGAGCACGAGGCGTGCGACCTTGGGCGCCGCGGCGCTGAACTGGCCGAGGCGGATCTTGCGGACGGGAGCGTCGCCGACGTCGATCTGCCGGACGCTGGCGCGCGCCGTGACGTCCGGGAAGTCGACGACCAGGCGGTCGGGCCCGGCGAGCATGAAGTCGCGGTACTCGAGCCGGCCGTCGGCCTTGACCGTGAAGGCGAGCTGGCTGCCCACCTCGTCGCGCGTGACCTCGACGATGCGGGTGGCCTTCTGGCCGGAGCGGGCCGCAGGCGCCGCGGGGGCCGGCCTGGCCTCCGCCACGGGGACCGGAGCCGGCGCCGCCTCGGCCGTCCTGGCCGGGGCCGCCGGGGCGGGCTCGGCCGGGGCCGCCGCCGCGACCGGCGCGGGGGCGGGCTCCGGCTCGCTCGCGAGGGTCCCCGGCCGCTCGAAGACCAGGTTCAGCGCCCGGTCCTTCGAGAAGACCTGGTAGGTCGCGAGGCTCGCGAGGCGCACCTCGACGCGGGCCAGGTTGCGCCCGTCGGCCCGCGCGAGGTTCGTGACGCGCAGCGACTCGACCTCGCGCGTGCCCACGTTGACCCGCGCGGGGACCTGAGAGGCGTCGACATCGGGGATGTCCACCACCAGGGTGAGCGGGTCCGGGCTGTAGTAGGTGTAGGCGAGCGGGCCGGTGCACTCGACCACGAGTCGGGTGGACCGTTCCGCGCTCTCCTGGCGGATGTCGGTAATGGTCGTCGGGGCACCCGCGCCCTGCTGCGCGTCGGCGCCCGCGGCCAGCGCGAGGGCGGCCGCGAACAGGCAGACCCCAGCGAGCTTCGCTCTCATTGCCTCGCCTCCTCCAACGCGTTCAGGCTCTTCCGGACCTCTCGCGTCTTGACCGGCGAGAGGGGATCCGTCACCTCTTGCCGGAACGTCACGGACGTGGCGTCCACGCCGACGATCTCGCCGTCGTAGAGCCGCTGACCCACGCGCACGGGATAGGACTTCCCGTCGGCGCCCAGGAACAGCGCGATGTAGCCCGGCTGTGCGGCGAGCCCGATGCCGCCGCCCTTCGTCCTCACGATCCCCTTGAGCGCGATCTCCTGGATGAGGAACCCCTCCATGCCCGGCTTGCGGGTCTTGGGTCCGCGGTCGGGGGCCACGGGCCTCAGGAGGCTGACGAACGGGTCGCGCCGACCCATCGAGTTGTAGGCGAAGCCGCCCGCCTCGAGCTCCACGTCGAGAGGCGGGCGCTCCGCGTCGGTGCCGGCGGCCTCGGCCGGGACGGCCGGGGCCGCCGTCGCCGGGGCCGCCGGCGCGGGCGACTGCGCCGAGGCGAAGGCGGCGGCCGCGAGGACGAGCGCGGCCGCGGCGAGCGTCGTCTGGGCCATTCGGGTCATCGCTGGGCTCCGGGCCGGGGCCGCGGGCCGGGCGCGGTGGGCGCCGGCGGCGGCGTGTCCTTGTAGACGTACGTGGTGGCGATCGCGCCGATCTGCACCGTGTTGCTGAGCGTCGGCGTGCCCTGGGCCTTCACCTTGAGGTTGCCCATGTTGACGAGCCGCGACATGCGGCTGATCCGGTCGAGGAAGGCGCCCATGTTGTGGTACGTGCCGTCGAAGCTCAGCGAGATCGGGATCTCCTGGTAGAAGTCCTTCTGCGCCGGCGCCCCCGGGGTGAAGCTCCGGATGGCGAGGCTCGACTGCGCGGCGAGGTACTGCAGCCGCCGCATGAGGTCGGGCATCTCCTTCTCCGGCGGCAGGATCCGCTTCAGCACCTCGAGGCGAGCCTCGAGGGCCTGGACCTCCCGCTGGAACTCCGGGAGCTTGTTCGCGGTGGCCTCGAGGGCCCGGATCTGCTTCTGGAGGTCGGCGAGCTTCGTCTCCTTCTGCGTCTGCTGCTCGCGCGCGTCGGCGTACCAGAACCAGTAGAAGCCGCCGCCGATGAGCAGGGCGACGAGCAGGGAGACGCCGAGCTGGCCGGCGAGGGGGAGCTTGGTGAGCGGGTTGTCAGCCATGTCTCAGGCCTCCCTTACCGTGCCGGCGGCCGCGGCGCGGACGGGCCGGCGGCCTCCTGCGCGGCCTTCTCCTTGGCCGCGAGCTCCGGGTCCTTGAAGGACCCGTTCAGGGTGAAGTTCACGATGTTGCCCTCGTCCTTGGCCGAGGCGAGATCCACGACCGGGAACCACCCGCTGCGCTGGAGGGCCGAGATGAAGTCGGCGACCGCCGCGTAGCTGTTGCTCTGGCCCTGGAACGTGACGGCGCCCGCCGTCTCGTCCATCTGGCCGAGCCAGACGTAGTCGGGCAGCGCCTTCGAAACCTCGTCCAGCATGTGCACCGGGCTCTTCTGCGCCATGCGCAGACGCTCGATGGTGGCGACCTTGTTCTTCAGAATCGCCCGCTTCTGCTCGAACTGGTCGACCTGCTGCTTGATCGCCTGCAGGTCGCGCTGCCGCTTCTCGTTCGCCGCGATCTGCGTGTCGAGCTGCTGCAGCTTGCTGGTCTGGAGCCACCACAGGCCGGCGCACACGAGTGCCGCGCCGCCGGCGAAGAGGGCGAGGAGCAGGTAGCTCTGGAGCGCCCCGGCCGGGAGCGCCGGCCCCGCGGCCTTGGTCTTCTTCGTGGTCCGCTCGGGTGCGAGGAGGTTGATGCGGATCATCGGTCACCACCCCTGCGAACGGCGAGGCCCACGGCGATGGCTGCCGCGGGAGCGATGTCCTCGAGGAACTCGGGGTTGAAGTCCTTCTCGTTGTACCGGACGTTCAGGAACGGGTTGAGCAGCTCCACCGGCGCCTGGAAGCGGTCGGCGAGGAGCTCTCGCAGCCCGTGGATCTTCGCGGTCCCGCCGGAGAGGTAGATCTGGTCGATCCGGTCCTCCTGGCTCGTCGCGCGGAAGAAGTCGAACGTCTTCTGGATCTCCATCGCGATGTTCTCCGACACCGCCTGGAGGATCGGCTGCAGGCTCTCGGCCGACGCGCCCTCGACCTGCTCGCCCTTCTTCAGCGCCTCGGCCTGCTCGAAGGACAGGTTGAGGTCCTTCTGGATCGCGTCCGTGTACTGGTGCCCGCCGGCGGCGATGTCGCGGTTGAAGATCGACGTGCCGCCCTTCACCACGTTCACGTTCATGATCGTCGCGCCGATGTTCAGCAGGGCGACGACCCGGCTCGGGTCGACGCCGTAGTTCATCTCGTAGCAGTTCTGCAGCGCGAAGACGTCGACGTCCACGATCTGCGGCGTCCGCCCGGCCTGGCTGAGGGCCGAGGTGTACTCGCTGATCTTGTCCTTCTTCACGGCGACGAGCAGCACGTCCATGTTCCCGCCGGAGCCGCCGCCCTCGATCACCTCGTAGTCGAGGGCCACGTCCTGGATGTCGAACGGGATGTACTGCTCGGCCTCCCAGTGGATGGACTCGGCCAGCTCGTCCGGGCTCATCTGCGGGAGGCTGATCTTCTTGACGATGACGGCGTTGCCGCACACACCGGTGGCGACGTCCACCGTCTTGATCCGGTTCTCCTGGAACAGCCGCTGGATCGCGTCGATGACCGCCCCGGAGTCCATGATGGCGCCGTCGACGATCGCCTCCGGCGGCAGCGGCTCGATGCCGATGTTCAGGAGCTGATACTCGTCGTTACCCTTGCCGCCGACCTTGAGCTCGACTGCCTTGATGGCCGAGGAGCCGACGTCGACGCCGACCAGTCCCTTTTTCTTTCCGAACAGGCCCACGGGCGTCTCCCTCTAGTGTGCTTTCGCGCTCCCGACGGCTTCCGTTTCGGCCTCTATGTCGACCACAACCAGCGACTTATCAGAACTCAATCTCGATCTACACTTATCAAGAATAGTTAAAGTTCCGAGTGAAGCTAACAGAGGCCGCTATCGATGTCAAGCATCAACTTAGCCGATGTAGCGTAAACCCCGATCGACATTCGCCCGACTGGCTCTCAGGCTCCGGGAACCCGCCATTCCGCCGCCCCGGAGGTCGGCGCGACATTAACGGTCTTCCGGCCGGCGAATCCTGTGGCGGCGATCACAAACGGACCGCAGAACGTACCCCGGCGATACACCCAAGTCGCATCCTGGCCGAGAGTTCCGGGCGTGGCCCCCGCTGGGGAGGCGCGAGCGCCGGCCTCAGAAGCGGATGACGAGGTCGGGCCGCTCCTCCGTGTGGATGGTGTCGATGAAGCGCACCTGGTGCGGGATCGTGGTCATGACCAGGCAGTGCGTCCGCAGGCCGTCGCCGAAGAACCGGACGGCCTTGAGGAGGGTGCCGTCGGTGACGCCGGCGGCGGCGAAGATGACGTTCCGCCCGGGAGCGAGGTCCTCGGTGCGGTAGACGCGCTGCTCGTCGTGGATGCCCATCTTGCGGAGGCGGTCGGAGTCCGACGGCCGCGTCAGGACCAGCCGTCCCAGGATCTCCCCGTTGAGGCAGCGCATGGCGGCCGCCGTGAGGACGCCCTCGGGCGCCCCGCCGGTGCCCATGACCGCGTGAACGCCGCTGCCGGACACGGCGGCGGCGATGCCGGCCGAGAGATCGCCGTCGCCGATGAGGCGGATCCGCGCCCCCGCCCGCCGGATGTCCTCGATGAGCCGCTCGTGGCGCGGCCGGTCGAGCACGATGACCACCAGGTCGTCGACGTCGCGGTTCAGGCACCGCGCGATCGCCTTCAGGTTGTCGGCCACCGGTGCGTTCAGGTCGACGTGGCCGCGAACGGGGGCCCCGACGACGATCTTCTCCATGTAGATGTCGGGCGCGTGGAGGAGCCCGCCCCGCTCGGAGGCGGCGAGGACGGCGATCGCCCCGGGCGCCCCCGTCGCGCACAGGTTCGTGCCCTCGAGCGGGTCGACGGCGATGTCGACCGCGGGCCCCGACCCGGTACCGACCTTCTCGCCGATGTAGAGCATCGGCGCCTCGTCCCGCTCGCCCTCGCCGATGACGATCGTGCCGTCGATGTCGACCGTCTCCATCTCGCGGCGCATCGCCTCGACGGCCACGTGGTCGGAGCGCTTGCGGTCGCCCTCGCCCATGGTGCGGGCGGCGGCGATCGCGGCCCGTTCGACCACTCGAACGAACTCGAGAGGGAGATCGGCCGGGATCATGGGCACCTCCGATAGGCGGTGCCCGATGATACGCCTCCCGCCGCCTAGCGCCGGTAGGGCGGCAGCTCCACCCGCCGCGGCTTGTCCTGGCGGTAGCCGAGGGCGTAGTCGGCCTGCATCAGCTTGTGCACCTCGCGGCTGCCCTCGTAGATCACCGCCGCCTTGCAGTTCCGGTAGAAGCGGCCCACCGGGTACTCGTCCGAGTAGCCGTTCGCGCCGTGGATCTGCACCGCGTCGCCCGCCGCCCGCTCCGAGGCCACGGTGGCGAACCACTTCGCGAGCGAGGTCTCGCGGGTGTTCCGCCGGCCCTCGTTCTTCATCCAGCCCGACCGCAGCCACAGCAGGCGCGCCGCGTCGTAGTCGGAGACCATCTGAGCGATCATCTCCTTCACCAGCTGGTGCTCGCCGATCGGCACGCCGAAGGTCTTCCGGGTCTGGGCGTAGGAGACGGACGCGTCGCGGCAGGCGCGCACGAGGCCGGTCGCGCCCGAGGCCACGGTGTAGCGGCCGTTCTCGAGGGCGAACATGGCGATCTTGAAGCCCTCGCCCTCCTCGCCGAGGCGGTTCTCGACCGGGACCTCCATGTCCTGCATGGAGAAGCCCCCGGTGTTGCCGGCGAGGATCCCCCACTTCTCCTTGATCGTGAAGGACGAGAAGCCCTCGAATCCGCGCTCCACGATGAAGGCCGACATCCCGGAGTGGTCGCGGTTCTTCTTCTTTTCCTGGTCCGTCCAGGCGATCACCAGGAAGTGGTCGGCCACGTCGGCGAGGCTGATCCACATCTTCTCGCCGTTCAGCACGTAGCGGTCGCCCCGGCGGACCGCGGTCGTCTGGATCCCGACCGCGTCGGAGCCGGCGTTCGGCTCGGTGAGGCCGTAGGTCGCGATCTTCTCGCCCTTCGCCTGCGGCACGAGGTACTTCCGCTTCTGCTCCTCGGTGCCCCAGCACCACAGGGTCATCGAGTTGAGGCCGACGTGCACCGAGAGGATCACCCGCAGGTGAGTGTCCGCGTACTCGAGCTCCTCGCAGGCGAGGCCGAGGCTGACGTAGTCCATCCCGGCCCCGCCCCACTCCTCGGGGATGCAGATCCCGAGGAGCTGAAGCTCGGCCATCTGGCGCAGGAAGCCCCGCTCGAAGCGGTGCTCCCGGTCGAGGTCGTGGATCTTCGGCGCGACCTCCCGGCGGGTCCAGTCGCGCACGGTCGCGACGAGCGACTCGTGCTCGTCGTTCAGGGAAAAGTCGATCATCGCTCCTCGCTTCCCGTCTCCGGCTCGCCGGGCAGCTCCACGCCGTCCTCGAGCCTCTCCCCCGCGGCCAGGACCCGCCGCGCCTCGTCGGCCGACGCGACCGGCGCGAGCACGCGCACGACCGCGAAGCTGCGGACGCTCGGCAGCGGCTCCTGCCGATAGCTCTGGTCGATCACCCGGGCCTCGATGCCCGACTCGCGCAGGCGCAGCGCGGCGAGCTCCGCCTCGTAGGCCTGGCTCGTCTCGAGCACCACGTCCCAGTCGCCGTGCGACGGCTTCCCGCCCGGGCTCACCGGTCCTTCCAGGCGGGCCGGCGCTTCTCGGAGACGGCGCGCAGGCCCTCCTCGACGTCCTGGGTGCCGAGCAGGTGGTTGAGGTACACGTCCTCCGCGTGGCGGACCGCCTCGTCGTACGGCAGGTCGAGCCCGCCCGCGATGGCGCGGCGCACCAGCTGCACGACGGGGGCGCTCGCCTCCTCGAAGCGCTGGACGAGGGCGGCCGTCTCGGCCTGGAGCCGATCGTCCGGCACGGCCCGCGTCACGAGGCCGATCCGCTCGGCGTCGGCGGCGCTGAGGCTGCCCCCGAGGAGCAGCATCTCGAATGCGCGCTTGCGGCCGACGAGGCGCGGCAGGAGGGCCGCGGCGACCGTGTTGAACACCGCGCCGCGGATCTCGGGGTGCCCGAACTTCGCCCCCTGGGCCGCGGCCAGCACGAAGTCGCAGGCCGCGGCGAGCACGCAGCCCGCGCCGAGGGCGGGGCCGGAGACGATCGCGATCGTCGGGCGGTCGACCTTGGCGAGCGCCTCGATCAGCCGGCGGAAGGCCTCGAGCATGACGTACGCGCGGTCGCCGAGGTGGTCGCCGAGCTCGAAGCCGGCCGAGAAGTACTTGCCCGCCGCGTGGATCGTGACGGCCTTCACTTCCTTCTGGTACTCGAGGCTCTCGATGGCGGTGGCGATCTCCTGCATCATCTCGACGCTGAGGACGTTCGCGGGCGGGCGGTTCAGCGTGATCCGCGAGATCCCCTGGGCCGTGTCGACGGTGATGCACTTGAAGCCTTCGGCGGCCACCGGCGCGAAGATGTCTTCGTCGTGCGGGTCGGCGTCGAAGTCGTCGGCCATGGTCCCTTCCTGCGCGAGTGCCACGGGCGCACGGGCTCTCCGCGGCCGCAGCGCCGTCGGGGCGAGTCTAGCACGCGGGCGACCCCCCTCCGGGGCCACCCGGCCCCGTCAGCGCCGCCGGACGAGGACGGGGCCGCCCCGAACCGCGCCGGCCAGGGCGTCGGCGCGCCCCCGGCGCACGGCGATCTCGAGGCGGTCGCTCGAGCCGACGAGGGCGCACGGCTCCCCGTCCGCGACGTCGGCGTAGGCGCGCACGAGTGGCAGGCGCAGGCTGCCGAGAACCGCCTCGAGCGCTGCCGTGTCGCGGCCGGCCACCGACGCGAGGTCGGCGGCCGAGAGGTTCGTGACGAGGTTGCCGAAGCGGTCCACGTGGACGACGACTCCGGCGAGGCCCTCGGGGGTCCGGGTCTTCGGCGGCAGCTCGAGGCGCGCCGGGTCGTCGACGAGCGGCCCGGCCTGCTCGAGCGGCATCCCGCGGGCGAGGTGACCCGCCGCCGGGCCGAAGAGGTCGCGGCCGTGGAAGACCGCCGAGACGGGTAAACGGTAGAACGCGGGGTTGGCGAGCAGGTGGACTCGGGCGCGGGAGTGCGCCTCGAGCACGAAGGTGAACAGGCCGTTGTCCGGGCCGACGAAGAGCCAGCGGCCGGCGCCCACCGCGATCGGCCGGCGCTCGGAGCCGACGTCCGGATCGACGACGGCCAGGAAGACGGTGCCGCCCGGGAAGTGGCGGTAGGACGCGTCGAGCGCGAGGGCGCCCGCCTCGACGTCGTGCGCCGGGACGTCGTGCGTCACGTCGACGAGCGTCGCGTCCGGGCACGCGCCGAGGACCGCTCCCTTCATCGCGCCGACGTAGTGGTCGGCGAGGCCGAAGTCCGTGAGGATGGCGACGACGGGCACCGGCCGATTGTAGCCGTTCGCCTCGGCGGCCGGCCTGTCGCATGATGCGTCCGATGAACCGCCTCGGAGACGTCTACCGGCCCTCGCTCGCGCGCGCGACCGACCTCTACCAGCTGACGATGGCGCAGGGCTACTGGACGTCCGGCACCGCCGGCCGCGAGGCCGTCTTCCATCTCTACTTCCGCGCGAACCCCTTCGGGGGCGGCTTCGCGGTGGCCTGCGGGATCGTCCGCGCGCTCGAGTTCCTCGAGGACTACGGCTTCTCGCCCGAGGACCTCGAGTACCTGGAGACGCTCGTCGGCAACGACGGGCGGCCGCTCTTCGACCCGGCGTTCCTGCGGCAGCTCGGCTCGCTGCGTCTTTCGTGCGACGTCGACGCGGTCCCTGAGGGCACGGTCGTCTTCCCCTACGAGCCGCTCCTCCGCGTGAAGGGTCCGATCCTCCAGGCCCAGATCGTCGAGACGGCCCTCCTCACCCTCGTCAACTTCGAGACGCTCATCGCCACGAAGGCGGCGCGCGTGGTGCTCGCCGCGAAGGGCGACCCGGTGATCGACTTCGGGCTGCGCCGCGCCCAGGGGCTCGACGGCGGCTTGTCCGCCTCGCGCGCGGCCTACGTCGGCGGCTGCGCGGCCACGTCGAACGTCCTGGCCGGACGGCTGCTCGGGCTGCCCGTCCGGGGGACCCACGCCCACAGCTGGGTGATGGCGTTCGCGAGCGAGCTCGAGGCGTTCGACGCCTACGCCCGCGCGCAGCCGAACAACTGCACGTTCCTCGTCGACACCTACGACACGCTCGAAGGCGTGCGCCACGCGATCGCGGCCGGCCGCAGGCTGCGCGAGCGCGGGCACGAGATGGTCGGCATCCGCCTCGACTCGGGCGACCTCGCCTACCTGTCGATCCAGGCGCGACGCCTCCTCGACGAGGGGGGCTTCCCCGCCGCGCGGATCGTCGCCTCGAACGACCTCGACGAGCAGACGATCGCGAGCCTCAAGGAGCAGGGCGCCCGCATCGACGTGTGGGGCGTGGGCACGCGCCTCGTGACGGGCGGCGAGCAGGCCGCCCTCGGCGGCGTCTACAAGCTCGGCGCGGTCCGCGACGCGAGCGGCGCCTGGCGACACACCGTCAAGCTCTCCGAGCAGGCGGCGAAGACGTCGAACCCGGGCGTGCAGCAGGTGCGGCGCTTCTCCTCGCCGGACGGCTTCGCGGCCGACATGATCTTCGACGAGTCCGGCGGCGCGACGCCCGAGAGTGTCATCGTCGACCCGCTCGACCCCACGCGCCGCAAGCGGGTGCCCGCCGGGACGCCCTACGAGGACCTCCTGCGCCCCCTCATGCGGGCCGGCCGGGCCGTGGCGCCCCATCCGCCCCTCGAGGAAGCCCGCGAGCGGGTCCACCAGCAGCTCGACCGGCTGCACTCCGGGATCAAGCGCTTCGTGCACCCCCACCAGTACCCGGTCGGCCTCTCCCGCGAGCTCCACGACCTCAAGACCCGCCTCGTCCTCGAGCAGCGGGGAGAGAGCGCCTGAGTTGCGGCGGGTCTACCTCGACCACAACGCGACGACGCCGGTCGACCCCCGCGTGCTCGACGCGATGCTGCCCTACCTGCGCGAGCAGTACGGGAACCCCTCGAGCCTCCACTGGTTCGGCCAGCGGGCGAGGGCCGCCGTCGAGGAGGCGCGGGCGCGGGTCGCCGCCCTCGTCGGCGCCGAGCCCGCCGACGTCGTCTTCACCGCGAGCGGCAGCGAGTCCGACAACACGGCCCTGCGGGGCGTGTCGGGGCGGGCGAAGGAGCCGCGGCGCGGCGTCGTCGTCTCCGCGGTCGAGCACCACGCCGTGCTCCACGCGGCCCGGGCCCTGCGCGAGGAGGGCGTGCCGGTCGCGGTCGCCCGGGCCGACGGCTCGGGCGTCGTCGACCTCGACGACCTCGCGGCGAAGGTGACCGGCGGGACGGCCCTCGTCTCGCTGATGCTCGCGAACAACGAGACGGGCGTCCTGCAGCCGGTGGCGGAGGCCGCGCGGATCGCCCGCGATCACGGCGCGCTCGTCCACTGCGACGCCGTGCAGGCCGCGGGGAGGGTCCCGGTTGACGCGCGCGCCCTCGACGTCGACCTGCTCACCCTCTCCGCGCACAAGCTCCACGGGCCGAAGGGCACAGGCTGCCTCGTCGTGAAGCGCGGCACGCCGATGGCGCCGCTCGTCCGCGGCGGCGGGCAGGAACGCAACCGCCGCGCCGGCACGGAGAACGTCGCCGGCATCGTCGGCTTCGGCGAGGCCGCCCGCATCGCCGCCGCGGAGCTCGGCCCGGAGGCGGATCGCGTCGGCGCCCTCCGCGACCGGCTCGAGGCGCGGGTGCTGGCGCTCGGGGGCGCGGAGCGCAACGGCTCCGGCCCCCGCCTGCCGAACACGACGAACGTCTCCTTCGCCGGCGCCGAGGCGGAGGACCTCGTCGTCGCCCTCGACCTCGAGGGCGTCGCGGTCTCGACCGGCGCCGCGTGCTCGGCGGGCGCCGTCGAGCCGTCGCACGTGCTGCGCGCGATGGGCTTCGCGCCCGAGCGCGTGCAGTCGTCCCTGCGCTTCTCCCTCGGGAGAGGGACGACAGCGGAGGACGTCGACCGGGCGGCCGACGCCGTGGCGGAGGTCCTCGCGCGGCTGCGTCGCTAGCGGCGGACGGCGCCTACCGCGGAACCTGCTGGTCCGCGTGGTAGCTCGAGCGGACGAGCGGCCCCGACTCGACGTGCGCGAAGCCGAGCGCGAGGGCGAACGCGCGCAGGTCGTCGAACTCCCCGGGGGAGTAGTAGCGGAGAACCGGCAGGTGCTGCGGCGAGGGCCGCAGGTACTGCCCGACGGTCAGCACGTCGGCGCCCGAGCCCCGGATCGACCGGAACGTCGCCTCGAGCTCCTCCCGCTCCTCGCCGAGGCCGACCATGACGCCGCTCTTCGTGAGCAGCCCCGCTTCCTTCGATCGCCTCAGGAGCTCGAGCGAGCGGGGGAAGCTCGCCCCCGAGCGGGCCTGGCGGTAGAGCCTGGGCACGGTCTCGACGTTGTGGTTCAGGATGTCGGGGCGAGCGTCGAGCACGATCTGCAGCGCGTCCCACTTCCCCTTGAAGTCGGGGATGAGGACCTCGACGGCGCACCCCGGCACCCGCTCGCGGATCGCGCGGACGGTCGAGGCGAAGATGGAGGCGCCCCCGTCCGGCTGGTCGTCGCGGTTGACCGAGGTCACGACCGCGTGGCGCAGCCGCATCCGCGCGACCGCGTCGGCGACCCGGGCCGGCTCGCGCTCGTCGGGCGGGAGGCCGGGCAGGCCGGTCTTCACCGCGCAGAACCCGCACGCGCGGGTGCAGACGTCGCCGAGGATCATGAACGTCGCGGTTCCGCGGCTCCAGCACTCGCCGAGGTTCGGGCAGTGCGCCTCTTCGCAGACGGTGTGAAGCTCGAGGCCCCGCATGAGGCCCCGCAGCCGCTCGTACTCAGGGCCCTGCGGCGCCCGCGCCCGGATCCACTCCGGGCGCGGCAGCAGCGGGGCGGGTGCCGGGACGCTCACTCGTCCTCTTCTTCCTGCTCCTCGTCCTCGTCGTCCTCGAAGTCCTCGCCGTCGTCGAGGTCGTCCTCTTCCCCTTCCTCGTCGTCGTCGAAGTCCTCGTCCTCTTCTTCGTCGTCCTCTTCTTCTTCGTCGTCCTCTTCCTCGTCGTCCTCGTCGTCGTCGTCCCAGTCCTCGTCTTCGCTCTCGTCCTCGTCGTCGGCGAAGTCGTCCTCGTCCTCGTCGAAATCCTCGTCGTCCCCGAGCTCGTCGTCGTCCTCGTAATCGTCGATGTCCTCGTCGTCGCCGAAACGGAGGATCTCGTTCCGCTCCACGTCGCCTCCTCTTCGCAAAGCCCGCCCGGGACGGAGACCGCCCGGCCGTCCGCCGCTCCAATTCTACAGCGGGCGTCGGTCGCGCCCGAACCGCGCGATTCGTATTATCCTCTCGTCGTCTTCCGCGCGCAGCAGCCCCGCCGGCCGGGGGAGGAGACCGCGATGATCGTCGTCTGCCCGGCGTGCCAGTCGAGGTACCGGTTCGACGAGGCGAAGCTCGGCGACCGCCCCAAGGCGAGGACGCGCTGCGCGAAGTGCGGCGGGACCATCGAGATCGACAACCCGTTGATCGGTTCCGCCACGATGCCGCCGACCGACGCCGTGCCCGCCGCCGCGCCGCCCGCGCCGGCTCCAGCCCCGGCCCCGGCGTCCGACGCGATGAAGACTCGCGAGACCCCGGTGTCGAACGAGGAGCCGGGCAGCGCCACCCTGGCTGGCGGCGACGCGGCGCGGATGGGCCTGCTGCAGCTGCCGCGCGACAAGCGCTTCTCCCTCGCCGTGATCCAGGGCGCCGCGACGGGTCAGATCTTCCCGATCACGAAGACGCGCACGCTCATCGGCCGCTCGGGCGCGGACATCAACCTCGACGACCCCGAGGCCTCGCGCCAGCACGCCATGCTCGAGATCGTCGGCGACGTGACGCTCCTGCGCGACGTGGGCTCGACGAACGGAACCTGGATCGAGCTCGAGAGGATCGAGCAGCACCAGCTGCAGAACCAGCAGGAGTTCCGCATCGGCAGCCACGTCCTGATGTTCATCGTCACGGACGTGGACTAGCCCCGAGCTTTCGGGAGCACGGCCCCGCCCGGCTCCCGAAAGTTCGGAATGCGTCGGTTCGTTGATCCGTTCCCTCCTGTCCCGTTCCCTCCTGTCCCGTTCCGTTCCCTTCAGATCCGTCCCAGTCGAGCAAGTCAGGCAATCCCCCGTCCGGTCGAGTCCCGTCCCGTCGCGCTTTTTTCGCGCCGCCGCCCCGTCCCACGAAAACCAGTCGGACCGACCGCGCGCACCCGACGTTTTCGGACGAATTGATCGGCCATTCCGAATGGCGCTCCGTTTGCACGCCTTGCCGTCGAGAGCCGGCTCGCGGACGTGGCGTGCGCCGGAGTACCGGGCTTGTCACGACCGCGCCCGACGGGCCGTCGCTCGTGGGAGGGCCCTGTGCCAAAGCCCGGCGACTCCCTTGTGATCGAGCCGGCGGCGCTCGACGCGCTCCTCGGCTCCCTGCGCGGTCACGGCCACACTCCCGTCGGTCCCACCGTGCGCGACGGTGCCGTCGTGCTGGCCGAGATCGACGCCGCCTCGCAGCTCCCGGCGGGCTGGGCCGACGAACAGGACAACGGCCGCTACCGGCTCGTGCGGCGCGGCGACGGCGCGCTGTTCGCCCACGCCGCCTCTCCCCACTCCTGGAAGCGCTGGCTCCACCCGCCGACCGTCGTGCGCTGGCGCGCGCGGCGGGCCGACACCGGCTTCGTGGCAGAGCCGGAGACGCTCGCGCCGCCGCGCTACGCGTTCGTCGGCGTGCGGCCGTGCGAGCTCGCCGCGATCCGCGTCCAGGACCGCGTCTTCCTCGGCGGCCCGTTCGTCGACCCGGCCTACCGCGCGCGGCGGGACGGAGTCTTCGTCGTGGCGGTGCAGTGCGGCGCTCCTTCCGGCTCGTGCTTCTGCGCCTCGATGGGCACGGGCCCCGCGGCGGAGGACGGCTTCGACCTCGCCTTGACCGAGATCCTCGACGACGGGCGCCACGAGATCCTCGTCGCGGTCGGCACCGCGCGCGGAGCGGAGGTCGCGGCGGAGCTCGCCCACCGCCCGGCCGATGCGGCGGACCTCGGAAGGGCCGACGCCGTCCGCGCGCGGGCGCGGGCGGCCATCGCGCGCTCGATCGAGACGGACGGCCTGAAGGAGCTCCTCTACCGCCGCTACGAGGACCCTCACTGGGACGAGGTCGGGAAGCGCTGCCTCGGCTGCGCGAACTGCACGATGGTCTGCCCGACCTGCTTCTGCGCGACCGTGGAGGACGCGACCGACCTCGCCGGCGCCGGGACCGAGCGGCGCCGCATCTGGGACTCCTGCTTCTCGCAGGAGTTCTCCTACGTCCACGGCGGGAGCGTGCGCACCTCCGCCGGGGCTCGGTACCGCCAGTGGATCACGCACAAGCTCGCGACCTGGCACGACCAGTTCGGCACGTCCGGCTGCGTCGGCTGCGGGCGGTGCATCACCTGGTGCCCGGTGGGCATCGACATCACCGCGGAGGCGCGGGCGGTGCGCCCGGCCGTCGCGGAGGGGGGCCGGCCGTGACCATCCATTCCCTCGAGTCGATCCTCGCGGAGCATCCGTTCTTCCGCGAGCTTCCCACGCCGCACCTCGACACCGTGACGGGGTGCGTCTCCAACGTCGTCTTCCAGCCGGGCGAGTTCGTGTTCCGCGAGGGCCAGGCCGCCGACAGCTTCTACGTCGTCCGGGAGGGGCGCGTCGCGGTCGAGGTCTTCGTGCCCAACAAGGGGCCGGTCACGATCGAGACGATCGAGGGCGGCGAGGTGCTCGGCTGGTCGTGGCTGTTCCCGCCCTATCGGGCCCACTTCGACGCGCGGGCCCTCAACGCCGTGCGCGCGCTGCAGCTCGACGGGGCCTGCCTGCGGACGAAGTGCGAGAAGGACCCCGCGCTCGGGTACGAGCTGACGAAGCGCTTCACGGCCGTCGTCGTGGCGCGCCTCGAGGCGACGCGCATGCAGATGCTGGACCTCTATGGCCGCAACGACTGAGCCGCTCGCGACCGTCCCCGCCGCCGACCCGATGCGGCCGGAGCCCTTCGTCGTGCGGCACGTGACGAAGGAGACGGGCGACACGTTCACCCTCACCCTCGCCCCGGTCGCGGGCTCGCAGTACCGGCCGTTCCGGCCGGGCCAGTTCAACATGCTCTACGTCTTCGGCGTGGGCGAGGTGCCGATCTCGATCAGCGGCGACCCGGCGAAGCCCGAGATCCTCGTCCACACGATCCG